>JBOHYM010000055.1:0-209724 GCA_050737735.1 Rhodanobacter sp. | reverse complement strand
TTTACAACGAACACCTGCCGCAACGTGCGCACGGGCACAAAACACCCATGCAAGCCATACGAGCATGGCGTGACAAGCAGCCGGAGCTGTTTGTCAGGAAGACAAAGAATCAGTCGGGACTAGACAGCTAGTTTTCGCCGGAGCGATTATAGAAGAGACAGCGCCATGATGGTTCCAGAACGACCTAGGAATTTTGCGCATCCCGAGTTCAGCGAGTCAGGCGTTGGCCTGCGCAAGCAACTCCGCCAAAGAAATTCGTGTGCGCGTCAGCACGGGCATCAGTTCCGCACGTATGGATTCGCATATCTCCAAATCCTTCTGCGCGATCATCCGGCTGCACACCTCAACGAGCATTTGCGCCCCGACTACGTGGCCTGCGCCACGAAGCGATCGGAGCAGTACGCGAATCTGGCCGTAGTCGCTAACTGCCCGCGCGTTTTCGATTTCGCGTGAGTAGCGGAAGACGTCGTGCAGAAAGTCCTCAACGCCTCTCGGCGTGATGCCGTCCATCACTGGGGTGTTCGGGCCCGCCAAGACCGGTCCCTGGTGCTCCACGTGCCTTCCTTCGTCGGCGACGCGAGCCTTGCGTTCAATCACGATCTTCACAGTCTCCAGCAGCCGCTGAGGAACAACAGGCTTGGACAGGAAGGCTGCCACGCCCGCGGCGGTGCATGCGTGACGAATATCGGCACCTATTTCGCCTGTGAGCGCGATGAACGGTAAGTCACGCTTCTGCTTACCACTAACATGAGAGAGCTTAATGACGTCCAGACCACTCATACCCGGCAGCCGCAGATCCATGATTGCGACGTCAAAGATGGAAGAGTTGAGATGTTTCAGCGCGTCCTCGCCGTTGGTAGCTACCATCACGTTGTGGCCGCCCTTCTCAAGGATGGACGTAATAAGGTGTCGGTTACTGGCCTGGTCCTCAGTGACGAGGATTCGTTGAGGGCGTACGACGTCCCTGTGTCGAATGTACGTGTCGTTGAACCGAACGACGACACCTTGCTCGCGCACCGTATCTGCCGTGTTGACCGTCAGTATCCGTACGGGCAGTCCGATGTCGTAAATGCTCCCGCCGTTCGGGTGGCTTCGGTACGAAATGTCACCGTTTAACTGTCGGGCGAGTTTCCGCGCAACGTGCAAGCTCAATCCCGTACCGGACGCCGCCACGCTCTGAAGTGTGCCTTCGGTGCCATACGGTTCAAAGATTCTCTCACTCTCAACCAGCCCGAGCGTTACACCCGTGTCCGAGATCGAGATCCGGAGCCGTTCCTTCGAAGTGACGCCCTGTGATTCGTCTGCAAGGACATTGATGGTGACCGCCCCGACGGTGGTCAATCCGATGGAATGGGTCAGGACATTTGCCAGTATTTGCCGCAGGATCTGCGGATCGGCCTCCACTTGGCTTGGGGAGCCCACTTCCGTAAGCACCTCCAATTTAATGCGCTTCTCGATCAGAATCGGGCCCACCGTTTCCCGCAACTCGTCAATCAAGTCGGATATCGCTACGATCCCGGTCTGTGGCGCCCAAGTCGCCTCATCCTCGGCGTGAAGGGTGATGAGATTCGTCGCGACCATCAAGAGCTGATGCGCGGCGCTGCGAAGAACCAATACATCCTGTTGGTGGCTCAGCGTCAGACCTCTGTCGCCAAGAATTCCTTCGGTGATTCCAAGGATGGCGTTCAAGGGGTTGCGAATTTCATGGCCGAGGTGCTTCACAAGCTGTCGCTTGCTGTTTTCAGCCTCACGGGCAAGTGATTGCGCGCCTTGGGCCAGGTGCCCACGATCGCGGAGACGCCGCGCCAGCACGAAGAAGCCAATACAGGCGGCGAGTAGAAGAAGGGTGAGGCCCAGGAGCAGCATGGTTGAATTGTGTTTGTGGAGCTTGTATTCTCACCTTTAACTCTCTACATTGCTAGATGTAGAGCAGCCAATTCCCAACTTACTTGTCGCTACCGTCGATGTCATCACACATTCAATCGCCAGCGTCGCATGTGGACCTGAAGGCCGCCTACTTAGTTGCGCTGGAGTTCCTTCCGAGAAAGGCCCTATGGCTGCATGCCATCGGCGTTCGTCGGGATGGGTGCAACGCAGCCAACGTGTTCAAGGTTCTTGATGCTGTGAGGTGTGAATTTCTGGCTCGAATCGGTGATCTTGGTGCTGGCCACGAAGTGCCTGTCGAATGGAGCGGCGCGGTGACTATTGCGTCTACTCAGGATGTGGCGGTCGCCTATCAGCTAGTGGTTGGCTCTCTTCCGCAATTAGGACTATGGCGGGTGGCGATCTCGAACCGAAACGACGGTTCATCGCCAGATGGGGTACTCGCGGCACTGGATGCCATTCGACGCATGTTCCAGATTGCCATTGGAAACCTGTTTGAGATGACTGACGAATCGCTACTGATCAAAGGCCAAGGCTAACAATGAATACTCACAAATCCGCCGTTGATGTTGGTCGAAATACCAAGGCTGTGGTGCCGGTCGCGGACCAGACCACCATTCGTGTTTCACGAGTGCTGCATGAAAAGCTCAAGGTCGTGGCGGCCATCGAGGGAAACTCGCTGATGGAGCTGACTGAGTCCGTACTCGAGGATTTTGTGCAGCGGTACGAGTCCATTTCTGGTCGCGTCATCGCACCATCGCACGGCCTGAAGTCCTTGGGTATCAGGCAGCACGCTTAAATCGGTTCTACGAGCGAATGGCGTTTCGGCGCCATTTTTTACAGATTGACTCTCTACAATGCTACATTGAGATTACACAAACCAGGGGGCTGGTGTGGACATGGGTGTTTCAAATGGATTTTCGGGCCGCAACACGTCGGCCGACTATGGTTCCAGTTATCCGCGACTGGCCGGTCAACCAGGGTGGACGAGCGACGACCTTGGTCGAACGGACGTCGACATCGCGTCCGATGTCATGGACCAGGTGGCGAGTGTTCTAGTGCTTCAGTTAAAGAAGCCGGCGGGATACGTCGTGGAGTTCGATCGAGAGGACGCTTTGCGCTGCATTTCAAGCGCTGGCGCAAACTGGGTGACACTCTATGTCAGTGGGATCGGCGTCGACGACATGACGTGGCACCGAGGTGCGATCAAGATCTACCTAGACGTGCCGCGAGCCGACATTAAGCTGGTCTGTTACCAGCAGTGCCCCGCGCGTGGCATCGCCAAACACCTGGATCGGTCTACGCCACGGCCGATGGCAAATCACGAAGCCGTTGCTCGCTGGCTTGCCCAAGCCTTGAATCTTCTGTTCGAACCCATGACGACCGAATTGCACCTGGCGTGACGTTGGTTGTACCGCGGGGTCGCAGCGTCGCTACTACGCTGCCATGCGGGATGCGTAGTAAGGTCGCGGCCGATCGTCCAAGATGGCGTACATCGCATCCAGGTTGTTCGGGTCGGGGTCGAGCCATGCATCGAGGTTCTCCGGCTTTATCTGGACCACGAATCTGTCGTGCCCAGCCTCGATCACTTCCGGTGGGGGTTCGTCGGTGATTGCCGCGAACGAATAGAGATCCGGCTCACCATCCCTGCCCTTGCAGAAGGACCAGAGGCACGCGATGAGCATGCTCTGTCGTGGTACCGGCTTGAATTCGATCACCACGTTCTCTGGCTCCTCGCCGGGTGCCAGCTCGCGCTGCTCGGCCGCATGGCGCCAGACGTTTTCAAATAGCGCCTCGGCAACAATGACGCCGTGGTGGTAGCCAAACAGCTTGCTCCACGATTCCTTCAGTCGATCTCTCCTGGCGTTGTACGAGCCGGGATATTTCCTTTCAATGGCTTCGGTCCAACCCGGCAGGCGGCACTGGTACCGCATAGGCACAAGGATGCGCTGACCTTCGTGTGTGATGAGCACCGTGGCGTACTGTCCTGGAAAGATTCTGGAATCGGCAGGGACCGGCTCTTTTCGCTGCAAATCGGCGAGGCCGCGCTGTGCAGCTTTGACCTTCTTCGTTGCGATCCGTTGATCGTTGGCTGCCTTCTTCGTCGGCTTTGGTGACGACAGGATTTTCTCGGCATCGGCGAGCCGCTCGCTCTGCTCGGCGATCTCCTGCTGCAGGGCTGCTACTCGCGCGCGGTCGCCGTCCGCGACCAGCTTTGCCAGTTCCATCTCCTCTTCGTTGCGCGGGTGTGCAAAGGCGGCACGCATCGCCTTCGGAATCTTGTGCCAGGTGCCGTCCCTGCCCAGCTCCCAGAACAGGTCGGCATAGCGCCTGATGCTGAGCACTGCGCCGAACTCACGCTCGAACTCTCTGAACCCAGCCCAGACCTCTGCCGAAAAACACATAGGAATGTCCTCTGTTTTCGGAGTCGATCGCCGACCCACGGTGCGCAATCAATCGGTGGCCATTGTAAGCAACTCGTGTGAATCCTGCGTCCCGTCGCTGGTTGTGCGACTGGATCAAGGTAGGTTCTCCGGCATCGCCAGTCGGAGCGTCGTAGTGGGAAGAAAGCGAATAAGTACCCCGTGGGTTGTCGTGTCGTGGGTCGGCGGCGTTCCGACGGAGGTCGGGCAGCGTTCGACCTGGATGGCTGCGGCGACGTTGGCCACGGAGCTGAAGGAGGCCAACAGGGATCGCCATACCGTTGAGGATCTGAGGTCGTGGGAGAGGCATCGTCCGAGAGCGCACCTCGTGGGTTGACCCATAAGGCGTCCACAAAAAAAGACGCCCCCATCGTCGGCGGGCGTCTTCGGTCTTACACGGCGAGCACTTCCTTCAGCTTGCCGTTCTCATCGAACGTGACGGTAAAAGTCCCGTTCGCCAGCTGAGTGTTGGCTGACAACCCACCGTGCAAGTTCAGCATGATGGTCAACAGCTCAGCGGGGTCATTTGCCAACATCTCCATCTTGGCTTTATCCACGTCCCTGGAGTCCTCGTCTTCCCACTCCTCACGGTACTGGTCGTGCTCATCCTCGTAGGTCCCCAGTTGAACCGTTCCGGAGCTGGCGTTCGCAGACCTTGCGCAGAACAAGGTAAGGGTCTCCATCTGATACGCGACATTTGAGGCATACGTGATGCAGGAGGCGTTGTGTCGCAGAAGAACCTCATCTGCCACAACAAGCTCGATGCCATCATTTGGACCGATAAGATAGACGTCACTACGGCCAATCTCGCCATTGATGATGACCTCAACGTCACTGTTGGAGATCTCCACCGCCAGGCGTTTGAGCCAGTGACCATCATCAAGCACGTGGGTCACCTCGTGTGCATAGTGCTTCCCTTCCATCAGCCAGCACTGCGCCAGACCTTCCCCGGAGTCGGGCATGACGAAGACGCGCGCAGCCTCAAGGTCCTCCCGGCTCAGCACGCCGCCAAGCACGTCCCTGCTGCATCCGGTCCGGTCGGGACCGGCCTGCTCGTAGTTCCAATCAACGAACCACTTGCCCGGCACAACGTCGACGTCGTTGAGCAAGTCAACGCAGCCCCAGTCTACGCATTGAGCGGCGTGCGACTTCACAAAGGACTCGGGATCCATCGACGCCTTCAACGCATCGAGCCTCTGGCGGGCAAGCAGTCGCTTCGCACGATTGACACGCTCGTTCGCCATGATCGGATCCACCAGCTCCGTCCGGTCCGGCATTTTAGCGACAAATGTACTGTCGAGATGCAGGACTGAGCCAATGGAGGAACGGGGACCAAAGCGGTTGTTTGTCGAGATTGGCAGACCCTGAAGGTAGAGATGGTCCCAGTGTATTGAGTCCATATCCAGCCTGACGTGGCCGACTCCGGTGGCATCGAATCCCTCACCTACAGCGTGCGGCCGCTCCAGTTCCTCGCCGTTGTAGAACACAGGAATGGGAAAGCCCTTAACCATTTCGGCTAAGACGCGGCCGACGGCCCGCATACGCTGCAGTTCGTCGGTTTGATCCCGTAACGCCGGGATATCGAACCCAAGCAGTTGCACGATCGTACCCACGTCCATCGCCACATGCATCGCCACCGTGGCTCCTTTTTGGTCGAGTAGTTCCTCGGTTAGCGCGTTGAAGTTCTCGCCGTCCGGTTTGCCACGCTCCCGCGACGACACACTGATCATCTTGCAAACGTACAGCGTCGACAAGAAGCCCAGGCCGAACGGATGCTCTTCTTTCGCCACCTTCTCATTCCAGCCCGACCCAGCGGCTGTCAGCAGGTTTTGCAGGTTGCCGATGCCGCGGCCGTCGTCCTTCACGGTCAAAGCGGTGCCATTGAAAAAGACCTGGATATTGGATGCGCCTGCACGACGCGCATTCTGGATCAGCTCGCCCAATACCGTGTTGGCCGAGAACGCATGCTCCATGTTGCGGAACAGCGCGCTCTCATTGACCTGCAACTTCACTTCCCTTGCTACTGCGTTCATGGTGTCGCTCCTCTCTCTTGAGTAGAAATGAACGCCATCGGACAAACGCCTACGCCATCGGCGAAGGGTTTGCCGATGGCAGTGGTTTTGCTCTGATACGGGACTAGACCCGCCTACCTTGGGTTCTCGCCGTGGCGAGGTTTCAGCGTTGCTCTGTCAACCGCAAAGGAGTTCCAGCTGCTTCTCATCGCATAAGCGATCCAATGCCGAACTCACGTTTGTAGAGTCGCCGTGTGATGCCATCGTGCCGCACTGACCGTCGCCTACCTCGGCAATCGTCAGAAGGGCACACTCGAGGGTTTCAATCGAGTGCACCGGAAAGCGAAAGGCTTGCGCCATGTCGTAGTAGCGAGGGACATACGTTCTCCCATTGGCGACTGCCTGCTGCCACCACGGATGTTCGTCGGCCTTCGTCTGGTTGAAGGAGTGGACGACGAAAGCCAGCGTTGCGCCACGGACATGCTCAAAGAGCCTTTCCAGAGGCATGGCCGCAGCCAGGCGCTTACGGTTGGCTGCGATGAACGCTTCCGCCTTCTGGTAACGGTTCTGCGGTTGCGTCATGCCAGACTCGGCGTACACCGACGACTCGATGATCCGTCGCATCACATCGGCGGACTTGCCCACATGCTGCAGACCCCAGCTACGCGCACGACGATTGTCGGTGCTGTACGTGTTGTTTGAGCCGTGTTCAAGAAACGTCACGGCGCAGTTCTCGCTGGAGTAGTCCGGGTAGAACGTCTTGTTCCCCTGGGACTCTGCGATCTCATTGAACGTTTTGTAGGCCCGCTGTCCATCGAAACAGAACGCGGCGTAGCGGTACTCGATCTCGTACGACATGGTGTTGCCTCCTGTGTGTCTCGGTAGCGCACCGAGTAGCGGTCGAAGCTGACGCTTCGATAACGCCGCCGGCAGTCCATGCCCTCACCTCGCGTGCCGTTAGAGGCAGGCGAAGTCAGTGCACGGTGTGGTGACCGGCGTCAGGAGTGAAAAGGGGTTCGCGATAGTCCGTTCCAGATCCAAGTGATCTCGGCGGAGGGTTGTGGCGGTGGGGTGTCGGCGCGAGACGCACGGATCGCATCGGCGCTGCGAGGCATGGCGGCCTCGCCTTTGGGTGTCCGAGCATCGCGTCGGTCGGCGGCCCGTTGCGGGCATTTCAATCATCCCATAGCAGAGGAATCGACGCAAGATGGGCGCCGTTGCCCAGTACGTTCAGCGAGCGGTGCCAGAGCTGCCGCAATCAGGTGGACCACGCCGTCGACGCGTTCAATGCGCCCGTCGACGGCAAGGAATCCGCTTCGCAGCACCCACCGGTATCGATCGGCAACGTCCGGCCATACCACAACGTTGAGCCACGCCGTTTCGTCCTCTAGCGTGAGGAAGGCCACGCCGCCGGCGCTGGGTGGACGCTGCAACATCCCGACCATGCCGGCACACTTCACTCGCTGATGATGCGAGGCACACGCAGCGGCTGCCAGCGGCACCACGCCACGCGCAGCTAGCTCGTCGCGCAGTAGCGACATGGGATGCCCGCCCGTCGAAATGCCGAGGGTGGCAAAGTCAATACTCATGGTTTCCTCTGCAGTCGGGTGACGCAGCGCCGGTATCTGCTCCGGCGTGGACTCGGCGAACAACGGCAAGGTGCGCTCGATGCCAGTAGCCAGCCAGCGCGCCTGGTGCCGGTGACCAGCCAATCCCTCCAGTGCTCCAGCATCAGCAAGCAGCGGTAGATCCCGCTGATCGAGCGCAGCCCGTGCAGCGAGATCGGCCAGGTCACGGAATGGCGCCTGCGATCGCGCCCACACAATCCGCTTGCCGCTGTCCTCGCGCAGCCCGTGGATCTCCCGCAGTCCAAGGCGAATGACTGGTGTGCTCGCTGGGTCGTCGCTGGTCAACGGTTTGAACCGCATGCCTTCCAGGTGACATTCCCACTCGCTAAATCGTACGTCCGGCGGCCGTATTTCGATGCGGTGCCGGCGGCCGTCCTGTACTAATTGATCCCTGGTGTAGAAACCCATGGGTTGTGCGTTGAACAGTGCACAGAGGAACGCGGCCGGATGGTGAGCCTTCAACCAAGCAGAGGCATACGTCAGAAGAGCAAAGCTCGCCGCGTGGCTCTCCGGGAATCCGTAACTGCCGAATCCCCGGATAGTGGCCCAGATTTGCGCCGAGTAGGCCGCCGAATATCCGCGCTCGGCCATGCCGGTGAGCAGGCGCTGCTGAAAGTGGTCGAGCGTGCCGTGTCGCTCCCACGCGCCCATCGAACGGCGCAGGTGGTCGGCCTCGCCAGGTGTGAAGCCCGCGGCGACCACCGCCAGCGACATGATCTGTTCCTGAAAGAGCGGCACACCGAGTGTTCGTTCGAGCACACCGCGTATTTCCGGCGAAGGATAGGTCACCGCCTCCTTGCCTTGTCGGCGCCGGACGTAGGGATGAACCATGCCACCTTGGATCGGGCCAGGCCGAATTATGGCGGTCTGCACTACGAGGTCGTAGAAGCACGTCGGGCGCAGCCGCGGCAGCATCGACATCTGCGCCCTGCTCTCGACCTGAAACAGTCCAACGGTGTCGGCACGTTGCAGCATCGCGTAGGTCGTTGGGTCCTCCGGTGGGATGTCTGCCAGCGACATCGCCGTGCCGGTGTGGCGCGCGATCAGGCCGAACGTGCGGCGCAGTGCTGAGAGCATGCCCAGCGCGAGGATGTCGACCTTGAGCAGTCCCAGAGTTTCCAGGTCGTTCTTGTCGAACTGACACACCGTCCGACCCGGCATGCGCGCGTTCTCCAGCGGCACCAGGTCATGCAGCGGAGCTGCGCTGATGACGAAGCCTCCGACGTGCTGCGATAGGTGGCGCGGCGTGCCGATCAGCTCGGTGGCCAGCCCCAGCAGACGCCGGATCACCGGCCCGCTGATGTCGACGCCAGCCTCCGCCAGCAGCGCTGGCATCGACTCGGCACTGTCCCAGCCACCCACGGCACCGGCGATGCGATCAATCAGGTCGGCACCGAGTCCAAGCACACGGCCGAGATCGCGCACCGCACTGCGCGGCCGGTAGGTGGTGATCGCTGCCGCCAGAGCTGCCCGGTCACGACCATACCTCGCGTATACGTACTGAATGACCTCCTCGCGCCGTTCGTGCTCAAAATCCACGTCGATGTCCGGAGGTTCCGCACGTTCGCGAGACAGGAAGCGCTCGAACAGGAGGTGGCCACGCACAGGGTCGACTTCCGTGATGCCCAGGCAGTAGCAAACGACTGAGTTGGCTGCCGAGCCGCGACCCTGGCACAGGATGTTCCGCGACCGCGCAAAGCGGACGATGTCCTCGACCGTCAGGAAGAAGGCTTCGAACCGAAGCTCCGCGATCAGACCCAGTTCGTGCTCGATCTGCGCCAGCAGCCGTGGGGGTGTTCCACCTGGCCAGCGCGTCTTGGCGCCTTCAAACGTCAGGTAGCGCAGCCAGTCACTCGGGGACTGTCCCAGCGGGACGACTTCGTGCGGATGCTGATAGCCCATGCCGGTCAGGTCGAAGGTGCAGCGACGCGCGATCGCGGCGGTTTCCTCGAGCAGGGCGGACGGGTAGATCTCGCCCAGCTCCTCCAGGGATCGCAGATGACGCTCGCCATTCGGGAACAGCTCGCCGGCCCCGTCGCTCAGTGTGGTTCCCAGACGAATCGCGGTCACCGCGTCCTGCAGCGCGCGGCGGCGGCGCAGGTGCATGTGCACGTCGCCGGCGGCGACAAGGGGAATGTTGTGACGTTGACCCAGCTCCGTCACCGTCGCCAGCGTGCCGGCGTCATCGGCTCCTCGATGCAGTTCCACGCCGATCCACAGGCAATCCGGGAAGTAGGTGGCCAGCTGCACGGCATGCGCGTCAGCGTCCCCGTGGACGTGCCCATCTTTGTTGGCGGGCAACAGGATCGCCAGCAGCCCGTCTGCGCGATCGGTGAAGTCCTGCAGCAGTGCTCGATAGCGTCCCTTCTCCGCCCTCGATCGCGCGATGGTGATGATCTGACACAGGTTCGCGTAGCCGGCGCGGTCCTGGGCGATCAGCACCAGCTTTGCGCCCTCCTCCACCGTGATCTCGCTTCCCACGATCAGCGGCAGGCCGGTGCCCCGTGATGCTTCAAGTGCCCGAACGATGCCGGCAAGGCTGCACTCGTCAGTGATCGCAAGTGCCGTGTATCCCAGCGACGTCGCTCGTACGAACAACTCCCGGGCCGTCGACACTCCGCGCAGGAAAGACAGGTTGGAGAGACAGTGCAGCTCGGCGTAGCTCATGGTGGAGCCTCGCTACCGCGCAGCATTCTGCGTGCTACGATCTCTCTCGGCTCTGACCGACGCCTGCTGCTCACCCCTGGCAAACCCTCGCGGGACGGTCTCCACCTGATATTTCCTGATTCCCCCCTGTCGGTGAATCTGGGCAGTGAGCACCTGGCGTTCGCCCTCAGCGAGGAGTCACCATGCGTTTCATTCCTACCACGACCGCCAAGGTCGAAACCCTCAAGAAGCAAGCCAAGCGCCTCGGGCGCAACGGCGGCGGCAAGCATGCCGAGCTGTTGAATCGTGTTGCCCGCACCGCCGGGTACGAGCATTGGCATCACGTTGTTCTCTGTCACCGGGAGACCGATGGCGTCACGCAAGAACGGTCGCTGGTTGGCACGGTTGCCCAGATCGTTGCGGCCGAACTGGCCGGCGAGGCACGTATCGTCGTCACCGGCTCGGAGACATCCAGCGCACAGCCCTTCATCGTTTTTTCCACCGGTGCCGGCGATGCCTGGCTGCTCGATCCGATCAGTGAGCGCGCGTGCTGCCTGGTCTGGCACGGAGAAACGCAGCCGTCGCCGATCAAGGAGACTGCCAATCAGTTCTCCGTCCTGTGGCAAGGCGGATTCACGCTCAACGGGCCATTCTTCCAGGTGGCACTCGACCATCCGGTTATTGGTCACCGAGCAATCGGCGGTGCCGACTACCCGGTGGACGAGTTGCGGGCTTTCCTTCTCAAGCTGCAGTCCGCTGATCGCACGATCGCGCAGGTGATCGTGCAAGACGACGCTGTCGATCTGACAGAGGACGTGGTCGCGCAGCTCGTTCGCTCCGGCTGGTCGGCCGAGGACTTGGCCACGGCCGCGCGGCAGGGAGCGCGATATTCGCCGTCCCGCAATTCTGTCCTGTTCCCCGCGATGGAGGAGATGCTCGGCTAGGTTCGCCACGGCGCTACCCGAACATGCCGTGCACAAACCAGCCGCCGGCGCGCACATCGCGGTAGATCCACAAGGTCTGCCCGTGTGCGTTCTGCGCCAGGAAGTAATCGCGGCGAGCATCGTCGCCATCCCACCATCCAGACTCGATCCGCTCCGGGCCGGCGATCATCGACAGCTCCGTCGGCGTCGGCCCGAGTGGCTGGGGGACGGCAAGTAACCAGCTCGGCCGGCAGCGAGCACGCAGCGTCGCCGGCATGGCCTGCCCCGCCGGTACCGGCCGCTGCGACATTTCCGGTCGGGCGTCCGCCGTTCCCTGCAAGCCGTACACCGCATCGGTACCGAGCCTCGCCTGCAGACGATCGATCAGCGCAGCAGCACGCTCGCCGGCGGTGCTGTCGGAGAAGAGGCTGTCGGACTCTCGCGGCGATTCCCGCGTGGCTACCAGGTGAAGACGCATCGCCACGACGGGTGCCGGCAGTCCGGTGCTGGCCAGCCGCTCATAGGAGGTGGCGTAGAGGTGCGCTGCATCGGCGCCACCCGCTGCGGATGCGATGTCGATGTTCGACGACGCAATGCGTTCGTGTTCCAGCACAAGCCGCCATACGGTACCGCGTTGTGCCCGCATGCTCAGATACGAGGCCATGTCGCCGACCAGGCGTCGCAAAGGAAAGGAAATGGCTTCCAGCTGTTCGACGGCGTCCGGCCATTCCATCCGTCGCTCGAAGTGTTCCGGCGCTGTCCAGCGAGCACGAAGGTCGGGCGTGCCGCCGAGCAGCTTGTCGAGCGTCTGCACGCTGGCCACGCCAAGACGACGCGCCAGCCCGGCACGCGGAAGCTGCAGAATCTCGCCGATGCGGTGCACACCCACACGCACCAGCTGCGCGATCAGCTTGTCCGCCAGCGGCAGACACTGCACCGGCAACGGCGAGAGTGCATCGGCCACCCCGCCCGGTTCGGTGACCACCATGTGCGGGCGCTCCGTAGCCAGAATCAGCGCCGCGCCAGGCGTCGGTGCGACGGCCCACGCCACCGTGATACCCGTATCGGCGAAGGCATCGAGCACGTGCCTGATGGTTTCAGCAACGCCGCCGAACAGACGCGTGCTCGCGCCGATCTCGCCGAGCAACGCTGGCCCGTCGCTGTCGATCGAGACGACGGATGTTGATGCACCCAGCCGCGGCGCCAGGTCCTCGAGCGCGATGGTATGTCGCCCATCGGTCGGGGCGATCACCACCAGCGTAGGGAGTAACGCCCGTGCACTGGCCAGCGTGGATCCGATGCGCACGCCGGCGCGTGTGGCCTCGGCGTCGGCCAACCGCACGAAGCGATCGGCAACGACGCGCGGCCCGGCAAGGGAGGCCGGTACCGACTCAAGCGCGAGCGCGGGAAACTGGAGCGCGAGCCACAGCATCACTCATGTCCAAGAAGAACGGCGTAAGCCGGTTGCCACGTCGCTTGATGATGTTCACCTGGAGTTCGCCACGTCTGGGCGTCCCGGCGAGGGCGATGCGCAGTGCCGCAGCACTGGACTGATGCGCGGTCGCAGGCGGACAGAAGGTGAAGCACAGACCACGACCCGCTTCGACGGCCACTTGCAGGCGGCGCATGCCACGCTCGACCGGGTGTGGCTCCCAGACCAGCAACGCAGCTGTGGTGTTGGACCGCAGCAGCTGCTCAGCGGCCCACTGGCGATCGCGCGGTGTGCGCGTCCGGACGATGGTCAACTGACCGCCCGGCACCCCCCAATGCGTGAGCGCGGCAAGCCCTGGCTCTGCCGGCGGGTCGAGGAACACGATGGCGCCCGATGCGGCAGCGGTGGCCAGCGCCGGCGCGAGTACGTGGATCTCTCCGATCCCGGTGGCCACGGGCAGTAACTCAGTGACCGATCCGGTGCTCCACCCGCCACCGGGCAACGCGGCATCCAGCACCCGATACCCGGTGCTGGTGGCCCCGTGAGCTGCAGCTGCCCGTCCGGCGCGCCAAACGCCGGGGATGTTGAGGAGCGCCTCCGATGGGATGCGTGCGGTCGACATGGCTGTGTGTCGTCAACGTCGGCCGAAGGTACCGACCACCACGCCGAGCACGGTCAATTCCGTGACCGGGCGCAGCTCGCGATAGGCAGGATTGGCCGGAAGCAGGTAGTTGCCCTTCGAGTCGTGCGCCAGGACCTTGATCGTCTCCGCACCGTCGAGACGAGCAAGCACAATGTCGCCCGCCGACGCCCGCTTCCCCATTTCAACGACAGCCATGTCTCCATCGAACAGGCCGCGCTCGATCATAGAGTCGCCGTTGATTCTGTGCAGAGCTGTCCGTGCCGGATCGGGCACGAGGAAACTGTCGATTGCGATCCGCTCATCGAGGCCGAGCTCGCCCACGTCGGGAATGCCCGCGGGTATCGGACGGCCGATCGCCCGCTCGAAGAAGCGCGGCCCTGGTGCCATTCGCTTGGCTCCCTTGGCAACGCTCGATAGAAAGCCCTGCTCCATGAGTACCTCCACCCGCCGTTGCACCATGCTGCGGGTGCGCAATCCAAGCGCCGCGCGGATGCCCTCGTACGACGGCAGCACGCCGTGCGTCCGGTAGAAAGTCTGCAGCGTCTCGAGGACGGTTTCGGCGGTGGGCTTGTCGGGTCGGCGCATGGCGGTGTCCGGTGAACGGTCGTACCGCGACAGCTTAATCTCATTTCGCGACATTTGTCTCGTTATGATCCAGACCGCGCCGAACCGCGGTACCCTTGAGGGGTGCCGCATGTTCTTTCGACGCCACCTGTCAGGCCCTGGAATCCCGTGACACAGTCTTGGCACACCACAGAATCAGCAAGCGAAACCACTTCGTTCGCGGACGACTTCTTGCGCGGCCATCGGGATGCCATCCAGTCCGGCACCTTCTGGGCTGACCGGATAAAGAGTCTCCGGGGTGAACCAGCCCAACGTCTCCGCCTGGCGATCGACAACCTACCGCTGCCGGCGGCCTTCCGCGAGGCAGCCATCGCGACTCGCGCACTGATCAAGGAGCAGCGAAAGGTCGGCGGGCACTATGAGGAACAGCTGACCCTGTTGTACTGGCTGGCGGCAATGGATTCCTTTTCCATTCCCTACTCGGCCAAGAGTCATGGCCCCGGCTACAACGTCATGCAGGCCGTCCCCGGCGTTGTCTTGAAGGGGCTGCCATTCACCTACGGTCAACTCGGTTACAAGCACCTGAAGCTGCTCAATCCGACAGACATTAAGTGGCTGGTTTCCGCGTGGTCCGAACCCCAAGCCCACACCACGCTGCACGATCTGCACCTTACCGTGTGGGAGGAGTACGAGGCTCAGGTGGCCAGGCACCGCGAAACCCTGCTTCGTAACCTCGCAGACGCGCTGGCCCAGGCGATGGGTAGTGGCAACGCCGGCGCGCATCCGCAGCTCCGCGACTCGTAACGCCCTGAGACCACAGCTACGGCTAAAACGGGGAAACCCTACGCCACAATAGCTTTCGCGCTGATGACGCAGCATGCCCGGAATGGAATCCTGTAACCGTCTGGGAAGTCCTGGCACCGATCGCGTCCGCGCAATTGCGGCCGATGCACCAGACAAACGCCGCCCCGATGGGCGGCGTTTCTGTTTTAGCAAGGCCGCCCTCGACAGGAGCTTCGGCGAAGAGCGCGGAGGCTGGCGTTGCAGATCGAGCAAGCGACGCGCTGCCCAATTGTACGTTTGAGTAGCCCGTTACATTAGGTTGAATCGGTGAGCAACGTAGGTGCCAACGACAATCAGGATCGTGCCTGCCCATTTCCACTTGCGCGGTAGCGAGTAGATCGCCCCGCGAATGAAGGATCGCTCGGCCTGGGTCGCGATTTGGTTTTCGTCCAGCATGGTGCTTTCCCTTAATTGTTCTGGAATAGATGCGCTCGCGCGACGCGCGCCGGCCCGCAAGATGCCGTATGCGAAAGCGGCAATGGACCTCCCATCATCATGGCTTTGCCACCGGCGGCAAGATCGAACAACTGAATGGATGCGGCTTCGGCGCCAGTACATAGGTGCCTATGCCAGTCCTGCCGCGCACGCCTCCAGTCGATGCGCGACATATCCGGCGGTGGCGACACAAAGGTGGCCGTGCGCCAGCGCCTGAGGAAGGCGGCCTCAAATGTCGCCCAGGTGCAACGCTTCACGGCTTACTCTCCTTCGTGCGAACCGCAGTAAGTACCTTTTCTCTTTCGCTGCGTTTCGGCGGCCGCACCTGCCGTGGCGGCTTATACGGCCGCAGCTTTCGAGGCGAGATTGTGGTTTCAGCCGGCTCGAAGAAGTCCTGCTGTCCGAAGAATCGAATCCGCGCCAGGCGGCGTCCGCTTTCGTCCTTCTCGTAGCCCAGCACCTCGCATAGCCTCTGTGCTTGTGCGCCGCGTTCGTCGACGATCCACCGCCGGACCTCTGGCTGAAACGAACGGCCCGCCTGCGCAACGCGCCTCACGGCGACACACCAGCTGCGCTCTCGCTCATCGCCGCGCATAGCTGCGTGCGCAGGCGCTCAACTTCACCCCGATGTTTTTCGATCACCCTGTTCTGACGATGAACCACGGCATCCGCCTCTCTCAGCCTGCGGTTCAGCGCCTCCGCATCACCGACCCTGTGAAGCAGGTTCGCCAGCAGGAGTGCCTCTCTGCCGTGATCGTTCTCGAGCTCGAACTTCGCCATCTCAGACGCTACGTCGGGCCACGTCTTCTGTTTGGAGTGCTTCGGCAACACGGCTGCCGCTCCCGCGACGGCCCGGATCGTCCCACGTGCGCCGACGACCAGCAGCCCCCAGCGCGGTGGAAGTTCGTCGACACCAATCATCCCTTCGGGACAGGCGAAGTAGCGCCACCGACCCATACCGGCGCTCTGCCGATGGGGCTTCTTCCGATCCGCCAGAAAGTCCGCCCGGGATGCCTTGCACTCGACCACCACGGACCCATTCAACCACTCGTTGACACGGAACCCGATCGCGTCCGGAATTTCACCGGACAGTGACCCCACCCGGGTCTCGACGAACGCGACCTGGCAACCGTGGCCGCCACGACTGTGTGGAAATAGCAGCCATCGCCGCGCGATCTGGCAGAGCTCGGCGTGAGTGAATGTCTTTGTCGATCCGTTGCAGTCAGCCATGGTCAATCGCCTTCCTGCCACCCTTGACTGACGTGGTGCTGCCTGTCGTCTTTACCGTTGGTTCGCTCGGCGGGTACTGGTTGCTCGCGGTCGTGACGGGTTCGCTCAACCGCCGCAAGCTCAGCACGGCCCTTCTGGGTGATGCGATATTCACCAGAGACAAAATGCGGCGTGACTACTCCATCAGCCAGCATTCCGTGCCGTAACTTTGCGCCCGCGAAGGCAGCGCCCTGAGGCTTGCGAAAGCGCACGTGGGGGAATCCGACGTAGCCAAAGCTGGACGCTCGAATCGCGCAGCTCGGCGCACTGAGGGCAACCAGGCAGCGCCATCGCGCTTCAGCAAGCTTCGTGAACTTTACAATCGAATCAGTCATTGCGCACCCAGCCAACGACTCGAAATGTGAGAATGACGATGAGGCAGATAAGCGTAATGGCGCACTCGATCAGCAAAACGCCCGTGGCAACGGCCACGCGCGACACACGCGATTCCCGTTGATCTGCGGTCGAACCTATCGAGTCACGCTGCATGTGAGTGCTCCCTACGTGCCCTCGCTGGGACCTTGATAGAGGTGCACGGCGAGCGCGAAAAGACATGGCGCGCCGAAGCACAGCCAGATCACCTTCCAAGGAGATAGCTCACTCGGATGTATGAACAAGGGCAGCAACAGCGCGATCGCCAGCAGGTGGAGGAAGATTTGCTTGTTCATGGGATGTCCGTGATGACGAGTTCCTGATTCGGTGTTGGCGGCGCCGCGCGGATGTTGAAAATCCCTCGATGGATCGCCTCCCTTTCTTCGTTTGTGTAGCTGCGTTCGCCGGTGTTTGAGCGGAGCGCGGCTGCCATGCGTAACGGCAAGTTGTCGCCGCCTATGACGGATCTATTCACCCATCCGCCAGCCCGCTCGGCGCCTTCCATGTCCGGGCCTTCCTCTCCGCCGTCGTCAAGGGCACTGCCAATGACCTGGAGTTCGAAGTCCTGCAGCTGCCTGGCCAGCCATCCATCTGCACGACGCTTGTTTCCCTCGTCAGCCTGTGCCGACAGAAGCTCGGCGGCCAGCCACCGCACATCGGCTGACCGCTTGTCGATCAATTGGCGAAGGCAAGCACTCCACCGTGCAATCGCTTGCTCTCCCGGTGGCGCGGGCCTTTCCGCCATGGCATTCCCAGCAATCAGGTGGATGACCTTTTTCTGTTCCAGCACGCCTATTGCCTCTGAAGAATGTCATCGAGCTCGAGACCGGCCTCGCCGAGGAACTTGCTTACCTGTCCGTCTGCGACGCTTCGACTCATCACAAGCACGTCGCGCGCACGCGTCATGCCGACGTAGCAAAGCCGGCGCTCTTCATCTTCCACACCATCGGAATGAGGCAAGACCCCCTGGTTCAGCCCGATCATCCAGACCACGTCCCACTCCAGTCCTTTGGAGCCGTGGAGCGTCATGAGCTGTATGCGTTTGGGCCCATCGGCATCTTTCTTGTCGCTGTCGCGATCCAGGTTCGCCAGCCGCTCGCGTAGCGATCCACGCCGTCGTTTCAAGATATTCGCGGTAGCGTCCGCTAGGCTTCGGCGCTTTTCGTCGCCGAGACTCGGCTCGAAAAACGCGCGGGCACCGTCGATCACATCCTCTGGCGCGGCGTCACGCATGGCACGAGAGCGGAAGGCGTCAATGCGGTGACACAGGTCAGCCCAGCGCGCATCGTCGCGGTCCGACATTTGCTTTTTTGGTAACCAATCCTTCGTGAGAATCGCCTCGAGGGGACGCGCATGACCTTCCGTATGCTGCAGCGCCGCTACTGTGACTACCCAAGGGACATTGACCGACATGAGGACGTTGGCCAGCATGCGGCCGCCCTGCCCGCAACTGACGTTCAGCAGGTTGCGCATCATGGCCGGCACGCCGGCACTCCAGATCGAACCGCCACCGACCATTTCGTACGGGATTTCCGCATCTTCGTAAATCGTGGCCGCTTCCTTGAGCGCAAACTTGGTGCGCGACAAGAGGACGGCGCTGTGCGCCTGCACGACCGTTTGCAGGTAAGTGCCTGCGGCCGTCAACTCGGCGTTGCCGTCGGCAAAGTCCTTGCGAACGATCGTGCCACCCGGCGCCGCCATCGTGCGCAGCTGCTTGGGCACGCGTTCTTTGTTGTGACGGATCAGGCGCGCGGCCGGGCCGAGGACTTCGGGGGCGCAGCGGTAGCTCACCGCTAGCGTGACTTGCTCGGCGTTGGTTCCGATGAGAAAGGTGTTCATGCCGTCGAATCCGAGAGCATGTCGGAAGGAATAGATCGACTGGTCATCGTCTCCGACGACGGTGGTCTGAATGCCTGCGTTGGCGTGAGCCAGTACCCACGACAGGTTCACTGAATCCGCATCCTGGAATTCGTCGACCAAAAGATGGGTGATGGCCAGCGGCTGGATAATGCGGTCCTCCATGCCGTCGACCACTTTGGTGAGCACGTCCGTGAAGTCCATGCTGCCGTGTTCCTGCAACATGGTTTCGTACTGGGCGATTACTCTCTGCTCGTTTGATTTCTCCGGCGCCGGCATGCGCGTCGATTTGTGATACTCGACGCTCTTGACCGCCTCGGTGAAGTTGAGGTCCTTGCGGTTCACACCGCTTTCTTCCCAGGCGCGGCGCAGGAGAAAGCGTTGCTCAGCCTCGCCGACGATATTCACTTCCGTGCCGTGCGCCTTGAGCTGCTGGATAGCCAAGGCGTGGAAGGTGCCCGTCAGGATGCGCTTGCTCGCGGCCTTGCCCAGGCGGGCTTCCAGGCGTTCGCGTATTTCGTTGGCCGAGTCGCGCGTGAATGTCACACAGCAGACGACGGCTTGGTCGCTCTCGGACAGGATTCGCTGGGTACGCTCGACCAGCACCCGCGTCTTGCCGGAGCCGGGGCCTGCGGTGATGAGCAGGTGTCCCGGCGCGACAACGCCGCGTTGCTGGTCGGCGTTCAAGGCCATCCGTCAGTGCGCCGCCGCCCGACGTGAGGCGCGACGTGGACCTGTAGCATGTTCGCTTTCCCCGTCGGCGAGCGCATCCTCGACGTTCATCCCGGTCTCCAGCGCCAAGGCGCGTTCACCCAAGATGTCGTCGCCCGGCTTGACCGAATTGGCCACCGACGTGGCGAGCAGCTCGTCAGCATGCTGACTGATGGTCAAGGCCGCCTCGCGCGTGAGGTGGTCCGGCGCCTCTTCGGCCTGGCGCTTGGCGTTGGCACTCACTCGGCGCAGCGCCTTCACGTGCACATCGTGCATCTTCCAGATTGTCCGGCCGACCCGTACCAGCTCCACCCGGCAGTTGAAGCAGAAGCGGCGAAACTCCAGCTGGTCCATCAGCGACGCGAGATGCAGGTGGTTGCCCTTGGCAACCAGGTTGTCGAACTGGACGATCATGTCCAGCAGGCGCCGAGCGCGCGGGGAATACACGCGGACCTCGATCTGAACGCCGCCGGAGAAGGCTCCCTGTTCCATCTCGCCGCCATCAGCGTCAATCACCGCCTGAAGCTGGGCGTTCTGGACCTCGAGGAAGCGCTCGAGCTTGTGGAACTGGTTGTCCACCAGCGTTGAGACCTTCTCGATCGCTTCGTCGTTGGCGCGGGCCACGATCGGCAGGATGATGTCCACTTCGTGCAGGGCGTAGGCCGTCCGCTCGTAGATCTGGCCGTAGGCACGCTGGATCGGCGGCGTACAGAGCGTGTGCTTGCGCGTGAAATAGAGCGTGGAGTCCCTTGGTACAAAGGTGAAGTTGTCCGACTTGCGGCCTGCCTGGGTGTTGTCGGCCGACCAGTTGTGCGCGTCGCGGGCCGGGCGGCGCGCCACGTCTGTGCCAGGGGTTTGGGCATCGGTGGACGGCGAGGCATGGACGGCACCCTCGGCGCTCGGTTCGGTCACTGTGGACGCATCTTCAACATTCATTCGTGGATCCTCCGGTTGGGAGATCCATTGTTCCGAGCCAGATCACGCGACCCAGCTCAGCTGGACGGGTTCAAGCCGGCGAATTGAGGATTCCAGGCGTCATCTGGCCGCCCGCCGCTTGATTTCGCGCCATGTGCCGGGCACCATTCCGACTGTCCGCGTGATGCGGGCCGTCCGCGGCAACGATCTGCCCCACACCTTCGGCGCCCGTCCGCGCGCCACGAGGGCCTTGCCCTCCCCCCATGTCGCTACGCGACATGTCTCGGATTCCGTCCCTTGACGGCATCGCGACCCGACGCGCTATCGGGACTCAAAGGAGACGTGCTTGCTCATCGCAGCTTGCGCGGGAGGATGTGTTATGCGTGATATGAACTTGGTCATTTTGCATGGCCGAATCGGTGCCGATCCGGAAATCCGGACAAATGGCAACGGAGGCATGGTCGCCCGCTTGCGGGTTGCCACCAACATTCCACGCCGCCAAAACGACAACTCGTGGAAAGACTTCACCACCTGGCACACCGTCAAGGTATTCGGGAGGCTCGCGGAAGAACTCAACGGTACCCTGTCAAAAGGCTGCCGCGTCGTGATTCACGGGTCGATCAATACCTCGCAGTTCACCCAGCGTGATGGAAGTACCGCGTATGCCACGGAAGTGATCGCCGACTCGGTGATCCCTGCTGCGGTCGCGCAACGCCGACAGGCACCTCCGGCATCACAGGACGATCCGTTCGGCCAGGACGCGCCGGCATCACGTGCACCGCCGGCCCAGCAGCGCCAGTCCGCTCCCCAGGAGCCGGCTCGGCAACCCACACCGCCATCGCGCGGCAATCAGTCCGAACAGTCCTATGCGCCCGCGCCGGTAAGCGCCGGCGAGGAAGATCCGTTCGGCCACTACGGCAGTTTGTAAAGGAGTGTCGTCATGAGCAAAGCAGTACCTGTAGTCATCGGCAACGATGACGGCACCACTTCTACCTACATGCCCGTCTCGGCACGTCTCCCCAAGTTTCTGGAGATGTTTCCGAATTCGGACGGCTGGCGGATCGAGCGTGAGTGCAAGCATGCGTCGGAGTTCGCTCCGACTCTGGTGGCGTTATACACGGAGTGCTTCAAGGCGGGGATCAACCCGAAGGCAGCCGGCCTCCCGCCGCTACCGAACGGCACGATCTTCACTGCTCGCCTGCGTGCCCCTTCTGGGGATGTGGTCAACAGCGGATCAGCCCTGATGCATGTACGAGACCCGGTCGAGACGTTCGCTGAAGGCATGGGTCTTCTGCGCGATTGGGAATCCGGCGAGACCGCTGCCTTGCAACGCCTCATGGCGGCGCAGGGCCTCGGCGGTGATGTTCTCAACCTGGACGAGGTTCGTGTGGTGGAACGCAGCAAGGGCCGAATCCTCAGGGACTCGTCTCCCGCGTTGTCAGTGGTCTCAAGTGGAGCTGGCGACATCGTCGTTGTTCCCATGGGAGAGGACACGTCCCGCTACGGCACCAACGCATCAGCACCAGCAGCGGAGCTGGCTCCTGCCGGGCTTGTCACCGACGAACCGGCCGCCGCACCCGCGGTGGACGACCAGTCGGAAAAGCAGGTGACTCAAGCGGCGCCGGCTGCGGTCGTTGAACATCCTGCCTCACGAAGGAAGGCCACTCCGCCCGCATCACCGGATGAAGTGGTGCTGCGCTCCCTGCAGCGGAACATCGACCAGTTGTCGAAGCTGTTGGGTCGAGAGGTGGTCAAGGTGACGAGCGTCGCTGAGGCCGAAAAGATCCTGACCGAACTTGGCCAGGCCCGTCTCAAGAAGGAGTGATCGAAGGAGATCAACATGACAATGCAGAAGCTCAGCCCCTCCGCGATCCTCACTTATGAGACTTGCGGAAAGCAGTACCAGTACAAGTACGCCATGAGGATGGATGACCCCTACACAGGTCATTCGCTCATATTTGGCAAGGCGATCGACCACGCTATCGAGGCGGTGCTGTATGACCTACTTGGTGGCGGCAATGGCGATCTGGCGGTCGACGCATTCAACGCCGAGTTCACCCGGCTGACCGAGGCGGAGGCGATTCAGTGGGGCTCGCGATTCAGCGAGTCGGAACTGCGCGACATCGGCACCAAGCTGATGAAGGCGTTTCCGGCTTCCTGGAAAGCAACGGGGTTCACGGCATGCGTTGGCCTGGACGGCAAGCTGCTCACCCAGCGGAAACTGCGTTTTGCCCTGCCGGATCAGGTGGTCGTGACGGTCATTCCCGACCTGATTGCCACCGACCGTGCCGGCCTGACGTGGGCCATCGACATGAAGACAGCGGCCCAGCTCTCTGCCGAGGGTTTTGCGGACTTGTCCGACCAGCTGACCTGTCAGCAAATCGTCATCGACGCACATCTGAAGGAACTGGGACTCAAGCATCCTGTCGCCGGCGTAGCGTTCTTCGAGGGCGTGAAGCAGAAGACGAACCCGGGATGGCACCTGTCGAAAGGCAAGCGGCGTGAGCCGCATGTCGTTCAGCAGTACCTGCAGAAAGCCAAGCATGTCGCCAAGGAAGTCCGTGATGGCTATTTCCCTACGCGATCGGCGATGGCATTCAACACCCCATGTGGGTTGTGCGCATTTGCCAAAGCCTGCAAGGCGGAACGCGAAGGTCAAGTGCAGGAAGCCACATCGAGATTGATGGCGGCGGCGTAACGATTCACCAAGAGCAGAAAAGTAAAGCCCCGACACCTCACGGTGTCGGGGCTTTTTCGCGTTTGGATCAAGGTTCGCCGGTATGATTTCCGTGATGCGACAGAGGCAGCTGCCTAAGGTTCTGAGGGATCACCGTCCTTTCCCATGAACATCGCGCGCCGCCAGCACCTCGCCTGCTTCGGATGCTTTGTGGCGGAAATACCGGAGTCGCCTGCGCCTGCGCCACTGCACCGCGTTTAGCCAGACCGAGACAACGCCGGACACAGACCCAAGTGCTCCCACGAACGCGTAGAGCACCCACTCCTGATGAGGTCCAACAACACCGAGTGCACACAGGCACACAACGAAGAAAGTGGTTGATGCCCAGCGCTCCACGCGCCTGTTGTAATCGCTGATCAACGGCACGAGGGTGCGGATCTCGCCCTGAGCAAGATTAAGCGAACGCTTCGCCTCTGATCGGCTCATGCTGCTTTTGCGAGGTCTTGTTTGGGGCACCGATGTCATCTTCGATCGCGAGTTGATTGCCATAGTAAACGAACTCCCCGGCGACCAAGGCGATATTCAAGGCTCCTTCGCGAGCATCCTGACTTGCTGCAAGCGGCGCCACACTTTCCACTGATAGTCGGCGTTGTAGGTCGACGAATGCGAATGGTAGTTACCAAGACCTGTCCATAGGTCTGGCGCCGACACGATCTCTTTCTTGATCATCCAGGTGCCAATGTAGACGTTCAGGCATTCATTCTTGAGCAGCACAGCCTCGGTAATGCCGTAATGCGCGAGCTCGGCCAGGTGCGACGAGTTGATTTGCATCGGCCCGATGTCGTAGGTGCCGTTGCTGTTCCACGACACTCTCCCTACGCTGCCCCCCTCAGTTCGCAAGACGGCGCGAATGATGTCCTGGTGAACCTGGTAATGCTTGGACGCACCGGCAATGCATTGGTCGCGCGGAGACGCCGCCAAGACAGGCCCAGTCGCCACCATCCAGCTGCAGAAAACTCCGATGGCACACAGCGGGCGAATCCATGACGCGCACCACGTCGGCGCGCGATCGCGATGTGCGACGCTCGTTCGTTCTTTGGTCATGACTTTCCCTCTCCGGCAGTGCGCTGCCGCAGCCGCGAGGCCCAGACTTTTTGAAGGCTGTCCCAGATTCTCAGCTGGTAGCGCCGGTTGTAGGTCGGCGTCCTGGAGTTGTAGTTCCCAATGGCTGCCCAGAGCGTTGGCGCGGCCTTGATCTCGCTGTGAAGAATCCACGCGCCCACAACGATGTTCTGGCAGGTGTCGTTGAGCAGGGCGTTGTAGGTGATGCCGTAGCTTGCAAGGAGCGGCAGGTGGACGGAGTTGATCTGCATGGGCCCGATGTCGATGGATCCGTTCGCATTTCGCGATACATGCCCTTCCGTGCCGCCTTCTGCCATTCGTACGGCGACGATCAGGTCGACGAAGCCGCGATAGCTGATCGGGTCGCTTGCCTGGTAGTAGTACTTCGCCGCCGCATGCACGCAGGCGAGAGCCCGAGGCGTCATCGACTGGCCCGGCACATCCACTTCACTGGCGAAAGCGGAGTTACAGCTCAGCAGACCGAAGGAGGCGGACAAAAGTAAGCAGCCCTTTGCGATGCTCATTCGGTTCATGCCGCGCTCCGGTCGTCAACGGCAGGTCGTGGCGGCGGCCACGAACGCCTCGACATCGGACGGAATGCCCGACAGCAGTTGGACGTCGGCCGACGCCTTCGAGCAGTAGAGGATCGCCGGCGTGCCCGCGAGTCCCGTTTGCTTAAAGAGGTCGTTGTTGGAGGTGACCACGGCCTTCATGGAATCGCTGACCTTGGCATCTATCGGGAAGCCGCCTTCTTCATTGGCGTTGTCGAAGCCCGACTCGTCCTGCGCGAGGGCTTTCACCGGCTCGGGGGCTCCCAGGATGGAAGCCGCGCGCGGAATACTGGTCGGCTTGAGCGTCCCCACGGCCACGTAGCGAACCCTGACCTTGCCGGCGGCAATCTTTGGGGTCAGGGCGTTGTAGAAGATATGGCAGTAGGTGCAATTCGGGTCGAAGAACACGGTGATCAGCGGTCCGGCGTTGCCGACATTGATACCGCGAGAAGCAGAGCCCAACGCTTTGACGAGCGCCGCCTGCGGCGTCAGCAGCAGACCGTGGGCGTACATAGCCTCCTTGGTTAGGTCGCTGCCATCGCGGCCGAGAAGCGTGCCGTCCAGGACCGCGTTTCCTTGGTCAGTCAGCCAGACGATCCCTCGCGCACCACCGGCCCCTGTGTACACAGCACCAACCAGTCCATCCACTCCCTCAAAAACAGAAGTAGCGACCGCTTGTCCCTTGCTGGCGCTGGCCACCACGGCGCGTGCCTGAGCCAAGCTCAGCGTGGGCAGCAGGTCGGTGTGCGCTGGCGGGTTGACCCCGGCGGCCACCGTGCCCGCGATGACTGTCAGCGCGACGGCCGTGGCAAAAAGCGACAGTGCTTTCTTCATTCGTAGCTTGCTCACTGGATTTGGGCTCGGGTCCGTTTCGAAAAAAGGGGGTGGTGGGCCACCCCCAAGTCCTTCGCGTCATCAATTTCAGAAGCGGTACCGCAAGCAGCCGTTGGCGCTCACGTCATGCGACTTTCCGCGGGCGGCCTGCGCGTCGACACCGACGTACCAGTCCCAGCTCTCGTTGACCCGAGTCGTCAGCGTCGCGCCGACCTGCCCGGTGTTGCGGGCCAAGCTCTGCCCCTGCGCCTGGAACGTGGCGGTCGGGGCGCCAGTCAGAGCGGCCGTGTAGGCCAGGTTGATCCCGCTGAACACGCGGCGATATGCGAGGTAACCGCTCAGGACGCTCTGTCCACCGGACCACTCGAACCCGTGGCCAAAGCGCACACCTGCATTGCCCAGCGTGGCATCGTGCCCCTCGCCGGCACCGGTCAGTCCGAAGCCGCCCGCACCGTTCTCCGTGAAAGCGCCCTGGTCGATATGGAGCGCCGTGACGCTGGCATAAGGGGTCACCGTCCAGTCGTTGCTGGTGGCGAACGTCTTGCCGAACTCCACCGTGCCCCGAGCCACGTGGTCGGTGCTGCTGCTGCCGAGCGGTTGCAGCGTGCTACCGATCAAGGCCGTGCGGTGCACATCCACCTGGTCAGTGGACCAAAGACCACGGGCGGCCAGGTACAGGCCGTCATCGAACGCCAGACGACCGTACACGCCCAACGTGTTTTCGTGGCTGGTGACGTGACCGGCCAGGCCGTCGAGGCTTGCGTTCATGAACGTGCGGCCCAGCACCACGCCGCCGGACAAATTGCCGATCACAGGCGTCTCCAGTCCCATCAGCGCACCGGTGACGTTGTAGCTGGCTGCCGACAGACCGTGCTGCCACAGGTCGCCCGAAGCACCCACGGCCTGTGCCCATACGCCGGGCTGGTCGCCGTTCTTGAGCGTGTTCTGGCGTTGCGCGACCGCATCGTCAGTAAGCTGCGACTGCTGAGCCTCGATCGCATTCGTGGTGCCGTAAGCCTCACCGTCCAGGCTGTTGACGCTGGCGACCGCCTGCTCATTGGTCTTGGCCGACAGAAACTCGGCGGCAGTATTCAGGAACGCAGCGTGATCCGTGGTGCCTTGCGGCGTGGCGCTCCACTGGTCGGCCAGCTTCAGCGCAGCGTCGATGCCCTGCGCCGCGCTTGCCGTCACCGGCGCCGCCATGGGGATGGACTGCGCCACGGCCTCGCGGGTGAGTGTGGCCGTCAGGTCCGTGGCGCCGTAGTTGAGCGAGGCGCTGTAGAACACGCTGGCACCATAGGTCTGGTTGGCGAAAGTTCCGCTCAGGCCACTGGAGGTGATCAGCGTTTCGGTGGTGCTGGGGGTATAGGTGCTCGGGGGCGCAAGCAGTTCCAGCGTGCCGGCCAGCGTGGCCTTGCCGGTGACGGACAGGGGGTTTCCGATACCGATGGCCGTGGTGCTGCCGGTCTGC
This sequence comes from Rhodanobacter sp., assembly GCA_050737735.1. GTDB lineage: Bacteria > Pseudomonadota > Gammaproteobacteria > Xanthomonadales > Rhodanobacteraceae > Rhodanobacter. The sequence goes on along the minus strand of JBOHYM010000055.1, from coordinate 182,512 downwards.
GCCGTGTAGTTACCGGTGACCGTAAGGCCCTTGCCAGCCGTCGAGGACGTGCTGGTGACCGTACCGCCATTGGTCAAGTTGCCGTTGAGCGTGCCGCTGCCACTGAAGGTGCCCGGCGCGGTGACCGCGACATCCGAGGCAAGCGAGCCGGTCAAGTTCAGGGTGGCGCCCTGGACCGTGGTGCCACCGGTGTAGGTGTTGGCCCCGGAAAGAGTCAGTGTGCCGGTGGTGCCATCCAGCAGCAGCGAACCGCTACCACTGATCCCGTTGGAGAAGGTACTGGTGGCATTGCCGATCGCTGCTTCGAACTGGCCGAAGGCAAACTGCGCCGGGCCGTCCACGGCCTTGCCGGCGTTGACCATGCCCCAGCCGTAGGTCGCGTTGGGGGCCGAGCCGCCCAGCGGAGTCGCTGTGGTTAAGATCGTTTCCTGCACGTTGTTGCCGGTCATCCACGGATACGCCTGCCAGACCAGAGCGGCGACGCCAGACACGATGGCCGCCGAGCCGGACGTGCCGTCCGCAAATCCGGAGGTGTAGGCGGTGCCGGGCACCGGGAGGAACTGCTCCGTGCCGGGCGCGGCCAGACACCAGTTCGCGGCAATGCCACACGCCGCGGAAGTGGGGTCGAGTGTGGTCGGGTTGCCGTTGTTGTCGATCTGGACATTGACGACTGCCAGCCAGCCCTTTTGGAGCGTCGGTGCGTAGGCCGGAATGGCCGCCTCGATATTGAGCTGGCTCGGGCCACTGTTACCCGTCGACCACACGAAGAGAGCGCCCGCGTTCACCATCGACTGGTACTCGGTCACCATGCCGGAACTCCAGTTCGCGACGCTGGCGGTGTCGGTCGGGTCGACGTAGACACCAAAGGACTGGTTGAACAGCTTGACGCCCTGGCCGGTCAAGTCCGTGTACGCCTGCGCATTGGCGCCGCAGTTGCCGCTCGCATCGCAGACCTGCGCGAAGTACAGGCTCGCGCTCGGCGACACGCCGCCGACAAATCCGTCAGTCGCCTCACCGGCCATCGCCTGGGTGATCACACTGCCGTGGCCAAGGGTGTCATTGGGCGTATTGCTGCCCCCGGTGATGTAGCTCTTGAACCAGGTCACGCTGTTCGCCAGCGAGGCCACGGACGTGTCGACGCCGGAGTCCAGGATGCCGATTTTTACGCCGGTACCGGTGTAGCCGTCAGCCTGCGCTGTGATCACGCCGGTGGGCACCAGCTGGTTGTACTCAGGATACGTATAGGCAGGCGCGGGAGGCGGTGCCGGAGCTGGAGCTGGAGCCGGGGCCGGGGCCGGGGCAGTCGGCTTCACGTTGGCGCCACCGCCGCCACCCGAGCATGCGGTGAGCGAAGTGGACAACGCAGCAGCGATGGCCAAGGAAAGGGTGATACGGGAGAAGGACGTGTGGCGCATGAAGGAGTACCCCTGTTTTGTTTTGGTATGACCAGCTTTCTCTAAGGTCGCAAATGAGCAAGGGGCCAAGCCGCGGCAGGTGCAGCGGCAAATACAGCCAGCGTTCAGCTATCGGCCACCCTCAAGATTGCCTGATGGAAACCACCTCTCAGGCGCTGACTGACATGGTTGAAGCGTGCAAGTTGAAAACCCCGCCAGTTGCCTGGCGGGGTTTTCGTTGTGGCTCCGTCATATGGCGCTGGCCGAGCAATGCGTCGACCTTGCTTCAGATGCCTGCCGTAAGGGGTCCGTTAACCGGCACCGCTTAGGCGGTGCCGGACGAGGCCACCGTGAACGTGAATGTCGCCTTGGCTACAACGGCGCCTGCACTGTTGTAGAAGTAGACCGTTATGGTGGCCGTGCCTTCAGAGATGTCAGAAGTCGAGCCGCGTACAACGGCTGATTGCAAGTCAGCGTACAACCCCGAGGCAGTCAGGGTTGTTGGAGAGGTGGCTCCGTTGTTCGACGTGACGGGCTTGTCGCCACTCTGCGTAATCGCCCCTATGGAGTACGCCACGGACACTGCTCCGCTTGGTAGTCCGCCGGACGCAAGGACGGTCATGGCTTCACCCCATCCCGTCTTATAAATCTGCCACCCACCGTTCCATGCCTCGATTGTCAGCTCGGCTTGGCCAGAGGGGTGTCCCCCGCCACTGATCACGGGTATTCCGATTTCATTGACGAAAGTTTGCCCGTTAATGGGCAGAATATTCGGGATCAAGACGGTGCAAGCGGCGGCCGGCGTGGGCGACCACGCACCGGTGGAAGTCGAGGTGCTCGGCGCGCCATACGGACCGCTAGGGCAACTCGTCGTCGTCGTTTGTGTAGCGGTCTGCGTAAATGTGGACGTACCCGACGTAGTGAGATAGCCCACCGGGCAACTCGCCGTCTGCGTCACAGGCACCGAGCTCGACGATGCAGTGCATGTCACCGGTGGCGGGGCGGGGGCGGGGGCAGGCGCAGGAGTCGGCGCTGCTGGAATTGCCAACGTTAGCGTGGAGTTCACGGCGTTTGGCTGCACGTTCCCTTGGAAGGTGCTATCCACTCCCGGTGTTTCCTGCTGACTGGAGATCGCGCGCGGCGGGGTCGTCACCGTCTGCGAGCACACCGGGAATGCTGCAACGCAGGCCAGCGCGAGAATTGACTTGTGAAATGGGAGCTTCATTGGGTTTTCCTCTATCCGGTAACGGTTCGATGAATGTGCGAATTTCGCTCAGGTTGGCAGTGGTCGCGCCGGTGGATCGGTGTGCCTCGGCTTTGGTAATGGGCGCGCTTGCACCGTCGCCGCTGGCGTGAAAGGCACTGAGTCGGGATTTGGCGAACCGCCGCTGTAAGTCCACGGCACGGTGATCGTCGAGGTGCTTTGATTGTTCGGCACCACATTGCCTTGAAAGGTGGAGTCCACCCCTGGCGTCGTTGCCACGGGCATTGACGCCATCGTGCGCGGTGGTGTGGGTAGCGTGATGCTGGTGTTCGAACCTGTAGTCGTTTGCGCCGCGACCGGTAGCGCGACGATGACCAACAGTCCGAGCGCTGTTGCAATTGATCGTATTTTCATGGCGTCCGACCTTTTTCAAAGCGTTGAGTGATCGCCGCCCTGCCGTTGCTAGCAATCAGGTGAATGTCGCTGGCTTCTTTCCGCCAGGCGTCTTCAACAATGGCGGCCAGATGGGCCTGTGCACGTCGATGGCGCATCGCGGCAATGCGCTGACCCAGACGCCTCGTTACGGCGTGAACGGTTTTGCCCTTGATAACGACCAGGCCGCTCGCGGACGCCGCGTAGAGCTGGACTCCAGGCTGCAGACCAAGTCGGGACGCCTCGCGATCGGCAAGCTCCAGTACCTGGGTCACACCAGTACGGCGCGACGGCGACGGCACCTTGAAACAGCCTTGACGGATGCTATGAGCCACTGCCACGACTCGGTAGTCGCGGTCGAGGTACACAACATCGATGGGGTACGCCATGCCGAGCGTGTGGACCGCCTTGCACCGCGTGATGAGCAGACCTTCGCTGGTTGCCGGCGACGGGCGGCCGAGCAGCCCCCGGAAACGCAGAAGCCACGTATCCGCCACGGTGATGTGGAGCAGCTGATCCGTGTTGCCGACGATGGCTGTCATTACTTGCATTTCGTCATCACCAGCAAGACCTGATCGGTCGGGTTCGCGGCCGTGACCGCCTTATTGAGGTTCAGGGTGAGATTGCCACCAGACGAACTACCCGTAAGGCTGAATGTCGTCGCATGCAGCGCAGGGCTGACCGTCCAGGTCGTTCCGTTGTCGATGACATTCGCATGAGCCTCGTAGAGCGCGTCGCCACCCAGCGACTCAGGAGTACCCGTACCCTGCATAGCGACGTAGATCGCTGGAGCGCTGGTACCCAGGTTCGCCTGCGTGCAATCGGGTTTGGTGACCGTGTAGGACGATGCGCCGGTCAACACCTGCATGTCATAGAGCGCCTGCGAGGTCATGTGACCGACGCTGGTCACCTCGGTGTCGGGCGTAATCACGCCGCCACGTAGATCTGCCGTGCCGGCGGTTACCGAAAGACCGTTGTCGACTTCCTCGGTGCCTTGAACACGGACAGATCCAGCAAAACTTCCGTCTTTCGCGTTCTGCAGAGAGTTTCCACCCATGTTGAGGTCGGCGAGCATCTTGTTGGTACCGTCAACGCGCAGAAACACGTCGTTGGATGGCGCGTTGTCGGCGATCAGCAAAACGCGGCCGCGATCGGCCGCCGCAATCGCCGAGGCAGTAACCGGCGCGGTCGCCGTCACCGGCGTGTTGGCGTAGGCAGTCAGGAATGTTCCGTTCGCCGGAAGGGACTGCTGGGACAAGGTGGCCGACACGATCTTCGCGGCCATGATCGCCTCAGATGCACCCTGCGAAGCGCCACCATAGACCGGGACGATGAAGTTGGTCCGCGCGTCTATCAAGAGCGTCGCCGGCGTCAACGTCGTTGTGGTGGAAAAGCTGGGGCCAAGCGGCAACGCCGTAAAGCTGCATGGCACGTAGCCAGCAGCGGGATTGGTGGCCAAACCACCGCACGTCGGCGGTTTGAGCCAATTGACGCCTGCAACTGTGTAGGGATTGGATGGCATCGTTTGACTGCCGCCCTGTACTGCTGCCACGAAACCACGCAAGCCCACGGCGAACTGAGCAAGTGACGCACCTTCCGAATTGGCGAGGTTGTCGACCTGCTGTCGCTGTTGGACGGTAAACCAGACAGCAAGGAGCCCGGCGAATAGCGCCGCTGCAATAGCGACGCCAATCACCGTCTGACCCTGCTGCTGCCGTGGACTTGCGCGCATGGCGTGTGCTCCGATCAGCGCGAGGCGGTGAAGATGGTTGGAACTTTCGCGCCATTGGTGCTGCTGCAAGCCGTACCCAGCGCCGCGGCTGCCATTGCAGTACCGGCGGTGGAATCCTTCACGACGGTACCGCCCACCGAGACCTTGGCCAGGTTGCCGGACACCGCGGTCACGAAATCCGAGCACAGGTTCGGGTCGACCTGGTAGGTGAAGGCGACGCAATCATTGGCCTGGTAGCAGGTGGCCGGTGCGACAGTGATGGGCGTGCCGAAGCTCGACTCGATTGCCGTGCCGTTGACTTCGGACGTCGGTACGACTCCGTTGTTGATCAGTGCGGCGGCCGTTACGTTGGCGTACGAGGTCGGATCCTGGCCGTAAAGCTTCTGGGTACCAGCGACGATACTGGTCAGGTTGGCCGACTCGGAATTGACCTGCACGTTGTGGCGACCCACGGTCACGTAGTAGATGATGCCGGCGAGGACCAGCGCGGCGATCGCGATGGCAATGGCCTGCTCAACGGACATCTGACCGAGCTGCTTGCGCTTGCCGCCACGACGGACGGTGTTGATACGATTGAACATGGTGTAATCCCTCTGTTTGTGGACATGGTTGATGAATGAATGAACGAGCATGAGGTGGCGCTTCTTGTTTTCTAACCCCCCGCCGCGGCGCGCGCGGCACGTACAGCGCCATAAAGTGCGTTCGTGTAGTTGAAGATCGCGAACAGCAGCGAGACGATAAAGAGGCCGAGGAGGAGCATGCAGATGGCCCGCAACGTTGCGCTCATGGCGTCAATCGCCTTCTCGTAGCGGACGAAGTTGTCCTCTGCCAAGCGCGTCATGATCTGGGTAAAGTCTGGAAGGCGTTGGTAGATCGCCAAGCGATCACTGGTGTCCTCTGGAAGGCAACCACTACCCAAGGACTCCGTTTCGGAACGGCCGGCCTGCAACGCCTTGAGCGTGGTCCGCAGGTGTTTGCGCATCCAAGGGGTGGCAAACGGCATCATGTCCGTCACCACCTGTTTCAATGGAATGCCCGCGCGCATCATCGACGCGGCTGACGACAGGAAGAATGTCGCCTGCGCGCGAACATAGAGCGTCCACGGCATCAGGTGCCGGTCGAACCAGGTGCGACTCCAGTACCGCCAATTGCGAGTCCACCTCGGCAACGACCAGGAGACCCAGACGCCAATGCCGACCACGGCCATCGCTACAAATGGGCCTAACGTCATAAGACCGCGGCCAAATGCAAAAAAGCTCAGGGCAAACGACAAGTTCGGCAGCATGTCCGGCGTGATGCCCGCCGACAGTTGTGGCACGATCATCTCGGTCACGAAGACCACCATGCCGACGATGACCGCTAGCTGGATGCCACCGGCGATGAGCGCGCCACGAAGCTTCGCCCGCGCGCGCTGCTGGCGATCAAGCAGTACGCCAAGTTCGGCAAACGCCTTCTGCAACACTTCGGGGCCTGCCTTCTCAGCTCCCGCTAGCATCACCGCCTCGGCGCCAGGCACGAACTTCGACAAGGCGATACTGAGGTCTGCACCGCGGTCCATGGCAGCAATCACCGCTTGATAGACCGCCGCCAGAGGGCGGCTCGAGCGGCGCTTGCGCGCGATCACCACCATGTCTTGTAGCGCCTGAAACGGCGGCAACTTGGCCGCCATGAAAGCCGCCATATCGGTATAGAACGCCGTCCGGCGCACGAGGCCGAACGCGCGCTTGCTCGCCTTCATGGACTTGGCGGTGCGCGATGCACCGGCCTTGACCTTGCCCCCTGTGGAGATCGCAGTCGTCATCAGCCGTACACCGGTTCGTCGAGGAACTTGAACTCTTTCTCAACATCGAGCGGCGAGCACATGCCCTGCCGCATCTTCCACAGCGCGTGCTCGAATGCCGTACGTCCGCGCATAAGTTCCGGTTTGGCTGGGTCGATCTCCGCGCGCCAAGACTCCCAGAGAGCAGCGGAGTCGCCCTCGGCGATGGCCTTGAGCATCTTGGCTCTCGGTACCATAATCTCGGCGCAAACCGTGCGCCCGGTGACGCCACGCCCCTTACATTTCGGACAGCCGGTGGCGTTGCGGAAGTAAATGCCGTCCATGGGCTCGGCGCCCAGGTAGGCTGAGAGTCGGCGCAGGATGCCCACATGTTCGACGTGGCGGTCCTCCGCCACTTTTGCGGCGGGCACTTTGCAGTCGGCGCACAAGGTAGCGACGAGGCGCTGGTAGATAAGTCCAGCGACCAAGCCCACGCTCGCCATGTCAGCGCGCTTGACACCCATGCCGGCGAGACGGTCATAGGCAATCGGCGCTCCGTCGGCATGCAAAGTGGATACGCACAAGTGGCCGGATCGAACTGCTTGCAGTGCCAAGTCAGCGGTAGCCGGGTCGCGAATTTCGCCGACCATCAGGTAATCAGGATCCGCTCGCAGCAGCGCTCGCATGGTGCTGACAAAATCTGTTCCGACCACCGACGTCTGCGAGACGTTGGAGCCAGGAATCAAGATTTCGACGGGCTGCTCGACAGTGCGAAGCTGCTTACCAGGATGGTCGAGCACCTTCTGCATGAGAAGGTTGGCCATCGACGTCGATTTGCCAGAGCCGGTGGTTCCGAGCAGAAGGATCACACCGCTCGATCGGGCGAACATGCGTTCCAGCAAGTCGCACTGGTCATCAGAGTAGCCGAGCTGTGCCGGACTCTTCGGCTTCGCCTGGACGTTCATCGGGATGAGGCGCAGCGTCACGCTGATGCCATCAGGCTCGACGGGAAGACCTGAGTAGCGCAAGCGCATCAAGCCACCGGCCAACGGCCTCATGACGACGGCATCTTGCTCGGCCCGCGCATTAAATCCGTCCTTGGTCGAACCCGCGTCTACCATGGTGTTGTACATGGCGCGCGACAACTCCATCGCGTCCTCCTCCGTGAGGCTGACGTTCTGTACCTCCAGTTCACCGTGGATACGGAACTTCAGTTCGCCCCGTCCACGTCTCGCGGTCAGGTGAATGTCACTGGCTTCCTCGCCCCAAGCGTTCTCGATAATTTTGTCCCACCGGTCGTGAAGTTCGCTTTCAGTGCTCGCGCCCTTCTTGTTGCCACCGGTGCGCGTACGCCATTCCGCGCGAACCACCTCGAGAACGGACGATTCCGCGATCAAGGTCGCGCGGATCTTGAAGTTGGAGGTCAGCAGTCGGCTAACTAGCGCGGCGTGGACAGCTCCCTCCGTTCCGCCGGGCGTCGTCAGCAGAAAAGCCTGGCGCCGGCCAGCAGCAAGATCGGTGGACAAGCCGAGGAGCAGGTGCGTTGTGACGGGTTGCGATCCGCCCAAGACCTGACCGAGGTCGTTGAAGATCGTGTCCCAGTCCGGGAGGTCCCGTGCATTGGCAACCGGCACGCCGCCCTTGTCTCTGTGGAACAAGCCAATCGCGTGGTAATAGTCAGCCCGTGAAAGCAGGTGCTTCTGTAGCAGATAGTCGGCGACGGGAAGACCTGCGCGCTCCGCCTCGCGCTTGTGAATGACGAGGTCTTCGCGCTTGACTACGCCTTGATGAACCAGCGCCAGTTCCACCGTGTCGATGGGCTCCGGTCGCGGGCCCGGCGGTGGCACCGGTAATGTGCGGCGAGCCATTTCGACCAAGCGAGAGATCTCAGCCATGAACCCGCTCCCATGTCATACGCCAGCCAGCCGGCACGGTGCCGTTGCCAAAGCTCCATGCCACTTGCACTGGCACGAAATCGCCGTGACTACCCTGGATCAGGACCGCATCGAGCAGTGGGCCGCTCATGTAGCGATCGCCCTTGAGAGAAACCTGCTCGAAGGTCAACGGAGGCATTGCCGCGGCCGCTCCGCCGAGCTCCTGGTCGAGGTGGCGCGCCAAGAGCTGCCCGCTGACCGTTGCGCCAGCCATGCGGAGCGGAACCGCACCGACCCAATCAAGCAGCGGCATCGAGGCCGGCCTCAGTGAACGCAGGTACGCTTCGTCTATGGGTTTGGCCTGGACCTGTACTGGCATCGCGACCTGTACGCTGTGACCATCTTGCAGGACAGTCACGGCCTTGCCGAAGCGCTCCAGCAGTGGCGAAAGCGCGAACGGGGCACCGGTTGGGACGGTGTATGTCGCCATGCAGTTGTCCGGCGTGCAGGAGACGCCGTCCAGCGTCCAGCCCGTGATGTAAGGCGGAAGATCATTCACTGCCGTGGCGTATGCTTTCGATACCCATCCAGCACCCGTCGGGAGGGACTTCACGACTCCCTGGACACTTTGAATGTAGGCCTGTCGGGCGATCGCCTGTTGTTGCTCTGGGGTGAGGTGGGGTGTCGGTGGGAACATCAGACGGTAGCCAAACCAGCCCGTACCAAGCACAGCGGCGGCGATCAGGATCGGCACAATCGGCGAACTGCCGGCGGCTACGCGGCGCAGCGAGGGGGACTTCGCGCCCCGTCGAAGTGCCGCATCGAAATCGAGTTCGATAGCGCCAGGTACTTCGGGTGCACCGCTGAACACGTCCATGCTCAAGCCGGTGCGCAGCGAATTGACCTGATCGAGGATGAGCTCCGCGGTGCCGATCACATCCGTCGACGGCACCACAACGCCGTTTCGAATGCAGGTGAACCACCATTCGCCTGTGGTCAGCTGAGCGACGTAAATACCATCACCCTGTCCGGCCATGGCCGCGGCGGCGGACGTTGCACCACGCACCGCCTCCGCCGTCACAACGTATCCGATAACTCCAGGGGCGTCGGCCATCGCCACGGATTCAGCCGACGGCTCGATCGCTGTCTCGCCCTTTTTCGGTCCGCGCACCTTTTTGGCTTTGCGCTTCGCCTTGGACTCGCCACCGATGGTGACGGCGAATACGGGCTCATCCGAGCCCACCACTCCGGCGGCGGTCAAATCCGCGAGCGGCGTGTCGGTCTGGAAGATCCACTCCAGCCCGAAAACGTACCGACGCTTGCCGATGGTCTCGATCAACATGGAGTTATTCGCTCACGTGCAGAATGCGGCGTGCGCGACCACGCACCAAGACGACGGTCGACGGTCCGATCTGCGACACGTGCCATCCATCGGAGAGAACGGTGCCGACGGTTACGGTGCAGTCGACGCCGTGATCGACGAGCTGGGCCGTGAACCTCCCGTTGATACCGAGCACCGAGGCCACGCGAAGCGGTTGCGGCGCTGGGTTCATATCCGCCATGGGAAGGGAGATGGACGACGCGCCACCGCGCGCCGGCGTGCTGGGGGCGCCCGACTGCGGGGTCATGCTTGCTGGCGGCGCCACAATCACAGACGGTGCCGCCACGGTCTGATCCGTGCTGGCCTCAGCGATCTTCTTCTTGTAGTCCGCGATCTTGCTCTGCAGCTCCAGGAGTTGCAGTTCGTTCTGCAGCTGGGTCTGGGTCCTGTAGAACTCCAGGTTGCCCTGAGGGACAGGATCAGAGACATTCCGGGCAACCTGGCCCGCGGGAGCGGCCGGAGCGGATTCAGTCGCGATAACGCCGTGACTTGGGTTCGGTGTGGTCGATGCAGTGGCGGGCGTAGCCACGGCTTCGGCGGTCTGTCCCACCAGTTGAACTGAGGTGTGCGGTGTTTCCGCGGCCGACGTCATCCCGCCCGTGGCGAGAAGGAGCAGCAGTACAGCAGTCAGACAACGAGGCTTCAGGAGAAAATTCGCGTTCTTCATGGATGTGTCTCTCACTCGATCGTCGTCTGGGGCTGGGTGACCACCGGAGTGATCACCACCACGAGTTCGTCTTTCGTGTTACTCACCGAGCGATTGCCGCCCAATCCCCACAAGCTCTTGTCCAGCGGCGATGCCGTCGTGTTGTCGGCCTCGGTGTCCTGGAAGCCGGCCAGCACAAGCGCCTGGCCTGACTTCATCCACGAGCGATTCAGGAACTGGCGAGCACTTACATTCGGTTGCTGCACGCTGTTGCCGCCAGACGAAAAGGTCGCCATGCTATCGAGCGTCGACACTGACAGCATCGTCTGCAGCAGTAAGCGATGGCCGTCGGGTGACACGGATGGCAGCACCTGCATGTCGAACCCGGTTTCGACCTGGCCCGGCTGCAACGTAGCGCCCGCACCGACGACGCTGCTGGACCCTGAACTGACACCCGAGGTGTAGAGCGAAGTGGTGCTGGCCACATAGGCCACGCTATGCACGACCTTGAACGGCGCTGGCGTGTTGTTCACCGTCTCGATCGTCGCGTTCGTCACGACGCTTACCTTGCCCAGCGACGAGAGCGCGTTGACGAAGAACTGTGAGCCACTGAACAGGGACGCGGCTCCGCTTGCGGTCTTCGTTGGGGAATTGAGGATCAGCGAAGCGAGACCCGTCGCCGTGGGCTGCGGCGTTGCGATGGAGACACCAAAATTCGATGCTGCTTGGCCCAGCGTGTTGTAGAGGATGTTCCAGTTGATGCCGCGGTTGTCACTGTCGTTTTGCTGGACACGGTAGATTTTGACGTTGACCTCAATCTGGGTGTCCAGCGACCGGTTCATCTGGTCGACGTACTTTGCAACGGCATCCACTCGGTCCCACCGATCACGGACCGTGATCGAAGCCATTGACTCGTTGACTTCAAGCGTACCGGCGGTTGATAGGAGGGGCTTGATGTTGTCAAGCAGAGCCTTCCAGACGTCCAGCTTGCCGGTGAAGGCGGTCTTGCTCGGCGTCTGGCCAACGCTCACGGTTTGGCCTTGGCCGCCTTGGATTTGCTGCGTTTGACCCGACTCAACACCCGTTTCGACCGACGAGTCGCCCGGGACCGCGTCGATGTGCAGGACTCTGCTCTCGTAGCGGTAGATGTGGATCGAGTGGGTCTGAGGATCGAACTTCCACGTCGCGTCGAGGTGCCCTGCAATCAGGTCGAGCAGACTTTTGGTTGTGCCTTGGTAAGCAATCGCCGAGAGTTGGGCCGAGGCGCGCGCTCCCGGCTCCGAACCACCGCCGCTGACCGATGGCGGCGGCGCAAGCGTTGCGTCGAGACCGTGCGCAACCGGCGCGGCGTTTCCGCCGTGGGTTCCATCCAGAACATCATCATCGGCGTGTACCGCCATGCCGGTGACCAGCTGCAGGCGCTGCATGAGCTGCCACGCCGGGCCGGCCGGAGCATTGAGACTGGCCGCCTGGTTGAATACTTCAGGCAGTTCGCTGACGGCCGCCATAGCGACAGTGTTGACGTAGGGGAAATCAGACTCGATGGGAGCCACCGGTGTCGCGGGCGATGGACGCTGGCCCATCGCATCGTCCAACTGGTGGTCAGTGGCGTGGTACCGGTCCATCGACTGCTGGTTGATCTGCTGCATCGTGCCGCACCCAGCGAGCGCGATCATCGCTGCGGTGAGCACAGTCAGCCGCAGTGAGCGAAAGGTCATCATTTGGCGGTCTCCTTGGCAGCGGTGACCGGCTCGATCACGACGAATTGGTTCGGGTTGTGGTAGTCCGGCGCGTCTCCGAGCAGTGCGCCCTGCGCCTGGTAGGTATGAACGACATAGTTCACGCCTTCTTTCATGGAGCCGGCCGGGATCGGAAGCGGCGCATCAAGACGGAAGTCGTCCTTAACGTTCCAGCGCATCGACCAACCGAAGCTCTTCACATATTTCGTGAGGCCTTCCGAGAGCATGATTCCGGCCGGGATCGTGTACGGTGTGGAGCCCTGATCGACCGGTGCGGCTGACAGGGTGGAGACACGTCGCCCCGCCGGCGGCCGCGACTCGATCAGCGGGAGCGAGCCTGGACGCAGCGTGGGCAGCGGAGCGCGCTGGCTCGGCCCCTCGGCAACGCCATAGGTCATCGCCGGAGCGAGCGGCGCTTGAGCGGCAATGCGTTCGACCGGCGCAGCGGTGCGTTGCGGCACATCACTGACCAGATAGATCGTCGCCGACTGACGGTCCAGCAGCAGGTTGAGGCTTCGGGCCTTTGCGGCCGTCTCCATGTCTGCGATGGCTGGCTCAGCACCCCCGTTGCTGCTGGCAAACTGGTCGGAGAGCGACGGGGCCTGGATCGTTGCACCGCGCGTGATGCCCTGCACGGCAATGGTCATGGCGCTCAATGTGGCCGCCTTTCCCACCAGCTGGATGACCCCGGTGGAGCCCTCCCGGTTCGCTGCGGCAACTGCAGCAGCGATCGAGCCCGTGCCGGTGCCCTTGATGGTGTTGGCCACGTATGTGGCGCCGATTGCCGGCAGTGAGCCGGCGGCAAGGAACAGCGCAAGCGAGATGCTGCTCAGTGCCTTTTGGAGGTTAACCACAATGCGTTCCCCATGGCTGTCGAAGGTCGTATCGACGATCTTGATGGGCGCAAATGGGGGGTATGTGGTCAATCAGACGGCTTAAAGCCGGACACTTGCAAAATCTTTCCCCAATCTTTGCAGGCGCTGGTGACTATCCGCGAAGGAGTCCAAAAATCGCCGATGCCAGCGCACTGCGGAAGTCGTGGTCGGACGTGTCTCCATGTCCATGCGCGACCACCTTACCGATCGACTCCATGGCGGGGTGAAGGCGTGCCTTCCGTTCCAGGTACTCCTCGGTGGAGTAGCCCATGGTCTCCACCACAACCGTTCCCCTGCCAGGCAAAGTCACGAGGAAGTCAGGGCGAACCGCCTTTGCGGCAGCGTGGGAGACTGGAATGTCGCTCAGCGGCTTCGTTATTGTCACCTTGAGGTTCTTCTGGAGATTCAACCACGACTGTTGCCGGAGCAGAATTGCCAAGGTCCGACGTTCAAGGTCGCTATCGACCGGGAGCAGCATGTTGCCACGGTATATCGGCGTGACGAACGCCGTGGCCGGCTCGATCTTGGCGGCGCCGGCGGCACGTCCATAAAGAAGCAACGCAAGATATGGACCGCAGCTGTCCTCCCCAGGAAGCGCGACCTTACCCTTGACCTCTATCTCCGAGCCGCGGGTCGTTCGAATGACCTGTCCATCAACCTCACTCGCATTTCCCAGAAGGAACCCCTGAGGTGCAAGCGGGTGCGGCCAGCGCGGTGACCGAGTGAGGCGCTCGATCAACCAGTCGCTGTTGTCTAGGCTAGTGATCGCGAACTTTCCGACGGACAACGTCTTGTCGTCGTCCCATGACCGACGTTCCAAAACCTCGCGCAGAGCCTGGTACTGCCCCTGGATCGGCGCGGGGCCTTCCGGCGGGATTACGTTGAGCCGCGCTTCTTCCAGAAATGAATACAGGATTCGTCCTAGGAGAGGAACCGAGCTGTTGCGCTGCCGGCCTCCAACAGCGGAATGTTCCACTTGCGCAGCGTCTGCCGGTGCCACGACGCGAAGTATCCCGCACGCGCCCGCGTAAGGCGGTGTTGCGACCTTCTCCGCCGGCGCAACGCGCTCGCTCCGCAACCGATGAAATGGACACTTGTCGCTATGGGCTGCCCGGTCGTAGTTGCGGACCAGCGCGCGGGTATTGGCCTGTGTGCGCCGTGGATACATGACGGGAAGGCTTGCGAGGTCCTCTCCAACGCAACTGCAGAGCAACCACGCACGCTGAGCAGCCAAATCATTCAAGAGATTGGCCACGAGGAGCGTCTGGGCCTCATCAGGATCCTGCCCGTCGGTGCAAACCCGAATCACTGCCTGCGTTGCCGCCGGCGAGAGTTCTCTGAGCAGCCGAGGTTGGCTACCTGCCGGGAAACGTGCAGCGACGACGGTAAGCCGTGAGGTCATACCATCACTGTAGGGGCGCCGTCACAGCCGCCACGTGGCTCTCCCCGGCCGCACTGGCGCCGAGGCTGATCGGCTGATTCAGGAGGTCGCGTAACTGGTGCGCAAAGTCAGCGACCTCGCCACGATGAAGATTGCACTCACTTGGATCCATGGCCGAGTTGAGCTCCCGATTGACGTAGACCTTACCGCCCCGCCGTGACACTCGCTGGGTGAAGGATACCTTGCCATTGTCGCGCGAGAGGGTGGCGTCGGCGGGCGCGTTGCGGAGGTCACCGCCAGGCAGCCAAAGCACAAGGGATTCCTCGCGCCGGCCGGGCCGACAGGCTCCAATCCCGTCGTCACTGAAGGCGACGTCGTCTATACCGTGCACGGGGTTGATCGCATGCTGGAGAATCAGCGAGCCGGTGCCCGCGAAGCTCGCGCTGGCGCCGTAGCTGTAGGGCTGTCCGGGCACGACGACTGCATTTCGGTCCAGTTCCAATGAAGTGGGGACAGGCCGGCCCGGCATGGGGTTTGTCAACATGTTGCGCGCGTCCGGTGCCGACAAATGGTAGAGCGTGTGCTGCACATCGACCGCGGCGTATCCGGCCGGTGTAACCCGGGTGGTGATCGCGGCGCCACCATCTTCCGACAAGACGAGCTGGCTAGTCGTTCGCTCGACCAATTCGTCCGCCGCATAACCTGGAAGCCGCTCAATGTACGCACTTGCCTGGTTCGTGCCAGCCACGAGCGCGGCGCTATTTGCGCGCTCCACCAGAGTGGCGCCCACTGGCGATGTCGCCGGTACGGACGGGTCCACGTAGAGATCCAGCTGCGGGACGTAGAGCATGACATCCGAAAAGATGCCATTGATGCCAGCCAGCAGACTCACGCGCGGACGCGGTTCGCTGGTCAGCACCGGGACCGGCTGAAGGCCCTTGGCCAGCATCAGGGCTCGCATCACGGTCACCATGTCATCTGGACTGCCGTAACCGTCCTCTATCACCTCTTCGGCCGAACGCGGATCTCGGGAAACGATGTCGAGAGGAACGTCGATCCGCTGAATGTGACTCTGCGTCCAACGACCAATCGACATCGCGATCTCACGCGGATCCTGGCTAGTACCGGCAATCTGGTCAGCGAGGTTCTGTACTGCCAGCGTGGTCTGTACTGCCGCTGCAGTGCGATCGTCGTACGCGAGTGCCGCGCCGACAGGACTGGTGTAGGCGTTGACGGTAACGTGGCGCGGCGACTCCGCACCCGTCAGTCGTGCGAGCGTGGCTGCCCCTGTATCAGACAGCGGCGCGCCGGCTTCCATGAATCGCCAGCCGCCGGTCTGCTGCAGTCCTCCGTCGAAGCCACCGGCGTACACCTTGATGGGCGCCATGGCATCGACCTGCACCTGCTCCGCTGTGGCTGCCCGGCTTTCGTCGAATCCGAGAAGAAGCGCAGCGCGGGCGTGTTCGCCGCGCACGGCGACGGATCGCTGAACAGTGAGCGTCAAGGCGATCGCATCCGACGGCGGCATCACGTGCACCTCGCGGACCTGGACGAAAGCGGCGTGGCCCAACGCGACGTCTGAGGGACGGTCCACGATCGCCGTTCTGGCGAGCGGATGGGCGCTCCCGTCTGCCGTTACGTAGGAGGCGTCACGAATCGAGACGTGCTCACCTTCATTGTTGTAGGTAAGGTTGAGTACCGATGCGGCATCCTGGCCCAGGCGCATATGCAGCATCTCGCTTTGGGCAATCTGCTGCGGACTGATCACGTGGAGGGTCACAGAGTCCACGTCGATGGTCGTTTTGGCCGGAAGCGGGTCTGCACTGGCCGACGCGATGCACGCCAAGGCGAGGACGCAGGCGACAGTCTGGGACAACGTGGTACGCATGGGCAGAACTCCGGATGATCGTCCCGATCACCATAGCCGTCCGGAAGACCTCGAATTAGGCCACCCGGACGGCTTGAACCCTTTCAGTTGCCCTGCCGATCGCCGTTACTGTCTGCCAGCGGCCTCACCCTTCCCGTTCATTCCACCGATCACTGTGGAGAGCAATGCGAGCACTCCCTGGAAGTCGAGATCGAACCAGAGGTGCTGCAACTGCGCCAGAACCAGCGCGCCAATTCGTGCCGAATCGGTTGCATTGACGGGCAGGACACGCATGTCGATGCCCTTGGCCCCGCCCTTGACGTAGAGCTTCGTGCCTTGGTGTTCGATCGTGAGCCACTTCGAGGCATCGGCGCCGTGGTGCTTGAATTCGCACACACGGATCTTGCCCAGGATCAAGGCGGCCAGCATCGGCAGCTCGTCCTGTGTGAGCTGAATCTGAAGCTTCTCTTTCCAGTTGTAGACCTTTTCGGAGACGGCGGTGGCCAACTCGAAGAGCACCGTGGGCGACCCATGGCGGGTCTCATGCTCCTCGACTTGCAGGGCGGCTCGCGAGCCATAAATTTTCACTGCCTTGGGCATCCTCTGTGGCGCGGTGCCTTCGGCCGCGGCTGTCCGGTCCACCGGCTGCTGCCTGGACTCCGGACTCGTCGGGGGTCGGTTGTTCTGCGCGCCCTGCGAACTTGGTTCCCGCGGCGGAGGCGCCACGCCCGGCGGGTGGAGGCGTTGACCATCCCTCTCGGCAGGGGCCGGCTCGCCAGCATTCTGGTTGGCCCTGCTGATGGCGTTGGCCAGGAAGCCGCGTGCACGTGGGCCGTTGCGATCGGCCGTCGAGCCTGCCGATGCCAATGCGCGGGTGATGACCTGCTTGTCGGCAATGACGCGCAGGGCCGTCAGCGCCGCCGGGCCGGTTAGGGTTTCGAGGCTGAGATTGCGCAAGGCCTCGTTGAGCTCGTTGAGGTTCGTCGGCGGTGTGAACGGGACAACGTTGGTCGCTGGTTGCATGAGTGCTCTCCTTTTCACCCGGGATAGCACCCGTCCGCGAATGAGCAACACCCATAAAAACAAAACCCCCCACAGCCAGGCTGTGAGGGGTTTGAGTGGATTGGGCTTTCGCCTATCCGGTTACGCGCTTGAAAACTCCGAGGATCCGTTGGCCGATTCCTTTGCCCATGACGCGGCGAAAGGGTTCAACCATTGCAATTGCCTCGGCACCGTAGGTGCAATAGACATCGAGCCAGTCGATGCCCTTCTCGCCCTTCGGTACCGGCCACGGAGGAATAACTTCCATGGCTCGGTGACCGTCCTCACGCAGCACCTTCACCAGTGCAGTCGCTGCCTCCTGACCACGACCACTGAGGTCCTTGTCTCCCCACACCCAAACGGCATTCACGCCAGCGGGAAGTTTGAACTGCTCAAGCAGAGTGGCGTTGACGCACGACCAGCACACTTCACCTGTCAGGGCCTGGACGGCCAAAGCCGTTTCCATGCCTTCTGCAACACCAAGCGACTCGCCTTGCGGCTCGCCCAGACGGATCGCCGCACCGCGCAGATCCGCCACGGTCGGGTACGCCATCAGCTTCTTGGCGTCTTCCACGGGAGCCTTTCCCAAACCGTCAGCAGACAGGTACGTCCTATGCAGGGTGATGCTCTGCCCCGCATGATTGCGCACCATGGCCACCAAGGCCGGGTAACTCCCTGCCACCTTCGCGCCGTCGAAGTAAGTCAGCGATGGTACAAACCGCAACTCGCCATCCAACCCCTTGGGCGTCTCCAGTCCACGTGCTTGGAAATACTTCCGAGCGATCTCCGATTCCGGAGCATGCAGGCTGAATGAGGCTTTCCATACCTCCTTCAGCTTGTCGCGACGACGGATGTTCTCCTTCCGTTCCTTCGCCACATCCTCGGAGGTAGGTACCGGAGCCGCTGCCGGTACACGAGGGGATGACTCCCTCCGTGCCGACGACACCTGGCTGTCCGAATAGCCCGGAGCGACCACCTCCAACACTTCCTCTACCGCTTCGGGAAACGTCATGCCTTCCATCCACATGATCGTTGCGAAGCCATCTTTCCACTTGCCCGCCGTGCAGGTCTCGCAGAGCGCCAATCCCTCTTTCGAGTTCTTGTCGATCCGGAAGCCGTCACGCCCACCATGAACCGGGCAGGGGCCATGCTTTCCCATTCTGGCGAAAGCATCCGCCACACCGCTCGCGTGGGAGCCAGTGAGAACCGCAGAGAAAATGCGGTCCCACTGACCATCGGTCAAGCGGCGTACATCTGCCATGTTGAACCGACGCATTTTGTCCACGTTATGCAGCCTCCAGTTGATGACCAAGGACGCCGAATAGCGCCGTTGCTAACTCCTCCACACCATTGATGACGACGCTGATGGGGAACAGCCTACGCACCGACTCCGTTCCGATTCCCACGCCAATGCACTCCACACCCGAAGCTTTCAGGCGACGAACCAGCAGCTGCACCCCAGATACATCATCGGGTTCACCGTCGGTCACGATCACCATCATCTTGCGGGACTCTTTTCGCACTGCAAGGCCTGACATGGCCCAAACCATGGCCTGGCCCATCGGCGTACCGCCCTTCGCCGAAACATCGAAACGACGCTCGACGCGACCGGTTTTCTCGTGAAACTCCTTCATGACGCTGACCTCGGGGAACGCAGCCGCCGCGGTGACCACGCCTTGGATTTGCTCAAAGCCGTGTGCCATGGCCAGCACCGCCTGCCTCGCGGCAGTGATGCGACCTGACATCGACCCAGAACTGTCCAGAAGCAGACTGATCGCCGTGTTGACCTTGCGCCGATTCGTGCGGTGTCCAAACAGCTTGGACTCCCCTCGAAGAAACCCGGCAGCGGCCATGGGATCGAACCGTGACCCCCAATCCTTTCGGATAGGGCGTACCCGGCTGATTCCCTCCATGCGTGCCCGAAGTCGGGTGCGCAGGGTCTGGGATACTGCGGCCACCTCAGCGAACTGACTTGCTCCATCGTCCGCCTGATTGACCCGCAGCTGCTGGCTGACCGTACCGGCTCCGCCTGCCTTTCCCGCTTTGGCCACTTCCTGGTTCGCCTGCTGGCTCAGCTCATTCGCGACGATGTCGCCGACGTCCGTCGGCCTCAGGTCGCCGGCCTGGCTTGCCAATGCCCGCTTGACGGCTTCCCGATCCTGCTGGGTTGCCTGCGCTGCTCCGGTGTTGCCTTGCCCATTGCCACTCGATACGTCGGCATCATGGTCGCCGTCACCCGAAGGGCTCTGGCTTCCGTTGCTGCCACCTTGATCGCTGCCCTGGCTACCTGTCACTTCCTCTTCGTTGCTGTCGTCAGTTGAGTCGTCGGGCTCCGACGATTCTTCCGGCTCGTTGGCCAAATCTTCCAGCAGCGTCACCAGTTTCCTGGCATGGAGCACGGAGTCCTTCGTGCAGGTAAGGTCCGCAGTGTCCGCCAGCAGCGCGTTGAACTTCACGCGGCCTTTGGTTCCCAGGATCTTGTCCAGCCGTGGCTCCCACATGTCGGCGTATTCACCGATGGGTTGACCCAGCAGACCAGCACGGAGCCTGGCCAGCGCACCGAACCCGATCACATCGCCTTCGGATGCCGACGCGATCGCCTGGGGATTTCCCCAGACACCTTGCTTGGCCAAGACCACGACCAGCTCACTCAGGCGTTGTGCCGACCCGACGTATCTTGCGTTGCGGGCAGCTTCCATCCGAACATCCTCAAACACCCGGTAGAACGAGAGTTCGAGGTCGGACTTGGCTTCCAGCTTCGCGTTTGGGTCGGTGAACTCGATATGCCCGGTCTCATGGCTTAGGTAGCCGTAGGCGAGCGCTTCGAGGTCCTCACTGGCATCCAGCGGAAGTGTCGGGAGATGAATTTTCCGATAGTCCGTGTAAGCCCTGTTACCTCCGATCACCACCTCGATGCCGTGCCGCCGCCCGAAGGCGACGGCAAGAATCGGGAGGCTGCGGAGCACATCACTTGATTTCTTCATACAACCTCCTCGGGTTGGTTAGAACATCACCGCCTGTGAGACCGCCCGCGTGGGCTGCCGCACTTCGGGCACCTGGGTGAGGGGCAACGGCAGGTTCGCCGCATCCTCGGGTTCTTCGACCAGCTGAGCGACCGGAGCCGCCATGCCACGCTCCAGGATCTCCTGGCCACGTGCCCGCACATCAGTGGGCTCGGCCAACAGATCCACAACCGAGCGCAACAGCATCGCGTCCGTGGTCGTGAGTGACCCACGCGTGATACCCACGGTTGCCAGCACTTCGCTCAGGTCCTCGGCAACGGCTCCCAGGAGGGGATCCATCAGCGAGAACGAGGCCACCTTCTCCGTGATCTGAATCAACGAATTGACCAGAGTGCGGGTGGGCGACTTGCCTTTCTTGAAGTGAACGTCCCGCAGCAACACTGCGTTCTGCGCGACGTCTTCAAGCAGCCCGAAGATGAGCGATCCGCGCGTCAGGGACAGACCATCGTTGATGGGACTGTCCGCGTCGTCGATCGCCTCCTTGAGGCGGTACATCACATGGTGGAAGTTGTAGCGCGACCGCACCTTGTCTGGCCGCGGGCGACCACGCTCGAGCAACTTCTCGTAGCCTGGATTCTGCTTTTCCCAGTCCAGGTACAGCTGAGGCAGCTCCTTTTCGAGCTGGTCGGCCTCCTTGAAATACTCCTTAGCGAGGTCGCTCAGTTCCTTGTGGAGCTCAGGCGCTTTCTCGGGCGGGATGGCCCAACCCTTGAGCACCTGATATCCCAGACGCTTGCAAG
Source organism: Rhodanobacter sp. (assembly GCA_050737735.1). Lineage (GTDB taxonomy): Bacteria > Pseudomonadota > Gammaproteobacteria > Xanthomonadales > Rhodanobacteraceae > Rhodanobacter. The sequence continues at coordinate 161,424 of JBOHYM010000055.1, read as the reverse complement.
CGCGTTCTGCACGCTTGGCAATCGTCTCGAATACCGCCTTCCTCTTGGGGTCGACGTAACGCTTGACGCCGGCACTGACGATGGATGCGGGCGGCAGAGCCGTTGCATCCAGATCCACTGCGCGGTCGATGCGCGACTCAAGATCGCATCGCCGGATGTCGAGCTGGACCAGAATGACCTGGTCGAGCAGGTTCACTTGCGGTTGATTGTTCATGACGCTCTCCTGTGAACGGAGCGCGCATCTCCCCCTTGGGGCGATGGCGCCCCGTGGGGGTGAATGAATCAAGACGTGACCTAAAACACGATCGCAGCGGTTGCCGCCGAAGCGGGCGCCGCTGCCAGATCGAACATCGACTTCAGCCCGAAAGCCTCCGCCGCCTCTTTGGTGACGCCACTGCTCATGAGTGCTGTGGTTCGGGCCGCTGCTTTGGTGACCTGGAGCTGGGTTCCGTCCGCTTCTTCAAGCATCAAGTCCCCAAAACCTTTCGCCACCAATGCCAGCGCAAACCCATGGGCTTGGCCGAACAACGGAACCTCACCGCCACCGGCCAAACCCGGCCGTGGCAGCTTGATCGACACACCCTCAGTAAATACAACCTGAGTGTGCCCCTTCGATTCCTGCCGGCTCACGCCGACGGGAAGTTCCAGTTTGTCCAACCAGACCACAATCTTCTCCCCCATCCCCGCAGGGATGGAGAGGAAGCCCTTACCCAACGCCGGTGCCGGCGCTGCTGCCACTGTCGTGCCCGTACACTCGCCGGCGGCCGCTTGGTTCACCTCGGTGTCAGCCTCCCCCGTCAGACGGAGTTGGCCATATGCCCCTCGGATTCCCTTCGCGAACTCCTCAACGATCAGTCTGGCCTCCATCGCCGTGGTACCACCACGACATTTCACCGTCGGGATGGTCAAGGCTCCTGGCTGCGTCCGCTTTCCGGCAACGGCTGTGGTGACGGCGACCCGGTTACCCTGGTCGGCGACACACACCTTCACCGCGCCATCAGCGTTGCTGAGGACGTACGTCTTCATGCCGCAGCCTGCTGCACCAAGGTGCGTGTAGCACCGAACACTTGGGCGACCATTTCCTCGATTGCCTTCTTCTCCGGCGTCGTCAGCCCATTGAGGATCGTGAGATCCAGGGCGTAGTACAACGGATGGAGCCCCTGTTGCGCCAAGGCGGCGTACTTCTGGCTCAGCGTCACCCATCGAATCAAACCGCGCACCGAGAGGGTGGCTGTCAGACCCGTCGCGACATCCGCGAACGCCGTACGCACCATGTTGGCCACGTCGACATAGGGTTCTGCCTGCTCCGCCGACAAGCCAGTGGCTTGCTGGAGGAGCGTCACTTCAGCTTCACGCTCGGGATAGCCGACTTCGACCTTGATGAATCGGTCGCGAAAAGCAATGTTCTGCATCTTCGTGCCGACATACGCAGCTGTTTCGTCACCGCCGCCCGCCGTGTTGGACGTTACGACAAAGCCGAAACCCTGCGCGGCCTCGATCAGCTCACCGGAGTCCTCGATCACAACACGCCCAGATTCCAGGATGTCGTTGAGGCCGGTCAGCGTTTCCGGTTCGATGAGATCCACTTCATCGAGCATGAAAAGCCAACCGTTGCGCATGGCCAGCGTCAGCGGGCCGTCTGTGGTGAACAACGTACCGTTCACCGCTGACTTCCCGTAGAGCAGCTGCGGGATTTCCAGGCGACCATGACCGGTCACCTGTACGACCGGCATGCCAAGTCGAGCAGCGACCTGAGTCACGACTGAACTCTTGCCGGAACCGGTTGGCCCGATCAGATGAAGGGCATCGGTGACGGTGCCGTTGCGAGCGTCGAGCATGAAGTTCAACACCGAGCGGAGCACCTCCTTGCGGAACGTGTACGTGGCATTGACCTTCGGCACCCAACGGGCTGCCTCGAAGCTTTGCGGGTAAACGTGCACGTCGATGTCGATCGGCGGCACGATGTTGCCGAAAAGCGCGTCCAGCTTGGCTGGGACGATTTCGTACTGACTCATGATGCGATTCCTCTATGGACAAAGGGAACCACAGGAACCCCGCAAGGGGTTCTTGCGGGCATGTTAGGCGTGCGCGGGGGCAACGCCGATGGTGGCTTTCTTGACTTTGTTCAGGAGCTCCTTGGCCTTGGCCGCCGCCGCAGCGTCGGATTCAGCAATGAAGTCCTTGATTTCGTCGATGTAGAGCTTCTTGACGAGAGCGCGAATCGGGTCGGGATCCAGGCCGGAGATGGCGCAGCAGGATTCAAAGCTGAAAGGTACGTTCGCTTTGTCCTGTGCACTTATCCATTCCAGAATTTCTCGACGGGTATCGCGACCACGAGCATGCTTCAGATCTTCCAACGACTTCTCGATGATCAGATCGTGCAGCTCGATGATCTCCCTGTCGCTCCAGGAGATCATCTCCTTGAGCGTTTCGGACTCCTGACGTTTCGCGGGAAGCGAGAAGTCGAGTTCCGTTTCCTGAAAAGCTTCCGTCACAACCTGGCGGAATCGCTGCAGGAACCATTTCTGGGCACGCCGCAGCTGACGCTTCTTGGTCCTCGATTCCTGAATCGCACGAACGAATTCGAGCGGATTGAAGAATGCGAGCGAGCCTTGAACACATAGTGGATTACTCATGGGGGTCTCCATGCCCAACGCACAGAGATCCCCGAGGGGCGCTTGTGTGCGCCCGTGGGCAAATGATGAAAAGCCTGGTAGCGGACCAGGTGCCGTTCAGCGCAACAGCGCTAGACCCCGTCGGCGTGAAGGCCTCACGCCAGCCGTCGACATTCGACGGCTCGCGGCAGGCAGCTCCAGCGCACAACAAGTGCAGGTGCGACCGATCGTCTGGTTGCACCTGCACTTCTTGTCATCGCGGCAATCGCATGCGATTGCGTCTGATGTTTTGCTCGCGCTCGATTAGGTGGTCATCGAGAATCGACGCCCCTAGGGTCAGGAAGATGGTCCAGATGCCGACTGCACCCAGGATCATGACAGTCCGGCCGTCTCCGCCAATCAGTACGATTGTCGCGGCGACCAGGAAGCAAATGGCGGAAAGGACCGCCAACACGTTGGTGAAGAGTCGAAGCAGTTTCATGGCTGTGCCCTCGTATGGAGAGGGCAACGACCCGTGAGGGGCGATGCCCTCATGGGTGGATAACGGAATCGGATCAGTGCGTGGACGAAGACATCAATGGATGCCGACCTTGGACACGTTTCACACCCGGCCATACGTAGGCATTGGGGCGAAGAGCGGGAACGAGCTCGTCCATCAGACCTTCGAACCACAATGGCAAAACATTGCGGCGGAACGTCTGGTTCATCTGGTCGCGTTTCATCTCGATCGCCAGAACGTCTTCTCCCTGGCGGCTCATGTCGTGCGTTTCGAGGTCGATGTCAAAACGGGCATCTGCGACACGAAAGGCTGCGTTGCGCATGGCGCGCTTGATTCTCTTGATCATGGTGAAGCACTCCTTCGAAGTACCCGAAGACCTCGGGTCAGGTGGGAGGGCCAGTGGCCCGGTAAAGCGAAGGAGTCGCGAGACGACAAAAGGCCGCCAAGTCGATCAGGTCTGCGATAGCGCAGACGTCATCGGCCTGGTACAGGCGGAATCTGAAACTCGGGATGAAGGCCGATCTGGCCAAGCGCAGCCGCGGGACGGCGGGCGTGATTTGCTCGAATGGCGGAATCGCTCCGCAGGGCGGCCTATCAGGCAGACGTACTGTGCCACGATGAACAGGGCGGTTTCAATACCCCGGAAACAATCAGGGCGCCATAGAGGCGCCCTGATTCCTTACATTTTGGTGTTGCTTCAGTGGTGTCCGGCGAGCCGGCTCTCTGAGGACTGGTTTTCTGCCAGCGCCTCATCGGTCGCCCGATCCAGCCAACGGAACAGGGCGACGAGCGGTGCGAAGAAGCCCCGCGGGGTCTCTTTCGCACCTTGAATGCACCCGTTCCAAAAAGCCTTCAGGTAATCACTCATCACTCATCTCCTTGATCGCGTGCTGCAGCGACTTCCAGAGCCACCACAGCATCAGCACGCTGTCACCGAACAATACCACCTTTTCCAGGCAGTCAAGCATTACGGTGAAAAACGCGTCGTTGACCCAATGCGTGAACGCGCGAACCGCCACGTCCACCAAACCCTCCACCAGGAGGATTGCGATGAGCAACACCGCACCAAGCACAACGTGCATCAGGCAACGACCTGCCACGTTGGCCACCTTCAAGCCCTTCGGCTTATTGCGGCGATGTACGCCGCCCTGAACTTTCTTCATACACTTCTCCTTTCGCGGTTGCGTACCCGCTTTGATTTGAATCCGCGCGGTACGCCCCCGCGGGAAAAGCCCCCGGGCGTACGTCCCCTGCGGGGCGTACACCCCGAGGGTTGTTGGTACGGACTTGCTTCGTCCGTTAGTTGATAGCTCTGAGCTGCAGCCAATCACCGACACAGTTGTCGGTCTGCGACATGTAGCCGTCAAAGGTATCGGCATGTTCCGTCAGCGGTATGTTGAATCGCTGAAGCAGCAACATCGCGTCGGCTGGCGCAAAGACTTTCGTCCGTGCGTAGTCGCGGAAGCGGCGATTACGTTCATTGATCCAGACCTCGTAGGGGCCGGCGTAGTGAAGCTGGCTCATCAGCTCGATGTAGGCCTCCATCAGCGTTACCCGCCTGAGACGTCCATCCGCTTCGATACTCGTCGTGGTGATCAGCGCCTGATCCTCGTGAACCTCGATGACCAAATAGCGGTTCAAGTCGATTGGTAGCCCGGAGTCGGTGCTGACCAGCTTGCCCCCTTCGAGCCTGCCGAAGCATTCGCTCTCACTGATCAGGGAGCCCAGCCGGTGAGTCGCCCCACGTGGCCATGCTTTGATCGGGTAATTCAGACTTGCGTTCATGGTGCTCTCCTTTGTTGGCTATCAAAGGGGGACACCCCATGGGGTGGTCGCCCCATGGCTCTTGGTTGTCCGGAAGCGCTCCGGTGGCGTGTCGCGCAAGGCGACGTGAATCGACTCCCGGCGAACCACCCATGTGGTGGGTCCCCGACAATCGACTCGAAAAATCAGGGAGCCCCGCTAGGAGGCTCCCTGAAACGTCATCGTCAACCGCAGCTGCCAACGGCACCGCATTCGGCACAACGTTCGCATCCATCGACCTTGAAAATTGATCGGTGGGCGTGGCACTCGCTGCAGTCCTTGAAGCCCTTCGGGACGGCCGCCGACATGGCGATCGCCGCTGGGTCTTGCTCGGCTGCAAACAGGCCACCCTGCGTCACGGGTTCGTCAGCCTGGTCCAAGATGCCCAAAGCCCGGTACCGACCCAAAACGAGCTGGGCGATATAGGCGATGGTGCTCGGGTAGTTCCGCTGCTTGTCCGAACCGGGAACCGGCGCCCAGAAGTCTTCCCTGGGTTCCGAGTGCTCGGCGATGCTGTTGAGCTTTGCGGCGATCCAACGAGGATCGGCGACCCGCATGTCGTAAGACAGGAGCTTGCACAACCCGTCCCACTCCTTCGGGTATTCCCCACTCAACCACATGCTGATCGGCAATCGCGAACCATCCTCCAACTGCGCTTCCTTGATCCAGAGAACCAACTTGTCCCCAACACCGTGGTTACGCACATCCGCACACCAGCACGTTGCACCGTCAGCGCCCGTCAAGGGTTCTTTCAGTGACGTCAGTGCGGCGATCATCGGACTGGCCGTCTTGCTGTCGTCTTCGGTGTAGTAACCCAACTGCTGGGACCGGTAGAACACCAGTTTTGCCAGCGCTGCTGTGGCACTACCCACCGAAACAGGCTCCTTTTGAGGCGGCATGTTCAACGCGAACGGTGCCCCCTTGGTCTTCATCAACGCTTCCAGCTTCAGACGCGTCCAGCGCCTGTCCCTTGAGCGCATGTCCATGCTTAGCAGCTTCGCGATCGCCTGCAATCCGCGCGGTCGCTTGTCGCCCTGAGCCCACACCTCGAACGGATGGTTGATCCCGTTTTCGTAGTGAGCCACCGTCACACCGAACTTACCCGACGGGGCATTAACGACGTACGTGCGTGAGCTTGCACCATCCGGTGTATCCGGACGATTCACCCAACGCAGTTCGCCCTCGCCCACGCCGATCGACGGTCGGATCTGCAAACGACGATCCGGGTCCTGCGACGTCTCGACGGGCGTTGCCTTAGCAGCGCTTCCCGTGTTGACTTCGAGCACTGCGCCTCGCACGGCACTGGGCCTGTAGGTCGAAATCGACTTCAGTCCGAGCTGGTACGCCCGCTGGTACACATTGCCGAACGACTCAAAGCTCATGTCGGCCGGGCAGTTCACCGTTTTGCTGATGGAGGTGTCGATGTACTTCTGGGCCGCCGCCATAACCGCGAGATGTTCTTCGACGGTCAGTTCGGTGGACCCCACGAAGTGCGCCGGCAGGATCGCCTTCAGTTCCTCGGTGGTCTCGGTCCCGCTCACATGCAGCTGGTCGTTTTGCGCCAAGTAGAGACGCAACGCGTGATCCAGCACCACGACCTTCCTGGTCGATCCATCTGCTTCCTTGACGTTACGCTGGTAGGCGAAAGCAAATGCCGGTTCGATGCCGTTGGAGGCGTTGTCACCAAACGTCAGTGACATGGTCCCCGTCGGAGCGATGGCCAGCAAGTGGGAGTTGCGCAGCCCGTACTGGGCAATGTCGCGGCGGATGTCCACCGGCAACGTTTTCGCAAACCCGCTCTCCAGGTACAGCTCCGCATTGAACAGCGGAAACGTACCCTTCTCTTTCGCCAGTTCCACCGACGCACGATAGGCCGCGTCACGCAGGGTCATGGTGACCCGCTCCGTAAACTCCACGGACTCCTTCGACCCATACCGCAGGCCCAGCATCAGCATCGCATCACCCAGGCCGTAATAGCCCTGGCCGATCCGGCGCTTTGCCTCGGCTTCGTCACGCTGCTCTTGCAGAGGCCAGACCGTGACTTCCAGGACGTTGTCCAGGAAACGCACTGCCCCACCCGCCGCACTCGCGTACGCATCGAAGTCGAACCATGCATCGGCCGAAAAGGCGCCGTGCACGAATCGCGTGAGGTCGGTCGAACCGATGCAGCAGCATCCATACGGAGGAAGGAACTCCTCGGCGCACGGATTGCAGGCCTCGATCGTCTCGGTGTAGTACAGGTTGTTCTGCGCGTTGACCCGGTCCAGGAAAATGATCCCCGGCTCGGAATAGTCGTACGTCAAACGCAAGATCTGCTCCCACAACTCACGGGCATTGACCGTCTTGTAGACCCACAGCCCATCGTCGCGGCAGTAGGCTTCCGGCAGAACATCCATATGCGCCTGTGCTTCGTGCACCAGTTCCCACCGGCGCCCTTCGCGTACCGCATCCATGAAGGCATCACTGACGGCGACCGAAAGGTTGAAGTTGGTCAGCCGACCTGCCTCGCGTTTGGCTACCACGAACGCCTCAATGTCCGGGTGGTCGACGTTGAGAATGCCCATCTGGGCACCGCGCCGCGTTCCCGCACTTTCCACTGTTGCGCACATCTCATTGAAGCAGTTCATGTACGACAGCGGCCCTGAGGACGTGCTGTTCGTGCCACGAACCAGTGCACCCTTGGGGCGAATGCGCGAGAAGTTGTAGCCCACGCCACCACCACGACGCATCGTCTCGCCGGCCTTGGACAACGCCGTGAAAATGCCCGGCTGCCCATGTTCGTCGATCGAGGTCATGCTATCGCCCACCGGCTGCACAAAACAGTTGATGAGCGTGGCCTGGATCCCCGGGCGCCCTGCGTTGGCCATGATGCGACCACCGCCGGTGAAGCCCGAGTCCAACAGCAGACGGAATCGCTCGGTCAGTTCCTCCCGGCGGTCCGGTTCCTCTGCAGACGCAATCGCGGTCGCGACCGTGTCAAACAGCTCATCGACGTTTGCCACGCCGTTGATCAGATATTTCTTACGCAGGATCTCTTCCGAGGTTTCCTGACGTCCCAGCAATGCCGGGGCGAGGTCCAGCTTGATCATTTTCTCGATACCCATTTTGTTTCTCCTCTTGGTCCCCGCCACCGGAGCCCACCCAAGACCCCTGAGTGGGAGGCTTGGGTGGACTCCGGCCCGAGGGTCGGTCCACCCAGCGAGAAACGCCCCGTCGGGGCGTGCCCGCGGTGGCGTGTGTGGTTGTGATTTCCCGGTCTTTGCCTGTAGGCTCGCCCCTCACGAAAAGAGGTCTGCATGCAGCTTTACGGGAACGGATGTGTGGAACTGGCCACTAGCGAGCGCCAATGGGTTGCCTCGCTCAGTGGCGAGGCCATTGCGGCGGTGGTAACGCCGCGTGAAATCGAGACAGCGCTAGGCCGTGCTCGATCCCGTTTTCCCAACAACAGCGAGGTCGAGATTTATCTCGGCATTGCCATCATCCAGGACATGCTCAGTGAGGCCACGGATTTGACCCGCGGATTCACTGCCTAATCAGGGCATGCAGTAGCGTTTGGCCCGTTCGTAAAGCTCCGGGGCGCGACTGCGAAGGTGGTCATCGTGATCAAGGAGACGCACCACCCTGCGGGCGATGAGGGGTTCCTTGACCAGTTCGGTGACGTCCCTGATGGCTTCGCGCTGCTCCTTTTCCGTCCCGGCCAAGAGCCGTGCGATGACGTACAGGAGCTGCGTGTTCTCGTACCTGTAGTTGAAGAGCTCCTGCTGCTGCTCTTCAATCAGATGGGCGCTTGCCCCTTTCTCAGTGCGCGACGGTTGCGCCGTGCTGACCTTGTCCATCGTCCGATCCTTATGAGTGGTGCCAAGGACCGTGCCCAAGGGCAAGAGCCCTCGACTGAGGTTGAACCAAACCGCGCTGGCGGCTGGTGACGTTTTCTAATGCAGTGTGTTCAAAGCACGCGACGCGCGCCTCATGGGAGTCCTGGATACCTTCCAGGTGAGTTCGGCCAACAAGTGGCGGAAGTGCCTGTCCCTGCGGGACTGGTCGATGCGGTGCGCGCACCGCATGAATCAGTTCCACTTGCCGCCGGGTGCTAGAGCACACCCGGCATGAGCGGAGGAAGAGGGCTGGCGTGGCCCGGAGACTCACGCCAGGTACTGCTGCGCACATTCACGCGCGGCGTCGGAATGACCAAACGGGCCATTACCGTCGACGCATGCTTCCGCCGCGACGATGGCTTCAGCTTCGCCTCTCATTTCCTGCGTTGTGCGCAGAAAGCGATAGAAGCTCTGCCGGATGCCAAGCGTGGCTTTGCAGTAGGTGTGACGTGCAGTCAGGGCATTTTCGATTTCAGCGACAGCAAACATGGTGCTTTCTCCTCACGGCGGGGTTCACCGATGAAGCGTCATTGACGCCGCATGGGTGAACCCCGCCGAGTGATGGAGGTGAGATGTTCTTCACCTCCATCTCGGACTACTCACGCATAGCGCGCGAGAAAGTTCGTTGCCGCCTGTCGAGCCGCCGCGAAACCACCGTAGGGGCCAAAGCCGTCCTGGGTGTTTTCCGCCAGGCGAATGCCAGCATCCAGGCCTCTGGATTTGACCTGACACTCAATCCAGCGATACGTCCGCTGGACCAGTGACTGATCGGTGGAGGTCTGGCGGTTGTGTGCCTCGAGGGCGCGGTGGATACCTAAGTCGTACATGCGTCGTCTCCTGATGGAAACCGCACAGACGAATCCCGACAGGGACTTGCCCTGCGGGTGGTTGGATGGTGCGAATTAGGTTGCCGTTAGGGCAACCGCGTCGTGGTTACGGGATATTCGCGCGCAGCTTCACGTTGCGTGGAAGATCCTTGGGGAGCGGTTGCAATGGGCTAGCCATTGAAGCTCCTGCAGCACCTTTGGTGATTGGCTGTGGAACGGTGCCCCTCACCTTGATTGGCAGATCTTGCGGAAGAGGGTCAGTCGACTTCTCCTTCGCTTTGGTGCTTTCAGCCTTGGCTGCCAGCTGTGCTTGCTTGCGCGCTGCACTGTCTTTGGCCTTTTTGATGACGTTGCAAATTGACACGCCCCAAAAAAGGACCACGACCATCATCATGACCAACACGAAGCCGGCTTGATAGGTCGAGTTTCCGACTGCTGTATTTCCTCCGCTTGCAAACCACGCTGCAGTCTCGGGAGACACTTGTAGAAGCATGAGCTCTACTCCTCTGGGATGTCCTTGAAGCGTTCAAGGTGACGGTGCGCTCGATGAGCGCGGTGAATCCAGAGGCATCGCCTTATTACCGCTGTCGGCAACGACGGCGCTGATAAGGGGACGCTTGCAATAACAACATTCTGGGAATCGCAGAGGGAGAGGACACTCTGCAAAGGAAGAGACCGGAAATCGGACCGGTGGCCGGCGAAAGCACCTCAGATTACGGCGGACAATTTCCCGTTGTCAACTCCCGCCTACTTTCCGGTCGGTTTGCGGCGGCGATAAAGCGCATCGCCTCGCTCAGAGGAACAGCCCCCAGAAGGCCAACGCTCAGGCTGCCCCGGCTCGAGGCTGGGCATTCCATGACTGCCGCTAGCGATGGCGTTTGTATGTCTGTGACGAACTTTGCGATGGTCGTGAAGGTCGCCTCCTCAATTCGCCGCACCCCCTCGCGGCTCATTCCGAATTGAAGGCCAACCGCCGCAAGTGACAGAGGCGATCCAGACTCAATCCCGAAGCGGGCGCGAAGCATTGCGACATTTCGCGCCTCGAATTTGCTGTGGCGCAGACGCTGAGCCAATCCGATGAGATAGGTCATCTCCAAATCGGCTGGGCCGTCCGGTACGGTTGCTGACGACAGAAGGTGCACCCAGTGCGTTGGCTTAGCGATGACATCTGTTTTCGGCGTGCGCTGACTTAGGCTGAGTCGGGCGGCGCGAGCGTCTTCGGAAACCGCGATGCCAGTCGCCTTCGCCAGCTTCTCCATCTGGTCCATCGTAAGTATCGCCCCGCCGCTGACTCGACCACTCAACCAAGACGCTCTCTCTCCCATGAGCGCGGCAAGGACCTTCATTTGCCGACCTGACGCCTTACAGGCGGTCCTGGCCCAACGCTTGATGGCAGCTTGCTTGGCTGTGCGATCGGCCCTGTAGGCCGTCATTGCTTCAGTTACGTCGTCGGTCACGCGCGCTCCACACTCTACCGAGCAATTCCTTCACACCACAGGTCGGCCTTGAGCGTCTCGCAGTCGTGCACTTTTCCTGCGAGGCTCAGTCGGATGTGGGAAACACGACCCGTGGAGAGATCCAGGTCACCCCTCAGCGTGACCGGCTGTACGGGATGCGGCCGAATGGCCGAAACGAGCATGACAGCTAACAGCAGAAGGCCCGCGGCCAGGATCAAGGATCGCGCGAGCGTCTTTCTGGCAAGCATCACCGGCCCTCGAATTTCGAATTCTGCCGCGACAAGAGGTCCCTTGGGGCTTCTGTCAGGACGTCACTTCCCAAATATCCCGTGAAACGTTTGGACAGTCGATCCGTAACCGAAAGCCACACAGGCAACAGGATGGCCCATAGAACCAGGAGGAAAATGGCCCTGCCGTGCAGGGACTGCAGTTGGCTCCAGTCCGGAAGAATGAGGCCCAGCGCCATGATCCCAGCTATACCGAGGACGAAGTGGACTGAGACAGAAGCCGCCATCTGGTGAGGGGCTGACCGGTAGCTTCCGTCGATGTCACGGCTGATAGCCTCGCGTAGGCGATATCCGACAACAAGGCGGGTAAGGATGTAGGCCAGCGCGCCAACGATGGTCAGGCAGGTCACGCACATGGTGAGGCTTTGGAAAATATGCGGCACAGGAGATATCTCGTTTGGGTTAGGTGATCCGAATTAGCCTGGCGCCAGATCGTGCATGCGTCTGGCGATCGCGAGAACTTCGCGCGCGCAACGCGGCGGATCCGCGCAAATCTCGCTTCCGGTGAACCTGGCCACGACGAACCCCTGCTCCGCCAGAGACCGATCGCGCTGACGGTCGTGTGTGACCTGCTCGCTGTTGCTGTCGTGGAACGCGCGTCCATCACACTCGACCGCAACGCTGATCTGTCCGCCAAGCAACGCCATGTCAACGGTGTACTTACCCACCGGAACCTGTGTGCGCAGCTCCAGCGTTCCTGTGCCGCCCGCGCCAGCCTCAGCAGACAACGCCTTGGCGATAGCGGACTCCAGAATGACCTCAATAGGCGAGTCGGCGCCAGACCCTTGTGGCTTGCCACCTTCGGCTCGGGAGTTGCGCTTTGGATCCGTGGCTTCCAACACCACTTTGAGAGGATCGTCCACGGCGTTCGCGCGCTGGTCCGCCGGCGTCCACTTTACAAACTTGGTTGCCTCTCTCCGATTCTTCAGGCACTCGAACGCCGCGAAGCAGCATGCGAGTGCCAGGTAGAGCACCTGAAAGCTGGCGACCAGGACAATCGCGAAGATCGCAAACATCACGGCCTGGTGCAGCAGGCTGTCGTACCTGCCTCGGCTCAGCGCCCGGTACCGGAAAGGACGGCTTACCGCGTCGCCAAGGAGAAGGCTGGTAGCGAACCACAAGAGCCAGCTCACCCAGACCCCTGCGCTCATCCGAGAACCGGCCGGCATGACAAAGAATTCGTGCAGCACGTGGTCGTACATAGTGTTCCCCTGATACGAACGAGCCGGGTCCAGTGTGTTCCTGGACCCGAGTCAAATCGTATCGCAGTGTTGCGTTACAGGTACGAGCGATGGTCGTTGCGAAACGGGATTTCTTCGTCTGAGAATCCGAAGCTCGAATCCGCGTGCGACTGTTCCTGTCGGTCACCGCCCTGCTGTGAATTATCATTCCTCGACGAGCCGCGGTTGGCAGCGCTGCCATGGTTCTGGCTACGCGACTGGTTGCTCTGCCCGCTACCCTGATTGCGCTGCTGACCGTCACCACCACCCAGCAACTGCATCTGGTCGGCGATGATTACCGTGGCATAGCGCTCGACACCTTCCTTGTCCGTGTACTTCTCGGTACGCAGCTGGCCCTCGATGTAGACCTGCTTGCCCTTCTTCACGTATTCGCCCGCAATCTCGGCAAGCTTGCCGAAGATCTTGATCTTGTGCCACTCGGTGCGCTCCTGCTTCTCGCCGCTCTGTTTGTCCGTCCATGACTCGTTGGTTGCTAGCCGAAGGCCACATACGGCGGTGCCGCTGCCGGTGTGGCGAAGCTCGGCGTCGGCACCGGCCGTCGCCACCAAAATCACCTTATTTACTCCACGCATGAGGCTTCTCTCCGTTGCCGTCCATCCCGGACTCCTTGCGCGCACGGTCACGTGCTGCGATCGCAGACCCAGTGCCTGTCGACACCCCCACCGTATCCTGTCGACCCGGATCAGCAAGGCCCATTCCGCCGGATTCAATCGGGTAACCTGAGGGCCGGCCATTCTGTTCGCGTGGTATGGAGTTGTGCATGCCAAATTCCTGGTCCTTTCCATACGTCCTTGTCGAGTCCCTGGCCAGTCTCGGCCACACGATGGACGTCTGGCGGCGGCATGGTGTCGAGCTTCACGTCTCTCCGGAGACGCTGCAGGGCATTCGTGACTGCGGCCACCTGCAAGCGGAAAGCATCGTCGCTGGCTTGGTGTCGCGCCCCGACACTTACTTAGTCGCGTGGCTCGACGTCCTGCGCGATCCAGGTGTTCTCTCTGCTCTAAATAAGTGTGATCACCCTCGCGTCGCCATCCTGATCGACTTGTTGAAAGTCCAGCAAGCGGATGCGCCTTCACTGTCGGAGAGCGACGCGACGCCCGGCCTATAACGTCGTCATTGCGTAGGGTTTGCGTGTCTCTTGCTGATTGAGACATTGCCTTTAGACCTGTGGAACTTCCTTTCGACGGAGTTCCACCGTGCTCGATTTGTCCGCCGCCCCGGCCGTCCAGTTCGATCTGTTTGAGACCCGCCTGCTTGCGGCTATCTCGGCAACGCCATACCCCGCGAGCACGAGCGAGCCGACTTCTATCCAGGCGGCGAAGGCCGAGCCGGTACCCGCCCGCTTTTCGATCCCGGTGAGCCTGCAGCTGGGTGCCGGTGGGCCGAAGGCCAAGTTCAAGGCGAACGTCGCTGCAATCGAGGCCTTGAAGAAGGTCGAGGCGCAGGGTCGTGATGCAACCGAGGCAGAGCGCCGAGTGATGGTGCAGTACATCGGCTGGGGCGGCCTCTCCTCGGCCTTCCGCCATCCGGTAACGCGTGAAGTGGCGCCGGGTTGGACCAGTGAAGTCAGCCAGCTTGAAGGGCTGGTGAGCGCGGACGAGCTCGACGGCATGCGCCGCTCAACGCAGGATTCGCACTACACGCCCCGCGTAATCGTCGACGCAATCTATGCCGGCCTTGATCGCCTCGGCTTTCGAGGTGGCTGTCTGCTTGACCCGGCGTTCGGCACTGGTCATTTCCTTGGGATGGCACCGTTGGCGATGCGCGAAGCGTCCTCATGGGTCGCGGTGGAACTCGACTCGCTCACATCCTCGATCGCCGAATCCCTCTACCCCGAGGCAAAGCTGTACGCGGCGCGTGGCTTCCAGGATGTGTCCATTCCGCTCGGGCACTTCGACGTGGCTGTAGGCAATCCGCCGTTTGGCGCGACGACGCCTTTCGACCGCAAGCACCCTGACCTCGCCGGCTTTACGCTCCACAACTTCATGTTTGGAAAGTCCCTTAAAGCATTGCGGCCGGGCGGCTTGCTCGCGATGGTGGTGACGCACCGGCTGATGGATCGCAAGCACAGCAAGGAGCGTCGCTGGCTGGCTGACCGAGCTGACCTGGTGGCTGCCATTCGCTTGCCGCATACCGCATTTACGGCGAACGCCGGTACCAGCGTGACGACCGACGTCCTTTTCCTGCGCAAGCGCCTTCCCGACGAAGTCATGTCGCAGGACTGGTACGCACTGGGCGAGGTGACTTCAAGCGACGGCGAGGCTGTGCCGGTCAACGCCTACTTTGCTGCCAATCCACACATGGTTCTGGGCTCGATGGTAGCCACGGTCGGCCGATTCGGCGACGGGGAGACCGCGTGTAATCCAAACCCTGACGACTCACTTGCCGATGGTCTTACGCGTGCGATCCAGCATCTGCCCATAGGCCTGTATCAGGCCCGTCCGGTTGTTGAATGCGACGATGGCGCTTCCCTGCCGGTTCCCGACGCTATCCCCGTGTTTGGTCACTTCGTCACGGCGGCAGGCCAGATCGGTCAGCGTGTGCAAGACGTGGGCGACGCCCCTCGCGCGGTGCTAGTGGACCTCGTTGGTCGCGACCGTGATCGCATGGTTGCCATCCTTGGTGTCCGCGACCGACTCCGCCACCTGCTGTCGGTGGAAGGCCAGACGGCAACGCTTGACGCCGAGCTTGATGGTCCACGCAGCGACCTCGCCGGGGCCTACGATAAGTTTGTGAAGCGCTTTGGCTTCCTCAATTCGCCTGTCAACGTCAATGCGTTCCGGGACGATGCAGATGCGTTCCGTGTGCGTGCCTTGGAGAGGGACTACCAGCGTTACTCCGCAGAGCAGGCGGCCGCCAAAGGCATCCCCGTTCGCAAGGGCCGCAAGTCGGTCGAGATGGTGGAGCGGGCGGACATCCTCACGCGTCGCGTGATGTATGGTCACTCCGCGCCATCCGCGAGCACGCCTGCCGATGCCCTTGCCATTTCGCTCAATACGACGGGTCGTGTCGATTTGGAACGTATGGCGGACATGCTGTCGTTGTCCCAGGACGACGTAATCCAGGCGCTGGGCGACCAGCTTTTCATGACTACTGATGGCGAGTGGCAGACCGCCGAGGTGTATCTGAGCGGCAATGTCAAAGCCAAGCTCGCATCAGCTCAGAGGTTCGCCGAATCCGACCTGCGATTCGTCCGAAACGTGGAAGCGTTACTTGCCGTCCAGCCGGAAGATGTGTCGCCGGCCGACATCTTCATTGGACTGGGCTCGCCGTGGGTGCCGGGTGACATGTTCTCCGCGTTCGCGGCTGAGGTGATCGGCCTTTCGACGACGGTAACGCTGGTGAGCAACGCACAGAAATTCGTCAGCACGGGGCGCGAGGGCGGCCACAGCCGCTTCGGCACCGAGGACATGACCCCGGCGGAGGTCTTCGCCGCCGCTCTCGGTCGGGAGTCCATCGCGCTCTACACATACCATCCTGACGGCACCCGCACTTTTCGCCCGGATGCGACGGACGCCGGTCGCGCTGCCGCGCAGGCCATACGTGACGAGTTCGGCGAGTGGGTGTGGCGCGATGAAGCCCGTCGTGAGCAGCTGTCGTGGATCTACAACACCCGCTTCAACACCGACGCCCCGCGCCGCTACGACGGGTCGCACCTAACCTTTCCTGGCAAGGTCGCGGACGATGTGATTGAACTTCGCGGGACCCAGCGCGACGCCGCGTGGCGCATGATTCAGGACGGTTCGGTTCTTCTGGATCATTCCGTTGGCGCAGGCAAAACATACACGGCAATCGCGGCCATTATGGAGATGAAGCGCATGGGTCTGCTGCGCAAGCCGATGATTGCCGTTCCGAATCATATCGTCGGGCAGTGGGCTACCGACTTCATTCGACTGTACCCGAACGCCAACGTGCTCGCGGTCTCCGAGGCCGACTTCGCGCGCGATCGGCGCAAGCTGCTGTTCGCCCGCATCGCGTCGGGCGAGTGGGATGCCGTCGTCGTGGCGCACTCGCAGTTCTCCCGCATCCGCCCGCCGGTCGAGTTTGAGAACGAATACCTGCAGGAGCGGTTGCAGGAAATTACCGAGTCCATCGCGCAGCTCATGGACGCTGGCTCGGATCGGCGCACGGTGAAGCAGGCAGAGCAGCGGCGGGATCAGATGAAGGAGCGGCTGAAAGAGCGCATGGAGAACATCGAGCGCGACGAGGACACCGCGTGTTTCGATGATATGGGGATAGACGCCATCGTGATCGACGAGTCCCAGGCCTACAAGAACCTTGGCTTCATCACTCGTAAGCGCAACGTGTCAGGGCTGGGAAACCCGAGCGGCAGCCTCAAGGCCGAGGACCTATTTATCAAGGCGCGTTACCTGCAGCGCACCTTTGCCGGTCGTGGTGTGTATTTCCTGACCGGTACGCCCGTGTCGAACAGCTTGGTCGAGTTCTTCACTGTTCTGCGCTTTCTCTGCTACGACGAGCTGGCGGATCGTGGCATCCATCTGTTCGACCTGTGGGCCAACACGTTCGCCGAGGAAACCACGGAGTTTGAGATCGACAGCTCGGGCCGTGGCCTCAAAGCCAAGACGGTACTCAAGCGCTTCCTCAATCTCCCCGAACTCATGTCGCTGTACCGCCGCGTGGCAGACACGGTCACGCTTGCGGACTTGAAGCGCCTGCATCTGGAACGAACCGGAACGCCGTGGCCGGTACCGATGGTGCTCACCGGTAAGCCGGAAAACGTGATTGCGCCCGCCATCCCCGCGCTGCTCTCCTACATCGAAAATGACATCATCCCGCGCATGCAAGCAGTGTGCGGCGAGCGCGGGCGCAAGCCTAATCCGAAGGTGGATAACATGCTCAAGATCACGAGCGATGCACGACTTTGCGCGCTTGACCCCCGTCTAAAAATGCCGGGGTGCGCCGACGATCCGGGCAGCAAGGTCAACACCGCACTACGCAACATCTTGAGCATCCACCACGAGTGGGCGGATCGCCGTGGCACTCAGCTGGTGTTCTGCGACCTGTCCACGCCAGCCGCCTCGGTGAGTCGGGAGCGTGCGGCCATCGAGGCCCTGCTATACCGCGCCGACCATGGCGATGAGCAGGCCCAGGCCACCGTCGAAAAGCTGAGCCCCGACGACCTTTTGGCCATGCAGTCCCGTTTCAGCGTCTACGACGATTTGCGCCGCAAGCTCATTGCCGGCGGCGTCCATCCCGACGAAATAGCCTTTATTCACGACGCCGACACGACCTTGCGGAAACAGGCGCTCATCACTCGCGTCAATCGCGGCGAAGTTCGTATTCTGATGGGCTCGACGAGCAAGATGGGGGCGGGCACAAACGCACAAGCCCGCCTTGTTGCACTGCACCATTTAGACGCGCCCTGGAGGGCAAGCGACCTTGAGCAACGCGAGGGCCGCATTGTGCGGCAAGGCAATCTGTTCTACGAGGCGGACCCCGCTGGCTTTTATGTGCGGATTTTTCGCTACGCCGCTGAGCGTTCGTACGATAGCCGGATGTGGCAACTTATCCAGCGCAAGGCTGCGATCGTTGAGCAGATTCGCCGCGCCGATCCCTCCCTGCGCGAGGTTGACGACATCGCTAGCGATTCGGCGAGTGCAGCGGAGATGAAAGCGGCGGCGAGCGGTAACCCGTACCTGATTTTGCAGGTCGAGTTGCAGGCCAAGGTGAAGCGGTTGGAGACCTTGAAGCGATCGCACGTCAATCGTGTGTACGAGGCCGACCGCCGCCTGCGCCGGCTTGCAGATGAAGGGACGCCGGACGCGCTGCTCGCTGCTGACCTTGCTCGCGCGGATGCTGCCGCCGAACTTATGGCTGCGCACCCCGCCGAACCTTTCGGCATCGCGGTTGATAACGTCCACTACGACACGTTCAAGGATGGCGCCAATGCGCTCGTACTGTCGGTCATCGACGCGCTCAATGCAGCAAGTCGGCTTGGCGGCAAACAGCACGTGGACATTGGCGCATTTCGTGGTGCTGACCTGCGCCTGCATGCCAACGCCTTCCGTCCATTTCTGGTGATCCACCATCCGGTGGCCGGCGAGATTGGTCGCGCCTCCTGCGAATCCGACAAGAACAATCGCCTAAGCGCGACTGGTCTCATGGCGCGGGTGCGAAATGCCTATGACGATGTGTGCTCATGGCGCGACACAGCACGCCGCAGGCACGCGGTTCGCGTCGCTGAAATCGCGGACCTTACCGACCTCGCTGCTGCGCCTTTCCGACAGGCGGACGATCTGCGTGATGCCGCCACGCAGTTCGACGAGGTCACTCGTCAGCTGGTGTCGAGCACCCAGCCCAGTGTGTCTGGACGCGACACCGTGCCTGCGCCACTGGCCGCAGCAGCTTGACGGCTTGAAGTGCCGTGGATGGCGCTTGCTGTCTCATCGACCCTTGCTACACCTGTTGGGGCCAATCCCACCGGAGCAAGACATGTCGGCCACCCAGCATGCAGAGACAACCCTGCCCATCGACGCGATTCATGTACCCGAGGGCCACAACCCTCGCCGCGCATTCCGCAAAGAGCCGCTTGATCGCTTGATCGCGAGCATCCGTGACGCCGGGTTGCTGCAAGCTGTGCTGGTGCGTCCCGATCCCGACGTGGATGGTCAATACCTGCTGATTGCCGGCGAGCGTCGTCTGCGCGCCTGCCGTGCGCTTGACTTTGCGTCGGTGCCAGCCCGCATCCGCGAATGTGACGAGGCGGAGGCTCGCAAACTTGCCCTGCTGGAAAACATAGACCGAGCTGATCTCAGTGCGAGCGAGGAAGCCATTGCGGCCCGCGACATCCTGGACATGTGTCACGGCGACATCCGCGCGGCCGCTGCGCAGCTCGGCTGGACCGAGTCGAAGATGAAAAGCCGCATGCTGCTTCTCGCATCGGCGCCGGAAGTGCTGCAGGCCGTTGCAGACGGACGCCTGCTCGTGGGCCACGCGGAGCTTCTATCCGGGTTGCCTCATGGCGTCCAGACCCGCGTGCTGCCGCGCGTCCTGGAACGGGACATGACGGTCGATGCTCTGCGCGAGGAAATCAAAGGTGTCGTGATTCCGCTTTCCAGCGCGATCTTTTCACTGAATGAGTGTCAGGGGTGTATCCACAACACGCAGACGCAAGGGGCGCTGTTCGACAACGCCGTGAAGGGTTCAAACTGCCAAAAGAAATCCTGTTTCGAGCAAAAAACCCGAACGGAGCTCGATGCGCGACGCACTTCGCTGCAGGAAGACGCTGGCACGGTCTCGTTCGTCAGCGAAAAGGACCCTACCACCTATACGTCATTGATCGTCGAAGGTCCCGGTGGCGTGGGCAAGGTGCAATTCAGCCAGTGCAAATCTTGCACGCACTTCGGCGCCCTGATCCATGATCGTCTCGATGCTAAGGCCGGGTCTATCGAAAAGCCCATTTGCTTTGAGCTACCGTGCCATCGTAGCCGAGTGGCCGAATACGCCGAGGCTTGCGCACCGAAGCCCGTGCCTGACGAAGAAGCCGTCTCCGCCTTCGGGACCAAGCCGCGCGCTGCCACTAAAAAGGCGGCCCCGCCGAAGACGGCTCCAACCAAGGGCAAACCGGTCTCCGTCAAGGCCAAGGCCGTAGCGCCGGCCGCCGTCTCAGCAGCGGCCCGAGCCGCGATGCGACCGGCGTATGGCATTGCAGCGACACAGTTGGTGGCGACCAACACCAATGCATCACTCGCGCTGGCCGTCTTTGGGCTGCACCGCCTGCTCATGGATGGCGTCGGCAAGTCGCCGCTTGATGCTGTGACGTCGGCTGCGCGACGCGATAAGCCCGAATTGGTTGTCGCCGAGCTGTTCTCGTTGCCGGAGGCGCAGCTTGTCGCTCACTTCAAGGCGTGCACGACGGCACTGGTCGATGGAAGCACAGCGATGCCCTCCTTCATCCGCAACGACGCCGTGCCAGCAGTCCTCGCAGCCAAGCTCGTGCAGCAGGCTGGACTGTCCCTCACCGACCACTTTTGCGTCACTGACGCGTTCCTGACGGCACACACCCGCGATGGCATCGAGTCGCTGCTGGAGGAATCGGGTTACAAGGCATGGCTGCTCGCCAAGGAGGATGGAGCGGTCCAATGGAAAGCCCTTTCCGCCATGAAAAAAGGTGGGCTGGTCACCCACATCATGGCTTCCGGCTTCGACTTCGCCGGTTTTGTCCCGGCCTCAGTGGTCACCGTTAGCCCGCGAGCCTTCGTAGGGGTGTAACCCGTACCTGGCGGCCATGCGGACGTGTTCAACCCGTCCGCATGCGCCGGCTTTCCCGGCGGTCGCCGCCAGACTTTTCAAGCCGGCCCGCCTGTGAGACCGCTCGCCCTTGCTGATCCTTCGCCATCGCCTACTTTTTCAACAGACCCACCGAGGAATCCTCATGTCCGACATTCTCAACGATCTAGCCCAGGCTGTGCGCGAGGGCGACAAGATCATCCTGACCCTGTCTCGTAACGCCAGTGGCACCATCCGCTGCGTCGTCACTCCGTCCATTCAGAACGCGGACGAGAACGACGTTGATGCCTGCCGCAGGGAGCTGGTCGCCTCTCTTGGACGACCGTTCCTGTTGGACGTTGCCCCCGGCGCCAACGTAACCAATGCGCTGGCGGGCGCCCTCCTACAGGTCGGCCAAAGTCGTGCGCAGGCCATGAGCGCACTGGAGACCTACACGACCCTCCTCGACGACGCATCGGCGCGAGCCCGCTCGGCCACGGCCGCGAAGGTGAAGGGCGCTGCGAAGGCCTCACCCACACAACCGCCTGTAGCGGACCTCATTGCAGAACCAGGCACAGAGGATAAACCGGTGGTCGGCGCCGCCCCGGAGGCGGCCGCCGCTCCGGCCGGTGGTTTGTTCGAAGGCATCCAGCAGTAAGGAGTGGTACCCATGACCTCAGTTGTCGTCCTCAATCGCGTATTCCGTTTCGGCGCAACGACCCTGCCGGACCCGGCCCCACAACTGTCACCGATGGACGCTGTGCGCTTGTATGCGCCCACCTACCCGCACCTTGAGAACTGCACCCTGCAGGACGTGGGACAGGAGGGCGACAGCTACGTCTATCAGGTGGTGAAGCCGCCCGTGCAGACCAAGGGCTCGAAGGCCGATGACGACTTCGGCAATGCCCCCCGCTCATTTACTGTCGCGTGTCTGGTCGGCGTTGATGCGCGCAGTCCGACCGACGCTGCTCGCGCCTTCGCTGCCTCCTTCGCGGACGGGCGCAGCGTGGCATTCCACGTTCAAGACCCTGACAACCCGAACCAGCTTCTGATGGTGGACTCGGTCAGTGGCGCGGTCATCGAGTCCGAGGTCGACGAAGTGGACGTGGTGGTGGGAGACATCCTTGCATGCGTGGTCCGCAAGGGGCCGGACTTCGCACTCGAAGGCTCTGTGCGCAGGGCGCTCGAAAATGCTTTGGCAGCCGGCTACTACGTCCGGGCGCTGGACTCCGGTGCCGGCGATGCCGTAGCTGAGCCTTTGCCTGATGACCCGTTTGATCGCCTTGCCGATGCCATCACGGACGAAGATGGGCTGTATGGCCGAGGCTTTCGCGACGCCGTGGAGTCGCTTTGTCTGGCCCTGAAATGCACATCCATGTCGACTCAACCTGGCTTCGATCTGGCTGTGCGTGAGGCGCTTGAAACGACAATGGATGCCTACGCGAATCATGCCGATGGCGACTAAGCGGACTGCCCGTAATGAGTCCGAACGAAGGGCTGCGCTCGACGCGCTTGAGGCGTGGGCAGACGCGCCAAGTACTGCCGATTACGACGAGGTCCTGCACAACGTGGCCGGCGTTTTTCTCCTAAAGGCACTCAGTCGACCGACGCAGCCGCTCGATGCCTTTGTCATCCCGATGGTGTAGATCCCAGTGTATCCACTGACATCAGCTCATGTTCCCGATTGGGTCGTGCGCACCAGTTGCGCCGATTCCGAGGCGGTCATCCCGCTGTTCACACGATCAGAGCGAGTCCGCGTCGGCCACGTTCTGCGTGATGCCGAATCGACCGGCTTCGTGACACCACGCATGTTGGGACCACTTTTTGCCGGCACCGGGCGCGATGCAGCCATTCGCCAGCTGGGCGAATCCATGCGCAGACGGCTTGCTCGCCGTGTCTCGCAACGACGCCCTGCGGTTGGCAACCTTTCTGCCCAGGTTGACCGCACCGCAGACAACTCCGTCACGCGGCGGTTGCTGTCCGTCCTTGGGACTCGCTTCATCAAGGACGGTGTCCTGTCGGCGTCGGTCGTGCACGCCGCTGTGCGTGGAGGGTTCGCCTCACTCGCCACGCTGCTGGCGTCGGGCGTGGATACGTACACAACAAGCGTGGGTCGGCTCATGGCGAACGCGTTCGGATACACCGGCCCCCTTCCCGAGTTGCCCGCGTACGCAACTATGTTCGCCTGCCTCGTCCTGAGAGGCGATGACGGCGAACATAAACTGGACGTGATCGTCGAGTCTAGGCGCGAGCCCGGCGTGGGCACCTTCGTCGACGCGGCCCTTCTCCCACACATGCCGCTCATCAATGACGCGCTCACTCACATCCAGCTTCACTCGGTGGCGCTGTTGCGGCCCAACGACGTCGCCCTTGGCGAGCCCCTGAACACCTATTTTTTCGACGACATTTCTCACTACACCGATTCGGCCTTCGCGGCCGATGGTTCCTTCGTCATCACCGACGATATGACGCAGCATTTTGACCAAGAATATGGGCTCACGCTTGGCGATCCTGATGAAGCTACGCGCATAGAGCGGTTGCTTCGTTTCATGCGCGAATGTGGACGGGAGCGGCGCTATTCGAAGTCGGCTCAACCTGGCCCAGCCCTGCGGCGATCCGCCTCCAAGGAACCGAACGAGCGTGCGGCCCGTGCGCTGACAATGCTTGGTCGCGCGGTTGCGTGGTCCGCGAGCCGGCGGAAAATCCGTGGCGTGGAAGTGTCGGGTCTCGACGAGGACGAAGGGTGGCATCCGTTCCATCCGTTCTACGCCGACTTGTCGGGCTGGGAGGAGCGGTCGCTGTCCGACGTCTCCGATCACTTTATGAATACCGGCGCGTCCTGCGCCGCACGCATACACACGACCGATCCGTTCGATGCCTTCGCCCTTGCCGTTGAGGAGTCGTGGTGTATCACCTTGCTGGACCTAGCTTTGAGCGGAGATAGCCAGCGATGATTGAGAAGTTGCATCCCAAGGCCGCACTCCTGGTGCACGCCAGCGACAAGGACGCTCGCAGCGGCATCGTGCTTACGTTGCACAGCCTGCTGACCGGCAGGGACGGGCCACTCCTTGACGCCGGCCGCATCCTGACCCCGGACGAAGCCCGTGGCCTTGGGGAGCGGCTGCTGGGCCGTGGCGTGGTCGCCGATATTGCAGAGCTGATCCCGGTAACTGTGCTGCGCACGGGTGCAGACGTGCTGACCTGGTATCGGCCCGCGTCGGTGAGCATCATGCACTGGCGCACCGCCCGTGGGATGGAGTCCATCGCGGCACTTCTTCCAAGCCTGGTGTTCGACGTGCGACGGCGCGTGCTACGCGTGGCTGCCTTTGTCGGCTCTGAGCGACCGAACGCCGCAACACCCCTCTACCACGCACCGATTGGAAACGTCCACGCAGACACGGTCGTGTGCACGGGAAGCGTGTCGCTTCCCGTTGACACCGCGATTCGGAACGCAAAGGACTGGTCGGAAGTGCTGCTCGCGTCTTCGTACTCCCATGTCAACCACCCTCACGCCATCCAGAGTAAAGGCCAGGTAGACACGGCTGCGCTGCTGGCCTTTTGGCGCAAGCGCAAGCAGTCCAAGACGCCGCCCGGAGAGCGGCTGCTTGCGCCTCTGCGGGACTCGCTCAGTCAATGGCTCCAGCGGGAGGGCGATTGATGTTCGCCACGAACTCGCCTGGACTGCCTGAGCGCGCGATTGAATTGTCGATGCCTGTCGTCATGGCGCCCGTCAGTACTGCTTTCGTGGCCTTGCAAACGCCCGGCCGAAGGATTGTGCTCGCGAGTGATGGCGTGTACGTCGAAGCCCGATCACCCGCCCTACATGTCGTGCAACGGATCAGCTGCGTTTCCCTTCCTTTCGGTGCCGTCCCGCCTGCCCTCGGCGTTCAGTTGGCGGGCGGCCCGATTCCGAGCCAGTTCTTGGCATTGGCACGGAAGGCCGCACTAGCCGCACACCCCGATGAAATGGCCGTGACGATTCATTGGTCGGCCGAAAACGGTTATGTCCTGCGAACACCACCTCAGCGAAGAAGTGGGGGCTCGGTAACCTACGACGACACCGGGACGGACGAGACGACGCTGGTGGTCGACATCCACAGTCACGGCCACCACGACGCCCGGTTCTCTCCGACCGATGACTTCTCTGACCGCTCGCGGATCGGCCCACACATCGCCGTGGTGTACGGAGCCTGCGAATCGAGCGAGTCCGTTGACCTGTCGGCCCGCGTCTGCGCGGGGACGTACCTTGTCTCGCTGGCGGTTGAAGAATTGATGGAGCTGGTGGCATGAGCGTGGCTGCTTTTCCGACACCGGAGGCGTTCCTCGGTGTGGCTCGGCCCATTCGCGCGTTGGTGGTCGGTGCCGGCGGCACGGGGTGTCAAGTTCTTGATGGACTCGCATCGCTGGATGCGGCCTTGAGGGCGCAGGATCACGCGGGCTTCGAAGTCACAGTGATGGACGACGACGTAATCAGCGCGAGCAACATCGGCCGCCAGCGCTACGCTCAGGCAGAGATTGGGTTTCCGAAATGCATTCAGTTGGTTCGCCGGATCAACGGCTTCCACACCGTCAACTGGGTCGCCCAACCACTGCGCTTGTCACCGAATGACCCTGCCGTGGCGCGCTTCGATCTAGTTCTCTCCTGTGTGGACAAAGGCGCGTTTCGCGCGGACCTTGGCCGGTATTGGAAAGGCCACAATTCTGAAACGCTGTGGCTAGACACCGGAAACGGCGCGTCGCGCGGCCAGTGCGTGATCGGTCATCTTGGGAAGCCGCGCAGCCGACGCCTGCCCAATGTCTTTGACCTCTACGGCAACGACCTCCGGTCGGGCGAAGACGAGGACTTGCCGAGCTGCAGCGTCGCCGAGGCCCTGACCCGGCAGCATTTCTCCGTCAACCGCGCGGTCGCCACGGCCGCCATCGCGTTGCTGGATGACCTCATCCATCGCGGCGGACTCGATGCGCACGGCACGTTCCTGCGTACCAACCCCTTTTCCGCGCAGCCTTTGCGTATCGACCCGGCCGTATGGGCGACGTTCGGCTACGTGGAATCCGCCAAACAACGAAAGAAGAAGACAGCATGAAATCGTACGACGACGCCAGCTCCCCGAACCCCAAATCCAACGAACAGGCGCGACTGGATCGCCTGCAGCTGATCCGGCGGGCAGCGGGTGAGCTTACCGCCGGGCCGCAGCCAGCCCGTTTATCGGCGAAACCGACAAGCCAACCGCCTCTGCGCCGGCGCTGGGGATTGGTTCCAAATCTCCCACTCGGCACCCCGGATCGGCACCGGGCACTCCCTGGTCCAATGTTCATGATGCTGCGACGCTGACCAGCGATCACTCGCGGCGACTTTTGCTCTCATGTAGCACTGTTCAAGCCGGCAACATGACGCGCCGGCAGCTAGCTGCGCAGTCATCATGTCCCCAAGGTCGGCCATCCACACCCCCGTGGTCCTCCGAGCAGTCCGTTCTTCCCCCAAGTGGATCGGGCCGCGAGGGCCGGGCAACCCCGGCCCTTTTTTTGTGGGCCAAGCGTCAATGGGACGTCTCTCGAGAGTGTGCGCTGCGAAGGCTTTCAAAGGACATATTCCATTTATATCAGCCAGGACCGACTCATGAGGAATCCACTGCTTTCTTGGGCGACAGTTGCCCTGGTGTTCGCGTTGCCTCTTGCGGTGCACGCTGCCGTCAAGGCATCCGACGCTGACGTGGTACAGGTGGCAGAAGCGGCGCTCCATCAAATCAGTCCGGACTCCAAGATCGCCTCTGATCGTCCATCCGCGTTGCCAGGCTTTCGCGAAATCGTCGCTGCCGGACAAGTCGTTTACGTGAGCAACGATGGTCGCTTCGTCATCCAGGGACAGGTCTTCGACCTGAAGACCAGCTCAGACCTTTCAGCTGCGGCCGAGACCGGCATGCGAGAGCAGGTTCTTTCCGAAGTGTCACCCGCCGACGAACTTGTGTTCGCGCCGCCCCATCCAAAGTACACCGTAATAGTGTTCACCGATCCCACCTGCGGCTACTGCCGCGAGTTGCATACGCACATCAACGAGTACCTCGCGAAGGGCATCGCGATCCACTACCTGCCCTTTCCGCGGTCGGGCGCTGACTCTGAGGTCGGCAAGCAGACAGCCGCGATCTGGTGTGCGAAGGATCCAAAGGACGCGTTGAGCAAAGCGTTCGCTGGTGGCCAGGTGTCACCTGCTGGGGACAGCGTTTGCGATCCGAAGGTAAAGGCAGGCGTCGACCTTGGACTGCGACTCGGCGTGTTGGGCACGCCGTCGGTCTTCACATCGAACGGTGTGTTGATTGGCGGCCTACTTTCGCCAGACAAGATGGAAGCGCGTATCAAGCAAGCGTTGAACCTCTGATTCAACGGACCTATCCCCTTACCGTTGGCGGCGCGGCCGCGTCCGGTTGGGTGACGTTTTTGAGAACGGCGACCAGGAGAAAATCATGTTCGATTTGCTTGGAAAGGAACTCAGGTTGACGGAGCCGTTGACACCGTTCTACTGCCTAGGCTGCGCCGGGAGCTACAGCTTGAAGTGCCCTAAATGCGACACGCGGCTCTGCGGCAACAGGCATTGCCAGTTCCATGAATGTGAAAAATGCAACAGAGCGGTCTAACTCAACTCGTAAAGCAGGCCACCCCATGTTTCGATCGCTCACGCTGTTCCGATTTTCCCCCGCCGTTGCCACCGATCTGAACCGGCTCGAAGAAGTGCTGCCCGATCACCGCCTGCGGCCTTGCGGGCCGCTGGAAATGTTCACCAAGGGCTTCGTGCCGCCGGTCGGGCGTGGCGAAGCCGAGCCGCTCACGCACAGCGTGAAGCAGTGCACCCTGCTCACCGTCGGCGGCGAGGACAAGCTGCTGCCCGCGGCGGTGATCAACGACGAACTGCATCGTAAGGTGCAGAAGATCGCCGAGGAGGAAGGCCGCAAAGTCGGCGGGGGCGAGCGCAAGCGGATCAAGGAGGACCTGCTGACCGAACTGCTGCCGCGCGCCTTCGTGCGGCAATCGCGCATGTCTGCGTACGTCGACAAGAAAAACGGCTGGCTGGTGCTGGATACCTCCAGCCGCAAGTCCGCCGAAAGCGCGCTGACCCAAGTGCGCGAGGCGCTGGGCAGCTTCCCGGCGGTGCCGCTGGCGCCGGAAGAAGGGCCGCGCGTGCTGATGACCGACTGGCTGGCCAACGGCAACTTGCCGACCGGGCTCACTCTTGGTGATGAGTGCGAGCTGCGCGACCCGGCTACCGCCACCGGCGCGATCAGTCGTAGTCGCCGGCAGGACCTCGATGCGGAAGAGATCAAGGAGCATCTGCGCAATGGTAAGCAGGTGTTCCAGCTTGGCTTGACCTTCGACGATCGCATCAGCTTCGTGCTGGGCGAGGACCTAGTCGTTCGCAAGCTGAAATTCCTCGACGTGGTAATGGGTGAACTGGGCGACAGCCAACAGGATGCGCATGCCGAGCTGGACGCTGGCTTTGCACTCATGTCGCTCGAATTGGAACGGCTGCTCGGGAAGCTCGAGGAGTGGTTTGGTCTCGCGCGGCCCACCGAGGAAGGGCGGCCACACACTGTCTCTGACGCGGCTGCGCGGATAAGTGACCTTGTTCGTGAGTCCGGAGCCACTGCGACCCTTGAAACTGGCGATGGCAAAGTGTTGGCGTCGTTCGGCGACGGCCCGGATCCGCTACTTGGAAAGGCGTGGGACGCGGTTCGCGCGAACGGTGTGGCGTCGATTGCCACCGTGCAGCGGCACCTTGGCATCGGCTACAACCGGTCGGCTCGCCTTGTGGAAGCGCTTGAAGTCCAGGGGCGCGTCTCCCGACCTCAGTCAGATGGTCGCCGGGTCATCATCGGCTGATCGACCACATCAATTGTGCGGATCCTGATGGACGTTGCTGTTTTTGGTCGCCATGAAACGGTGCACTCGAACTCTGTTTCGAGGGCCCTTGACATGACGCTACGAATCTACCGAGTGAGGCTGAAAGCAGACCTTGGACGCGGTCTTCTGGTACGCGCGCACCACCCAGCCAACGCTCTGATGGTGCTCGCACGCAAGCGCTGCCGCTCCGCGCCTGCTGACCAGGAGACGCTGTATCGTCTCGTCTGTGAGGGTGTGCGACTGAGTCAGGGAGGCCGGCCGGCCGGCACCAAGCATGCACGCATATTCATCGTCCATGACATCGAAGCTGATCACGTGGCTCTCGTCCGAGCGTTCACGCCTGGTGACTCCATCTGGCTCGTGTTCGGCGACCTGTACGACCACTGCCTGATTTCAGACGCGCAGGTAGCTGACTATGTCGCCGCTGGCGAGGCGATCCTGGACTGGCACGATTCACCTCCAACCTTGGAAGCTAACCAACTTGACTGACGCCGTCACCTTCGCGGCGCCCGACTTTGTCCGCCGGGTAGACGCTCTCTGGATGCACTACCTGACCCAGACCCCGTTTCCTGGCAGCCAAGCGGTCGCTCTGGATCTCTCCGTTCTGCTTCGGCAGCGCCTTGACGGCAGGCGTGTGCTGACGTTACAGCGAGGCGCTGTCGGCGTTGTAGCGGTCATGAAGTCCATGCTGCTCGATTTTGCTGAGGCCAGCCATCTCTGCGCCGGACTGTCTTTGTCCTGCTCCGACCGCGCCCTCTGCTCAGCGCCGCTCTCCGACTCGCCGGACCGCTTTTCACCAACGGAACACTGGCGCCACCTTTTGGCCGCGCTCGGCGACCAGCCGGCCCAATTCGTCCACCACCTGTCCCGCATTTGCCTGAACCGTCACCTGGTTGGCGGGCCAGACACGTGGCGCATGGCTCTGGCGTTGCCAACCGCTCCAAATTCAGCCGCTGAAAACGCGGCCTGCCGGCGCGTACTCGCCGGCCTGCAAAACTTTCTTGTGTTCGCCGGACGCCAGCCGAAGGACCCCGAGTGGTCGGCGTTGGCGAGAGCGCAATGCATGCTTGACCAGCGCGAACCCTCGAGGCCTCACACCAGGTCGGTTGGTGCGATCGGGATTTCGTTCGGACGCCGGTCGATGCGCGTCGATCTCGCCGGAGATCTTCTTGCTGTCTGGCCCACGTATCTCAAACTGGGGTCATCGCCTGCGGCCAAACGGACCTAAGGCCTCACGACGGATGATGAGACAACGATGGCGCTGAACGCGACCGAAGAGCAGCTGATCGCCCGCGACCTTTTCCGCACAGGACAGTCATTGCGGCTGAATGCGGCTGCCGGAAGCGGCAAGACAACGACGCTGGATCTGATTGCGCGTGACGCGATGACTCGGCTCGGATCGCGGCACAAGATCATCTACACGACGTTTTCCAAACGGCTGGCCGAGGAGGCCAAGGAGCGCTTTCCGAGGAACGTTCGCGTCGTGACGAACCACGGGATGGCGTTTCGGTACACGGGTGTTCGCTACGCCGGTTCCGGCCGCCTATCCGGACGAATTCTGGTCGCCGACGTGATTGCGCACTTCGGTTGGACTGAACAGATTTTTGCGCCCTACGCTGACCTGCGCACTGGCACCTACGGAGTGATCGCAACGCTCGAGCGGTTCCTGCAGAGCGCCGATCCTCTGCCCGCACGCGAGCACGCGACACCAAGCGCTTATTCGCGGGGTCGCTCCCCATCCGCTGTCCAAGTCTATGCCGACAAGCTGGCCACCTTGGCGTGTGAACTATGGGAACAACTCATCCATCCCGCATGCGGTTTGCCGGTCACGCATGACGTCTACCTCAAGGAATGGGCGCTTGGCTCGCCCCAGCTGCCCTGCTCTGCCCTGCTGGTCGACGAGGGTCAGGACAGCTCGGACGTGATGATCGGAGTTTTTCGGGGCCAGGTTGCACCGGTGACTGTGGTCGGCGACGGTTACCAGCAGATTTACGGCTGGCGAGGTGCCGTGAATGCCATGGGCGCTTTCAAAACGGCGCACTCGGCCAGCCTCACGCGGAGTTTCCGGTTTGGGCAGTCGATCGCGGATGTGGCCAATGCGGTATTGGCCAACTTCCTTGACGCGCCGCTGCAGATTATCGGCAACCCGGCCATGTCCTCGCGTATTGAGCCAGTGGCCCAGCCGCGGTGCGTCATCGCACGGACGAATAGCGCCATCATCGGCGAGCTTGTGTTTGATCAGCTGGAACATCCCTCCATGCGCCTTGGCGTTGTCGGTGGCGTTGAAGACATGCTGAAGCTGATCGACGGCGCTGAGGCGCTGATGAGGGGCGATCGGACTGGCGTGAGAGAGCTGTCAGAATTCCTCTCCTGGCCGGAGGTTGTGACTGCGGCAGACGAGGCTGGCTACCAGTATTTGAAAGTGCTGGTCGATCTGGTTGAGACTTACGGCATCAGCCGTTTACGCGCGTTGCTGCTATCGGTTAGAGGCAACGAGCGGGACGAGGGCCTGTGCCATCGCCTGTACTCGACCACACACAAATCCAAGGGCCGCCAGTTTGAGTCGGTCAAACTGTGTGACGACTTCATTGAACGGCCACCTACACAGGCGCTTGAGCTCGAGAGCGGATGGACCCCTGAGGAGGGGAACCTTCTGTACGTGGCCGCTACCCGTGCGCAGCAGCAGCTGGATATCTCCCACTGCTCGGCTATCCAGGTGGCCATCACGATGGCGCCGTTGCCGGCGAGCGCGGCCGAGGCGGGCGGCGCTGATGACGATGAGGAATGGTTCACTTCCTGATCGTTGTCTGCCCCTTGCTGATCTCAAATCATGAGACACACTTGCTCTGAAGGCACCTTGTGCGCCCGTTCGTCGGTCCCCGACGTCACCCAGAGGAAGTGGTCATGTTCAACCAGGCTGTTGCATCCCTGACGTCCCGCATCGTCAATCCCAGGCTGTTGCGCGTGGCAAAGGATCGCGTGCGCCTGGTCGATATCAACCGCGGTTCTCGACTGCTGCTGCCGTCGGACGCTGGCTTCATTGAGGTGTCCGAGGATCAGGTTACCGAGGTCTACGCGCGACTTGCGGGTTCGACGAACCTGGTGGTCGACGCGCCCGAGCTGCCAGTACCGATGCGCGTGGCGATGGGGGCACGTGGCGACGGCGTCTACGGTTACTTCAGGGCCGCCTTGTACGGGGAGGGTTTCGAGCGGACCTTCTTCCACTTCGCGGCGGCACCGACCTATGCCGGTGCAAGCGACCTTTGGGCTGCGCTTTTCAACGAGGTCTCACCGATTCCGGTGAACTCCCACCGTAGCCTCACTGTCTCGCCTCCCTGGATTGCTTACCGCGTGCTGGATGTCCGACCCGAAGACTCGGCCAACACCGAGATCATCCGTGTGGCTCGAAGTCTCGCGGTAGGGCTGGCCAGAGAACACATCGCTTCACTGTGAGCCGCGGCTGATCCTTGTTCGCCATTCCAGGATGGACACAGCGATGGCGATCGCGATGGCCACGGCTGCGAGCTCTTGTGCGGAATTCGCTCGCGTGGGTCGCAAGTGCCCAGCGACGGCGCCGCAAAGCCAAGCATTGAGTAGCGCTAGCCCGACCCAGGGATGAGCGATCGCTGCCTGCCCGGCCGCCCCACTCCGCCGCCGGCGAAGCCACTTCCTGGCGAACATGATATTTCCGATGACGCCCGGGAGGACCAGCACGCTCAAGGAAGCGGTGATTGAGGTGCTTGTCCACTCTCCCAAGACGATTGCTAGCAGCGGGACCATGATGTAGATCGCCACAATCCACGCGAGGGATGGCCGCTTCATGCGCTTCGCCCCATCGACGTGACAATGTCGTCGGCCACCTGCCTGGCGGACTGTGGGTCAGCAGCGGCGTGGACGCGCTCGGCCGCATCAAGCAAGGCAAGCACCTCGGCCGGTTTCAGAGCCTTCATCCTGTAAGCCAGCGTAGATATGTCGAGGCCAGACACGTGCATTCGCCGGTCGGCCTGTTGTTGCAGTCGCAGGGCCAGCACCATTACGTCAGATGGATCACCCAGCGTCCATTCCTCGAGCATACTGGCCAGGTAGCACAGCTCGTCGGCGGTGACCTGCATGCGTCGAGGGAGCAGCTCCGCGATCAGGTAGGCGTATCTCCGGGCCAAGGCATCAATCCTCGCTGAGTCGCTCGGCGCTTTCGTGCGGCCGCTGGCGAGGAAAGCGAGCAGGTTCTTTCCGCGGTAAATGCTTGATCTTGGTGAGGCGGTCATTGGTGCGACTCGGGTAATATCTGTGTGTCATAGTGGGCGTACTTTGTGAAAATGTCCAGACGCGACGCTTGGATTTCGCGTTGTGACCTTGCTCGCCTGCATTTGGTGTAATTGTTGTTGAATCAGTGTGTTAGACAAACCCTCCCGGACGTGACCACAGGCTGTGGCGTTTCACGGGGAACAGAGCGTTTTGGGTGTTCCACGGTTTTGGCCATTTCAATCAATAACTTACAAACTTCGCTTCCGTGGAACAATTCCGTAGGTAGGTAAGTTGGTTTATTTATAGAAGCTCCAAAGCTTAGAGCGGTTAGGTTTAAGGCACTTTTTTCCGTGCATGGCCTGCTCACGAGGGCTACGCCTGCTGCAAGCCGCGAAGTACTGCGCCGCGCCAGTCGGCCGTGAAGCCGTAGGGCCGCTGCCAGACGCCCTTGCCGACCAGCGACATGGCGGCTCGAATGCCAGTGCCGAGATCGCCTCGGCCAAGATCCAGGCAGCTGATGGAAAATGCGATTTCGTCGATCACCTCCCCTGCCCGCTTTTCGCCCAGTACCTGCGTGATTCGCGGCAGCTTCTTCCAGACCTCGCTGGCCAACTCAGGATGGGCCCGTGTGGGAACGGCAGCCAAGGCGGGTCGGCCTTGCGTCGTTGCGCTCCGGGCGGTGGCGCGCTCACGTTTAGGTGCCAGGCTCAGGAGACAGTTGGTCTCATCTTCCGTGAGACCCCAATCGGGGCTGACGTCGACCTTGGCAAGGCGACCTGACAGGACCGCATACATTGCATCACCCGGTACTTTCGCGCTGACGGTGGCATGTATCTCTGGGCTGAAGATCCGGTCCACTACGGCGTCCTCTCGGGTAGTCTGGGCCGGTCCAGCGGCCTGGCGGTTCGGCCCGGAGTCTGGATTCTGATTGCTGGTGGAACACGCCTGGTCCGCGGATTCAGAGTGCGTGACCGCCGGGTGGTGCTGCGCCCGCGAGTGGTCCGGCGTGGCTTTGGCTCCCGTTGCGGGAACCTCTTGGGGTGAACCGACTGGTTCACTCTCCACCAGCTCGCGTCCATCATTGACTGCCCCTGCCCCTGCCCCTGCCCCTACCGCATTCGCGTCGTCATGAAGGATCCATCCATGACAGACAAGCCGCGTTGTCCGCAAAGCTGGCCCGGTGAGCGTGGTGCGCGTTGGTGCGCCACGGGTTAGAACAGCAATTCGCCTCAATAGGCCGGATTTCTCAAGGTCGGCATAGGCTGCCCCGATCGCATTACGGTGGAGGCCGAGGCGGTCCGCCATCCATTGGGTTGGGACCGCCTCGGTGGCCCGGGATTGAGAGATCAGACGCGCCATCGTGTCCAGGATGACTCGGTAGCCAGCGGCCGTGAGATCGGCCTTCACTAGGCGATCAAAGAGGTCGGTAAGGGTGTCCACTTGTGGCGCGGACTTGAGGTTGGGAATGCCTTTCTGCGGACTGGTGCGCGTGGTCGTTTGCCGTGCGCTATTAAGCGGGCTGGATGAGTAGCTCATGAGTGTTCTCCTGGATCATTGGGCAAAAACCGCCCGTTGACGGGTCCAGGAGTCAGGAGTAAGGTTGCGCTTGCGAAGGCGCTGTACCTGTTTCTCCGAATTCTCCTGATTTACCGTCTTGCATGAACCTCCCGTTGGCGCGGGAGGTTTTTTGCTTTCTGGGTGGCCAGTTGTGGACTGCGGCTGGGCGCTAGGTCATGGCTGGTCTCCTCGCGCGAAGACGATCGACGAGTGAACCGACTGGTTCAGATCAGCGCGCCGTTTCGACCTTTGATGGTTTCTGTGGTGAACCGACTGGTTCACGCTCACGGTTGAGCGCCCACGGTGAACCGGGCGGCTCGGCACACGGGTGGGCTTTGAGCCCCGGCGATGGCGTGAGTGAACCGACTGACTCACCACTGCGAAGCGCGCGGCAGCAGACTGGTCATAGGGGCATGGGCGAGATAGCACTGCGAGCTGGCGCTGACCCGTTGTGCCACTCAAAACCACCGATACCACTGCAAGGTGTCCGGAGCACTGAATCCATGAATCTGCCCCTGCGGCGCGCACGCACACCGTAATGCGCGAACCGACTGGTTCACGGGTCGAAATGGCGTGGCTTGAACGGACGACATCACGCGCCGGGGGGGTAACAGCGAGCCGTCGCCTCCCCAAGCCGGAGGGACACGCCGCCGCGTTCTTCAACGGGTCAGCGATCCGGATGTCAAGTGGCGTCAGGACCGAGCGATCGATGGACGGAGACAGTGCGCGTTCGTAGGACAGCTCTGAACCGACTGGTTCACGCGCATGGGCCGCGTCGTATGTCGACAGCGGCCCGGCCGAGCCGTGTCCCTTACCGGCACCGTTCAGCCATGACACAGACGACAGATCTAACGGGCGATAAGGGCAGGGTGGACACTCATTGCGCCCTAAGTTACCGGCCGAATTAAGCTGCATGGAAAGACGGGAGGTGACTATTGCGGGTGGATCCGTTACTTGAGCCTGGAAAATCCCGGAACGACTATGCAGGCCGGAATCCACGTCCCAAAATGCAAGAGGCCCAGGTTTCCCTGGGCCTCTGATGGTCTCGCCGATCGGCGGTAGCCGTCGCAACCTCATTGTCTTTGTTCCTCTCGATCCGCCCATGTGGCAACGACCTTGCGCAGTTCGTCCAGAAGCGCGTCTGGGGCGTCCTTTCTCAATACGATGGCAGGGCATCCGTTGATGGTGCGAATTCGCCCAAGCACTTGATCTCCATCGGAAATCACCCGCTTTGACGCCGTAAGTCCCAACAATTTCTGAAAGACTCGCAGCGGCTTGTTGTCCGTTGCTGGATCAATGCCGGCAATGGCTCGCTCGATCGCCGCCGCATCGGCTGCGAACGCCGTCACCAAGGGTTCGATCCACTCGAAACGAATCTCGCGCGGATCGGCAAACGCCTCCACGATCGGCGCCGGCAGGTCGCCGTACCGAAGCAGGCGTTGCACCGTCGTCTGCGGTATTCTGAGCTCAGCCGCCAGGGCTCGCACGGAGCTGAACTCCTTGTCGCGAACAAGCTTGGCGTAGTGGCGCCCGCGCTCAAAATTGCTGAGATTGAGCTTGCCGGTGTTCTCCCGATACATCTGCCGCAGCAGCTGTGCATCGGTCATGTCATGCACTTCAACCTTGAAGGGCAGGTTGTTCTTCAGGCATCCCGCATGGCGCCGGTGGGCCGAGGCAAGCTCATAGTCGTAAGCCGGGTCGTCGGTAACGGGACGCACCTGGCCGGCCTCGGTGTTTCCGCCCGCCTCCAGAAGGAGCTCGCACAGCTCCGCAAACGCGGCATCCTCGTACGCCTTCGGGTGCCGGTCGGCAAAGCGGCTGCGACGCACCCGTGTGGGGTCAACGAAAATGACCCCACTGCCAGTGGCCAGCTTCGCCTCCGCCGCCTCCGCCCGAGCGATCAGCGGCGCCAGCTGCTCGCGCGCCTCGCGAGCCTGGCGCTCCGCCTCGGACACTCGCTCATCGAGGCTGGCATTCGACGCTGCCAAAGACCTACCCACAAACCCGCCGGCCATGCGGCTGTCCGGGTCCTGGCTCGGCTTGTCGCCGTTCTTGAGGCGTTCCTCCGCCGCGCCAACCGCATCAAGGAAAGATAGCCCTCGCTTTGACATGTCCCTATTCCCCCTCGGCCGCAAAGCCGGCGTTCCATGCGTCGAGGATCGCCTCCGTAACGCGGACGCCGACCTTCGTATAGGCATCGCGGGCTACCTTGAGGGCGCGCGCGTCGACGCTGGAGGAGGTCGCTTCCCACACCGACATCTGCTTCGCCAGGGCATTCGCCACTGCGGACGAGTCAGGGATCGACTCGTCGATGCGGTAACGACCGAAAATCTCCTTGCTCCAGGTGCTTATCTGGCTTGCTGAGGACCGCTGTGCGTTCACGCGGTTGTGCAGGAAGAGGCACGGGGCCCACTCGCGGTCGGGACGGCCCGCGCGAAGCGCCAGTCGTCCGAGCCCGTCAGCGGCCATGCTGCAAAAGGAGGCGGTGGCTTTGAAATCAGGGCTCGCCGGCGGCACGGGAATGATCATGCCGTCCACGGCCCACATTGTGGCCAACGCGGCGAAGGAAAAGGCGGGAGCGCCGTCGATGAAGACCAGGTCGTACTCGTCCTCGACGCTACTTATCGCGTTCCCCACGCATTCGTAGAAGTTCTGCGCTGAAGGCGCGCGGCTTTGGAAGGCCGCGGTGATGTCAAAGTCTGCGCCGATCAGTTCGAGGTTAGCTGGGACGAGATCCAGGCCATGGATGTGCGTTCGCTGGGGCAGCAGGGTCGCCCGGTCGAACAGCTCTTGTGACGCCACGCTCTTGAGGGCCGGGAGCAGGGTGTATTCGCTCTCGACGTCTTCTGGGCGGAAGTTGAACATCGACGACAACGAGCCCTGGGGATCCGCGTCAATGCACAAAACTCGCCAGCCCTGAATGGCGAAATACACCGCCAAGTTCAGGCACGTGCTCGATTTGGTTGAACCGCCTTTGAAATTCAGGCAGCCCAATCGAAGCGCGCGTGAGCCGGCTGGGCGCCGTGGGAGAACGTCTAGGTCCCCCATCATGCGGTGCATCTCACCCAGGGTGAGTGGTAGATGCGGAAGCCCGGCCATCTCGCCGCCAGCGGCCTCCCGAAAGGAAGTCAAAGTCGCCTTGTTGATTCGGCGCCAGTCCCGTATCTGACGATCCGTGAGCCCCGTAATCTCGATGATTTCGGACGTTCGAAAGTTACGGAATGTCCGATCGCGCCCGGTCTTGGCCGCCTCGGCAATCGCCTCGCTTTTGAGGTTGATTGCATCCGCAATCTCGTCCAGAACTTTCGGCGTTACAGCGTGCATCGCCTTGGGTCGTAGAAGACGGGTCGTTGGCTGAGGGGACGTGACGTCTGCAGTTGGCATAATAGTTCGCGCATGTAGGCTTTATGTCTTATACCGCGTTGTTTTTCCGACTGCAACGATATTTCGCGACAAAGCGAAATATCGCGACGGGTCAGGACTTGGCTTTGCGCAACGCTCGGTAGCTGAAACTGGCCGAGATTTACAGCCTCAGCTTCTGAGCATGGGAGCCCAGAAGGTCCGCGAGGTAGCTTTCGACAGCATGCCCGCTCCGGCGAGCATCCGCGATCAGGGTCTCGGCGTCGGCGAGCGGCAGGGTGACCGTGACGGGCAAGGTGTTGGTTAGAGGGCGCAAGGCTCGAGCCCGATGCACCTTCGCTTCCATCGTGTCAATCCGGTCGGGCGTGTCGCTGGCGGTCATGGAGATCTTCTGCTTCATTCCCTCTGAGATTAAGGGCTGTCAAGACGCTCGGTAATTCACCTCGTCGGGTTGAAGCCGACATTGATTCGAAATACACGCCATTCGCCGCCGGCCGACTTGATTCGCGTTTTTGTTCGGTGGTAGCGTAGAGCTGCCCCGGGCCGCCCGCTGACGCGATGCTCAGCCGTTCCACTCTCGCGCTTACTCGCGCCGCTGCCGTTACTGCAGCCACACGCTTCCTTCCAGGCCGATGACGTATGGACGCCATACGTGATCGACTTGCGATCTCATTTTTCCTGGGCCTTGCGCCCACCCATGTCCCGATGGCATCGGGAACTTGCAGCAGCAACGCGGTCAGGGGATTCATTCCTGATAGCCGCGCGCTCCGCCATGTTCATGTCATGGCGTCCAGAGAAGCCATCCAGCCCAGAAGGCTGTGATCGCTCCGCACCCACTCAAGCTACAGAGTGCTGCGTACCTGTCGCTTTCGAGCGACGTGCGGCCTACGCCTTGGCGTTTGTCCGCACCCTATGAGCGCCCACTTACGTGGAGCGAACCATGTCCGCCCTCAAGCGACATGTGCAAGACCGCAGCTCAAGCGCGGTCGTGGCGCCGATCTCAAAAGGATCGAGGCAGCCTCTTCTTCCGGACGGATGAATCTCTCATCCCCCCAACCCGCCATGCGGAAACCCCGCCTGGTGCGGTGGTTTTTCGCCTGGCTTCTCACGAGGAGTCGCGCTATGGAAACCATCGAACAGTTGGACCAATTGGAAGCAAGCGAGATCGACAACGTCGATCACATCATCAACGATGCGTTCAATCACGGATCGTTTCTTGCGTGACACCACCAAAAGAGCGACCTACGGGTCGCTCTTTTTTTTGGCGCGCATGCCAACTCGATGCCGACTGCCCGCAAGGGGGTCGGCTTTTATCTTTCCATGGTCCACGACGGCTATCCGGCAAATTCGGTAGAAATCTGCGGCGGGGCAGGCGCGAGCGGACGACAACAATGCGTAGGCCAAGGCCCGCCCTTTCCTCCAACTCTTTCTCCGGATGAGTAAATCCATTCGCCCATCTCATCTTCGTCAGGCGACGCCATCGCAAGTCGAGGCTCCTTCCAGGATGCATTCCACAACCAAACGACCGCCCCAAGGATCCAGATTTCACCATCATGGAAAGGCTCCCATTCGGAGGCCGAGTCAGAACGAGGGTTCATTCGAATTTATTCCTTTAGTTCAACTGAATTTGCCGGATAACCTTCACGACAGGATCAGACTGAGAACCAACGCGGCCGCAAACGAGAAGAGCAGCATCATGTTGTAAGCCAAGTGAACGCGAGTGCATTCAAGAATTGCGAAAGCCCTAGATCGGTTCGCGCGCCATGAAGACAAGTACGTTTGGCTGAACATCATGCCGGCAACGGACAACCCGAGGGCTGCGCCGATCGGTATGCCCATGATCATGTGCCACAACCCGAATCGCAGCGATGAACGGACCCTTTGGGTAGTGGTTCTGCTTTCGTCACCTCGCCGGAAGTCGCGCTCTTCGGACAGGACAAAGCACGGTAACTGAGCGAGAACCATCCCGACGAACAGCAGACCGATCAGGCCCGTGTGCCAGGTGATAGTTTCGGTCGTCGCGCCAAGGACAACATTTCCTTGGCCGCCCATAAGCCTCCACCAGCCCCACCGCAGCGGCGTATTCGGTATGAGGAGAAGGGCGATCGTCGATACTGTGCAGCTGATAGCGACAAACGCCTTTCCGAAGTGACGCATACGAAGGCCCCTGACGATGATTCGTTGCCTGGGATTCCTGACATTGCGCCGAATGGAAAGCGCCAGCATCGTCATGACTCCCATTTGAACGGCCTGGGTCAGGCCCATTTCAAAATGCCTTCGTGAGCGGAATGTTTGCCATGCGCGCCTGGTAGCGCCATGTCAGGTAAGAACCTCTTGGCGCCCTGAGCAACAACAGGCGGCGGACTCGCTCAAGCGCAGACCGCCGGGCACGCCTTGCGCGAAAATAGGCCCTCATGCGTTCGCCGCCTGTCGCGGCGGCAATTCACCAGGCTGGGCCTGCTCGGTGCTCCCCGTGTGGATCGCCTCATAGACCTCCTGCCGGTGCACCGGGACAGCTTTCGGCGCGTCCACGCCAACACGCACCGCGTTGCCCTGGACGCCAAGCACGATGACAGTCACGTCGTCTCCAATGCGAATGGACTCTCCGATACGCCTTGTCAGAATTAGCATTGTCTGTCTCCGTGTAATGGTCTTTTGGCGCAGGTGCATTTAACCCGCTTCGCCGAGGTCGCCATTGGGCCGGGCTCGGCTGGACCAGACGATCTTGGAGCCCACGGGCTGGACGTTGCGCACCAGGTCGTACTTCGCAGCGTCGGACGACGATCCAACAAGGCGTAGTCGTTGGATCAGTCGCCTTTCGACACGGGTGATCCGCTGGACGACCCAGACTTCCAATGGAGTGGGTTCGTCGTCAGGGTGACATGCAAGCTCTTTCGCAAGGTTCTCGGCCTCTAAGACGGCACGATCGAACGCAGTTGCTGTCCACTGTGAGTGCCGCGAGAGCAGGTGACCTCGATGCATGATGACGACGGCCAGTGTCACGTTCTCGACTGAATGCCAGACATCCGCCGGTGGCACGCACGTCTCGTGCTGACCAATTGCTTCGTGGTGATCATTGGAGTCAGGGGTCTTCATCTTGGCGGCCTTCTGGAGGCTGGTCATCGTTTGATTGAGTAGGGAACGCGGCGACTGAGTTCTCTGCGTTTTGTGAGGACACCGACGCGATGTACCTCTCGCGCTCGTACCGTTCCAGTGATCGAAACCAGATGGTCTTTGCCCACTCACGCCAGCCGTACATCACCGCTACGATGCCTACGCCCGGGAAGATTCCCATGTGCATGGTGGTCACTGCTTTGGAAACGATCGCGCCGGAATAAAGAAGCACCGGCACAGCCATAACCAGCACGGCGATGCGATCTCGAAGCGTTGAGCGCACTACTTCAGCGGGAACTTCATGCCCATCGACCAGCGGTGAGTCAGTCATCGGGTACGACCGTGACCCGCGTTGGCCGGCGCACCGATGCGACCGCGCGCGTGGTTGGGCGCAGCCCGGTGACTTGCCGGGTGATCGGCGCCGCGCCCCGGGGAACTGGGTATATGGCCGTAAACATCAAACTCAGCCCGCAGCACACGGCGAGCCAGAAGCCGAAGTTGTCCTTGTGCCAGATGGGCAGCTTGCTGTCGAAGGTTCGTTTTGCCGGCATGGCAGGTCTCCTGGTCAGTGGACCACGATGTCGTTGGTCAGTGTGCGTCCGGGGCGTTTGGTGTCATGGTCCAATCCACCTGCTTGAACCCTGCGACTTGTCCTCTCACCGTGTCACTCGATTGAATGACCGTGATGTCCGGCTCAGTGGAGGGTGGGCTCCAGCGGGTACCACAGCGGGTGCACCTGCAGGGCGCTCAGGACGGGCGGTGGCAAAACCGCCTCGTAAATTTCGCGGGCCGCAGCGATCAGAGATGCAGACGGTGGCCGATTGGCCTTGGCCTGGTTGCACCGGTGGCAGGTCAGAACCTTGTTCGCGAATAGGCCGTGGCCAGCGGATCGCGGAAACACATGCTCTCTGGTGTAACCGTTGCGACACTTCGTCGACGACGCCTTCAGGACCATCCGCCGGCGGCACAGGATGCAGCAACCCCGTTGAAGCTGAAAAAGCTGCTGTTCCGAGGGGTTCTGCGCCCCCTGCACGTCGGAGCGGTGCGTGAGCGATCGATCCGGGCTGGTTGGGAAGGCTTCGACTGGCATCGTCCGCATCTCTTGGCGGTGGGGATGCTTCGAAACTAGGCGAGCCGCTCAGATGAGCAAGGGGGAGGTTGACCCTGTGTCCCTCGGGGTAGGTTCAGCCGACCTTTGGCCGCAAGCGTTTGCCCAGAGCTTTGGCCACCATGCTCAGACCATTGGGCGCATTGGCCAAGGTGGCGAGGACGGCCTGGTGCTCCGCGTGCTTCCGTAGTTGCTTAGCTTGGGCTTTGGCGGCGGCGGTGGTGCGGCCCAGGCGGATTTGATCCTCGCGCAGCCTGGCTACGTTGGCCAGATGATCGAGGCACATGGCATGTTCTTGTCTGTAGGCAACGTCCAGCACTGGGATCTGAAATGGGGACTTCGTGTAGTCATCGAGAAGGCCGGCGAGCGTTGCGGCGGCCTTCACGGCGATATTCCGGTTTGACAGCGGCCCCGGCTCGCTCGTATCCGGGACCTTGAAGGCGGACTCGATGGCAGCAACAAGTTGACGTAACTCACGCCCATGCAGCGGCTTGGTCTGGATGGGAGATCGCGCCCGGTCCTCCAGCCAGTGCTGGTCCACCGCCGGTAGTGCCCTTGAGCGACTTGCCTGGACCATCGCTTCACGCCTGGAGCATCCTTGGACGGCTACAACCTCATCGACCAGGTCCTCCAAAGTAAGCGGGGATACGCGAGACATGCCGTTGTTGTCGTACCAGCGTAGGTAGTCGGCGGATGCGAATTCGTACTGGCCACGGGCCGGCCGTACGCGAAGACTGCGCTCGGCGATGATAGTCATCGCTGCGTTGATTGGCCTTCTGCCGTCTGCGTGTGCTTGCAAGGCGCGGTCAAGAAGAATCTCGGCGGTTACCAGGTAGTCGTGGTAGCGCTCGTGCACAGCGATGTCCCCAGCTACGTAGTAGACGAAGCGAACCCGCTGGCGCTCAGCGAAGTTTTTCTCGCGGCCGCGCTTCCCGCGACGTCCGTTCCGGCCGGAGCGCGGCCCCTTCGGATTGGCTTGGGGTGCCCGTGGTGCACAGGTGGCGTGTGAGTCCATGACTGTCGCTGGCTCGGACGCGTCACTGAAGGCGCTACGCGCCATTGCGCTTTCGATCGTCACGCGCCAACTCCCATCCGCCTTCCGAATTGCGAAGCTGCCAAATGGTGGCCTCGTAGGCGGAGTTGAGCGCCGCGTAGAGAGCGGGTTGCATCCGTCGTGTATGGGACGTGCATGGAGGAGCGCCGTGAACGAATTGAGCCATGATGCCCGCCGGCGCGTGGCGCATTCTCGTCAACTTGACGGGTTTAGGCGTGCTGGATGACCCGGACACGGGCTCGCCGCCCCCGACTGCAAGCCAGGGGCGCCGATTTGTCAGCTGCATGTAGTGGCGCGGAGACGCCGGTCAATAGGCGGAGATCCGGTTCAGCCCGTACCACGCGCCGGTGCCGATGATGCCCAGGCCGACGCCAGTGGCGGCCGCGGTTGCGACGCCGGTAGCGGCGCCATCGGTAAAGTTGGGCTTGGTGAAGTTGGCTACGTCAGCGGGTGAGGGCAGTAGCCTGATAACGATCCGGTACGCCCCGAACCGTAGCGTGCGTGGTTCACGCCCGAGCTCGATGGTCCGTTGTGTGGCCAACCAGCGTGACGTGCCTGTCGGGCATCCCTTGACCACGGCGCTCGAGCGATCCAGACCATAGAACCGTACGTTGGTAGTCGCTACCTTGTGCTGGTAAGCATCGGTGCGAACGGAGAGGGAAACCGACGTGGCACCATTGAGGACGTCACCACACCCCGGTGCGGGCGACTTGCGAAGGTGAATGGGTTGCTCCAACTTCGTGGTGTTGCCGATGTCGCTGAAAATCGTGTCCTGCGCGACCACCCCGGCCGGCGACTTGATAGACACGGCGTAGGTCAGCGGGAAGGGGATGCTCGCATCATGCGC
Source organism: Rhodanobacter sp. (assembly GCA_050737735.1). GTDB lineage: Bacteria > Pseudomonadota > Gammaproteobacteria > Xanthomonadales > Rhodanobacteraceae > Rhodanobacter. The sequence continues at coordinate 117,416 of JBOHYM010000055.1, read as the reverse complement.
TGGCGCCGGCGTCGGCACCCAGCAAACGGCGGCGGCAATCAGGATGGCAAAGACAACGCGGTTGATCGAACGGAACATGGCTCTCTCCCTAGGCAGGTGATGGACTTGCGGAGTTACGGTGGCACGGGCGTTCCGAACAGCAAGGGCAACTAGGCGGCGTGGATGTGTCGCTCGTTCGGCGAAATGGCTCGGCGTGATTGCGATCGCCGCTGCTCGGCAACGTATCGACGGAAATGGACCATTTCGTAGTGCGTTTCTGGCAACGGCTGACGAATCAACCACTGCCAGTAGCGCGCGCGCTCCTCGAGATTGAGAGTCGCGTTCCTCATGCGTGTGGCCATATCCGGCACGCGGCGCGCGATTGCCACCGCGACCGCGTCAAACAAGCTGATGAAGGACAGCGGCTCGATGTGGATCGGGACGCGTCCTTGCTCCAGCAGTGCAGCAGGGCGGCCCGGGTTGTCCAGGTCGGAGATCAGGCGACCGTAGACGACCGTGTGGTCCGACTTGCAGTACCGGTGGGCCTGGAACTCCATGAGGCGCGCGGCGGCATCAACCACGGTGCTCCTGACGGCTCGCAGGCTATCGCAGGTCGACGGATCAACCTCCACGGTCCCAGCGCGCCCAGCGACCGTGAATCGAGCTGTGATGATTGTCTTCGTGATCATGGGATCTCTCACCACTGGTATGTCGGGAGGTCATCGACTCGGTCACCAACGGAGTCGATCCTGAACCATTGGTCGAACCCTTGGCCGCGGCACCACGCAACGATGTCCAGAAGGCACGTCGGAAGGTCCTCGAGGTCGCATTCCTGGTCGGGCACCTTTCCAAAAAAGCCTTCGTCATATGCCACGACGTCTATCTGTTCGCCCCACATGCCGTCTGCCAGCTGCTGACTGGTGGCCTGGTCGATGTGGAGCGTTGAAAGCACGGGCATGGCAGACACCCAGAAGGGCGGGGCGTCAAAGTCGCGCAAAGCGGACTTCGCATATTCGATGCTCGCGTTGTCGTCCGCGACCGATGAGGACATCTGTCCGCGGCGGGCCACCTCCGACTGGGCCAACACGAGTAGTTGACGCAAGGCCGCCGCGAGCCGTTGCTCCGTCGTCTTGCCGATCGCGCATGCGACTTCGTTGCTCATTTCTCTGTGCCTCTATATTCACCCCAGCAATGTCGCAACGTGGCATGAGCGCTTCATTCAGCAACCCATCCATGTCCTCGTAGAGGTCAAGCTGTAACCCTCGCGGGTCCCGCTCGCCGCCATCGACATCACCCACTTCGAGTGCCAGCAGCTGCGCCATGCACTCATCTCCGAGTAATGGATATTGCGTGGCGATGGCAGCAAGAACGCGGCACCTAACTAGGTTGAAGGCGTCGAGATGACCTGGATGGCCGAAAAGTCCCATGAGTCCGTCCTCCACGTAGGCCTGGCTCTGCCTCAGAAAGGCCACGCACAACTGAAGAAGAAAGGGTGCTTCCGAGCAGACCGTCGCCCACCGACCCTTGCGATGCTCCTGGGGGAGATGGTTGAAGCTACTCATCGCCTCAATCAGAAGGTCGCGTAGCGACAAGCTCGGTATCTCGACCTCTAGGCTGGCGGCCATGGCCAGTGCTGCAGATCGTCGTCGCGCTGCGGCCAGGGTTGACCGCCACTGCCGCGCGCGAGCCGCATCGAGCGAGCCTTGAAACCCGTCGCATGCCTCGGCAACCAGAACCCGTTCGATCCGATACAGCTGCATGGGGTGTGAAGCGGTGTGCGTTGGATTGGTGACGCAGACATCCGGCTCCGACAGGAAGTCGCGGATGAGTGCGCGCGTCCAGCCTCGCCGCTTCAAGTCGCTGATAGCAAGGCAGTCGGCGCGAGGGTCGATGTTGGCCTGCACGACTGTCCGGTCCTGGTCAGCTCGACGGCTGCGATTGGGACTGATGCTGAGCTCCAAAGTTTGCGAGCAGCTCACGTTGCCTCTCCATTTGCGCCTTGTCGCTGCCGTACATTTCCCGGAACCGATTGGGCTCGTGCCCGAAACTCGGCCCGTAGAGGGAGGCGTGATCGCGGTAGCCGATTGCGGGGTGGGGCAGCCGCTTACCCTGATGGTGGTAATGGCACCAGCAGACCGTCGCGTCGTGACCGATTCGTCGTGTGCCGGACAACATGTGCTGGATCTCCAGCGGGTTGTCGGGTGACACCGGTGCGATACCCAGGCCGTGCGCTCCGTTGAGCAGGCATGCGATGCAGCCGATGGCCTTCATCTCGACCCAGCGTTCCACCTGGGCGGCGTTCGCCCGAGGTCTTGCCTTGGCCCTTATCTGGGTTCGGCTGACCAGGCGCGTCCGTGTGGTGAGAGCGGTCTGGCGGGAGAGGCTTGGGCCGGACGCGCGTAGCGGGGTGCGTCGCTTGAGTGGTGTTCGCTTCATGACGGCGTTTTCCGATGGAGACCGGGTCACGATTCCACGTGAAGTCGGATCAGCAAGCCTCGCCGCCGGCGGTTGCTAAAACGCGCCGACCGGGCAGACTGGCGACCTGGCTTACGGAGATACGGACCAATGAATAAGCGCCAATACCTGTCGGCGGATGCCAAGAACTGGGTGGCCGACAACCTGGCTCGGGGCTGTAGCGTCACCGCCATCGTTCAGGACATGGTGCGCATGCGGTACGACGAGTCGTTCGCCACGTCCGTGGTACTGCAAATGCAGTCAGCTCATCCGATGGGCGCGGATCCCTTCCCTGCAACGCGGCCGACGCCAGCAGCGAAATCGGCCAGCGCACGTCCCGTTGGTTACGCCTATGGGTCCCCGCGCATGCCGCAGGGCAACTGCATCCGCACCCACGACAGGGAGGTTCGCGTCGTGACCCGCGTCGCGCAGCCTCAGGTAGCCGTGCTCGATGGAGTGTTGTCGGAGGCAGAGTGTCAGATCCTTATCACGCGTTCGCTACACAAGCTCCAGGCGTCACGTGTGGTGGATCCCACGAGCGGAACCTTTGCCGATCACCCTGACCGCACCAGCGAGGGCACTTACTTCGAGCGCTGCGAAGACGACTTCATCGCCGGGCTGGATCGACGTATCTCGGAGATCATGGGAATCCCGCTTGAAAACGGAGAGGGCCTGCAGGTCCTCCACTACGCGCCTGGTGGGGAATACAAGCCGCACTGGGACTTTTTTCCGCCGGATAATCCGGGAAGCGCCGCCGCACTTGCCACCGGCGGCCAGCGCGTAGCTACGATGGTGATGTACCTCAACACCGTCCACGTCGGTGGGTCGACGCTCTTTCCGAAAATCGGGCTGGAGATCATCCCCAAGCCAGGGTCGGCCGTGTGTTTTGAGTATGTGAACGCGAGTGGCCAGCTCGACGAAAGCACCCTGCACGCGGGCGCTCCAGTGATCAGCGGTGAGAAGTGGATTGTCACCAAGTGGATGCGCGAGAGTCCTTACAGCATCGGCGCTGCCTGACTACTGGGCGAACAGCTCCGCAATGTCCGCCTCTGTCATCGTCGCCACCGATCCACCCTCTCCTTGAAGGATTGAGTCGGCGAGGTCTGCCTTCTTCTTCTTCAACACCTCCATCTTTTCCTCGATCGTGCCGGCGCAGATCAGGCGATAGACAGTGATGGGCTTAGTTTGGCCGATGCGGTGGGCGCGATCGGTGGCCTGGTTCTCTGCCGCAGGATTCCACCACGGGTCGAAGTGGATGATCGTGTCGGCCGCCGTCAGATTGAGGCCCACGCCACCGGCTTTCAGTGACAGCAGGAAGACCGGGATAGTGCCGGTCTGGAACTGCTCGACCAATGCAGCGCGGTTGTCAGTCTTACCGGTCAACATGAGATGGTCGATACCCTCGTTAAATAGGGCATCGTGAATGATGTCCAGCATGCTTGTGAAAGCCGAAAACAGTAGGATGCGCCGGCCTTCTGAGACAGCTTCCCGCACTTTGTCCAGGCATACGTCAAGTTTGGCCGAGCCGTGGACCTTGCGGGCTGACTCCAGTTTGACCAGGTGCGGGTGACAGCACACCAGGCGAAGCGCAAGGAGGGCTTCCAGGATGATGATTCCGCAGCGTGCTATGCCGCGCTCCGCGATGGCTTGCTGCACCTGCGCGCTATGGCTCGCCCGGAGCGACTCGTACAGGGCTCTCTGGTCGCCTTCCAATTCCACCGAGATGGTGATCTCCTGCTTTGCGGGAAGATCCTTGAGGACGTCCTTTTTCTCTCGGCGGAGTAAAAACGGCCGAATGCGGCGACGAAGTTGCCCACGCTTGTCGTTGTCCCCGTGCTTTTCGATCGGGGTCGCAAAGCGCCGCGTGAAGTCACGCTGGTCGCCGAGCAAGCCGGGAAGCGTGATATCGAACAGGCTCCAAACGTCCAGTAGCCTGTTCTCGAGCGGCGTTCCCGAGAGTGTCACCGCCCTGGCATAGGAGAGGCGCCGAATGGCCTTGAACGCCAGGACTCGAGGGTTGCTGACGGCCTTGCTTTCGTCCAGGACGAGAAGCGAAAAGCGGATCTGCTCGAACTTGGCGATGTCACGCGGCAGGATGTCGTAGGTGGTGACGATGATGTCGTGGCCTGAAACTTCAGCGAACTTGGTCTGCCGATCCTGGCCATGAATCGTCATGACACCCAGGCCCGGCGCGAACCTCGTTGCCTCGTTAACCCAGTTCTGGACGATGGATTTTGGCACGACGACAAGCGCCGGGTGATTGAGCCTGCCCTTGTTCTTGAGTGTCAGGATGTGGGCGAGCAACTGCAGTGTCTTGCCAAGACCCATATCATCGGCCAGCGTTCCGCCCATGTCCGCCTCGGACAGCGCGTTAAGCCAGCGCAACCCCTCGCGCTGGTAGGGCCGTAACTTGGCCTTGAAGCCGGCCGGCGCCCTTGGCAACGGGGCAGCCGCGATTTCGCGCATCGTCGTTATGCCCTTGCGAACGTCGGCCAAGGCACGAGGTGCTGTGGCGCCCAGCTCTTCGGCCGCGAAAGCCGCCTGCAATTTATGGAGTCGGACACGCCCCTTGGCGAGCCGTGTTTCGCCATCCATCCACTCGGCGACGGGCGCGACCAGCTTGCGCAGGTCGGCTAGCTTCATGCGCACGATCTCGCCGGTATCCAGTCGCATGGGCCATCTGGCGTCGGGGGTTTCTCCCGGCTGGGCCGTCACGCTGAAGCGTCGGTCCGCGAGCGCTGCAGAGATCACCGCGCCGACGTTGTGCTTGACGCCTTCGATCTCCACACCCATCTCAAGATCGAACCAAGAATCGCTGACCTCTCCGCCCGGCGTGAGGCTGTTGGATAGGGTGGTGTATGGGGCAGCCGTGTCGAGGTCCGACGCGCCAAGGTCGACTTCGCGGATGACCTCGATCCCGCGCGCTTCGCAGTAGTCGATGGAGCGCAGGAACGCAAGGGTGTCATCAAGGCCGGCATGGAAAGCGCAGTTGACGAAGTAGTACGTGCCCTTTGCCGGTTGGTCCCGTGCCGGCACCAGACCCGACACGTCAATGATCTCGCGCCATTTGGACTCGCAAGAGGCGTCCTGATGCACCCGCACCGTTTCAGCACCTGATCGTCGCGTGATAGAACCCTCCACGCCGAATTGGCCGACGTGAATCTCCCACTGGCCGTACCGAAAGCTCAGTGATGCGGCAGGGATGACAGTCGCCGGCTCGCCGGCGGAGGCCCCTGGGATAGAAATGAAGCGCACCGTCATGCGAGCGCTGGGTTCGACCCGCAAATCGCTTATCTGGGCCGCTGCGGCCGGCCCCGGTACGTGTTTGGCAATCGGCAGCCGTGCCCACCACTTCTCAACCTCGCGAAGCTGATGTCGAGAAACCGGTGGCACCTGGAGAAGCCGCACCCATTCCTCCGGATCCCCCACAAGCTTTCCCATGAAGCCGCTCTGGAGATACCACAGATTTTTGAGGCGAAGGGTATTGCGTACCGTGGCTTGGTCGGGAAGCAAAATGGAGAGTTGCATGCTCCCGTTTTTGCCCTCGGTCCAAGCGGCAGTCGGCTGGACGTCATCACCGCGGACCAGGGGTTTGCCCACAAATCGATCGAGATACACCCTGCCAGCTCGCAAGACCTCATCGAAGGCCTGTTCCTGGTCATCGGCGGTGATCGTCTGGCTACCCGCGTAGTCGGTGATTGAGAATAGGGTGTGCTTCGCGAATTCACCTGGCGCCAACCGCTCCATTGTAGATGGGGCTTTGCCGGAAACCGCGTACGGTTTGCGCCGATCGGCCGTCGGCGCTTCCAGCAGCAACGGCCAGATGATGGCGTGCCGTCGCGGGTCGTTGCTATCGCCTTTGGTGATGACCGCGCCGACAAAGAGGTCGCGATCGGTCACGCTAGAAGCACGCCCGCTCGGGCCTTGCGCGTAGTTCGACCAGGCAATCAGCTCGCGCGACACGGCCTCCCCGTTGAGTTGCTCGTTTGCCTCGACGATGAGCGCGTACACATGCATGCAGTCCTTGTCCTCACACGGGCACTCCGGTCGATACGACCAAGGCCGCGCCTGTCCTGAGAGCGCGACTTGGCAGGCGTGCCCCGTGCTCTCATACGCTGCGTGGACCGACCCACGGACAATGACTTCGCCGTCTCGTTCCTGAATGTCGAAGTCCTGGATTCTCAAACGGTATGCGCTATACGTCGCCAGTCTGCTAAAGCGAGCAAACGCGTCACTCCATTGGTTCGGAGGGCAAGTTTTCAGAAGATCCCAGAAATCCTGGATCAGCATAGCGATTCCCCGAGAGTGCTGGTGCTGCCTTGCAATACGCTTTGCGACGGCCAAGCCATCACGCCCGAAGGCATACTAAACCCGTCACATGGCCGGAAGCGTTCTGCCGCCGGGCGGAGATAGTCGATCATTTGTTCGGTGACCATCCACCTACGGCCCAAGCGCTCGGCCGCCATGCCGGTCTTGACCGTACCGCCGAAGGGATCAACGACAAGGTCGCCCGGTTCCGTCAGAAAACGGATGAGGAAATCGGGGATCGACAGCGGCATGACTGCCCCGTGCGCAGGAAGACGCAGCGCGGCCGCATCACGCCGATATTGCAATGTGTCAGCGCATCGGTTGCCTCTGGCGATCACGTTGCGAGGTATCCGTCCTGCCGTTGCGTGGCGGTAGCTGCCCTCGCGAATGGTGTGCGCGCCGTCGCCGTACTCTGCGCGTCGTCGCTCACCACCGTTGGCAATCAAGCGCAGATGCTTCTCCGTGTGAGGTTCAAGGACCCGTCGGTTGTCCGCCCTGACCAGTGCCGGGTTGGTGGCCAGCCAGAAGATGGGTTCGTAAGCTACGTTGAGATGGCATCGAACCTTGGATGCCCAATGCGTCGGCCCGGGTGGCTTGGACGGGTTGTGCCAGATCAATCGGTCGAGTAGCGACAGACCGAGGCGATCGTGCAGGGCGAGCAGGACGCGTTCGTTGACCATTGATCGTGCTGGCGAGCCCTGTATGAAAATATCCTGCCCAAGGTTGAGGCACAAACTGCCGCCGGGCATCAGGTGGCGAACGATGGGCTCCAGTGCGCGCACAATGAAGTCGACGTACTCAGCCTCGCTTGGATTGCCGTATGCCCTCTGTCTCGCAAGTGCGTACGGCGGGGAGGTTACGCAGAGCGCGATCGGCTCGTTGACATTCCTGAAGGTGTGCACGCAGTCACCCCAGATGGCCACGCCAAGTTTCGTGCTGAATGCGACCATGGAGACGCCTGGCGTACAGGCATGCAGGCGCGTCTCGGTCGGCTTCACCCACTCCCATACCCCTCGCTCTCCAGGCACGTGCTGCAGCACGCCCATGTGCTTGAGGGTTTGCTGATGCCAGCGGATGGAGCGAGTGATCACGTTGTGCTGCTGGCCATCGCGGCCGATGGGTGATCGCTCCGTCATGCGGGTCGGTGAAATCCCTGTCCGATCTGCAACGGCGACGTACAGCTCGCTGTTGCCCAAAGATGCAGTCGCGCTGTCGGCGTAGGCCGCGGAGACCGCAGCGAATAGCTCTAACTGGGAAAGGTCTTCGGCCATGTCGGTGTCCGGGCGTTCCGTCGATAGTGGGAGTGTGTCAACCGAAGTGTTCCATGCGTTTTGAAATCGGCAAGCCGCGTGCGACCGATCAGATGTCGTTGCTCGCGCCGCAGTCAGGCGAGCTCGAAGTGTCGATGCCACAGCCACAGCCTGCGTCCGATGTGCTCGACGTGATGTCGCTGAAGTGGCATGGCTCAGATGGTGGGGCGTCGTTGGTTTCCAGTGTGGCAGCAGGCGGCGGTTCCGTTAGGGATGGGCCGAGCATGGCCCCAACGATTGACCCGCCGGCGAGCATGCCGATTGCGGCGTTGCCTGTCGCCGCGCCGACAAGGGCGGAGGTGGGGAAGTCGCCTTCGGCCGGCGGCGAAGTTTCCGGCGGCGCGACCGACCGCTGTTGGCGTTGGGCGACGATCTCCGTGGTGGGCGGCGTGGAGGCCCCTCGTCTGTTGGATGAAACTAACTCGGTGTGGTAGTGGGTCATCTTGGTGGCTTTGCTGCCACGACCAGGGAGGCCGATGAGCCAGGCAACGACGGCGATCGCGATCACGACGATGCATAGAAGAAGAAATACCCAGGCTTGAACGACGCCGTTGCCTACGTTCAAGGGACGAACCTCAGGTGTTTAGGGTAAGGAGCACGGTTGGAATGGCTGCTTCAGACCAACTCGGTATGTATCAAGGCTATGCCGTCGCGGCGACTTTGCCATCGGACTCGTCGGCTGCGATGTGCCACTTGTCCCGGAACGACAGTGCGATTGCTGAATTGGCGCCTGGCGAGTTCTTGCTCGACCAGGTGACTGCTTCGCCGAGCACTTTGCGTTCAACGCGCCGCCAGCGCGTCTCCCCATCGACTGTGATTTCCTGCCGCCAGTCGAACGGAATCTCGACGTATTGAGCCATACACGTGGCGGCTTTGCCCTTGTTGTAGGCACAGGTTTCGTCGGTCTGCATGACCGGTTGCAGGAATACGGTGGTTCTGACTTCAACCTCCAAGCTGCTGTCGCTGGATACCCCGAAATCAGAGGCAATGTCCTGCGGCGACGGTTCCTTTATGTCGAATGACGTCAGGTAGCCGTAGTAGTCGCCAAAGGTTGACCCCTCCTGGAGCACCTTGCCGCCGTGCACGAAGAGGAGCCTGGACTCGGACTCCCGCAACCAGGTTACGGCACGAGTGAATTCAAGTCGCTGTCGCTGGCCTCCAACAGGTACGTACTCGACAAAGGTCTCAGTGGTTGTCTCCGCCACTGAGCAGCGCGATCGAATGACGTTCATGCCCCTTTGCTCCTGCCCGGGTTGCTGTCTGCGCGCGGGGCGTGGTAGCCGGCCCATGCGATGAGGTCGCGGTCGTAACCGAGCGTCAACGGGTGCAATGGGTCACCGTCCGCCGTAAGTCCGAAGATCCGCACGGGTTTGCCGGACTGCAGTATCAGAGCGGTGAGGCTGTCGAACTGGTGCCGGAGATTCGCGGGTACCTTGTCCCGCCGACCCCAGCAAGGAACCAGCAGATCCGCTTCGGCGGTGATTTGGCGCAGATGGTGATCGTTATCGGGTCCGACAGGATCGGGTGCGAGAGCCAACGCGCTGACGTGCCTGGCTCTGAATGCGAAGGGATTCCCGACGATGAATCGGCGGCCGCCGTTGCGGGATGTGAAGCCGATCCATTTTCGGACCGTGTGATCATCGGTGTCGGCCGTTGCCGTGGAGCCGTTGATGCCGAAGTAGGCGATGACAATACCTTCGTGCTGGACGTCTCTGTCCAGACGGTACCGCCAAGTCCCACACGGTGATATGACCGCAGACCCTATAGAGAACAAGTCACCCATATGCAGCTACCTCGTCGTGGGGGGTCGGTCCGTAGGTTTTGCCGTGCCCCATCTCAAGAAGGAAAGCGCTCAAAGCCGCCGTGGTTGGCTGGCAGCACAGGACGCCATCAATACCGTACGGGTTGGTGAACCACGTGGTTTGGAGTTCACGGTCGAAACTGATGGTGTGCTGCTCAACGGTCACGCAGGCGCCAGCCCTCAGCGATGCGACCATTTCCTCCGGGCTTGGATAGCCCAGTGCGCGCCACTGCCCGCGATTTGCCATCGAGGCCTTCACCGACTGTCGGTGCTGTACCGCCTCGCTCCACTCTTTGTCCCTCTTCTCCTGGATGACTGCCCAGAACTCGACCGCGAGTAGCTCCATGTCGGCGAGCAACGTGGGGACCCTCGACGGGTTGATCGCCATGATGGCGGAGATGCCGGCCAGCCGGCGCGCATCTCGGAAGTAGGGATGGGACCAGTATTCGAAATGGTCAACATCGGGTCGCTCCCCTCCAAGCCTCACTTCTGCCAGGAGATAGGCAGCGCGCGCATCTATGGCGGCAATGATGGAAGCCCAATTATTGGCGGAGGTAGTCACGGTGACACTTCCTGTTCCATCACCGCGGTCCAACCTGCAGCCACAGCTTCACGCACGCCCGGCATGTTGTGTGCGCCCAATGCCGCCAAGAAATCGGCGCTCCGGTTATCACTTGTGACGACGTACGCGGCCCGGCCACCGTTGCCGAAATAGATGGCGGATGCCCCAGTTACCCTGCAGCGAATCACTGTCGTGTAGGCGGACGTCATCGCACTGCCTCCCACGCCGCAGTAGCCAAGCGCGGTACTGCCCCACGTCTGCGGAAACATGATGACTTCGCATTGATCGGGTGTCGGGCGGCGGGTCTTGGCGACTGTTGGGCCCACGCACGATCCGCTTAGGCGCTCCTGTTCGTACTGCTGCCGCTTCCCATCAGCAGTGAGCCTGGACATGTATTCCCGGTAGGCATCCCAGTCGCGGTCTTGATACTCGATGGTAGGGAGGTCCCGCAAGCAGGCAGCGTGCAATGCCGCCGCGAGCGACTCGATGGGTTGTCCTACTTGCATGATATGGGCCTCAGTTGCGGATCAATTCTGGGTAGCCGTTGTGATCGGCCCCGTTGAGCTGGCGGCCGGAAGCGCGCTTGCCGACGCGCACGGCGCCGTACCCATTTCCGAAGTCAAAGGTGTCTCGGCCAGCAGCTCGAGATGCGAATGCAGGCCCGTCGACCAGTGGATCGAACCACATGCCCGATGTGGCTGGCACCCACTCTCCCCATTGCTTGAACAGGAACGGGGTGCCTGCAGTTAAGCACTGGTCCCGCAGCGACCGCGGCCACTCTGGATGCATTGGCCTGGCGTTCTTGCCTGACTCGCCCCCGACGATCACCCAGTCGATGGTCGGTCTCGCACGTCCTAACGCGTGCGGATCCTTTCGGTGGAGGACGGAGACTTCTTCGTGGCTATGCTCGGCAAGCGGGAAGCGGATGGCAGACAGATCGACCGGGCCAAGCAGAGGCTCAATGCTCAGGAACCGCACCGAGGCCGGTACCTTGAGAAGCTTCGGGATGTCGCGATCAGCTTCCGCCTGGTTACAGACGGTGGCTCCGAGCCAGACGTTCTTCGGTAGGAGCAAAGAGTTGTCAACCAAGCTAGGCCACCACAGCATGCGCGCCAGCTCTCCCGCCATTTCTGGTACGTTGCCGATGCGTTTGGTCAGTACCAGCCAGTCGAGGTTAGGCGTTTTTTCGATCAAGGCGAAAAGGTCAGCGCGCCACCTCGGGTCGACTTCGTTGTCGAACACGTCAGCCAGCGACGCACAGAACACTCGCCGACGCGCCGGTTCGATCTCTGAGTTTCGGCAGGCCGGGCACAAAACCAGGTGTTCAATTGCCGACTGGTCCGGATGGTCGCCACGCCAGCGGCATTGGCGGCATTCGTAGAACGGCTTTGCGTCCCAGCGAAGCGGGAGCTTCCAGTCCTTGACGCCAGTGCGAATGCGCGGCTGTCCAGAACCCCAGCGCACTTTGCCGACGCGGCTGTCCATGAGGTCTGCGGCGTAGCAAAAATCGCAGGCCTGGCTAATTTTTGTGCAGCCGATCCACGGATTGAAGGTCGAGTCGCACCACTCAATGTTTGTCGTTTCCGCCATGTTCCTGCCCGATCCTGGTGACCTACCGAGGGTGTCGCACTCTCCCGCAACAGCAAGCGCCGTGCGGACGTCCTGTTCGCCAAGAGGTCCATAGTGCGGGTCGATGCGGTGCTTTCTGGCGGTAACCTTCGTGGTCTAAGCCTTCCATGTGCACGCCGTGCAGCGACTGCCGCAGGTCGTGCAGCAGCGTCAGCCTCGGACGATGTTCATCCCACGTGGCGTTGCCTGAAATGTCCGTGAAACCTTATGCGTCCGCCCTGGGGCCGTAGGGAGTGGCAAGCCACCGGAGCTGCTTCCATTGAAGGAAAGTCAGCGGCCTACTGCTCATGGCCAGCTGTCACCAAGCGAAGTACCTCGCGACAAACGCCGAGGTCGAACCAGTCGTCGGTATTGCGCAGCGACGATTCCATGTCGATCCACGACGGGAGCGCATCGACAGAGCAGATGGCTTGCAGCTGACTCAAGACGTTGGCTGGGCTCAGGCCGCCGGCGAAACCCACAGGCTTTTCCGTCGTTGGGCGGGTCCATGATCCCGGGGAGATCCCTCGACCACCGGACCCATCGATCAACAGCTGGTGGTTCGGTATGACCAGCCCTACGAGTTGCGCGTTGGCCTCCGTGTGTTGGGTGATGAGCACTCGAGCCAGGCGTGCCAAGCCTGGTACTTCCTCCGGCATTAGCCTTCCGTTCACTTGCACCCGTGACGCGTATCCGGTGATGCCGGCTAGGTCGCCGGCGAGAAGTTCCTGGCGAGCTTTGGTGCCGCATACGTGGATAGCACACCGGCCGTTGAGCGCCTGTGCTGCTTCACGAAGCCACGGGCGAGACGGGTACCGGTTCCGCCCCTCCGGGGTGGCCGAGTAGAGCAGGCCGACTTCGAGTCGCGGGTACTCGCGCGTGAGTGCGCAAATCTTCGAGAGGTCGGTGCCGTGGTCCGCGCCCGTCAGAGTGACGATGAGCGGTGCTGGACCGGTCAGTGGCATTACTGTCGATGCGTGCATGGGTTTGCCCTGTGTGCATATAGGTGAGGTCTACATCTCACCAGAGGGCGGCAGATCAGCAACCGCTACGTTGGAAAGAGCCCACAGGTTTCGATCGACTCCAGCCCGTGAAGTGCGAGCTGCCGGCGCAGCCGCTTACAAAGCTGCACCACCTCGGACAGGTTGTTGGGAGCTGTCGCGGCCACGGCGTCAACGAGATGACGCAGTTCATGACCGCCCGTTATCGCTGGATCGAGCTGTTGCCGCGCGCACCGGAGTCGGAGTTCTTCCGAAGGCGCCTGGAGCTCGATCACGAAATCGAAGCGGCGCTTCAAGGCCGGGTCGACCAGATCCGCTGCGTTGGTGGCGCAGACCAGCGTGACATGACTCGGCAGCCGGTCAATCGCGATCAGCAGGTGGTTTGTCACTCGCCGCAGTTCGCCGACGTCGCCCGTGCGGCTTCGGTCCATGCCGACACCGTCGAACTCGTCGAGAAACAAGACACAGGGACCGGTCGCGGCATAGGAAAACACCTTGTCGACATTCTTTCCTGTCGCGCCGAGGTAGCTCTCAATGAGACCCCCGTAGCGAACCACCAGGAAGGGCACGCCCAACTCCTTGGCCATCGCTTCGGCCAGCATGGTCTTGCCGTTACCTGGAGGCCCAAACAGGAGGACCTTATGGCGCGGTTCGAGATCGAATGCGGCCAGCTCAGAGCGGCGCCCATGTTCCGCCACGATGGCCTGACACTGCATGGCGATGGAGTCTGGCGAAATCACGGCTTCAAATCCGTGTCGCGGCTCGACAAGCTCAAGCAGGTCGGACGGAGGGGGAAGATCGTCCTTGGGAGCGAGAACTTGGCCGTTCGCACGGATGTTCCGCGCGATCGCCGGATACTTCGCTTCGATGGCGTCCGCGAGCTGCCCCGTAAGTTCGGCCACCCTTGCGTGCTGTCTCCACCGAGTTGCCTCCAGTAGCCGTGGAAGAAGCTTGAGTGCCTCGCCGTCACCGGCCGTACGCCTGGCGCTTGGCGGCGATGCTGCAGCTGGCTGCTGGGATTGAGAGGTGGATGTGTCCATCATCGGTCCTGGTTCGGTAGCGTGGCGTCAAGCTGCTGCGGCAATATCGTTGGGATCGGCGCCCGGGCCGGCGTCATCGGAGCGGCGGTCCAGAGCGTTGTCGGCGTCTCGAAGATCGGCAGCCAGCCGAAGAAAACGCTCCTTGCTGACGTGGTCGCGGAGGACTCGAAAATCGGCGTCCACGACTCCATTGAGTCGCGCCCAGTGGTTCCAAGCGAAGTTTCGGCCGAGGCCGACGGTGGTCTTGGCGCTGGGGAACCGATCGGCGGATTTGACCAGGTCATCCCAGTCGGCTCCGAAGGCCACCGCATCGAATCGACTGTGCCGTCCGAAGAGCGCGGCTCGTTCAAGACCGAGCGCGCGTTCCATCAGGTCCGGATGGATGGCCGAGAGCCAGAACAGCTCCCAGCGTTTCGAAGCCGGGCAGAAAAAGCATGCGCTTTTGACCGGCACCATGGCCGGTCCAAGCGCATTGACGATCGCTGCAACGCACTCCCCGCGCGACCAACCAATCAGCTGCAACGGGTACACGTAGTCGAAGTCCGCGTCGGCGCCGGACAGGCCGCGTGAGCGGCGCTTGTCGGCCGGCCCGCAGTCGTAGCCGATCAACTTGACGATTCGCTGGTCGGTTGCCTTTGCGCGTAGCCACAGCGGATGCGGGTCGGCCGCGTTCGGGCCGGATCGGACACCTTTCAGGTACTGGTCTTGCGGCCCGTGTTTCCACTTAATCGAGCACGATTTCATACCAAACGCCAGGGATGGCAGCGTTTCGTTCGCGTGGCAGTTTCCCAGCAAATCAGAATACCCTGTACTTGGCAGCGGCACCTTGCGGCAGACCTGCACTGAGGGCCAAGCCCAGTCCCTCAAGACCGCATTCATAGCTTCAACGTGTGCGAGCGTTTCCGGCTTTTCGCCGCCAGTGTCCGCAAACGTGATGAGGTCTGGCGGCAGACCCGATTCATGTAGAGCGACCAGCATGGCGGTCGAGTCGACGCCGGCCCCGAAGCAGGCGACAACCAGTCGACCCGCAAGCGCCGCACGCAGCGCCGCGATCTGCGATGTTGAGAGGATGGGTCCGTTCATAGCGCGCCCTCCCTGCGATCGCCATCGCATGCGGAATCCAGCTCCGCGAGCTTGGCTTCGCCGAGCTTTACCAGCTCGCGGAGCGACTTGCGACTCTGATGCATCGAGTAGCCGGTGCGTTCCTCGATCTCGATGTATTTCTCCAGGAGTTCCGGTCGGTGGCGCGCGGCATTGGCCAGATCGCGTGGGCTACCGAGGATGCAGAACATGCATGACAACCTTTGATTGCCGGCGGCATATGCCCAGTGTGGCTGCTGGCCGGCATCCTGGATCGTCCGGAAGACGTCGGTCGTCGACAGGTCATGGATGGGTAGCCACTCGTACCAGTCGCGGCCGGCGACGCTGCCTCCGACGTTCCGAGAGAATGGTGCACGCTTCGCCCGGCCCGGGCTCTCCTGCGCCCTCATGCCGAGGCAACTGACGATCTTCTTCAGTCCCCTGGCTTTGGCGTATCGGCGAACCTCGCGCTCAATCGGTCCGCGCTTCAAATCGCTCGTACACTGACGGTTGGCAGCTGATGGCCAACACGGCGAATTCGGACCCGGGCGGACAGCGAATCGGTGCTCGACCATCTCGAAGAACGTCTTGACGGCGCGCGCCACGATGAAGGGCAGCCCGGCGGCGTCCGCCTGGTTTTGCGCGTGCTCGAGCGCACCCTCCCATTCCGCCTCACCGAGCGACGCGTGGACCACGAGCAACTGATCGCGGGGGATTATCTCCAGCAACTTGATCAACAAACTTTGGCTGTCCTTGCCTCCTGAGTGGTTTGCAACAAAGAGCGCGCCGGCGTCGATCAGCTCTCTGACGTGGGCTGGCACATTGATGGTCGATGTCCCTGGGCGGATTTCGGTGGTGGCCGTCATGAGAGCTTGTGGCGAGGGAGGCGCGCTCATGCTGCGAGCTCCATCGGTGACTCGATGCGCCACCGCGCCGGGCCGGCATGGACTGCGTGCTTCTGTAACTGCTGCCTGACCTTTGCTCGCCAAAATTCGTTCTTCGTCGGCTGGTTGCCTTCCACTTCGGCGTAGATCGAGGAGAGCTCCGCTTCGCCGCCAAGGGCCTGCAGAGCCGCAATCGTCACGGCTGTCCAAACATTGCGCTGACCCTGCGCAAGGAGCGCGCGGTAGCGCTTCTGGAGGCGATTCACAGCCGCCAGTTCGTGGTACAGGGAGAAGCCGAACAGCTTGCCGCCCTTTGCCTTGGTGAGCATGGCGAAGCAGAGCGGCAGCGACAGGCCGGGGAAGAGGTTGCGCGGGAGCATGTCCTGGCGGATGCTCCAGCGCCTGTTGAGTTCGACGACGGTGTCGGCGGTCTGAAACGTGTAGCAAGGCAATATGAAGCCGACCCGTCCGCCATTTGGCAGCATCGACCAGGCGCGATCAAGGATCGACTGCACTTTCGCGAGCTGGAAGGGTGGATTGCCGATGATTGCGGAGGGTCGCATCTGGATGTCCACCGCGACGAAATCACCAACGATGATTTCCCGACCAGACGACTCGCGTGCGCGCTTGGCAAGGGCTGAATCAATCTCGACGCCGATCGCTGGGACGAAGTCAGGTAACGCGCGCAGAAAGGCACCCTCGCCGCAGCTCGGCTCGATCACGCTGTCAGAGCCGGTAAGGTCGCCGAAATAGTGGGCTATCAGCTCACGCGCGGCCCACTCAGGCGTCATGAACTGGCCATGCTCCTTCTGAGTGTCGGAAGTCGCTGGCGCGACTTCGGTGGGCTCCGTCAGTCGGCCTGGAACGGACCAGAGATCGAGCGTGGTTGAACTTGAGTCGCGCATGACTATCTCGCCGCTGGTGGATGCCTACAGCGTCTACCAGGCAGACGAATCAGCAAGGTCACACAAGGCTTGCGAGGTTCAGGGCGCAACTCAGTGACCGCCGCGCCGGACAAGGCGAAGCGCATTGGCGGCCGCTCGGCTTAGTCTGTCGAGCAGTGACGGTCGGTGCGACCACTCCTTCCGGCCACTCTCTGTTGGCGCACTTACACGCATGTCAGCGTGGAGCCGATAGACGTAACGTGTCAGGCAGCGACAACGGCGGCAGATGCCCACTGCATCGACAACCGCGCATGTCGCTACTGGTCGCGTGACGGTGCCGCGCATGTCGGAGTCAGGAATGGTGTCGCCGCATTCAGCGCAGTGGCCCGAAACGCGGGTCCATTTCACGTCTGATCCAAAGACAACAGGCATCTGCGAGGTTATGGTCGGCATTGCCCAAAGAGCATCGTCACGTTCCGTTACCGGAGTTCGCCGCTTGACCGGAATGCACCCCATACGGCCGTGAGAATTCGCAAGAGAGGCGCGATTGAGTGTCATGGGAGGGCTGGCTCGGCTTGCGCTTAGCCTTTTGGCTCCTTCCCGTGTCGTATTGCCGTCCCGAGGCGCACGACCTGACTTGCGGCGCTCAAGATCACCTTCAGTACAGCCGTCAGAATGATTAGTGAGAAAAACACTGCAACGAGCCCCACAACCCCTTCAAAGGCGTAATTGACTATGGCCGGAATATGGACACCTGCGATGGTGTCTCCAGCGCGCGTGAAGTGGGGCACGAAGTGGTTGAGCACGTGGTCCAGAATCCAACCGAAACCGGCAGCAACGAGGAGGGCCGCGACCAACACGGCTACTATTGCCGCAACACCCACGCTTAGATTCTTCAACGTTTCCGCAGTGTTCTTGTCCATCATGATGGTCTCCCTAGTTGATCGGGTTTGGAACCGGTCGTGCTGCTGAGATTCCTCGCAATCGCATCGGCGCGTTCGGCCGTTAGTGAGAGCCTGATCGCGACAGGACCGTTGCGCATGTCGCCGGACATGACGCCGTGGAGTTGGCTAACCTCAACCTTGCTCAGGTTGTGCCACTTTGCGATGTCGTAGTTCCCGACCAACAGGCCTCGCATGTCGAAGCGGTCCATCCGGCCGACGGCAATGCCTCGTTGCTTACACCAAGCCTCTGCCTTCCGGGCCGCCGCAAAATCCCCGTGGTCCGAAAATACCTCACGAACC
This sequence comes from Rhodanobacter sp., assembly GCA_050737735.1. Taxonomy (GTDB): domain Bacteria; phylum Pseudomonadota; class Gammaproteobacteria; order Xanthomonadales; family Rhodanobacteraceae; genus Rhodanobacter. The sequence continues at coordinate 99,261 of JBOHYM010000055.1, read as the reverse complement.
ACTTTTTCAATCGAAGGTTGTGGCCGACTTCTGACGCGACTCGCTGCGGTCGCGATGCAGCGCTTGCATGTCACCCCAGTGCCGAACGCGTCGTCGTGAACGTCGAAGTTCCAGGAGCCGTCAGTGGCAATTCCGCAGAGGGTACTTTCTCGGGCACCCTGGGCATGCGTTCTGACTAAGGTGTAGCCACGATCACCCCCCTTTTTGAGTGGCCAACACACCGCGACTTCACGCGCTTCCTGCTCGCAGGCTTCGTTGGTCGCCACGCCGTTCACGCGTCGGCTCCTGCTACCGCGGACTTGGAGAGTGCACGATGCCAGTTCCTGAGTGCTCCTGCTGAGGAGATGGTGTGATGCTTGGCTTTGATGAGGTCGCCCTCGATTGCTGCGCGGAGCGCTTTGCCGGTCAGGTACCCAACAAGCCAGAACCAGTCCTCGGGTTTTTTGTTGGCGTCGTGGCCCTCGCCCCAGCGCTCAATTTGGTGGGCGGACTCCAAGGGCACGCCCTTGTCGAAGTCTTCAATTTCGGGGCAGCTGAGGAGCGCGCGCAGGGTCGCCAGTTCGTTCGCGTCCATTGCGGGCGTGTCGATCGAAGGGCCTGGCAGTGGGGAGTTCTTTGGCTTGCCTGCATGCTTGAGGCGGACGTTCTCCACGCGCGTCCAGACGTGAGCCAGCTCGGCCTCGGCTGCGGCAAGCATGTCGATGCCCAGAACGTTGCAGAGCGCCGCGAGCGTGACGCTGACGCCGCCGACCTCCTGCCGCTCCTCGCCGACCGGCCGGCAGAAAGTGTAGTCGACCATCTGGTGAGCTTCTGCATCGGTGCAACCGCAGCTCTGGACGAGCTCCAAGGCCTCTTCCAGAAATCGGTGTGTACGTTCTGTCCGATCACGGGCACCGTCGGCACCGAGGCAGGCGGTCACCCATTCGTCAACGCGCCGCTGGTATGTGGCCGTGTCGGAGGCCGACGTGTCCTCGCGGACGCGTTGGCGGTTCATGCGGCGAGTTCCTTCGCGCGCGCAACAGCCTTCGCTGCTTCATCCTGATCGGTCGCGAGCGTCACGTCTCGGTGGCCCTGCCGCAAGCGATTGCTGGCTCCAGACTCCCACCGAACCCGGAACGTTCGCGGCCCCGCGGCCGTGACCGCGCCATAAAATAATTTGCCGCGTAACGCCCTGGCACTGAACTCGTATTGCACGAGGTCGCCCCGTTTGCGACGGTCGGCGGGGATGATGTTGGCTATCTCAATGCTCACGGTTGGCTCGCTGATGGACAATCGAGGCCACGCTACCGCCCAAGACCCGATGAGCAACGGCACTTTGCCGGGTTCAGGCCGGCGAGATGCTTCGGTGAGCTCCGCTCACGCCGGATGGTGTGTGGGAAATGGTCATTTAGTGGCCATTCCGTCGGGGACCAAACGGGACGGCGACTTTGGCCGTCGTGACCCGACTTATCCCGAGCATCTGTGGATAAGTGAGGTCGCAAGTTGGTCTTGGGTGTAGACCCCTGGAGGGCGGCGCCGAGTACCTTCGGCCTAGCTCAGCGCGCTGATTGCGCCCTCATGGATTGCGAAGGTCGCCTGCGTCTTTCGGCCACCGACAATCGCCCAGACTTCCGCGCCCAGCTTGCCCGGCACCCGCGCGTTGATGCAGATCACACCCCTGTAGCTGGTTCGCGCGGTGTTGAACGTCGCCACCGCGATGCCTTCATCTTCGCCTTGGCTGCCCACGGTGAAGGTCCTTCCTCTGATAACAATCTGGCTGCCGTTGGCTGCGATGTACTTAGCCAGGTGTGTCATGCGGTATTTTCCTTGTCGCCGTTCGATCTCAAACATTCAGGGACTCGGACAGTGCGTCAATTTCCTCGTCGTTCATCGCGGTGAGTTTGCCGTTGTTGGTCAGGATGGCCCGGATGGGCGCGGGCATGCCGCCCACTCGGCGCAGCTCCTGCAGAAGACGTAGGCCTGCGAGAACGGCGGCGACTTGTCGCTGCGACAGATTCTGATTGGTAGTCATGCACGCGTCCCGAAGTGAGGAGCCTTCAGGATCACCTAAAGTGACGAATGAACAAGCGTCGCCCCTCCGCATCGCCACGGAGTGTCGTTCTGCACCTGACGTGTCAGGCGTGGAGGCCGCCGCTCAACTGGCGCATGGCACCCTCACGACGATGACGGTCGTCTTCCATCTCCGCGTAAGCAACGCACGCGTTGAAGTCAGACAGGGTTATCGTGATTCCCATGGCGGTCCACCGTGCGGTCGCCGCGGCGATCTGCTGGTGTTCCTGTGAAAGCCCCGCCAGGCGCTGCATCTGGTCGGTCGACAGAAGGCGAATCTCGTCGCGCGGCAGGGCCAGCTCGGCGGTCAGTGAAAAGGCAAATGACATGACCGTGCCACCCGCGAACATCATGAAAGGGAGCACCGCCAGAAATGCGCGGCCCCTGCTGTCCCCTATCCAGGTGGCGAGGAAGTCGGTGCCGAAGAGGAGTGCCGCGTAAGCGATGGCAAAAGCCACGCAAGCCAGGCAGGCCATTCGGTAGGCGCCCATCCTGTTGTCTGCCATCTGATAGCGCGCCATGCGCGCGTAGTCAGGCTGGGGGCAATAGGTGAACTGTGATGAGTGTTCCATACATTTCTCCAAAGGGCATCGGAACGATTGTCAAGCAGCGACCGTGGCAGTGACCGAGCGTGCATGCCTCGTCTATAGGGACGATCCGCGCAAGGTTAGAACTTCTTCCACCGGCATCTTCAAGAGCCTCGCCAACTCGTTCTCCTGCTCATCCTGCGACATCGCCTCAAAGCACGCGTCCTGCCAGGCGTTGTAGACGTTCGTCGCCAAGATTAGCAGGCCCAAGAGTAGGCCAGCGACGGACAGGCCAACAATGGCCCAGTCTGGTAGCGCGAATACTGGTGTGATTCCCGGCAGGTTGTGGTCCGGTTTCGATGGGAGATTCAGGAGTCCCCAGGACGCTGTCGCGATGTAGCAAATGGTGAAGAAGGTCACCATTCGATAGTGTGTGAACAGCTGCCTGGTCATTGCCATTACCTTCTTCACTCGAGCTCTCCCATGACTGTTCTTGGAAAGAATCCGGGCCGAATCTCAAGAGTCGAGATTGGCTGGAAACATGGCGCGCGACGTGGAAGTCACGCAGCCACTGAAAATAGGTCTGGCTGTGGATCAGATCTGGTGTTGCTGACCTGCGCCGGCCGATTCTTCGGCAATAGGATCGTTGCGCGCGTGTCGAGCACGCCGAGCTGCTGTCGTGCTTCCTCAGTAGCTACCCTCGCCGAACCCATGGTGATCGTGAACTGCATTCGGTCCTCGCTTGCGGTGCCGAAGGGGGTCACGGCAGCCATGAATTCGGTGACGTAGTCCTCGTGGGTACCCTTGAGCTGGTAGATTAATACAGCGCTGTCCGGAAGCGACTCAGCGGGAATTCCCCCGGAGGACAGGATGCGCTGGGCCATCGCCATGCCCGTGCCTTCGCCCGCCAATTCGGCTTCGAATGCCTGGCATGTCAGGAGACGGGTTTTGAGGTTCCATTCCTCGATGAAGACGATGCAGCCGTCGGTGTGGCGAATGGCAAAGAGCGGCGTGCGATCGTGGTAGCGCGTCAAGCCGGTGGTGTAGATGTCTGGGAATGGCACCGGCGACCCTGTGCGGCTGGCAGTCTTCAGAGCCAGTGCTGGATCGGCGTCGCCAAAGCTGCGCGGCTGAATGACCCGCCATGGGGCGGGGCCGGTCCCGTCAGAGCGTTCGCCGATAAGGTCCGCCGCGGCGCCGGCGTCGGCGTGCAGGCGTAGAACACAATCAAGGCCTTGTTCCAGCAATGCGGCTTGTGTGGTGTACCCATGCTTGCGCATGGCGGCGAGGGTGTCTCGGTCGGGAGTAATTGTGATGTCTCGGTCGAGCAGCGCGAGCGGGGCGGTGAGGGCCGAGCGCCAGCTGCGCAGATAACCGTCCGGCGTGAAGTCCGCACCCGGGCGCCTCAGGCAACCGGAAACACACGACGCCATTGCCTTCAGAATCCAGGCATTGACTTGGGCTGCCGTACCGAAGGCCACACAGCACTCGCGCGGAGTCTTGGGGGATACATTCGACTCGAAGGTGGTCTCGAACAGCGCGTAGTAGATGACGTCATTGGCGCGGAAAGCTGCAGCGCGGCGGCCGACTGAGATTGTCGAAGACATGCGTGGCTCCTGATGGTTGTTTGTGGCGGCGGTACGTTTGGCGGGCTTCCGGCTATGCCGGCTCCATGAGCGGCAAATCGCCCTTAGCCCATGGTTTCGGAGCCCAAACGCGGCCGTTGTAGGAGATGCGCGCGACCCACACGTCGCCGTTGTAGACCATGCCTTCGGGGAAGGTGGATGCCCCTTCGCCGGAGTCGTCGCGCAGAATCTGATAGTGGCTTGATGCGTCGTACAAGTCGCATACAGCGACGGCCTTTCCGCCGATCTTCAGGGTGTAGGGGAGGAAGGGATGCTGCTGCTGATCGCTGCTTGCCATGACTGCTCCGCTGCCGTTTTGCATGTGACCTTTGTACCCGTGAGGAGCGAATGAGCAACGCGCGCTATGCAGCTTGGCTTAGCGCTTTGGCTAAGTCGTTGGTTGGTCCGACATGGACAGATAGGCCCATGCGGCGGAGCCACTTCTGGCAGAAGGCCATGCGGCGCTTGCCATCCACACATCCCGGAGCAACAGCCATCGCTCGCATCCGATCAATGGCGCCAGCATCGCCCTCGCGCTTTCGCACCATCTTGATGATGGAGATGGTGTTGTTCGGCTCTGAGACCTGGCGGGTGACTGGTGGTACGTGCCCGTTGATTGCCCTGTCGACCAGTTGCGCGCGCGACATCGGCGGCTTTGCGGGCTTGAGCCACGCGTGAGCGCGCATCTCCATCCATAACTGTCGATCTGCTTCGGTGATTTTCATGACCCGCCCCATGCGCGCGCTTGATGTGGTGAAGGTGGCATGGAGACCGGGATCTGCAACTCGGTCACGCGGCGCGCGCGTTCACCCGCTTTGCCGGCAGCGGTACGGCGCTGATCTGGACTCGACCGTTGCAGAGGAAAGATCGACGCCGCACACGTCCGCGCAGGACAAGGTCAATGTCGCTCACCGACACGCCGTGCGATCGCATGCCGGTCGTAATATCGGCAGTGCTTCGGATCGTGCCGAGACAGTGCCCGTCGACCGTGACGGTGGCCTGATGTCGTGGCCCCGGCCGCCTCGGCGCCGGAAAGAGGTCGGAGTCGGACATAGGCGCCTCCAGGTGTGGGCCATTCATGCGACGCCACTGCGCCGCGCAGCCAGGCGATCTACAGCCTGTTTGAGCTTTTCGCGGGCGGCGACACTCTTCTTGGACTGCACCACACCTTCGCCACTCGCTTTTCCAGACGATGCGCCGCAATGACAGGCCCGCGCGGCGTACGCGTCGGCAAAGATCATGATGTCCTCTGCCAGTTCCTGCGTCGTTCGAGCTGCGTTGGGTTCCGTGGCCATGATGATGCCCTGAGTTTTTGTGAGGGGTCTGGAGGACTCCGTTGTATCTCGCGGCGACGATCGTGCAAGACCGGCAGCTTTTTTGACCGCTCTGGTACGGATCGCTGCGAATAGCCGTCGTGCCGGGACTGGCCCGTCCTCCGAAATGTCGCCCTGGCCTCAGACGCACACAACCCGAACGGACAGTCCGTCGTTGGTCGCCATCTTGATCATCGAAGCGGTACCGGTCGATGCGCCATCCCAGAAGGCAACAAGATGGGTTGCCACCCGGGCCATTTGCTGGTTGCGGATCACGCCGGCGTGGCTGCGGCCGTAGCGATCCCACTCCGCGGGATAGCGCAGAAACGGAACGGGCAGGTTGCCCCAGTGCCGCATGGCGTAACTTTCGCCCATCGTGTCAGCGCCGCGTGCGCATCCGTAATCAGGCTGAGCGGCCAACTGCCTGGTAGGGAACTGTCGGCTGTGTACACCGGCTCGCATTAAGGGCCCAGCCAATGCAACCTTGGCTCCGGATTGGCTAATAAGCCAAGTGGATTGGTCCTTGGCCAACAATGAAGGGGTATCCGGATTGTGGTGTGGGCACCCACATTACAATGGTGGGCTTTCCGTTAATCCATTACTTGGAGATTGCGCTGGTACAGGAAGAACACCGCAAGCACGCCGGCCGCGAAGCCTACAAGGACAAGCGGCACTTCCAGAGCAGTGCCGGACACCGCCCATCCGGAGACCCACGAGGCACCGGAGACTACGACCCAGCGGCGAACAAACTTCGCCCCATGCGTGCGGAGCCATTTGCGGTTCTCAGCGCGGGCAAGGTTGTCAGCTTGCCGAGTCCAGACACTCACTGACTGACGGTGCTTGTCGTCAAGGTCAATGGGCCACGTTCCCTTGTCTTTCGAGTCAGCTTTCATGGCTGCTTGAGATTCGGCAGATATCCGCTTCGGCGGATTCGGCCAAAAGTAGTCTCGAATGGTGGTCACGATCATTGGCCTTTCCTGTTCGTTTCTAGTTGACGTAACTATCTTGGAGATGGATGGTAAAAACGGATTGTGGTGTGGGGAAACACACCGTAATCCGGATACCCCAAGAAATCAGCACGATCCCTGTGCCTCCAGTCGGGATTGTTGGAGCCCGACGGTCATGTCCCGGCACTGCCCGCATCCTGGTCCGGGCGAGACAATGCGTTGCGGCAGGTGACCTGGCATGACGAGGCGCTTATGTCGGCGGAGGTTCATCGCGAGTGCAGCGTGGATCAGGCCCGTATACCTTTTCGCCGCCAGTGGTGGCGGACAGGTAGATGCGATACCACCGGTTGCCCGCACCACCTCCCTCCGGGACAGCTGGCTTTTGCATCTCGATATTTGTCAGCCCCTTGGCCGCCAACTCCGCCAGAAAGTACGGGGTACCCCACGCAATGGTTGCGTTCACGTTGCCGTTGTTCCGCTGGTGGTCCAGGACTATAGGGTTTTTCGAGTAGGTGACAGTCGAGACCGGTGTCGTGATGCTGCAGGTGTGGATGAGTGGCAAGTCCGCTGACACGGACACCCCGCCGTTGTTGGCCACGGTGAATACAGCGGTAAATGGCTCACCCTTGTTCAACGCGAACACAACGGGAGTCACGGAGTCAATTCCGACGTCCATCTGCCGGACCTGTTCTTCAGCGGCGCCTCGCGTCACCGTGATCTGAACTGGCACCGTCACGTCGATGGTCTTGGCTCCAGGCGGTGGCGGGTAGGACTTCCAGAACAACTCCGTGATCAACTGTGTTCCATTGAGCTTGCTGGCGATGGTGAGTCCGTACACGCCATGCAGACAGGCCTTGTATGCCTCCAACCCGTCTGAATTGAGCGCCGAGGTGACCACCGTTAGATCTTGATCGGAGGTCCGGTAATAGGCCGTTCGTGACTTGTACTCGCTCCACCACTTGCTGAAGTCCGAGTAAGAGCCTTGCGCTTGGATAGGAACTTCGATCGGGAGCATCCCCGTCGCCGACAAACTGTGCTGCGCCTCACTGTAGTTCGATTGGTCGATACTGTTGAGGAACGCCAAGCTGTCGCTTGTATTCAGCCGAGTGTCGCTCTTCGCCAGGAATGCGGCTGGCGGGCATCGCTCACGCTGGTCTGCCATAGACGTTGAACAGGCAAGCAGGAACAGCAACACGAACGTGCATAGCTGTCTCATGACTTTCCCCTCGTTCGGAGCCGCGTCGTAGACCGACGTGGCAGAGCAGTTTCCCACTCTGGTATGTACGCGGCAAGCGAGAGTGATTTCCCAAGACGATGCGCATCAGCGGCGGACCGACTACCGTCTAGTGGAGATATTGCAACTCAGCGGTCAGTCGAAGAGATCCCGGCACTGGGCGACCTCGGCGTCGTCGCTGATCGGTGTCGCCGTGAGACGAACCTTGCATGCTTCCGCCTGCCAGACCGCCAGGGACTCATCTGTAACCCCCTCCAGCATCGACACCGCGTCCTTGGTTGCCGCCGCAATCCGCGTCGCGCGCAAGTTCTCGTAGAACAGATCCGCGCCGGTGAAGTGACGTCCGGCCTCGATGGCCGCAACAGCGGTCGAGCCGCTGCCGGCGAACACATCGCACACCAGGTCGCCTGGGAGTGTGTAGAGCAGCACCGCCCGCTTGGCTACGCCTACCGGGAACTGCGCCGGATGGTCCCCGTGGCGCCGATCGGGATGATTGGCGCGGACGCTGGGAATGTCCGCCCACACATCGGTCGGTGCCGCACCGAAGGCGTGGCCGGAGAGCTGGCCCTTGTTTGGTCCCTTGAAGCTCCTCTTGGACGGCTGCTTCTGCGGCTTGCGCACGGCGTTGGGATTGAAGGTTGCGACCGGACCCTTCGAGAAGATCAGGATGGTCTCGTAACGATCGGCCAGCCGCCGGGAAGGGGTGAGACCGTGCGGTTGCGTCCAGACAACCCGGCTCTGAAACGTGAGGCCGGCGCGCCGCAGGTCCTCGAACAGCATCACGCCCATTGGAAGCATGCTGCCGGTCCAGTCAGGCGTCTTGCCAACGTTGAGGCAGACGACACCACCGGGCCTGACCGTCCTGGCCAGCTCGGAGACCACCTGCATCAGCCACCCATGGAAGTACACGAAGCGCATCGTGTCAGCGCCGGGGGAGTCGCCATATTTTTTTCCAACATTGTAGGGAGGGCTAGTGACGTGACACGCCACGGAGTCATCCGGCAGGCCAGCAAGGAAGTCAAGGACGTCGGCCGTGGTGGTCGAGTCGATCATTTCCTGAACGAACGCCTGCTGCTCTCGCTGGCGGTCGGCCTTGCGCTGGTGGATGCGGGCCTCGGTCTTCCGCGCGCCGGCCTTCATGGCGATACGGTAGATCGCGCCCTTGGAGCGACCTGTCGCCTGCTGAACATCTGCGTAGGTCTGAGTCGCGAGCATCGCGACGACGTCCGCCTCGGTGTGCAGTTGTGCGCGCCCTAGTGTTGGCACTGCGTCCATTGTCGCTCCACGTGAAGCAGTCGAGTTCGAGATAGGCCGATCAGGCCCGTGATGGCTGCGATGCCGGCGCCTGAGCTTCGACTTTTACCAGCGCCGCAATGCCCAGCTGATCGAAGTCGACCGTGTTCTCGTAGTCCACCTCGCCGTCCGGAAGGATCGGATCGACCACCGCCCCCTGCAGGGCATCTTCGGCATCCACGACGTACTCGACCCGCATGTCACCGGGAAGGTTGGTGTCGATCGGCAGGTGGTGGTTCTCCAAGATGGGGCCGAGATTCACCGTGTTCGCCAGCCTGACCGCATCCTCCGGCGACGCGGCGTCCACGCCTGTGATCTTGACCCGGACCAAGGCATAGATGTTGACGTTGAACTGCATTGGCTGCTCCTGCTGGCGATTCGTTGGAATCAACATGCACGCTGACCAGGATTGTGCAATTGCTGAGAACAGTGGGACGGCCAGAGCGCAACCGCTCGTCCGTGCCTCACGAAATGGCCAACAGCTTGCGACTAGGGTAGGCACGACAGCGCCACCACCGACGATTCCCCATTCCCGCAATAAGTGAAAGTCATGGCACGACACCTTGACCTGGCTATCCGGCAAACTCGGCCGATGCCAGGGACAGTACGGGAGTGTCTTCGAACATGCACAAGGAGATACCGACAGGGAACGGCATCGCGTTCAACCGAGTTTGCCGGAAAGCCGACCTGCGCTGGCGTTGCGCGATCGCGGGGGCGCCGAATGCTACCGGTTAAGGTTGGCGCCTCGGAGGCTGGTCACGATGACCTTCCAGAAGCCGTAGATCGTCAGCGCCGCGAAAAGTGCCGCAGCGATCGTCGTAAAAAAGAACCACGCGAGGCTAGGGTGGCTGAGCGACACTTCGGCAATCGCCACGACGGCCATGAAGACAGTCATCGCGCCGGTGAAACACGTAAGCGTGAGGCTGTGCGGGCGTTCCACGCGTTGAGCTTGTTGGTGTCTTCACGCACCCGGCGCGACTCCGCCGCCAGCGCAGATCGCGCGGAGTCCATTTCCTGCTGTTCGGTGCTCATAGCGGTTTGCCTTGTTCCGAGTTATGGAAAGATGTCGGCCGGCAACGAACAGGAAGCGGGTCGGCGCGCAATGCCCAGGGACCTTTCAGCTCTAACGCGGCTAAGTTGGACTGTTCCGTCCCGAGGTCACCCCTGCACAGCGCCAAGCCACCGCTACGCCACGCCACGCTGCCTGTGCCAATAACGAATGGCGAAGCACACAGTAAGCCACGCGACCGGCGCACCAAAGTACATCGCGACGTCAAGCAACGGGAGCATTTCCATCTGGCCCTTTCGTAAGAGCCCCTGAACAGCGACCTCGATACCAAATGCATGGGCGAAGTGCTGTAACGTACAAAGCCCTCCAGCCATGCAAGCTACGAACGTCAACAGGGCTCCTGTGAGGCTGGACGACACGCGGAGGTATGGCCGAACGAGGGAATAGCACGCGAATGCCACTGCCACCGAGCCGAAGAAAATTACGAGTAGCAGGTATTCCATTGGTGGTCCACTGAAGTTGAGCGGTTAGTTCTGGCTTAGTTCTGTCAGTTTCACTGAGGTGCCTTTTACCACATACCCGCCTACCAGCAAGCACGCTGGTTTTGTGTGTGCAGGTTGGCCACAGACCACTACTCGCCCCAGGTGGCAGCTGTCGCCTGGTTCGGCTGCCGCTCACGGAGCGCCTGGTCGATCGGCTGATCGACGCTGGGGCGCACCGTTGCCACACTGACCAGGGTGTGATCGTCGTCGGCGTACACGACGACTGTTCGCGTTGTGCGGACTTGGCCAGTGACGCCTTGCGCTTGGTTACGGTGCTGTCTACTTGCCCGAATAGGCGCGGTAGGCATCGCTGGCCAGCGCAATGCAGACCCCCTTGCAGCTCGCGTCGTGGTCCGCCAGCGCCGCGCGCGCAGAGTTCAGCATCACGTCGCGCGTGCGTTCGGCGATGGAATACGGCGTGCTGAGCTGGATCTCGATCAGACGCAAAGCGCCGAGGAGCACCGCTTGGGCCTTCGGGTCGAGGTTCGGAAGAGTGTCAGCGGCGTTGCTCATGGCTGTGTTCCGTGGAGGTGAGTAACTAACATCCCACGGAGCCGCCAATGGGCAACCCGACGTCCCAACTACTGCTACCGCCAGCTTGCGTCATCATGTGGCAGTGTGTGGTTCGGATCGTGGACGGCGATCGAACCTTTGCCACGGAGAGCGTCCATGAACAGAACGACATTGATACCGCCCGGGTCCGCCACCGACGGGAAAATGATCCCCGGGTAGCCTGCGTTCGTGGCTATGTCGCCCATATCCCAGGTCGGAGGGTCGAGGTGATCGGTGAACAGCGAGTAGCGCCAGTCCATCGACCAGTCGTGCCAGATGGGGTCCCATCCATCAGCGGAGAGTTGTCGCAGATCCACCAGCGGTGGCAGTTCAGCCAGGTAACTGCAAAACGTCCCGGGCTGCAGGTAGAGGCTTGTCTGCTGGAATTCGGCCAAGGCGGTCTGGGCCGACAGGGACAGGTACAGCGCCTCGATCCCTATGCGGTTAAACCGGCCACCCGCTTTCGCGGCGCCGGCCCCACTGCATGGGGTTGAGGCGTAGCGCGGCGTGTTGTCCCGATACAGGATAACGGGTGGTGGCAACGCGGCTGTCTTCACCCGACAAACCCGCTGGCGATGGTGTCGAGGTAGGCGATCACGTCGTCGGTCCGTCCGTCCTCGACGAGGGCGAAGGCGGTCTTGAAGCGGAAGGCGGCCAAAGGCTCGTTGATCATCCAGGTGATGGCCGTGCCTTCGTCGCCGAACGCCTCGCTGGCTGCGGCACGGACCGCAAGGAGGTTCCGCAACAACGCCTGGACCTTTGGCGAATGAGGGTACGACGTCACAGTGTTGCGGTGAACGCGCGCGCCGCGTGCCAGGTCGGCCAGCTGCAGGGACAGGAAGGCTCCCACTTTTTTGGGCGAAAGGAAGGGGACGTTGTCATCGTCCATAAACTGCGTGATGGCGAGGTTCTGCATGCGCTTCTCCTTGATACGCGCCTACTTTATGCCCTGTAGGCGCACAGTTCAAGCCCTGATCGCGCACATTCTGGCGCTACAAAGCCAATCGCTGCTGCTTCGTCTCTGTCGAGGCTTCGTGGCGAGACTCCCACGCCTGCAGCTCCTCCAACCGCCGCGCAATGCTGTTTGAGCGCCGTTCTTTGTGCGCCTTGCGTCGAGCGGCGACATCCCAGGCCATGGAGTCGGCGCTGGCCACCTCCGGCATTTCGAACAGCCGGCGCGTGGCGGCACCCTTTACACCAAACATGTGGAGGCGCATTTGCGGTGGCAGATGGGGAGCCAGTCCCTCCACGATCGCGTATAGGCCGTGCTCGGGGTGGTGCAGGTCACGCCGGCAGACAGATCCGACGCCAACCAGAATGGGCGGGTCGAAGAAGAGGCTGTAGCGCGCCCACTGTTCCTGCATCAAGTCGAGGCTACGGCGGTACTCGTCCACGGTGTATCCCTGAAGCACCGGCACGCACGGACGCAGCGTCGATGGACCGGCTGACCAGCGAGCCACCACGGCATCGAGCGCGTCGCCCAGCAACGAGGCGGTGACGTCGATCCGCCGACGCCGCTCGGCCGGGTCCGCTGCAACGGCCGGTTCGCAGCACAGGTCCGGCTGCGACCAGAATCGCGGATTGAGCGACTCAGCCAGGTCGACGTACTGCTGCGCGGTCCAGGGGTAGACGCCTGCCATTCCCGCCTGAGTCCCCTTCGCCTGCCAGTTGGCCACCGCCGTAAAGCCAGCACTGTCCAAAGCAATGTCGCCGTCCGACAGCGGCCCGAAGGCATCCCGGAAGTAACCACGGTTGCCATCCCAGAACGCGGCGGCGGACACCATCAAGGGTCGATCCCCGTCATTGGCACCAGCCGCGAGTCTGCCTTGTCCGTGCGGGACGCCGATACGCATGACCGGATCGTCCGGCAGTGGCCATGTGTTCGAGCGCGTGAACGCGTAGGGCGCCCTCCAGTGTGGACCGTCGGCGAGCAGGCCCGTGTTGGTGGAATTCATTGGCGCCTAGCCCTCGTCGTCGACGAAGAACACGAGATGGTCTCCGTGGTCGAGGCACTCAGCCTGGGGGAACTTCTCCAGCACGCCCTTGAGTGTCAGCCGACCATGCCATTCCTCCCTGTTGAGCCACGCCGCTTCCTCGGCGGTAACGACCGGGACGCGGTATAGGTGAGTGGGGGTGCAGAAATGGTAGTCGCTCACGGCACTGTCCTGAGATTGGGCACGACTCAGGGTCGCCGCCGCGCCAATTTCAGCAAGGCCCCATGGGGAGCATGAGGGTGGGCGCGAACGTGCCGACGGCGCGTGTACGCGACAGACGCTAGGTGTCGAGGAAGAACGCGTCCGACGGCACGCAGCACTGAGCTGGCTGACCATCGAGACAGGACACCCATTCCTTACGACTTGTGCTCGCTCGGCACCTTCCCACGCGTTGGCGTCCGCCCCATAGGATGGCCCGCCGTCACCGATCAGCCTCACGTCAAAACCATTCGAGCACATGAATGTCGCCGGCTATGACACCCAACACCCTGACGTTCTCGATGCCGAGCTGCCAGCGCCTTGCCCCCTCCGTTCGAGCTGCCACCTTCGCGGCTTCGATGTCACCGCGTGTCTGAACCGGTATGAGGGCAGTCACGCGACCCTCGTTTCGTTGGACAAGCACCGTAAACAGGTTCTCGCAGTCCGGCGGCGACATCGGCTTAGTCGGATCGGCTGGGTCCGCGAGAACGAAGCCGTGCCTTGTTCCGAGGGAAATCGCGAATCTCTCCGCAGTCTTCAGTGAGTCGACGGCGAAAATGTACACCCGGAAGTCGGCGCCTTCCGTGGCACACTTCTGCATGTAGACCGCGTGAACCTCCTGTGCCCCCGATTGAAGGCGATCGTGCATTCGTGCGTGCTTCAGGTGTCCTCGGACCGTTGCGTGGAGGCTATCGACGCCGAAACCGCTAGCACAGATGAGCCCGTCGCGCACAAGCTCCCATGCCCAGGTGATTCCTGCAGGATCGGTCATGGCATTTCTCTGTGGGTCACCATAGTCTGCAGCCTACGGATTATCGTGGCCGCCGCCACAACACACGCGACGATCTTGATCAGCAGATGGTTGGCGTGGACGCGTTTGGCGAATGAGACGACGCGCGCGGATGGGAGCTGGCGCCGGCGCGGCGAGAGTGGAGACTACAGCATGTGGGTAGCCCCGCGTCGAGTGGTTCCAGGCGAAGCTCCGTCCGAGGCCAGCGGTGGATCGAGTGTGGTCGGCCGGTCGGTGTCGAGAGCGGACGCGTCCATTCATGAGTCCTTTGGCGAGACCCCAGCTCGTTTCAGCAGTTCAGCAATCCCTCGTTTGGCATTGCCCTTGCCGAGATCCCAGACTACCTGCTGCAGGGCCGCCACCTCCGCCGGCGCTTCGTTACCCAGCGCCCCGACGGCATAGCCCGCCACGGAGGGCTCATCCACGGCTCGCCGCGCCTGCGGACTCTTGTCGCTGACGACGCCCACGGCGTTGATCGCCGAATCGCGCACCCGCACTGGCCGCGCAAGGTCGCGCAACGTGGTGTCGGCGGCCGCGTAGTAGGCCTTGAGTGGGTCGCTATCCAGCCAGTTGTTCCAGTCCGCATCGCGGTCCCGATGCGCAGGGTTCGGCTCGACGAGCTCGAAGGCTTCGTAGAGCGGGCCGATGAACGCCCCAACCTTCCGCTGCAGCGTCGTGATGGCGTCCAGCTCGTCGCCCTTCGAATGTTCCACATCGAACTTGGCGAAGAGCATTTGCTGCAGGGTTAGGCGCCAGTCGCTGCGATCGCCGATAGCGCCCATGGCCTCGAAGCGGGCGCCGTATCTCGCTCGGCATCCGTCGAGCCACTCGTCCATCCAGTCCGGCAGCTCGCCCTGTGCCTCGATCCAGCACGCAAGGTTCGCCATCCACAACTGGCGCGGCTCGACTTCGATTCGGTGGTACGCCTCTTCAGTGACCTTGAACCGGAATGACAGGCGGGGCCACTCGCCGACCGACGGAGAGACGAACAACAGCATGTCCGACCGCGGCGTGGTAAGCGCGTAGGCGGCCATCTCCTTGTAGTCGTCCCAGCCGATGTTGGGGTAGCCGAACCGGCGGAAGAGGTAAGCGAACAGGTGGCCATAGTCGACGTTGGCGTCATAGGCTTCATCGAGGAGCCCGGGACGGTAGATCGTATTCCCCGATACCGTCGTGACCGGCTTGACCGCGCCCCAGCCGCCCATGCCTACGTCGTCAAGGGGCCGCCACGCGGCTTTTGACTTCAGGGGCGCGAGCCTTGCCTTGAAGGCACGGGTGGACCGTGATTTGGTGGTGCTGGGCTGGGCTGGCATGGTTCGTCCGTCGAGGAGGGGAATACCGGCGACCGCCATCTGGCATCGCCTCAAGCTTGAAGGAATCGGCTAATTCGTCCGTCGGACACTGGCCGACATCAACGCCGCATACGGGCCGTGTGCGTCCAGCCGGCGCTCGACCCACACGGCAAGCAGGCCGTCCAGATCAAGGGTTTCCTTACCCACGTAGTCGGCGGCGCTACCGTTCCACTTGTAGCGCCCGCGGTCGTACCGGCCGAACGTCACGTCGGTACGGTTCTTTATCTTGCGCAGAGCTTTGGCGCGGGTGGTGATCTGCATGACGGTTTCGTAGGAGTGGGACTGTGGGATCGAGCCGCCGCCGGTGGCGGGGGCCGGGGCCGGGGCCGGTATCACTGGCGCAGGTTCACGTATCCGCTCAGCACGTAGGTATCCGTCCACTCGGCCTCGCACTCGCTGCAGCCCATGTCCTGGATGGCATTGACGCCATCCACATCAATGCCGTCGCCGGTGATGTCCTAGCTCCCGCAGCAGGGGCAACGCGCGCCGCCGTCTGTTACGTATTCCGCAGATGACTTGGTGGTGGTCATACAGCTTCCTTGAAGAGGTTTGGGAAGGGTGCGGATTGCGCGGTGTGTCCGGCCGCGACGTCGGTCACCAGAATCCTTGGGTGGACACGGAGCGTGTTCGGATCACCACCACTGTCGCTACGGCGCGCCGCCAGCCTGGTCATAGGCCGCACGAAGCAGCGGGCTGATGTGGTTACGCCACTCGCAAACCTTGCGGCCGGCGTCGATCGCCCGGATGGAGCCCTCATGCTTCACGGCCGTCAGCAGCTCATTGACGGCCTTGATATTGCGCAGGCTGTCGTCGTGCATGGCCCTGGCCTTTGCCTCGCCATAGAGCCTGATGTTCTCCTGGTACGCGCGTCCGGCGTCCAGGGTAAGCCCGGAGAGGACGGCGTCGACAGGCACCGTCGACTGACCCGATACATCGGTGCTTGGCGCTGGCTTGACGTGAGCGGGAGAGTGCTGAGTCATCTCGTTGTACTCCGTGGGGGATGAGTACCATCATGGCGTGGCATGCGGCGAGAGCAAGCATGCATGTCGGATCCGCGCGGCGCAGTGGTCGGACTGTCGGCTCCCGACGCGTTGCGCCGGTGTACGCACCCAAAGGACGGTTCGAGAGGGTCGGTGGCGTCAATATGTTTCGGTGCTGCTGTCCACAATGGAGCAGCCGGGCGGCGAGACACCCGGATCGAGCAGCATCACGGCGCACTGGCCGAGGCTGGTTTCTTCGATGTCGAGGTAGGTGGCGGCTTCGTCATCACAGAGGTTGTCGGTCAGCGCGCGGTCGTGAGCCGCCTGGCGGAACGCGACTTCATCCCCAATTTCGATCAGCAGCGTAACGGCCAGTGTCATGGGAAGCTCCTGGATATGGGTGGACTGGGAATGCTAGTCGGCCAGCGGATGCTATGCGGCGTGTTTGGCCACGACGGCGTTCACAAGGATCGTCGGGTCGACACGGCGCGCGTTCGGATCGCCCGCCAGCGTCGTCGCCGACACGGTGGCCCGGTACCGCTTGCGCGACCCGCGCTTGGTCAGCTGCAGCGTCACCGAACCGCTCAGCGGATGGAGTACCTCGACCGCAGCGGTGGAGTAGACCGTTCCCCCCACGCGCACATCCTTGAGCCGGGTCCCTACGGCGAGATTCAGCGTCGCCAGCTGTTGGACGGCTGCGGCGCGACGGCGTTCGTCTTCCACGACGTGTCGCAGGTGGTAGATCTCTTCGGCTACCAGACGATCGACCACGGCTTCGAACGTCGGTACGCCGCCCCAGCCATCCGAGCGTCCGTGGACTTCGCCACGGCCATCGTGGATCAGCGAGAGGTATCGCTCGTTGCCGGCCGCAGCGCGCCGCCGGACGACCGCCCAGGCGCCACGACCACCCTCGGCCAGGAGCGCCTTGATCCTTTGGACTTCCTCCCGCTGCGCCAGCGGCGACATCGCTTCATCCTGCACCACGTCCGGCAAGCGGTTCTCGATCGCCGGGTTAGCGGTATCCCATGTCGGGCGGCAGGCGCGCTTGAACTCGTCCTCGTAGAAGATCTTCGCATCGAGCGTCGCTTCAACGATGGCGCGCAGGGCGGGCACGCACTGGACAGGCTGGAGGTGGGCCATAAGACGGGTCTCGTTGGTGTCAGATACTCAGCGTTCCACGACGGTCGATTTACGCAAGGGGCAGGTCGCCAGAGGCCCGAACGACACGGCCGCCTCGGAAAGCGGCGCGTCGCAGCGGGGCGAAGTGGTCGTGCTGCGACGTTCTTGGTCCGCGGGGAACTGGCAGCGACGTAGCCGTTCGGGCGCTCACCTGTGCCGGCGCGTCCACGAGCGACAGTCAGTCCTCGACAGGCCCACCAACACCGGCGCGGAGCGGAGAGCCACCACTCGGCGTCCAGGTGAGAGGCGGCGCATACAACTGTTCGTCGGTGGTCCCGTCGCAGCGTCAACGGATGACGCCAACAGCTGATCTATCCGTTTACGGAAGTATCACGTCGCCCGCGACGAATTTGCCGGGCGGTAGGAGACTTGGTGTGGGGTCGGAGCCGGACACGTGGAAATTGACGGTTTCCCCAGCAAGCGTGGCCGTGATGTCCACGGCGTCGCCCCGGTCCGAAGTGTCAATCACCTGCACGACGCCCTGGAATCCCGTCGCCTGGCGCAGACGGGCGATCAGAGTGCCGCCGCCCTCTGGGAGATAAACCATCTTGGTGAGATTTTTAATTTCTGGTGTTGCTGACCAACCGCGGGCCAGATTCCCCACAACATGCATTGCACTCGCGCCTTTGGCGTTCTCCCCGTACGTAGCGAGGTTTTCTGCCGTCGTGGCCGCAAAACAGGAGGCCGCTAGGTGCAATCCTGCCAGCCCTTCCTTGACGACGCATGTGACGGTGACGCAGGTGTCGACCCCGGGGTAGTGGATCGTCGTCGCGTCCGTTCCGTACCATTTCCCTGTGCCCCCAGTTGTGCTCGAACCACCAATGCCGTTCGACTCAAGTGTCAGCATGACGCGCGCTCCAGAAATTGGTTATCCAGCATCAGGGCTTCGGCGTAGGTTCACGTCATGGCCCCTCACAGGTAGCGACAGGGACGGCGATCGTTCTACAGCGACCAAGAATTCGCAAGGGAGCCCAGAAAGCAAGCGGCCTACGGGGGTGCGAACCTCCGTAGGCCATATACAGCTTGTCGATGTTGATCCCGACAACTGTATGCCAGCCCAATCCATGTTCCCGTCAATGGCGGGCAGCAGGAGGCGGTGGCTGTGCCCAGCATCGCGCCACGATGCCGCCAGCAACAAAATGGAGTGGCTCCGATCCGCCAAACAGTCGTGAACCGACGCCGCTAACCTGTCGGAGACAGACCCAATGACTGAATGAGTGATTGGTGGCGGTCCGAGCCGCGCGTCATTGTCCGCCCGAGACGCCGGCCAATTCTGCGGGCGCAAAGGTGGGGTAGCGCGTTGTCGCGTCCCGACCCCAGTGAACGCACAAGGGGGACCAAGACCACCACCGAGCGGGCGACCAGGCGAAGGCTGAAGACGAGAGCGACCAAGCCACCGCGTTCGTGTGCCTGTCCGCGCGTAGGTGTCAGAGCGGGACGGCGGAAGGGAGGACAGGCCACGGCGCGACGGTGCATGACCCCGGATGATCGTTGACGCGGGTACTCCAGACTACATAGCTGTCCGAGATCGACTGAGGGAGCACAAGGGGAGGGGTACGCGCCCGAGATGGTCGGAGCGACTGGTCGTCCGGCGACGAGGCTCGGCGTAGTGGGCGTCGTGCCGGTGGCGATGCGTCCAGAACCGACCGAGTAGCACACGTCGGTAGGCGAGCGAGACCAAAGGCGGCGCCCAGGGAGAGGCAGGAACCTGAGAGCGTCGGTGCCGGTGCGCAGGGGATCGGAGGGAACATGGATCGGTAGGCCGATAGTCCGGGCGCGACGGCAGGGGAGGGTGCGCAAGGGTGATTGAGCGAACACGCCAGTTCCAATGTCAGGAACCGACCACCTTCCTGTACGGGGGAAGGGTATCAATGACCTTCTTCCCGTACTTGCGTGTCAGGAGCCGACCATCCAGCACCGTGATGCGACCCCTGTCCGTCTCCGTCCTGATAAGGCGACCGCATGTCTGGGTCAGACGCCTGTGCGCCTCGGGAAGGAGCATTCCCGCGAAGCTGCCGATCCCCTGCTTGTCGAGCCACTCCGCTCGCTTCGCCACAAGGGGGTGGTCGATACGGGCAAAGGGCATCTGCACGATGATGACGTGCGTGCACAGCTCACCGGGGAGGTTGATCCCCTCCGACAGCGTGGATAGTCCCGCGAGGATGGCGCCGTGTCCAGCACGGACGTCTCGGATGTGACCTTCGAGCAGTTCGGTGATCGGACCCTCCCCCTGCACGCGTACCTTTTCCCGGATGGTCGGCGGCAGACAAGCCAGTAGGGTGTCCAGCAGGTCGCGGGAGGCACATACGATCAGCGTGCCGTCTCGCGTGTCCAGACGCGACTCGATGAGGGTGGCGCACTCCCTGGCGAACGCGTCACGGTCAGACGGATCGGTCGCCATAGTCGGAACTTCCAGTACCGCTGCGGTCGCAAGGTCGAAAGGGGAGGGTAACTGTCCGACATGTACGCCGGGCATGCGGTAGAGGCCTACTCCCCGCAAAAACGTGCCCATCTCGCCGAGGCTTCTCAGGGTGGCCGACGTCAAAGCAGCTCCCCAAAAGCGCTCCCATAGGTGCGTCCGAAGCCACCTCGCCGCGCTGATCTCGCACACTCGCAACTCTACCCTCCCTTGTGCGTCTCGCTCAGCCCATGCCGCCACCGGAGCCCCAGCGTGACCCTCAATCTCCCTGGCAAGCCTGTCGAGGACTGCCGCAGCGTCACCAACGTGATCCCCGATTTGGCCGAGCTCACGGGCGGACTTTGCGGCGGCAGTGGCAGCGGTAGAACCGGCGAGATCGGTGACCAGCTTCCGGCGGCCCCGGTCCAGCAAAGAGGCCAAGCTGCGTGCCGCGTCCCGGCCCATCTCGATGCACGCTAGGTCCAACGACTCGATCCCGTCGAACGGTCGAATAGCGGGTTGACCGTAGACCCTGGCGATGTGTGCGCTGGTGCCGAGATCCGGGTGCTGGCGGACCAAGGCATTCCGGACTTCGGCCAGGGCCTCGGCGATGGCTGCAGTAGCAGCCTGGACCTTGGCCCACTGGGTCGGTTGCAGCTGTTTGCCAAGATGCCCTGCGGCCCGCCTGAGAACCGCCCCAACATCCTTGGCTGACACCTGCGCCTTGTCCAAACGAACGCTGACGGCTGTCGCTTCTATGGCCGCCGCCTCAATGTGGTGCGCCTCGTCGAGGATGACGATTGACTCTCGCGGGTCCGGGAGTATGCCTTGGCCTTCGTGGCGCGAATCGGCGAGCAACAGGGCGTGATTCGTGACGATGACATCGGATCGCTGCGCCTCCCACCGTGCCCGAAGTGCCGGACAGACCGTACGCCAGCGGCACGCGTCGCCGGCACACCCACTGGCGGTTGTCGTGATCACAGCCTTCAAGCGCGGCGATAGACGGGTCGTGGTCTGATCCAAGTCACCACTCCACCTACTGGCCCTGCGGTCCAACCACATCGCGTTCACTGCCGCCCGCTCAACCGCGTTCGGTTGGAACGGCCACGCTCCTGCAACGGCGTCAGCCTCCCCAAGCTGCAGCTCAATCTGATCGCCGCCCTCGCCGTGAAGCTCCGCGAGGTTCCGATCGCACAGATACCGTCCGCGCCCTTTGACCATGGCTGCGGTCACCGCCTTGCCGTCAGGCCAACACAGCAGGCCAGCGTCCTCGACTAGCTGGTTTTGCAGGGCAATCGTTGCGGTCGCCACCACCAACCTTTTCTTTCGAGGTTTGGCGGTGGCCAGTCCCGCGATGAGGTAGGCGAGGCTTTTACCAATACCTGTTGGGGCCTCGACAACGCAGATGCGTGCCTCCGCATCATCCTGTTCGAGCACCCGCGCGATGGCGTTAATCATCCTGTCCTGGGCTTCTCGCCTCTGAAACCCGTGCAGTCGGGTAGACAGAGCCTCCAACAAGGCGCGGATGGTTTGGATCGTTTCCGGCGTCATGGTGACCCGAGGCGTGGAATGGGAAACCACGTCTACCACCCTGCCTTCCAACAGCAAGCGGATGGCCACTCGTCCCAATACTACTTGCGTGGACAACGGCACATCGTCCTACTCCGGGCGCGCGCGCGATTTAGGATTTCAGCCCGGGAATCCGGCAGTACATACGCGCTCAGGTGTTGTCAGCGCTCATCTTTCTCTGGAGTGAATTTGCCCGGAATCCTAGATACGCGCACGCGGGGTTGCGCGTCGATTTGGACCCCCTTCAGGCCCGTTTCCTACTTCGAATTCGGAGGGGGTCTCCGGCGAATTACTGACAGCCAATGCGAGGGGGTAGGGGCACCCCTACACGTAGGAGACGGTGCTCAACGCCGCCAGCAGCGTCCAGGAAAACGCAGAAACGACTGCCGAACGACTCTCTCATCGCGCCGCTCGCAAGGCCCATCCCGCGATTGCGCTAGTCGTTCGCGTGAACGATGTACGCCCTTTCAGTCGAAGTCGACGACGAAGCGGATCACGAACCAGATTCGTGCGCCGTCCCGCAGCCGTTCGCACACCCGCAGATGGCAAGTAGACGGGTTGAAGCGTGCGAGTTAGTCGGGAAGGGTCAATGGCACCGTGTCACGGTAACCACTCATTCGCCCTCGGGGATTACGCATGTCGTCGTTAGTTGGATTGGATATTGGGTACAGTCAGGTCAAAGTGGTGTACGGCGAGAAGCTCGAACTCCGTGCAGAGGAGCGTTTGCCAGCCGGCGTGGCGGCGATTGACTCATGCCCCCGCGCAGTCAGTGGAGACCTCGCGCCGTCGATCGTCAGGGTAAACGTGCGCGGTGAGGATCTCGGGGCGTTGATCGATCCGACCCTTCTGCAGGGTAGTACCCGGGTCCTTCATGAAGACTACCCGTCCACCAGGGAGTACATGGCGCTCTTCTTGGCCACCTTGAAAAGACTGAACCTGACTGACGTTGCGCACTTAGTGACGGGCTTACCCGTTACCCAAGCGCTCAACCCCATGGCGCGCCGCAGCCTCGAGTCACGGCTGGTTGGTACCCACGAGCTCGGGCCGGGACACAAAGTGGTAGTCAAAGAAGTTACGGTTCTTCCACAGCCGATCGGTGCATGGCTTGCGCTTGCCCAGGACAAAGGCGTCGCGCCGCAAGGTCGTGTACTGGTGTTTGATGCTGGCCATTACAGCGTGGACTGGGTCGTTCTCGATCAGGGCCAGTTGATGCACCAATCGTCTTCTTCGGCGCATCAGGCGGGCTCGCGGCTTCTTGAGATCGCGGCCGAGGGAATTCTTCACGACCACGGCGTTCGTGTCTCACCGTCGCGGATCGAGCAGGCTGTCCGCGGCGGAATGAAGCAAATGTCGGTTGGCGACGTGATTGTCGACCTCCACGCACAGCTGGCGACCGCGGCGAAGAAGATTACGCCCGGCGTGATAGGTCGGGTCCGCGAAGGGCTGCGCAATGACCTCGACAGCATCTCTCACGTCGTCCTCGCCGGCGGCGCGACACCGGCTTACTTAGGTGAGCTGCGTCTCGCGTTTCCGCGTGCACGCTTTCACGACATGAACCAAGGCGTCCTCGCCAATGCGCGTGGCTTCTGGCTTTGGGCGCTTGCCCAGCGTGACCAGCGCGCCAGGCGCGGAGCGCAGGCTTGAAGATCCAAGTCGGTTTCAGCGATGAGAGGGAGCCGGCGATCTTCGCGATGCTGGAGCGAATACCCAAGGAGCATCGAGCGGAGCGGATTCGCACGCTCATCGCCTTGGGCATGGTGCTGGAGCGCTCGATGCCGCTTGGGGTAGGAACGGTGATTCCGGGGTCACCGGATTCGCCTCTGGGCAAATTCAATCCACCGGCGCCGCTGCTTGCTGATCCGGCAGTGTCTGTTGAGCTGTCACACGGCTTGCACGAAGCGGTAGGCGCGTTGAATCTTGGGTGAGCGGCCCTGGTAGAATCCACACACTTCTACCTGTGTGGTCGGGTTTTGAATTTCGTCATGCAGACAAACAGGGGATGTAAAGAACATGCTGCACGTTCGAATTAGGGAGACGCAATTCCAAGATGACCAGCGAGCGCTGCTCTTGGCCATTTTCAGGTTGTGTAGGCAAGCAGAGATCAAGGGTGGTGAAGGGAACTTCGGGATCGCCGACGGAAGATCTGCGACGATCAGCCACGACGATGCCCTCGTGCTCAATCAGCTCATTCAGGAAGAGATCGAACTACTGGGCCGGTCGCCATCGCTCCCGTTCCGCATAGAAAACCTCGCAGGCGCTATGGATCGCTACCTCACGGATGTGACGCAGGGTGTCGATGTCACGGTGGGTTCCTTGAATCCAGCCCAGCAAGTGCTCGTTCAGACCTTGACGACGTGTCAGGCTATGGCGCGCATTGACGGGGATGCATGTCGCATCGCTTTCGGCGTACCGGCATTCGAGTCGCGTCGGCTGGCTGCGCTCCCTTCCATTGCCGTGCCGTATCTTGCAGGACAGACGCGCCTGAAGCTGGCCCCGGCATTTCGTACTGCGGTCGGCATCCTGTATCGGGAACGCATGCTTCGCGGATCACCCGTGCAAAAGGAACTGGCTCTCTACTCAGCGCTGCTGGGCTGCGTACCTCTGGAGTCTTCCGTATGAGCACGGGGCGCCTTACGTTTGCCGATGCCGCCAAGATTTCTCCCAACCTGATAGACGCGATCAGTGCGTTGTCAGGGGCTGGTCTCGGTTGGGCGACTCTGGCTGAAATGGATGGAGTGAATGAGAAGGTTCTGCGGGCCGCCGGCATGGCCACGTCGTTGAGGCGGGCAAGCTCATGGGCCAAGAAACGTCACCTGGCACAAGTTTGGAGAATGCCGTCCGGTCAACTAACACTCACCCAGTTGATGTCCATGTACCAGATCTTCCGTGAGCCCTTGGAATCCTACGGAAGGGACTTCACGGTCGCACCGATTCCCTTGGCGAGGGTCTGGCGCATGTACCGCGAGCTGGATACCCGGCACGCGCTTGCAATCCAGCATGTCTTGCAGGCGGCAGAGCTCTACGAACGAGGACATCTAGGTCTCCGCGTATGCCCAACGTGTGCCATGCCGCAGCTAGTTATGGCGCCCGATCTTGCGACGCACGACGAACACGACCAGTTCCAGGATGGCTGCCAGGTCTGCAGTCTGTACGAGAGTCTCAAGGAGCAGCTGAAGGCTGCCAAACTAAAGGTCCCGCAACCGGGCCGCACCGTCATCTCGGAGCCCGTAAAGGCGTTGATTCAGTCGGCAGCATCTGCGACCCATGATCATCCGAAAGACATCCCAACGGATAATGCCGAAGGGTTGAAGCCTCCTAGCTGACGCAAAGAGGCCCTCGAGTGGGCCGTACGATCGGTGCATGACTACACGTCGCGCACTCGCACTTATCATGACCAGCCTGCTTTCCTGCCACGTTGCAGCGCAGGACGCCTCCGCTCCGCAGACGGGTTGGTGGTGGTACCGAGAGCAGCCGGCCGCTCTGCCTGTGAAGCCTAAGGCTCCACCGAAGCTCGCGACCTCATCTGCGTCGACCTCCGAAGCAACCACCGGGCAGTTCTCGCCGGAATGGATTCGGCAGACACTGCCGAAGTTGAAGGATTTGGCGATCGCCAATCCAACGTCTGAGAACGTCACGGCCTACATGGCGCTCCAGAAGCTCGCAATTGATCGATCCGACCGGTTCGCTCAGGTCGTTCAAATGGTAGTTGCCGATCACCCTGAGCTCGGGCCTGGTTCACCAACCGCGTCCGCCGGATCCGCGATCGCGAACGACAACATCAACGCAGCAGGCACGAAAGTCGTGGCCAGCCTCTCCGGCCGAGTCGGCATCTGGTTCTTTTTCCGAAGCGACTGCCCGTACTGCCATGCCGACCTGAGCGTGCTCCAGACCCTTGCGGCACAGACAGGCATCAAGATTCTTCCCATCTCGCTCGACGGCCAGAACATTTCGCCAGCCATGTTCCCTGACTTTGTCATCGACAGCGGGCAGGCGTCACGGCTTGGGGTCACGAGCACGCCGACCTATTTTCTGGTTGACACCCAGAACCAAGACACGCTTCCTCTGGCCGAGGGCTATCAGGCACTACCGGACATGATGCAGCACATCGTGGAACAGGCGTACTCGCACAACTGGATCTCCGAGGAACAGTACGAGTCGACGCGATTGTCGCCGGTCGACCTGAATCCCGGCGCGCCCGTGTCGCCCGAAACTCAAAAGCAAATCCTGCCTGTTGTTGGCAGGTTACGAAACCTTCCGACCGAAGGTGCAAGTACCCCATACAGCAACGGCACAAATGCCGCCCAAGGAGACTCGAAGTGAAACCGCTTACCTTCTTTGGTTCCATGTCTGTCGTCCTCGGCCTTTTGGCTTGCGCGAACGTGCAGGCACAGGACAGCGTGCAGTCTCAAATGAACAGCATGTTCAACACCATGAGCAACGTGACGAAGCCGTCCGTTTCGATGGATGCGAGGCGAGGCGTCATCAGCGGCGGCAGCATTGAAATTCGCAATCAGGTCATGCATCCGAACCTCATCAGCTTCAATCCGCCATCGATCGGCGCCGGCTGCTCCGGTATCGACGCGCAGTTAGGCAGCCTGTCGTTCATCAGCAAACAGCAGTTCACGCAGGCTCTGAAGAGTATCGCCGCCGGCGCTGTCGGCTATGCATTCGAATTGGCTCTCGGCGATATGTGCCAAGACTGCAGGAACGTCATGGACCAGTTGAAGAACAAGATCGACCAGGTAAACGGTATGGTCAAGAATTCGTGCGCCATTTCGGAGGCTGCGGTCAATGGCGCGGCCAGTTTGTTTGGTAACTCCTACGGTCAGCAGACCCTTGTGGCGAATGGCACTGCGAGCGACTCGGCGGCAGCGTCCCAGACGACGCCGAGCCAAGGCTCAATTGCGCAGGTAGCCGCACAGTCGTCGCCCGCGGCAATGGCGGCGGCGATGCCTGGAAACATCGTATGGACGGGCTTGAACAAGACTTCAGCGATGAGCTGGTGGCCGGGCGGAAATACGCAACTTGCCGAGGTCATCATGTCTATGACGGGCTCAGTCGTTTCGTGCATTCAGGCAGCTGACGCGACGTGCGCAAGTGGTGGACAGAGTACCTCTGGGGCTGCGCCTAGTGGTGTGGTCACTTATAACATCCCGCCGTTGATGAGCCTCGGGGACTTGTTGGAAGGTACTTCCGGCGGTGCGCCGCAATACTACAACTGCTCCGGGTCTTGTCTCTCTCCGTCCCAGTCAGCGGCGACGTTCCAAGGCATGAGGTCAGTCGTTCATCAGATGCTGTTCGGCACTGATGGGGTTTCGGGTCTCGTGGGAGACCTGACCACTGACCCCGACGCACAGATGTCGTCGCAGGACCAGGCCTTTTTGGGCGCGTTGGGTGCCGACGGCCAAATCCTGGCATCGGTCGCCCGAGTCAATCCAAGCGGCGCCAAGACATTCGCCTCTCAGATCGAAGACTCCGTCGCACTGGACCTGAGCTTCAGTCTGGCCGATCAGATGCTGAAGACCGCCCTGTACGCGACGTCCACGATGCAGACGCCTGGGGCTTCCGACGCATACAAACTGGTCGAGTCACGTCGCAAGGACTTGAGTGCCGAATATCAGCAGCTGAAGGGTCAGTTCGGAACGAACTACCAGAACCTGGCACTCGGCGAGAAGTTGATCGAGTTCTACAACAGCAGTCCGTCTCAACATGGCGTCTCCAGCGGCGGCGCGGCGTCGGCAAACTAACAGGGGCTGCGCATGAATTTCGAGATCATTTCCATCGGTGACGGCGCGTTCTTGACGCAGATATTCCGGTTTCTCGCGTTTCTGAATTCACCGGGGAACAACTATTACAGTCATCTCGGCATGATCGGCGGTTTGCTGGGCATCATGATGATCGCCTATTCAGCTGTGGACTCCAGTGGGCGGCAGTTCCCGGTCGGCCGCCTCGCGGTTAGCTTCGTGATGTTCGTGGTTTTTTTCGGCAACACGGCGCAGGTGCAGATCGAGGACTACTACACCGGCCAGACGCAGGTGGTCGACAACGTACCGTGGGGATCAGCCGCTATTGGTTACGGCATCTCGACCCTTGGTGTGAATCTTGGGGAGGCTTTTGAGACGGCCACCTCACTGCCTGGCGTTGACGACGGTGGGCTACCACCGCAGTACGTGTTGAATGCTTTCTTGTCACTGCGTCAGCTGACAGATAACCAGGCATGCGCGAACGGATCGAGCCTGTGCGGGCTCTCAATGAGCACGGAAAAATATGTACAGGACTGCTATCTGCCGGCGGTCGCTATTAACAATGGACAGCCTCCCCACGGCGATGTGCGTTCCGCGGCAGACGCGATCACTGCGCTGGCCAATCAGTCGACGGTGCGGATGACGATGTTCTATCCGACGGTGTCGAGTTCATCCAGCAGCTCGGCATCAGCGCCCCAGCAGGTCAGTTGTCAAACGGCTTATACGCAGCTTCAAACTGCGTTCGCTGACCCCACTACGGCGACGGCGCTGTGCAAGGTATATAGCACCGCAGTGGCCGCCACCTTTACCTTGCCAGGTCAGGCGACGTCGAGTTCAAGCGCACCCCAGTTCGCGAACTGTTCCGGTGGTTCATCGTCGATGCTTAGTTCGGCATACTCGACCATCGGTCAGGGGAGCCTCGACGCACAAGCTACGATGCGCAACGCCTTCCTGATGAATATCTATAATCAGGCGTTGGCGGACGGCGGAAAGATAGATACCACCACCGTGCAGAGCGCTGCGCTTATGGAGACTGCGATTCAGCAGCGCAACGCCAACGCGGCCGGCCAATCATCCATCTGGCTTCGCTGCATACGCGCGATACTTACTTTCTTTGAGGGGTTCGCCTACGGTATCGCGCCGTTCCTGGCCCTGGTCATGCCGATCCCAGGCCTAGGGATGAAGATGTTCGGTCGGTACCTCTCGCTTCTGCTTTGGATATTCACATGGACGCCGATTATGTCGTTCATCACGCTGTACCAGGTCATGGCTGTGACAGGCCGGATGGATGCTCTGATGAACAGCCGGCCGGACGTGCCAATCGCTAGCATGTTCGGGATCAATCAAATTCAAATGGCTGCGGCCGACTGGATCGCAACCAGTAGCTACCTGACGCCATCAGTCGTTGGCCTCAGTGGTTTTCTGATCTTCGGTGGCATCGCGGCGTTCTCCTCGATGGCGAATTCCGTAGGCGGTGGTGAGCATGTTGCGGGCGAGATGATCGCTCCGCCGATTGCTAGCACTGGCTCTGTCGTCCAGACGGCGCCGGGTGCCGAGAACTCGCTTCTAGGTGGGCCACTGATGGCGCACCAGCCTCTCCACAGCTACACGCACAACGATGCGGCGGCTCTGTCCATGTCTGCAGTGCACTCGGCAATGGAGTCGAAGGTTGCAAACGTGCTCGCGGGGTTCAGTTCCACCGGGACCAGTACCCTCGGCCACAAAGTGACCGATTCTGTTGGGTCGGGTAACCAGCACACCTTCAACGCCTCGACTTCCGAGACGCACGGCGCCGCACACAAGAGTGGCGATACTTCGACCGACCAGCACGGGACCGCGCAAGCGAGCCAGTCGTCCCACGCGGAAGGCGCAAACGCCAAGGAGCAAATTACGGTCGGCGCATCGTTGGCTGGTTCTGGCGCCAGCGCACAGGCCGCGAGAGATTCTGGCGATCGTGCCTCAGCAACAGCTACCGATACGTCACAACACACAGGCGCAAGTTCCGAGGGCGCCGAGATCTCCCACGCCAAGACAGCGGCACTGGCTGAAAGCCTGGTCTCTGGCACTCAAGACGCGCACACCGTCGCGAATGAAATGGGGTTGACTAGCGCGCAAGCGTCAACCTTGTCGCGGACGGTTGCGGAGGCGCGGACTGAAATGGACAACTATGCTCAGGCGTCGTCCCACAACCAAGGCCTGTCAGACAATGTGACGCGAACTGACGCTGAGATTGCAACCTCGGTGGTCGCGCACGGCATGGGTGGAAGCGTGGTTGGGGCGGCGACATCGCTCGACGGTTCCGGCTATCACTCTAGGCTGGAGGATATGCGTTCTTCTGGCGCTTTCGGCGCCCAGTCGGACGCCGAATTGAGCTCGATGGCTGCCGTGAATACGCTGCATGACATCGCTGGAGACACAACTGGGCGCTACTCTGACCAGCAGCGGGCCGAAGCGGCGACCGCGTTTGAGTCCGCCTTCGGTGTGTCTACGGGAATGTCGCCGTCGCAACTTGGAGGCTCATTCGCAGAGCCCGGCGTCTCCGCGGGGGCAGCGGCGGTGGAGCATGGCTTTGGTGAGGTTTCACGCGGCCTGGATCCAACCGCCGCCGAGGCAATCGGCGGTGTTGGTCATGCGCCAGTATCGCAAGCTGATGGTCTCGGGGCGTTTGGGGCAAGCCACGACCGTGCGGGCGCCGGTTCGAGCGGGCACGATGGAGCCGGGAATCTGGAAATTGGACGACCCGCATTCGGTACTGGTGGTCAAGGCCATAGCGTGGGTGATGGTGGAGAGTCTCATGCGTCTGAAACGCATAGTGCTGACTCTCAGGGTGGTCAAGGCACCCACGACCCGCACGAAGCGCCGGAGAAGCTGCGGGAGTTCTTTGCTGACGGAGCAAATGCGGCCGGCGGTTTCGGGATTGAACAGCAGGCAGGCGTGGACGACCGAGGGGCGGCCAGGACAGTGGACCATATGCTTGGCGGGGCCGCGATCGACAAGGCAAACGTGACTCAGTTCGACTCCATCATGGGCGAGGGTGCTTCCTCAACCCCAGTTCCATCGGTCCCTGGGTGGAACCTCGGTGTCGCGAGCCCATTCGTGCATGCGAGCGAGGTCACCCAGGATCGTGACATGAGTATGTACTACGCCCTGAGGTCCTCGACCGCTGACAACGCCCGAGCAATGCAATTTACGCCCGAGCGAATGGACGCCCTTCGTGGGTCGCTTGTTTCGCGGTACGGCGATTCCTCGGTCAAGCTCGTGGAACACATGGCCGCGAATCAGCAGGACATGACGGACCCGGCGAGGTTCTCACAGCAGATGAAGGCAGTGAGTGAAACCAGGAGAGACTTCTCCGGCATGATGGATGTTGTGAGTGACCAGGATCTCGCTAAGCTGACATCTCCGGCGGTCAAGGCGGAGATCCAGGGCCTGGTCGACGCAAAGAACCATCACTTGATTCCGCACTGACTTGCACGTTGGGAGAAGTGGGGTACAAGGGACCCACAGGACGCCACTATGAGCGTCAAGGAGGCTGTATGGATTCCAATGTGTTTTTCCTTATCCTCGCAGGGTTGAAGGTCAGCCCCGCGAGCTCGTATGCCTTCGGCCTCTACGGGTGTGTCATTGCCGTGTGGGTTCTGGTCGCTGCGTTGATGTTTCAATCCGATCTATTGGATGTCGTTATGGACCCTCGGGACTGACAAATGTCCCGACCGGCTTGCTGATGCGTGGGTGTCGTGTAAGTTTCCATGAAAATGGAGACCCGTATGGCACATTCACCCGCACCGGCAAGCTGGCAGTCGCGACCGACCGCTCCCGCCGTTGAAGCGGCTGCTCTCACCGATGGCTATAGCCCACTCCAAGCTCGCCTGACCGCCGGGCGGCTATCCGCGGTGCCTTCGCTGGGAGTGCGCGGCACGATTCGCCCCGACCCGTCCGCTCTGCCACATCCTCGCGACCTGCCAGACATGGCCCTTGCGGTTGACCGCATTGTTCGGGCGATTGAAGCGCGGGAAACGGTGGTTACGCTGGTTGATTTCGACGCCGACGGCGTGGCCGCCGGTACGGTTCTGCGCTTTGCGCTTGTTGATGCCTTCGGCGTCGCACCTGATCTGGTGCTCTCCATGAACTGCCACCGGCTCAAGGAGGGGTACGGCGTTACCGACCGCGTGGTCGATAGACTGGCGGACCTTCCGGTAGTTCCGACGTTAGTTATTACAGCGGACCAGGGTTCGACGTCCGGCCCACAGATCGAGCGGCTTCAGGATGAGTTGTCCTGCGACTGTGTCGTTACGGATCATCATCTTCTTGGCCCCTCCGGTTCGCCGGCGGCCGCTGTGGCGGTGGTCAATCCCGTTCGGCCCGACTCGAGGTTTGAAGACGCATCGATCGCTGGGTGCATGGTCGCGTTTCTGGTCATGACGCAAGTGCGCGTCGAACTGGTTCGTCGAGGTCATGATCTGACGGGTCGGCCGGGGCTTTCGAGGTGCCTGGACATCCTTGCGATGGGTACACGGGCCGACTGCATGGACCTCGGTAAGTCGCGCCTTAACCGGTGGGCTATCCAGCGCGGTGAGGCGCAGATTGCTTCCGCGCCGCGGCCTTTCTTTCAGGCGCTGGCGCAGACCATTCCGTTCCCCTGGGACGGACAGACGCTGGACTTTCAGGTCAATCCGCGGATCAATGCGGGCGGGCGACTGGGTGATGCCAGTCGCGGGGTACGAGGGCTATGTGCTACGACGCTCGAGGAGGCGCGGCCCTTCGTTGACCAACTGCACGCCGCGAACGACGAACGCAAGGCGCTGTTAGCCGGCTTAATCGCAGAATCGGCGAGTCACTTCGAAGCCCAGCATCAGTCCGGGTGTCTCGGGCTCGGCCGTGTTTTCGTCAACGGCCACCAAGGCGTCAACGGACTTATTGCAACGCGGGTTGCGGAGAAGTACGGCTCGCCGACGGTGTGCCTTTCGCCTACCGATAGTGACGCGAACCTGCTTACCGGGTCCATCCGGACCGCCGGGGCCATCCACGCAAAAGAGGTGCTTGACCAGATCGCCGCCGCTCACCCTGGTGTCCTCGCTGGTCACGGCGGTCATGCGATGGCGGCGGGCATTCGGGTGTACCGCGACAAGGGCGAGTTCTTCATCGCCCTGTGGGATGCGGCTATTCAAAAGATGACCGGGGGCAACATCTCGCCTGTGCCGCGGTATCACGACGGGTCCCTTGGGTGTCAGATAACACTGCAGGTTCTTGGCGAAATGGACGAACTGCAACCCTTCGGCCAGGGCTTTCCGACACCGGGTTTCTTGGATGAATTCCAGCTAGTTCGTGTCCGATCCATGGGCGATGGAACGCACCTGCGTCTCGACCTCAAGGCGCCGACGGGTGAGTTAGTGCAGGGCGTATGGTTCGGCGCAAAGGCGCAAGGTAGCCCGATGCCTCTGGAGCACGGCCTAGTGCGTGTGGTGTATGAGCTCCAACGCAATCGTTGGAAGGGCAGGGAGACGCTCCAACTGATGATTCGCGATGCGTGGCAGGCTTGCTGACGGGTTGAAGCCGCAGAGTTACGACGGTTGCAGCTCCGGAGGATTCTATCCTTCGTTCATGTATGTGAGGGCTGGCATCAACGAATGAAAAACATCATCAAGAATCTGGCGGCTGAGGCGAAAGTTGATGAGGCCGAGGCCGTTCGCGTGCTCAAAGCACTTGGCTACGCACTCGCCTACGCCATGCGCTCCGGTGCGACGACGATCAAGGTGGAGAACATGGGAGAGTTCAGGGTCGCGCACCTTGGGCCGCGAAAATTCAAGAATCCGAAAAACAATCAGGTCTACCGGCTGCCCGCGCGCCGAGCCGTTCACTTCAAGGCCGACGAAGTGTTGTCGAAGTTGCTGAATATGAAGACGCCTGAAGGGATGTTGTAACTCGTGGCCGACGGACTGCAAGATATCAAGGGGCGCACCCTGTACGTGGTGAGCTGCGACCAACGAGCGCGAGGGCCCGATGGAACGATCATGGTGGCGGGCACGGAGTTCTCCGCGCCCAACAGCTACCCGGGTCTCACATGGGGCGTTGGTGCGCCCAGCTATGTCACAGCCGAGGCACCGCGCTGGCTTGTCATCGACACTACGGACCTTGATCGCCACGAGGGCGGGGTTCGCATTCGCAGCGGCAAGATCCTTTGCGACGGCACCCTGCAAGATGTCGCAGATTTCCTTGACCGTCACGGCGGATCGCAGCGTCCTCACATCGCCAAAAAGCGCGCGGTGGGCGACTGGGGAGTCGGCGCTCTGGGCATGCTGAGCGATCTAACAGCATCCGCTTACGCCACGGCAGCTATTGGCAATCACTCCAGGGCAACGCTTGCTGATAACTGTCGGGTAGCGACAGGCTACCGCGCGCGCTTGAAGGGTGGTGACCAGTCGACTCTCGCCCTTGGCGATCAGACAAGCTGCAAGGTCGGGCACGACGCCGTGATTGCCGCCGGCGAGTTTGTTGAGACCCAGGCGGGCGATCGGGCTGTGGTGGCCAGCACCAAGTCCGGCCGGGCGTCAGTGGGAGCAGGCGGCGTCGTGGTCGGATCCTACGCGTCACTGTTCCGCGGTGGCGAGGGCGCCATCTTCGTCGCTCGTGCGATTGACCCAGAGGGTACCCCGACAGTCGCGGTTGGACGCGTCTCGCCGGGTGGCCTGAAGGCCGATCAGTGGTACCGCGTAGAGGCTGGCTCATTTGTCGAAGTCGCGGATGATGATGCAAAGACCTTTGCTGGAGCGCACAAGTGAGCAGGCCCCGAAAGTTATCCCGTGAAGCTACCGGCGAGGAGATTGCAGATGCGTTCGGGCTGACCGATGCCTGGCAGACGCCGCTTATTCTCCCAACGCGGTACGTCGCGTGCGACGCGATCCACACAGACGCAACGTTCTTCCTCCTGGATAGCCCGATCCTTATCCAGGGCCGCCGGCTGGGGCAGGTCACCGTGGTGTCTGGGCGCCTGACGCGAGCAACGGTCCATATCGAGCTCGAGGACGGTACGGCTGTTGACGTCACCTGGTTCGGGCCCACGCCGGAGTTGCTAGATCAGCTGAGGACACGCCGCGAGCTCGCGGTTCTTGGGTTGCTCACCGAATTTCATGGCACGTGGCAGATCAAGGGCCCAGAGTTGGTCGACGAAGATTGGCTCGGTCGAATCA
Organism: Rhodanobacter sp.; assembly: GCA_050737735.1. Lineage (GTDB taxonomy): Bacteria > Pseudomonadota > Gammaproteobacteria > Xanthomonadales > Rhodanobacteraceae > Rhodanobacter. The sequence continues at coordinate 64,779 of JBOHYM010000055.1, read as the reverse complement.
TGCCGGTGTACCCATCAAAGGGGCGCAGCCATACCTCGCAGGATGTCAGGAGGGCTGTCCAGTCGGCGTCGCTGACGCATGGCTCCGTCCTCGCCAAGCACCTGCGATCGCGTCTCGAACCGTGGGTGTCTGAGGATGAAGTCCTACAACGTATCGAAGGATTCGCATCCTACGCTGCGATCTTTTCCGCCGTGCATCAGCCAGCGACTGTCGAGGAAGGTCATCGGGCGCTCATGGCCATCGAGCAGATCACCTCAGCGGTCTACATCCTGGAAAACGCTCCATCGCTAACGAAGGCTCCCCGACAGCCATTGCAGGTTTCCACCGGGCGATCGGCGGCATTCAAGTTTCAGCTAACCCCGGATCAGCTGCGCGCCGTGGAAATCCTGGCGGCTCAAATGCGGTTGCCTCACGCGACGGCCGCCCTCATCAACGGCGAGGTGTCTTCTGGGAAGAGCGCTGTCTACCAGTCGGTGGCCGCGGGTGTAGCGGATGCCGGCGGGAGCGTAGCCATCATGGCGCCTAACGGAGCCTTGGCGGACCAGATATTCAAGGAGTGGACCGCCACATTCCCTGATATCTCCGCGACGCTGGTCACCAGCGGCACGAAGGGAAAGGTCGGCGATAGCTCCATTTCAATCGGTACTACGGCGCTCCTCCATCGAAAAGGTACCAAGCCGCTCGACCTGGTCATCATCGATGAACAGCAGAAGATGGGCGCCGATAACCGGCGCGCGCTTTGCAGCGAGGGCACCCACGTCATTGAGGTGTCGGCGACGCCCGTCCCGCGTACGATGGCGTTGCTCCGCTATACGGGCATGACCACAGTTCAGCTCACGAAAGGTCACTCGAAGAAGAACATCAAGACCACGCTTTGGTCGCCCGATGCGACACGCGAACTCAAGGCTGGGCTGAAAGCCAACCTTGCTGCTGGCCAGCGAGTTTTCGTGGTCTATCCTGCGATCGACAGCAAGGACAGCAAAGATGGTGGGGAGGGCACGTCTTCAATCGAGGCCACACGTCAGCGTTGGGAAGCGCTGCTGCCTGGCCGCGTCCGCGTGCTGACTGGCAGGGTCGATGACGCGGAAATGAGGGCGGGGCTGGAAGATCTCGTCACAGGCCGGGCGACCATAGGAATTGTCACGACCGCAGTTGAGGTTGGAATCAACGTTCCCAATCTACGGCGCGTGATCGTTATGGAGCCTGACCGGTTCGGCCTTTCGGCGTTGCATCAGTTGCGTGGCCGCATAGCCCGCGAGGGCGGCGACGGCTCATTCGACTTGCTGCCGACCCGTGAGCTGTCGGACAAGACGTCCAAACGGCTGCAGATATTGGTTGACCACACCGATGGCATGTCGATCGCCATGGCGGACTTGCGTGAGCGCGGACCGGGGGAGGTAGCCGGGACGAAGCAGTCCGGGCGGTTTGAAGGGATGTTACCTGGGCGGAACATCGAGGTAGATACCTTGGAGATCATTGCCCCGTGGATTGACATGTGGATGGCTGGCCGCGAAAGCGCAGTCGACAACCAACAGAAGGTGGCGTGACATGGCACGACTGGCCGCAGAGATTCTTGCTGATCCGTCCGCGTCGTTCTGGCTGAAGGCGGCCCTGACCTCCGCGCTTGAACGGGATTGCGTTGACGCGGCGAATGACGCCGAGCTGCTCGCCGAGGTGCTGGCCCAGCGAGCGAACGAAATTCTGGTGGAAGCGATGCGAAGCGCCGAAGCGCCAGCCGCGTGACTATTGAATGGTCCGATGATCGCTTGGGGAGACATTGAGCGCCGGATCGAGCAACGCCGCATCTGCGTGAATCTTGCCCAGATTCTCCGCCGGAACGAGTGCGTCCAGTGCCGCATAGGGATGACCCGGTTCAACCACGACGGGCTTTCCCATCAGCAGTGAGCTGATGGCTGCGTGAAGCTGGAATAGGAAATTCTCTGTGATCGGTGAGTTTCCGTGCGGGTCGGCGAACACTTTCGAGAGCTCCACTTCCGCGTGCCCAACGGCGTTGCCGATGGCGTCGGTAATGTCCTGATCTGTGATGCGTCGGGCGGTCATGGCGTGTCCGGGTTTCACCTTGGCGGGTCCTGGAACAAACGTAGCACTCTTTTACAGTCTCGCAATACGAGACTGTACGCGCGTGCTGCCACTACCTTCTACTCTGCCGCCGGTTTTGGCGTGGTTGCGAACACCGGTGAGCGTGCCGAGCCCTCGGGACTGATGAGGTGGCGTTTCAGCAGGATGGCAGCGACGTGGACGTTGACGCACGGATTTCGCACGAATTTGTCGACGGGAATGCCCTGGTCGGCCAATAGCCCCGTGATTGTTGAGTTCATGCCGGACAGTGCATCTTGTCGGTGAACATCCGTGTCCCAGCGATCCGCCACCAGCTGGAGCTGAGCCGCCGGCACGCCTGTGTCGGCGCTGGTGGTGGCAATGCAGGTTTGAATGGCGGAAGTGTCGGCCGCCGACGGGAAAGCTTTGCTGTCGCTATCACCAAGCAGACTCTTGAGCACTGTTGCCAGCGGCGAGTGAGCGTCCTGAAGGATGGTCTGAGGGTGGGCGATGAACAGCAGGCCCAGCAGGGCCATGCCAGGCAGCACGATTTTGTGGTGGTGAAGCATTCGTCACCTCACGGAATACAGGGGGACCGACCGCGGCTGTCTGTCACGCGGAAGACGATGACGGGTTCAGTGGCGTTTTGAGTGGCGCCGGCTCCTGCGGCGTTCTGCGCAACGTGAGTGACTTCGGAACATGCCACAAGTTGGCCGCCCAACTTGGGAGCCGGGGGTGGTCTCTTCGCAGGCGTCTGCGCGCAAGAAGCGCACGCCATCACCGCGATGAGCGGCAGGGGAAGAAAGATCGATCGTTTGCGCATGCGTCGTGTCCGATGGGTGTGCCAACCATCGTAAGGACTCGGGATACGTGTCGAAGGGCAAGTTGCAGGGTTGAAGCCGTCTCAGTGACGCGATGAGGCCTGTTCGCGGCGGTGAGACTGACAACCTCACAGGAGGCTGCATGGAATACGAACTCCCCGTCCATATCGACGACTCCCGAATCATCCTGTTTATCAATCAGGATGACTTTTTGGTGCTTATCGGCGCCCTGGGCATTGGCATGGTGTTCCACCAGCTGGGGTGGTTCCTGATCGCCGGTGTGATCACTGTGTGGATCACGAACAAGTACAAGCAGGCCGTGCCGGACGGGCACCTTCTGCACCTGCTGTACTACTACATTGGGCTGAAGATGTTCGTAAAGGACGAGTCCACGATCATCAACCCGTTTGCGCGGGAGTTCGTCGGATGAATCGGCAGGAACTCGGACGCATCTTCGTCGGCCTGAAGGCAGACAACCGCGCGCTTCGCGTCGCACTTCTGATCCTTGTGCTCTCCAACGTCCTTTTGGCGTGGCGAGTGCTGGTCAAGAGCGAGATCGTGACGGTCATTCCATCCAACGCCATGGCCGCGGACAAATACACCAATGACGGTGCTGACCCGGAAACGCTGAGCAATTGGGGAGTGTACGTTGCCACGTTATTGGGCAACGTCACACCCAGCAGCGCCGACTTCGCCTCCGGCGTGCTGGGCAAGCTTCTCGCGCCGGACATTTACCAACAGGTCATGGACGACATGGCCAAACAGGTAACGAAGATCAAAGTCGACCAGCTGACGCTTACCTTTGCGCCGTCGGACGTGAAATTCGACAGCAACCGAAACATCGCATACGTGTCGGGCTGGCTTGCGACTACGGACGCCCACGGGTCCCAGGCACGCGAAGAACGCACCTACGAAATCTGGTTCAAGGTCGTGGCCTACCAGCCACGCATCGTGGGCCTGAGCACCTATCCCGGCAAGCCGAAAGGAGTCCAGTGATGCAGCGCCCCGTTCTCTCTCTCGGGCGCCTTGCCCTCGCAGTGGCTGCGACATGGTGCGGTTCCGTTATGGCCCAGTCGCAGGCTACGGCCGGCATGCCCGGTACCACTCCGGCATCCTTCATTGCGCCGCTTCCCGCAGGCGTTGAGCTGCCGACCGTGCCAGCGACCACGACCGGTGCGAATGCGCCCCTTATGCCGCCTACCGTGGAACAGCCGGTCCTCGATCTCAAATCGCTGACGCCGACCAGTAAGGTCGTCCAAGCCGCCCCGGGCAAGCTGGTGACTGCGACCATCTCTGACCGCTTCCCTAACCGGATCGTGACGCCGTTCCAGCACCCGATTATCGGCGCCGCGAGCAACATAAACCTCTCCACCAGCGGAGACGGCCCGACGATCTACGTGACCGTGAAGCACCCGTCGTCTACCCCAATCGCCTTTTACCTGATGGAAAAGGGTGACGAAAGCCACGCGATTCCCATGATGCTGATTCCGGCGCCAGTTGGAATGACGGACCTGCGCTTGGTGGGTGATGCCTCGATGCCGCCGCCGGAACTTGCACCTGCGAAGGACGCGACAGCCGAGAAATTCGAGCAGGGCTCCGACTACACCGGGACCATCTCGAAGGTCATGCGGTCGTTGGCGCTCGGCGATGTACCGACTGGATATGGGTTGCGTCGACCCATGCAGGGCGACATCTTCCCGAGTTGCAGTCTTCCGACCGTCGTGGTGTCGACGAAGCAGGTACTCACGGGCCACGACTTCATGGTGTACGTGTCCAAGGCCACGAACATTGGCGACAACCCGGTCGAAATCCACGAGGAGAACTGCGCCTCCGCTCGGGTAGTTGCAGTGGCCGAGTGGCCAAACGTGCTCCTGCAGTCAGGTCAGTCCACGGAGCTGTACCAGGTGGTCAGGCGCACGACGGTCGAGGCTGATACGACGTCCGGAGTTCGCCGTCCGTCGGTCCTGGAGGGGCAGTAATGAAGCAGATGAATGCCAAGCAAAAGCGCAGCCTGCTGTTCGGCGGCGTGGTGTTCGCGTTCGTCGCGACCCTCGCCATCATCGCTCGCACGCATGCAGTGGCCGACCAGAAAGCTCCGGTCAGCGCGCAAAACGTCTTGACCAACGCGGACTCCAGAGCCATCAGCGTGGCCACCCTGAATACGACTGTAAGCGACGTACAGGGGAAACTGACCCAGCTCACCACAGACAAGACGCAGCTGCAGGATCAGAACAAGCAACTGCAGGATCAGGTCACAGCGATTGCCAAGACTCTCGAGGCGATGCAGCGACAGCAGCAAACGCAGGCGGTCTCCGCGCAGCAGACCCAGGCAGCCCCTGATTCAGGGTATGGCGGCGACCAGCATATGACGCTGATTGACCCATCCGCCGTCGGCGGATCGTTGCCGTCGGCGCCAGCGAAGGCCGGCAGTTCTGCGCAACCTGGTCCGGCCGATGTCAAATCCGGCGACAAAAAGGCTTCCGCAGATACGTACTTGCCGCCCGGCTCCATCCTCACCGGCGTGCTACTTACCGGCGCCGACGCGCCAACGGGTCGTAGTGCCCAGGCAACTCCCGTACCGGTACTCACCCGAATCAAGCTCGATGCCATTCTGCCCAACAGATACACGGAAAACCTCGCCGACTGCCACCTGGTTGGGTCCGCGTTTGGCGACCTGAGCTCCGAGCGTGCCTTCATCCGGGCAGATCGGCTCTCTTGTATCCGCAAGGACGGGGGGGTGATCGACATCCCCCTGCAGGCGTATGCGGTCGGTGAGGACGGCAAGGCCGGAATGCGAGGCAAGCTCGTATCCAAACAGGGTCAGATTCTTGCGCGCTCAATGCTCGCTGGCGCCGCCGGCGGGATTGCCGAGGCATTCAAACCGCAGCAGGTGCAGTACCTGTCGTCGGGTAGTTCGAATGACGCATATCAGAGCGTTCCGGCGGGCCAGACCGCACGGATCGCCGCCGGTGGCGGCATCTCGTCGGCCATGACGCAACTCGCCCAGTTCTACATGAACCTCGCTGAGCAGGAGTTTCCTGTGATCGAGGTGTCGGCAGGGCGCCAGATCAATTTTGTCGTCGAAAAGGGCGTAGCCCTGCAACTTGCGAATGAGGAACAGCACTGATGCGGACCCTGATGAAGCTCGCCCTTATCGGGTGCAGCACCCTTGCGTTGAGTGGCTGCATTTTCGGGAAAACCAAGTACGAATGTCCGGCTCCGACGGGCGCGGCCTGCATGCCCGTGAACCGACTCTACTCGCTCACCAATGAGCCCGGTCAGGCAGGAATTGATTCGGCGACGGGTGCTGTGGAACCCGGACATAGCAAGAAGCGCAAGGTTGTGGCCGATGCGCCGATTGATGTCGGTCCGCAGATGAGTGCGCACGTCGCGCCGGTTCCTCAACCAGGCGACGTAGTTCCGATCCGGGCACCGGCGCGAGTCATGCGGATATGGGTCGCGCCGTGGCAGGACGAGAACGGCGACCTGCACGCCGCTTCGCGCATGTTCGTCGAGATTGAGCCGCAGCGCTGGGCCATGGGTCAGGAGATGGTCGAGACGCCCAAATCGTTCTTCCCAGCACAGGTTGTGGAATCCCCCAAATCCAAAGACACCAGCGCCGCTACGCCGGGTGATGGCGTCGTAATGCCGGCCAGCGGTGCGCAGTAGTCGCCGCATGCCGTTACGTGTTTGAAGAGGCCTGAGGCTGACTGTTGCCTTTGGCATGGAGCGTACATCGCCTTTTCCACGGTACGCCTGGACGGCGCCACCGAACAGTCGCGAGACCAACCACCGTGGAGTAAGTGACATGACACAGACCATTGCAATGACAAACCACCGCTACGCGAGGCAGCGCGCCACCTTCGCGATTTTCACACTTCTTCTGGCCGCCCCTGCCTTTGCCGGCACGGGCAACAGCGCAAGCAATCCGTTCAGTGGACTGGTGACGATGATCACCGGCTGGCTGAAGGGTGGCTTGGGCTTGATGCTCGCGCTGCTCTCGCTGGCCGTTGGCATCATCGCAGGCCTAGTGCGCGGCAGCATCGGCGGCGCCCTGACGGCCGTTGGTGTGGCGATCGCCTGCTACTGGGGCCCGGACATCCTGACTTCGATGTTCGGCGCCACGCTGCTCGGCTGACCCAACGGGGCCACCCTCGTGGTGGCCCCTCTTTTTGAGATTGGTGGACCATGGACTACATGCGCATACTCGACAAGCTGACGCGGCCGATTCTGTCGGCGGTCAACGCGGTGATCGGTGGCAATACGCTGATCCCCAATTACGAGATCGAGGTGCTCCCCGACTGGCTGCAGGCCATTGGGTACTACGAGGACGACGACTTCTTCTACTGCGCGTCCGGCGCGCTCGGCTTCGGCTTTATCGGTCCTCCGCTTAGCGGGGTAGACCCGAAACTGCTGGACAAGCTGCAATCCGTTCTTCAAGAAAAAATTCCCAAGGACAGCATTGTGCAGTTTGCTCTGTGGGCGTCACCTGACATGGAACAGGCGATGGTTCGCTTTCGCATGGACCGTCCCACGCACAACAAGCCAGTCCTTCGAGCCATGCGCGAAGAGCGGGTCGCCTTTCTGCGCAGTGGTGCCGATGCATCCATCGTGGACGGAAGCGACATCCGTCTGAGGGACGTGCGTCTCGTCATCACGGTCAAGGTGCCAACCGGGCCGGTGCCCACTGATGATCAGCTTCTACTGATGCGCGATCTGCGCGACAGGTTCGACACGGGCCTGAAGACATGCGGTTTTGGCATGGAGAAGCTGTCGGCGCCGCGCTATCTGCGCTTCATGCAGACCATCTTCAACTGGAAAGCAGATTCACTTTGGCGTCAGGTGCCGACCACGGAGTACGTCCCCGACCATCTGCTGACCGAACAGATCCTCGATCCCGATGTAGATGTACACACCGACGCGGACGGACTTGAGTTCGGCACTCATCGCAAGGGTCCGTCGGACTGCTATGTGCGGCTCTTGTCGCCGAAGCGGTATCCGAAGACGGCGCAATTTGGGAACGCGTATAACTACCTCGGAGACGCGCTGACTGGCACGCGCGGGCTGCGCGACCCAGTGCTGATCACCGTGAACATGCTCTTTGGCGACGCCGAGGCTGATGCCGCCGCGATCAACAAGAGCGCCGTATTTGTGACCAACCAGTCAGGACACAAGGTTACCAAGTTCAAGCCGGAAATCCTCGAGCAGAAGCGGTCGCACGACCTGATGCAGCAGGCGATCAAGGAAGGCGACCGCGTGGTCAGGGCCTATTTGGGGATGGCGATATTCGCCAAGACCGAAGAGAAGGTCGACGCCGCTGCCCAGGCCGCAAAAGTTTACATGCGCGAATTCGGCTTCCAGATGATGCAGGACCGCTTTTTCACAGCCGAGTTATTCTCCAACCTGCTGCCATTTGCTTGCGATGCTGCCGGCGCGCCAGCACTTCGCCGGTACCGGCGCTGGGCGACGCGCCATATCGCGACCATGCTTCCGATGTTCTCCGAATGGCGTGGCACGGGTAGTCCGGCCCTTATGCTGGCCAGCCGAAATGGACAGTTGATGACACTGTCCAACTGGGATTCAGAAACAAACTACAACGTAGTTATCGCGGCCGAGTCAGGTTCTGGCAAATCGTTTCTGATGAACGACATTGCCATCTCGGAGCTTCAACGGGGCGGCCGCATGTGGATTGTCGACAAGGGCAAGTCCTACCGGAACCTCTGTGACTACGTCGATGGTGAGCGTCTTGAGTTCGGCAAGGACAGTTCACTCTGCCTGAATCCGTTCACTCTCGTCGAGGACTACGACGATGATGCTGACGTGCTGTACGGACTGGTCAGCGCAATGGCTGCGATCAATAGCCCGCTCACGGACTTCCAGGCAGCACGCCTGAAGGAGCACATGCGGCAGCAGTTCATGGTGTATCGCAAGGACATGCTGATCGATCACCTCGCGGACGCGATGCTGCAGGACATGAATGAGCACGTGAAGGAGGTTGGCTTCCAGCTGTTCGCCTTCACCAGCCGCGGTGAGTACGGTCGTTGGTTCAACGGGCGCAACAACTACCGGGCGGACAATCCGTTCGTGTTGCTTGAGCTGGATGAGCTTGATGGCCGTGCGCAACTGCAGCGTGTTGTTCTGCTGCAGCTGATGTTCCAGATTCAGCGCGAGATGAACCGCGGTGACCGGTCGATCCGGAAGATCCTTGCGATCGACGAAGCGTGGGAACTGCTCAAGGGCAATGAGATCGCTCCCTTCATCGAAGCTGCCTACCGCAAGTTTCGAAAATACGGTGGCGCCGCGTTTACGATCACGCAGTCGGTGGAGGACTTCTTCACCAGCGATTCAACACGCGCGATCTATCTGAACTCGGCGCACAAGTGGGTGTTGGGACAGCGCTCGGAGACCATCGCCGCCATCGAGCGCGACAAGCGCCTTGAGGTTGGTGAGCATGGGTACCGCTTGCTCAAGACTGTCAAGACCGTTCGCGGTCAGTACAGCGAGATCTTCGCTCACACGCCGTATGGGTATGGCGTAGGGCGCCTGGTGGTTCCCGAGGTCACGCGCATCTTGTACTCAACAACGCCTGCGGATGTGCAGGCGATGGATAACCTGCGCAAGCAGGGTAAGACCTCGATCGAAGCTGCCCAACATCTGCTCAATGAGCAGAGGTCGCGCAAGCGGGCGGTCGCCGACCAACGCTACATCGCGTGAGGGGATAGACGATGGAAGAGAAGACCAACGCCGAATTTCCTTTTGGCCTCGTCGTCTCGCTGGGCCTATGGTCCGTTGTGGTGGCCGCCGCTGCAGCCTACGCGACTTGGTACTACGTCTGTCAGCGCGTGGACAGTCAACTGTCGACCCGTCCACCGATTGCTGTAATGAACAGCGCAGATTGGGCGTTGTACGGCGGGACTGGACCAACAGCCGCCGACCAGGTCAGGGACGGAATGAAGCGGTACCTGACGGCTGTGAAAAAGCTCGGCGACGCAGGGTTCCTTGTTCTTGATGGCCGTATTGTGCCTTCGGCGCCGACGGGCATCTTCGTGCAGCCTCCGAAGAATGACGCCGCGACTGCGAAAGCTGTCATGGAACTTCAGCAGCAATGAGCGAGTCCGTTCCGCGCATTCTCTCCTGGGTGCACCCACGGGCTCGGACAGGCAAGTTCTGGCTGATTCTCGGCGTCGGCGCCCTCGCCATGGTCATGGTGGTCAAACGCGTTGAACGCGACTGGGCGCTCACGTTTTCCGATGAGACGCAGCAGTCGCTCGATCACGTCTACTTTGTTGTGCACAAGGCGGACCACCACGTCGTCCGAGGTCAATACGTCGCGTTTCGCGTCGGCCCTGGCCTGAAGCGCTACCCGGAGGGCACCGGGTTCATGAAGGTGGCCGTGGGCATGCCTGGCGATCGCGTCCAAGTGACCGCATGCGCTACGTACGTCAATGGGGACCGCGTTGCCGGTGGTCTTGACCTCATGAAGCCACTTGGGCAGCCGGCCACCGCGTTTGAGCGCTCTTTCATTGTTCCTCCGAACAACCTTTTTGTGGTCGGAACGCGACCTTTTTCCTATGACTCCCGCTACTGGGGACTGGTGCCGGCGAGTCGAATCGTCGGTCGAGGGTACGCACTATGGTGATCTTCCGCTCAGTCGCTGGCTTGATAGTTGGGTTGATATGGTGCTCTGGCAGCTACGCGCAGTCCCAGTCCACTCAGGACGCTCTTGATGCAGGCCAGCGCGCCGCAGCTCAGGCGCAGAGCGAGGCCGCCGGTATTGCACAACAGTCGCAAGCCGCCATGGTCCAGTCGAAGCAGCAGAACGCGAGCTTCTTGGCGAAGACGGCGAGCGATGGGAAGGAAATCAAACTCCAGGCATTGCGCCAGGCCTATCGCCAGCAGACGGGAGCAAAGGGACCAACGGGCGCGCCAGTTCCGAAGGATCCGACCGCGATCGGGGATTCCGACGCCATCCTTGTTTTCATCAGCACCGCCATGTCGCCAACGGATTTTCGTGGCGCGCTTGACGCGTCGGCCGTGGACAAGCACGTTCACTTGATCCTTCGCGGACTTCCGCCCGGTACTGATGTAATCCATCTGCAGGCATGGCTAAAGCCTTGGCTGGAACCCTACAAAGGCGGTCCCGTTCCCAATATCGAAATGAACCCTCCCATGTGGGTCAAGTTTCACGTTACCGACGCACCCACTGCAGTGGTGACTCATGACGGGCAGGAGGTTGCGCGCGCTCGCGGCGTTTTTTCGCCGACGTGGCTGGCGCAACAGATGAGGACGCGGAAGGGTGATCTAGGGACATTCGGTCCCATGGTGGCCCCCAATGAAGTCGACCCTGCAATCGAGGTCATGGCGCGAGCCAAGGCGTTCGACTGGGACGGGTACAAGAAAAAGATGGTGGACGGGTACTGGACGTCACATCAGTTAGCCGCGCTTCCCCGCGCTCGGCTGGACTCAACAACGTTCATCGACCCGACGATGGTGGTTACTCGGGACATCGTGCTACCGAATGGACGGGTCGTTTTGCGAGCGGGTCAGCACGTCAATCCGTTGCAGGTATCACCGATGAAGACAACGCTTCTTCTTTTGGATGCCGGTGACGCGTTACAGCGCGCTTGGGTCAAGGATCAAATACGTGCTCTCGGGGATGCGCCGTACACGGTTATCAGCGTCTCGGCGCCGGGCGATTGGGCAGAGTGGAATGAGTGGAGCGCGGCTGTCGGCGTACGCCTCTACAGCTTCGTTCCTGCGCTGGCAGCCCGTATACCGATCACCGCTGTGCCGGCTCGAGTTACCCAGTTTGGCGATCGCCTGAAGGTCGAGCAGATCGCATTGGATATCAAGGATTCCGCAGGAGGGCGCCGTGCTTATTCTCACGTGCAGGGCCGGTGACACCATAGAGTTCAGCGGAGGTATTCGCATCAAGATCATCCATTGCGAGACCCGCCAGTCACGCATCGGCATCGAGGCCCCAAAGGACGTCCAAGTGACCAAGCGAACACTGATCCGGAAGCTGAAGGACGCCGTGGCGGGCGTGGCGAATAATGCGAAAGCGTTGGCGCTGATCTTCGCCTTTACGTTGCTTGCTGGACTCGCGGCACCCAGTCACGCGAGCGATCCCGGTTGCACGAAGGCCTCCGGAATCTTCACCAGTTTCGACGAGGCCGGCTTCTATCCCATGCGCATCGCCGGATCTCCCACGGGCGTTGGTTTCATGCCCGACGATATCGCTGCGCCTGTGTGCTATTGCCCTGGCCGGTTCTTCGGGATGACCACAGAGGGCGAGGTCTATGGCATTTGGCTGCCTGATCGGATCATCGAAACGGTACGCAAGTCCTACTGCTCCCCGGCGCTCGGCGGCATGATCGGGGGAGGCAGTTCCACGACCACGGGATTCGGCGGTGGCGCTTCCAAGACGGACGGCATCGCCCAGGACAGTTTCCTCAACATGCACATGATCCCGTATCCGGCCCAATCCATTGCCGGATCAATGCTGTCGTCGTGCACGAAAAGTTCAAATACGTCGTTCCCTGTGTACCTCACAGAACTAGACCCGACGTGGAACGACGAGGCGCTGATGAATCTCACCACGCCGCAAAGCTCCTTGTTCTCAGGCACCGATACGATTCTCGCCTGCGCACAGGACGCCGCTGCGTCTGTTGTAGGCCAACCGCTTCTGGCGTTGTTCTGGTGCGCTGGGACATGGGGCACGGTCTATCCGACCGCCGGTTTCATCGGCAATACAGGGGACACCCAAACCGTGCATGCGCTGCAAGTGGTTAAGAGCCTCGCGATGCTGCAAAACCGCCTCATGATCCCCCGGATGTACGGGGACGCAGCTGTGTGTATGAATACCCCGTGGCCAGTGTTGCTCAAGCAGCAATACAAATTCCAGGAATTGTCCCCTGTGCACAATCCCACCGAGCACTGGATGGGCGAGCCGGCTCTGATGTGGGGCGACACTCTGCCGCCGGCGAACTCGAATGATTTCGACACGCTGGTTTGGGATTACTTCGAATGCTGCGATAACCCGTAGCGCGTCGACCGGGCCATACCGCTCACCCGTTGATCACCGTGGAAACTAAACGCATGAACCGCACCCGGCACACTCACTACTCCCCTTTGGCTCTTGCCTTCGTGGGCTGCCTTTTCGCAACCATGAACGCGGCAGCCCAGCAATCGGCCACCAGCGCGGCTACGGCGGGCTTGCCGACAGCGACGAGCGCAGCATCGTCACTCGTACCGACGGAGTCGCCGCAGACGCGCGCGTTGGCAGCAGAGATGCTCCGGCCGTTCCAGACGCAAGGGGCGAAGGCTGCTGCTTCGGACGGGAAGACGGCTGGCGCGAATGTCGCGACCCGGGGGCTGGACCTGCTTCCAACGACCAGCTCTTCGATCACCAAGGCGCTATCGCCATCCGCCGTATCGACGTCACCTGCGGGGAATTCGCCCTCCACCGCGTTCGGCAGCGCTCCGCCCCCCAGCCAGGTGCACGTGGCCACGGCTGAACCGACCTCGCAAAGGCACGATGGGATGGGCACGCAGACGAGGCACCACGGCAGGAATGTAGCTGCGGCGAAGGCAGACGCCCATGTCGTCATCATGAAAGACCAATATGGCGACAGTGGCGACTCCGACGATGCCGACAACGTCCTGCACGTAACCGATGGCACGATCTACAGCGGGCTGCAGAGTCGAGCGGTTGTGACCGTGGTGCGGACCGGAACGATCGGAGCGGCCTCTGTCCACTTTCAGACCACCGGTGGGTCCGCCACGGCAGGGGCTGACTACGAGCCAGTCGAAGGGCACCTGTCCTGGCGTGACGGTGAGACCGGTGCCAAAACCGTCGCGTTGCGCGTGTATCCCGCGATGAGCGAGCAAGCCATGGTGCCTCGCGGAACCTACGTTGCGTTCGACGATGCGCAAGGCGCTGTGTTGGATGGTGGAACGCGCGCTGTACCGATCGTCCTGGCCCAAGCGCCCTACGTGGCACCGTCGGCACCGCGTATCGTCAGTCAGGATTCCGCAGCTGCGGCAACTCCCCATCGCTCCCATGTCCATGCGCGTCGCCTGAGCGGACCCGCGAAGAGCCACCGCGCAAAGCGCGTGGTGCAGCCAGCGAAGAGGCGCCAGTCTGTGCCTCGCCAAAGTGCTCCTCGTCCGCAGGCAGTTCCAGTGAGCCAGCTTGCAGTTGAGCCATCAGCCGCACCAGGTCCGAGCGTATTTTGACAAGCAGGGAGAGTTCCTTGCGTAGCACACGCAGTTGCTTCTCCGTATCCACGATCAGGTCGTGTTCGTACGACCTGGCGTAGGCAGCCAGGTCCCGGAAATTGACGGTGCCATTGGAGACCTTGAGCGAGATCCGGCGGACCTTCTTTCCCTTCGCGGAAATCGATCGCTGCCATTCCATGTAGCAGCGGTGAGGTGCGAGCTTAGGCACCCGGATGTAGACGAACAGCGTCCACCATTCACGGCGGCGTGTACTGAGGTAGAAGGCCTCGGCGGCCGCCGTGCGGCGGGCAGAAAATTGGGAGACGAGTTCTTCGGCCCGATTGCGGCAATCCTCAAGCGACTGGTCGACCGCCTGGATGCTAAGGATGTGTGGGTGCGTGGGTTCAGTCATGACGAAAAGTATCCACCGTCGCCCCTGCCGCTTTTGGTGCGCCATGTCGGCTTCAACCCTTCAGGTTGGCGACCTGTTGTGACTGCGGTGGCCTAACCTATCTTCGACACCCCTCGGGCTCGTGCCACATGCTTGAACGTTTGCTCTCACGCCGGAAGCCTCAAGGCCCGCCTTCGAATGCCTTCCAAGCGCGAGCGGAGGTTAAGCCGGCGGCGATCATGAGTTTCGAGGCCTTTGCCGGGTTCAATGGCGAAATTCTCACCGCCCCCTTATCTGCCTACAGGGAACTTCTGGCGCCGAAGCTCAAAGAGCTCAAGCACGAAGTTGGTATGGATGACGCCACGTTTGCGAAGCTGGTCGAGCCGATGATTGACCGGTTCTTGGGGTACGTTCATTTGCTGCCCGCGTCAGAGTCACACCATCACGCGCGCATCGGTGGGTTGGCTATCCACGCCATTGAAGTCGCTACGTTGGCCGCACGTGCGAGTCACAACGCAGTGATCGACTACGGCAGGACCTTCAACGACGATCTTGAACTGCGCGCCAAGCGTAAACGCGTGTGGCCCATGGCTGCCGCGACGACGGGACTACTCCACGATCTGGGCAAGCCACTCATCGACCAGGTGATCGTGTCGGAAACCGGCGAGGTGTGGAATCCCTTCCGAGAGGATCTCGTCACCTGGGCCACGGCGCGGAGGGTGAATGCCTACACTGTGCAATGGCGCGCGGGCGCAAGGCTCGATCGGCACGTCTCGTTCAGCATGATGCTGTGCCCGTTGATTCTTGGGCCGGAAGGCATGGCTTTCTTGACCGATCACGGCCGAGACGTCCTCGAAGCAATGGTGGTGGCCCTGTCCGGCGTGGGCGACGACTCGGTGGGACTTCGGTTGCTAGTCGACGAGGCGGATCAGCGCAGTTGCGCCGCGGATCGCGAGTCCATGCGTCTTCGTTGGCGGGAATCGGCGGTCGGAGGGCACCCGGTTGTCAATCGCGTGCTGGAGGCTGCTCGCGCCATGATTGCGGGCGGCAATTGGGTCCCTAACGCCTTGGGCAGCCCGCTTTGGATCACAGACTCCGGCGTGTATCTGGTCTGGAAAGCTGCCGTTACACACATTGTGCAGTGGCTCAAGGAGTCTGGCCGCGGAGCCGGCATTCCCTCGGATGCCGATCGGCTGGCGGAGTTCATGGTCGATGCGCAAGTGGCCAAGCCCCAGGTGACTGAGTCCGGGGGACGCACGGCCTTGTGGCGGGTGGTGTTCTCCGACGCAAGCGGCAAGAGCACGTCGAGCCTGTCGGCCCTGTTGATTCCAGAAAGCGGATCGATCCTTCCGCCGGGTGTGAGCTGGACCAAGGCGGTCGTGACTGTAACCGGCCGGGAC
This sequence comes from Rhodanobacter sp., assembly GCA_050737735.1. Taxonomy (GTDB): domain Bacteria; phylum Pseudomonadota; class Gammaproteobacteria; order Xanthomonadales; family Rhodanobacteraceae; genus Rhodanobacter. The sequence goes on along the minus strand of JBOHYM010000055.1, from coordinate 48,889 downwards.
GGTGGCGTGATCGAGGAGCGGCAAGGCGCGCGTGCTGCGGCTCCCAACCTGGTCGATCCGCCGACACCGCGGGCGGCTGCTCCACCGTCAACGCCCGTGCCCGATTCCAGTGAAACAGTGCAAGCAGGTGCTCCGTCAACGGTGCCCGAATCGGCGCTGTCGTCGGAGCCCGACAGCGCCGCCGCGCTGCCACCCGAACAACCGGCACAGGAGCCGTTGGCGATTCGGGCTCTCGCCGGCGAGATTCAGCCAGTGACCGAAGTTGCTGCGTCGGCGTCCCAGGATGCGCCCGTGGTTGAAGGTGCATCCGACCCAAAGGTCCCCGAGGCCCCGCAAGGCATGGGCGAGCCGCTTCCACTGGAAGCGGCAGCCCTCAACGGCGCCGGCGCTTTCGGCGTGTTTCTCGAAAGGGTGGCGCGCGAGATCAAAGCTCAGAATCAGGATGTGGCTCGCGTGGTGATCGTCAAGTCAGGTCTCGTGTGCATGCGCTGGCCTCATACCGCAGCGGCCTTGGGAGAGGACCCAAAACGCCTGGCGACAGCGATAAAGGCACACGCGCACTGGCTAGCCTCCGAGGTCGCGGGTCGTAAGTTGGAGGAAAACAAAGGCATCACGATGACGCTGCAGGTTCGAGAAGGTGCTTGGAACGCTCTTGTGGCCAACAAGGAGCTTAGTGAAGCATTCCTTGCTGTTACGGGGCGCCCGAAATCGCAGGGGAAATCATGAACGGGATAGCGACAGACGGCGTCTATGCGTCGCCTTTTCGACCGTTGTATGAGCGCACGGCGGCGTGTGTGTGGGCGGTTGCAGGTGTAGTAGGTTTGCTGCTCGCTGGACTCGGTTACGCGGGTACGTGGGCGCCGCTCGGTGTGGGCATTCTCGGAGTCACGCTGGCGACGCGCTGGGGTCGCGATTGGTGGAAGGCAAAGCGCCGGCTCGACCGCTTCACGACGATCAAGCAAACCCCTCTACCGATGAATGACTTCCGCCCCCTGCTGGATGAGGAAGGGAAGCGCACGTTCATTGGCTGGGGGTTCGAATGGAATCAAGCCGAGGCGCAGCTCGCCCGGGAAGTAGTGCGGGAAGACCCCAGCCGCTTGAAAGTCGGGTACGCGAAGGGTAAGGACTGGATGGACGACGGGCAGGCGTGGTTACACGGACTGTCCGACAAGGAGATGCCGCTATACATGAAGGTGGCGGACGAGCACACGTTGCTGGTTGCGCTATCCGGCTGGGGCAAAACCTTTTTCTATCGCCTTTTGATTGCTCAGGCCGTTAATCGCGGCGAGGCGGTCATAGTGATTGACCCTAAGGGTGACGACGGAATGCGAAATGCAGTGCGTGAGGCTGCGGCGTGGGCGGGCAAGGAGATGCTCGAACTCAATGCCGCTTTCCCAGCCCGGTCGATCCGCCTGGACCCACTGAAGAACTGGGACGACCCTTCCGAACTCGCCACACGCATTTCGACATTGATCGGGAAGTCCGGCCGGGCGGACAATTTCACGGCGTTCGTCTTCATGCAGCTGGTCAACGTGATCAACGGCATGCTTTTAATTAAGAAGAGGCCTTCACTGGTCGCGCTGAAGCAGTATTTCGACAGTGGGCTCGAGGAGCTCTTGGCGCAGGCGATCACCGCATACTGCAATCGTGAGCTGGAGCCTTCATGGCACGCAGCCGTCGATCGCCACCGTCGCGCGGTTATCGGCAGACGCAAAGTGAAGCCGGACGACCCCAACAATCTGTCGTTGACGCCTGAGGAGGAAGCTCAGGCTCTCACGCAGTTCTATCGCGCCTATGTCCGTGCGATCCGGCCGAATCCCGAACTGGAGGGACTGATTGCGACCGTCGAGCATCCGCACGAGCACTGGCAGAAGATGATCGCGACGCTGATGCCTGTGCTGACCAAGCTTACCTCTGGGCCCCTCGCGTCTTTGCTTTCGACCGACGGCACAGCGCGCGACGATGCGCGTGTCATCACCGACACCGCGCGCATCGTGGAAGAGCAGAGCGTGGTCTTCATTGGCCTCAACGCCCTCGGAAACGAAGAGGTGGCCAACGCCGTCGGCGAGATCATCCTGGCCGACCTCGCAGCCGTATGCGGCAGCCGCTACAACTACGCCGACAAGGATCGACAAAAGGTTGTTTCGATCTTTGTCGACGAAGCCGTTGAGGTGCTGAACGACAAGTTGATCCTCCTGATGAACAAGGGGCGTGGCGCGCAGTTCAGGCTTAACCTCGCCACCCAGACGATCAGTGACTTCGAGTCCCGGCTGGGCAGTGCGGCTCTGGCGGAGAAGGTCCTGGGCAACGTGACCAATATCTTTGCCGGCCGGCTGACCGCAGATATCAGCCAGAAGTATTTCGTCACCAAGTCCCCTCAGGTCTCTATCGCGTCCATGCAGCTTGGTCGCGCATTGTCGGCGTCCACGCTGGATCCCATGGAGTTCAGCGCCAACCAAACCGAGAAGCTCGCGTTGGAGGATGACTACGCCATCAAGGAGAGCTACCTCGCCTGTCTCCCTAAATTCAACTATTTCGCTATGCTTGGCGGAAGCCGGTTCGTAAAGGGCCGCATTCCCATCCTGCTCTGACATGACCCTATGACTACAATTGTCGTGCCAGCAATAACCAAAGCCCCCGACCTTCGCGCCTTTGTACAGGGGTGCCTCGAAGCGCACCACCTCGTGTCAACGTACGGGGCAATCAGCGAATACTGGCCATTCACCGAGGATTTGGTGCTTCGGGTGTGCGCATTTGTCAGCCCCTACCTGCCTGGCCTTGATGGGCGGCCTCTCATTGAGGACTGCCTTGTCGCCGGCGGCAAGGTGTTCCGGAGGCGGGAACGCCAGGATCATTGCGACGAAGCCCTGGTCAGGGATGGCATTCGGGCGATGCTGCTCCCCCTTGATGCGGTACGCCACTGGGAGGTTCGCGTCGGGGATGCGATCTGGTCGCCGTCGGACGGCCCCCTGATGGCTTTCGTAACGGCACGTGGCGGTGAAATCGCTTTGTCCGAGCGAGACGGGGGTGACTACCTGCCCGAGGTCATCTTGCATGACGCGCTTCGCCAGTGCGTTTTCACCGCATTCTATGAGCGCGATCTTCGGATCAAGTTCACCGACCTTTTAGCCTGACCGAATCGCCTTATGCCCGGTGCCAGCAAGCAGCAGCCGTCGCCCACTCAGCACCTGATTCTCTGGTGCTTTCTGATCGCGTTGGGGCTTCCCATGATCGGACAGACCTTCGTCAACACGCAAGTCATCAAAGAGCAACGGATGGTCGTGTCGTGGTTCGGCCAAGACACTGCGGAACATATCGCCGTGCGCGCCAATGCCTGGTACAGCGCATGGGCGCTTGACACAGGGTTGTTCGCCAAGGTGCTGGCCATGGGTACGAAGGCAGGCGCGGCCACCGACAGCAAGGCGAACGCGATGCTGGGCAAAAGTGGGGACGGCGCGTCTGGAGCCGCTGGAGGCGATGTAGCTAGCTCGGGCGCGGATACCCACTGCACGGAGTCTGCGAGCAGCACCGGCATGGAGGTGCACGACAGTTCCGGCCGATTCAGCACCGACCCATGTCACCCAACGCCGATCAAGGTCACCGACAGTAAGGGAGTTGAGACCCAAATGACGGCGCCGGTACCGACGGCGGCAGGATCGTCTCCAAGCAACTCCGGCGGAGCCTCTGCCACACCCGCGTCTATGGCCCCGACTGCCGGATTCATGGCCAATCCAAATTCGGGCGTGCACATCGGCGACGTTTTCAAGCGCTGGGTCCTCGGGGGCTTCGGCCTGATGTACTTCGCCGGCTACAGGCTGTCCCTCATGATTGTCTGGCTGCCGCTTCTGATTCCCCTGATGGCAGCAATCATCGTGGAGGGCGGGGTGCGCAGGAACCTCAAACAGAAGGCCTTCGGTGGCGTGAACCCGATGCGCTATCGCGCCGGCAAGCTGCTGTCGCTCTGGTGCTTCATGCTGGGGATCGTCGCGTTCATCGCGCCGGGTGCGCTGCCGCCGCCCGTGCTGCCGGGGCTGTTTCTGGTTGGGGCGCTAGGCCTCGCCACGTGGCAGTCGAACATGTTCAAACGCATCTGATGAGTTGTCGTCGCATGACGTTTGAACGGGGTCAATGTTGCCTGGCGCCGTAGGTACGAGTCGATTCCGTCGGCACAAGCGGTCTGCCCCCGCATCTGCCGCACCTCACATCGAGGCCGACTTTGCCCCAAACAACGACAGGGCACTTGTTATCGTCGCCATGACACTTGTATCGGACGCGATTTGACCTGTTGGAGCCGTTCTTGCGCCAGGCGATTCGCTCGGCTGCACCACGGAATTGCTCTTCGGGCATTTGTGCAGGGTTGAATACCTCGTATACCGCGGAAGTCGATTGCCCTCCGTCAGGTGTGCCGTCGGTCCCCACCATGACCGCTTTTATGGTCGCCACACTCGCGCTGACCGACGGGAGGACTCGGACCGGAACGGTCAAATCTTCTATCGGTGAGTAGTTGTCCGGCAGATGCATACCGGGAGGCAGGGTCGTGGGGTACCTGTCGATCCACGACAATACGAAGTCTTCGTCCAACAGCTCCACGGCGGCCCTGTCGAACGGGCCGCCTTCGACGATGAAGTGCGACACCTTTTCGCCGATCCTATGTCCCCCTGGCAGGCCGGTATCTGATGGCGTCAGCCCGATGCAGTCCATCCAGGTCGCCCACTCGGCATTGTGATAGCCGCGGCGACCCGGGTGGCCGAACGAGGCTTGGCGCAAGTGGACCATTTCGTGACAAAGCGTGCTGAGCGTCGATTTAATCGTCCGTGTTGCGAAATAGGCCGGATTCAAACTAATTTCGTGCGTAAACGCTCGGCCGTCCCACCGCACGAAGCGCTTGCTGCTGAAGTAGCCGAACGTAGCTCGCTCTCGCTGAAGTGTGATCAAACACGCCGGAAGCAAGTCGTTGAACAGTCGCTCGTTGAAGAAGTCGAAGGCGCGCTGCAGCTCCTCGGCCATGACCGGAGTAGGGCGAGAAGACCTGGCGGGGATTGCGAACATTGAGGATCTCCGCCTTTTTTTTGTCGACGTGTTGGATTGTGCAATCCAAATCCACATCTGTCCAGTTGCGGGAGACCAGTGGTTGTGTGCGATACCATTTATGACTGACAACCGATGGAGCATGGTCGTGATGGACAAGATGTCTGAAGCGCAGCGCGTACAAGATGCATTGAACTCTGGCCCACAGCCGTCCGTTCAAGGCACATGGGTGGTCATGCTGTTCGGTTCGTCGCAGAGACCGACTATCGCCTGCTCAACAAGCCTGGACCTTGCTCTGACGCACTTCTACGCCTTGGCCAGGATGGTCGTGACTCTCCTGCGTGACGAGGAATACCGGCTCGCGGGCGACGACGATGATGCCGCGCTGCGTGGATTCAGCCTCTTCATTGGGAAAGAGCTCGTGCTGGTGCTGCAGCCTGCCGGTTCTATCACGCCGCATCCTGTGCATGCGGGCGTTGCGAGGCTGGTGGGTGGCTCATTCGAAAAAGCAGCGCCTGCGGTGTTGGCAGCCCTCGGGCGACGCAAGGACCTCGGCCTGGACGATGTCAAAGCCCTCATGCATTCGACCGTAGCGATCGAGTTCTCCCGAGACATCGACGAACCCATTCAGGAGCGATCGATCTCCGAGGATGAAGTACGAGAGGTGGTCCCTCGGAAGGCAGCGGATCTGGTATGGAAGGCGATTTGCGAATCGCGCACCATGTTGACGTATGCCGGCGTGGTTTCCAGCTAGGCGAATTTGGGGCATGGTCGTGCTTTGTGCGAAAACGCTCACCAGCGCATTAAATCGTTGTTTTCTAGGGATTCCCCGTTACGAAGCCGGCGTCAGCTCTAGACGTCGTCCTGACAGATCCAGGTAGCCCAGGTCGCCCCGGCAGACCCATTCGAGCATCTCACCAGGCGGCACGGGTCGACTGCGGAACTGAGCAACGGCATGGTCGTACTGCGCCTCAGTGGTTGATGAGTTTGCTAGCCGCGGTTGATGGTCAATCAGTCCTGCCAGGTTCACCTCACCCACGTCGGCAAGGAACGCCGTCACGGCGTGACTCGGGTCGATGGCCAGCACGAAAAACGACCCCAAGCCAACCATACGTGCGATAACATCCCGCACGATGGGGTCACTGGGGCTGAGCAGGACGTTGAAGTTGCCCACATTCCGGAACGTAAAGGAGAAGTGCACCACCTCGTAGGCTGAGGTGCCGAGCACTGAATGCCCAAACGTGAAGCCATGTTCCGTGACGGCCAATGGAAGTGAGCAGCGGGGGCGGATGGCGACCAGGGGCAGAACACGCTGTCGCTCCTCGATCACACCGAGTGCGCAACAGACCTGGGGTTGCGCCATGAATTCGTCGATGAAGTCGCGGTTCAAAGTCAGCCTGGGGAGCAGTTGGCGAACATTACTCATGCATTCAATCTCTCCGGTAATGGCGCGCTGCGCGCCAAGTGTAGGGGCACTACGGCTCCAGACGGGTTCATAGGGTCTGACACCGGATAATCGGACATTGTCCGGTGTACGGAATGTACGGCGATCACTGGCTTTGGAACGTCTGAAGCGACACGTAATTACATGGTATGTAATGCATTACGAAATAACGGCCGGCCTACGCCGAAGCAGGTGGTAGCGCGGCTGGTTATCGCAGGTGCCTCCGAGTTGCGAGGAAATGTCCTCCTGGAACACGGTTACATCACATGTCGGTGGCGCGATCATGGTGTCCCTCGCGGTTTTGGAGCCAGCCGACTGCGATTTTGTTTTGTGGCCAACTTCGCGGCTGCACCGCGACCTTCCTCGAGGGCTTCGGCGTAGTGCACCGGCATCACCGGCGATGCCCAGCCGCCGGCGCGCATGACCTCGGCCAGCGACACGTTGTTCTCGAACAGATCCTGGGTCTTCCCGACGCGTAGTGAATGTCCGGAGAACTCGAAGCTTCCCGTGATGCCCGCGTGCTTGGCCAGCTTCTTCAGGATGCGAGACACTTCGCTGCCGGCAAGTTCACCGTCGCAGCGAACGTCCTTCTTCACCCGTCGCACCGAGCGCAGGATGGCGCCGGTGGACTGACCACTGATCGCGCGCCACAAAACGAGCCACTGCAGCGTCAACGACGACACGTACAGCCAGCGGCCCTTGCCCGTGCTGTCCGTCTTGCTGCGTGCCAGAAACAGTCGGGCCGAGCCGTCGGGAAAGGGGTCGGAGAGATCCGCCCAGCGGAACGCCACCAGCTCAGATCGCCGCCGCTGTGTGTCGTAGCCGACGAGCAGGGTGACCGCGTCGCGCACGTCGATGGCCCGCTCCGGGTCCATGCCCGACACGATGGCCTCCACGTGTTCCCAGCCCATCCCTTTCGTTTGCTTGCGGTAGGCACTGATGCGCTCATCACGGCGAAAGGCTTTAAGCATCAGCCGGCCGTCTTCCGTGTCCAGCGGGTTGGGTACCTCGGCGACACGATGTGCCTGAGCCAGCGAGCTGAGATAACGGTCCATGGTGGAGCGCTTCTTACCGCCCTCGATCTGCGCTTCGAGAAACGCTTCGACGTCGTCGACGGCGGCCGGCATGGTGGGGCATCCGCGATGGGTGCAAAAGGCTACCCAGACCCGCCAGTCGCTCGCCAAGGCCCGGCGCGTATTGGCGGCGAAGGCCTTCTCGGCGCGCCGCTTGCGCTTCGCGAGGTGGGTTGCCGCATCACGGGGTACGGTACCTGACGCGAGCGGGGGCGGGGCCGCGAGCGAGGTCATGGAATGTCGATCTCCGCCTCTCGCACGCGGAAGAATCCGACGACGCACTCGGGATGACGCAAGGCGATCTGGATGTGCGTGTCCGCCCGAAAGCCGGAGGTCTCAAGCAGCGAGGCACCCTGCGGAAAATGCGAACGCACGGCGTTGTACGCGGGGGCTCCGTCCGCCTCGCGCATCGCGTGAACGTGATTGAGGATTTGCCGATCCATCGGCCGCAGCAGCATCTCGACGTCCTCGGGATCGGCCGGCTTGTTCACCTTGATCTTGGTGCCCTTGGCGACTAGGTCATCGTGCGCGGTCATGTAGGCATGGATACCCTCGCGCGTCCCCATGTCGAGCCAGCGATGAATACGCAGCACGGCACCGACCACGACCGGATCGTGGATGGGTCGGGCGGTGTATTTCTTTTCCGGGTGGTCATGCGCGGTGACCGCGAACGCGAGGGCGCGCATCCAGTCGTCCTCGAAAAAGTAGGCGCCTTTGCCGAGCCAGTCGTAGGGGTTCACGCTCAACTTCAAGGTTTGGTCCGGGGACTCGAGCAGCATATCGCGCACGGCGGCGTCGCAACCGTGATAGGCGAGCACGAGATGTCCGGGGCGCTCGATCATTTCGCGTGCCGTGCCGCTGCTTTCTTCGCCCCCACTTGGCCGACCTTGATCTTCTTGCCGGCCTGTTTGAGCAGAGTCCCGGGGACACTCCGAACTCCCTTTTTGGCGGTCACCGTCGCTGGGGTGAATTGGCCGGCCTTAGCTTGGGTCACGCGGACCTTGGTGATTCGCGTGTCGATGACGAATTGGCCGGTGCGGCTATCGCGCTGCAGGCTCACGGAAATCGTCTTGCTGGTCATGGGAGATCACCTTGTTGGGCGGGAGAAAACGGTGGGGCGGATTCGGTGAGTCTGTAGGCCTTGGTCACCAGAGGCCTCACCCACGGGGGCGTCTTGGCCAAGTCGGTTGGTCCCGGGTAACTCACCACCCCGTGATCCATCGCGAGAACCAATACCGGCGTCGGCGCGTGGCCAGTGGCCGGGTCCGCTTCTGCACTGTTGTCATACACCCGCAGGGCGCTGGCCAGCGGCATCAGGCGGATCAGGTTGTTGCGACTGGCGTCGTAGCGCTCGCGGACCTTGTATTCAGGAATGTTGTGGCCACCGCGGGCTACGCGTGTCTGAATGCGGGCCAGGTGACGCTCAGGACTATCCAGGCCGCAGAACCAGATCACCAGCTGCAGGCCGGCGTCGACCGCCTCCGCCAGAAGACGGGTGACCGTGTTTCCGCCGAGCGTGGTTTCGAAGGCGTAATCCGTGCCCGCAGCGATCGCCTCGCGCAAGCGGCGTACACTGTCTTTCCAAGCCCGTTCGTTGGCCTCCGCCAGAGGCATGTCCGGGTTGGCGCGCAGGATGGCCTGCGTGGCTTCATCGGGGTTGAAGTATGCCGCGCCCTGTTCGCGAAGGTACGCTCCACCGACGCTGCTTTTGCCGGCGCCGTTGGTGCCCGCGAGCACGAAAATGCGGCCCATTACGGCCGGCCGTAGCCGGCAGCGCGGACGGCCGCCGCACCCAGCTCCGAAGGACCGGCGCCCATCAGGGCGTCGATGCCCGCGCGTGCTGCCGGCGTCTGCATCCGGGCCACGAGAGCGTCGAACTCGCTTTCGAGCGACGCGAGCGGGTCGACGGCCGCATCCACCAGACGCTGGTATTGCGGCAGCGACAGCATGACCAGCTTCGGTTGACCGTTGCGGGTGATCGCCACCGGGCCATCGGCCGTCAGGACCCGCTCGACCAGGTCGGCGAAATTGTTTTTGGCGTCGGTGCTGGCGATCGAGGCCACGTGAGCCGTGGCGCCGTGGCGTGCGGGGATCGCCGCCAGGCTCGTGAGGGTCACGCTGCCGGTCGTGGTGAGGTTGGTGGTGGCGTTCGACATGGCGGCCTCCTCAGGCTGAGTTCGCTTCGAGCATACGCCGACCATCCAAGGCGTACAAGATAGATCGTTTGGCTATAACGGCCATAGTGGCTACGGGCGATAACTGTCATTATCGCGCACTAAATGGGCCTCTCGAATATATAGGATATGCTTTTCGTATTGTTTATTTCATATTCGCCATTGTGTCGAAAAGATCGGCGGTGTAGGATGACCTCCGCACTGGAGCCCCAACATGTCCGAATCACGTCCACCGCACCTTTTGACCGCCAACCAGCCCGCCGCCGCGCCATGGGCGCAGGCCGTCTCGCAAGTGCTCGCCGATCGCGATCCTGGTGAGGAACAGGCGTGGAGCGGGGACGCTCGGGAGGTTATCGCGGCACTGCAGGGACTCGTCGACTCCGGCGGGTGCGTGGCCACCGGAGTGAACGGCACTTTCCTGCCGGTCGAGCGGATGCGCGCCTTCCAGCACGCCCCGCCTTACGAGATGGGCAAGCCCGTCGACCCGGCCTCGATGGCGAAGCACGGCGTCTGCCTGATCGGCGCGGATGCGATCTGGGTGGTGCCGCTCGCCACGTTGACCTATTTGCCCGGGCGCCAAGGTGCGCCTGCCGAGCGCGTCGTGTTTCATCTCGCGCCAGGCGCCATGGTGCGCGGACAACACACGAGCCCCGGAGAGCCCAAGGCGCTCTATTTCACCGGCACGCCAATCCTGTTGACCGATGCCTCGATGGATGTGGAGTGGCTACTGTCCCCCGGGATCGACATCAAGGACCTGGACGCGCTGGGTGAGGTCGTTCGCGGAGGTCGCCGAGCCTCCTTTGAACCGATGAAAGACCGCATTTCCCGTGAACAGGGGATCGCGCAGATCCGACAAGCGTATGAGCGCCACCGCGGCCCCAAGCCTCGAGCGCTGCGTCAGGACGACGTGGATGTCATCGTGCGCGTCGCCCTGCAGGTCGGTCTCCTGCCCAATCTCGAATTGGTGCACGCCGCCACGGGTGGCCGGGGGTCCCCGAATTCCGTATATCCGAAGATCCATGACGCCGTTGCCCGCATTGCACCACCCAATGCACCATCGGCGGAAGACATTGATCCCGCCCTGGTTGCCGCATGGGACACCCTTCGGCGAGCGGCCGCCGCCGCGGGCCAGGCCGTATTGGCGCGGGAACGCGAAGACCTCGCGACGCAGCTGGAAGCGCTTGGCAGCGACCGCGCTGCACTTGCAGTACGCGAACGCGATTTGATCGCTGCCGAGACCGCGACAAAGGCACATATCGCCGATCTTAGTGGCCTGCTCACGAGCCGAGACAGCGAGATCAAGACCGCACAGACCCGGCTAGCCGCCGAATCCAAGCTGCTCACCCGGCGCACCGAGGAGCTGGAGCGGCTTCAGCGCAAGCACACTGAGATGAAGACAGAGCTGCGGTTGGCCACTGACCGCGCCGATGCGGCTAAGCAGACCGCCGAAGTCGTTTCAGCTGAGGCCGATGCTCGAATCGAAACGCTCACCACGGCTGAGCGGGCGCAACTTCAGGCTATCGCGCGCCTCGAGGCGGAACGCGACGGCCTGCAGATCGCCATCGACAAGGCGTCTCGCGCCCACGCCGCCCTGGCGGCCAGCCACGCCACTTTGCAGCAGACGGCCGACGGGCTGCGCGACGCGCTGGCCACCGCCCGGGCCGAAGCCGCGGCCGCCAGCGATGCTGCCCGCGAAGCGCGTCAGGCGTGCGACGCCGCGCTCGCCGAGGCGGACGATCAACGCCAGCGCGCGGAATCGGATAAGAACGACTTGCGCGACCGAGTGACCATACTTGCCGGCCAGCTGGCGGAAGCCCGCGCTGAGCAGCGGGCGGCGCAGCGCGAACGCGATCGCCTCGACGAACTGGTCGCGCGATGGGGTGGGCCGGCGCCAGCCCCACTCGAGACAACACCAGGAGATGCTTCGTGAGGCGCCCGGTCACCTATGCCCGTTGGTGGCGCCGCCGGCCGATCGCCGTGCGCCATCGGCGATTCGCTGCCCGCGCCCAAACGCGGATCAAGCGCTATCAGGCATTCGAGGCGTTCCGGCAGGGAGCCATGGGGCTGTTTGACGTGGCCCGGCGCGGGGTGGCCGGTCTCGAAACGATGGCCGATTACTACCACTTTGCCGCGTGTCCCGGTGGCGCCGACGGCGGCACCAACGACCTGGTCGTCGACGTCATCTTGGGCAGCCGACCGTACGACGCCACCCGCAATTTTGCGAATCGTCGCCCCGGTCAGCCGCCCTCGACCCGCCTGCATGCCGAACAGGGGGCTTCGCTGCGGTATCACCGGCAGGACACCGGGCGCGCACTGCTCCTACTTTATCCGGCGCGCACCGATTTCAGCCGGCCCACCGAAGACAGCATCCTTTTGGCGGAGGCGCTCGATCCCCACACGCTCGCCGATCCGACCATCCTTCGCCGCCACCTGCGGTGGCTCACCGCCTACATGGGGTAGTGACAGGGAAGCTACGGTACAGTGCCATCTGACTCGTAACGCATGGATAAATATAGGAATATAGACTGGATCACTTGTCTGCTGGTTTGCTTCGCTTGTTGCGAGGCGGCGACGATTCTCGTTTCCGGACGCTTGCCAGTTGCGTCTCTGCCGCCATGGCGCGGGACTCCGCCGATTGAACCGCGGTCGCCATCCCGGTGATTTGCCCGCGCAGCGTGGCCAGTTCCAGAGCGAGCTGATCTCGTTCGGCTGTGAGCTTCGCCAGCATGGACAGTCGCATCTCGGCGTCGGCCAGCTCGCGCCGATGACGGGCCATGTCCAAGCGCAATTCCGTGAGGCTGGTCTGTTGCTCTTCGCTCCGCTGCCGCGCCTTGGCCAATTGCTGCTCGGCGTGCCGCTGACTTTCGCGGGCCGCGTCCGTTTCCTGCAGCATCCGCGCCTGTGCTGACTCGAGGCGTTCGTTGGCTCTGTCTCGTTCGGTTTGAAAAGCAGCGTCACGGGCCGCGATAGTCGCCTGGAACTCGGTAGTCAGCCGATCTTGAGTCTGCCGCGCCGCCTCCAATTGCTGTGCCATATCGGCGAGGATGCCCGTCACTTCCTGCTGTAACGCGTGGACTTGGCTGAGTGCATCGCGCTTGGCCTCGGTCTCCTGGGCGAGTTGCTGCTGTAGCTGATCACCGTGCTCGCGCAGTTGCGTGACCTCATGCTGCAACTGCTGGCCGGCGGCGAGCGCGGCATCTCTCTCGCTGATCGCTGCGTCAAACGCCTGTTGCCTCGCCGCCACGTCGGATTCAAGGGCGTGGCGATGCTCGCCAAAGAGCTGTTCGCCGTGCTCCACCGCCGTCACCCACAGCGAGCGCATGGCGTCCGCCACAGCCGGCGGCAAATCGGCACCCAATGCATCGGCTTTGGTTCGCTCATCTTTCCATTGCTTCAACTCGTCGTTGATCGTGGTCCGGCTACCTTGCTGGATAGCGGCATAGACCAAGTCGACCGTGATGTCGTGGGGTCGCTTGCCGCCGACGACCAGTTGGGACGCGGCCTCGCGCGTACGTTGACGGGTATCGCTGACGCGACTCATGGCAACTCCAGGCGCTGGAAGGGTCAATTTGGGGTGCTTACATGGGTGTATATCACAGTATTACGTTATATGTATAACGGTTAACGGAAGAAATTTATGATAACTTCCATAATCAAAAGTCTTTTCGGTGTACGCTCCGCACCAGCTTCTGCTGCGACATAGGAAAGCCGGTGACCAACCACGCTCTGAGTACCATCGTGCCTTCGACCCTTCCTGCGGCCCTATCGGGCATCAGGGGCACCAATCGCGCGTCGGCCAGTGCCACCCGACAGATCGCTGCGAACGACGATATCGCCGCTATTGGGCTGTGGTTGGCCGAATACCAGGGCTCCCCGCACACGTTCCGCAGTTACCGCAAAGAAGCCCAACGCCTGTTGCTGTGGGCGATTCAGGTGCGCGGCAAGGCGGTCTCCAGCCTGACGCGTGAGGATGTGCTGGCCTACGAGGCTTTTCTGGCCAAGCCCTTGCTGACTTGGTGCGACGACGCTTTGGCTCGCCGCGGTGATCATCGCCGGTTGTTTGCGGGCTCCTTGTCGGGGTAGTAAGCCCAAACCGCCGAAAATTTTGTCAGTCCGGTGCAAAACGCCGGCCATCTACCCACCTTCGCCACAGAAACTGACCAGCGTCGCCAGCGAAACTGACCACGGCCGGCAGCCGCGCTGCCCAGTGTCGCGAGCTCGTTGCCCATCTCTGGCATCGCGCCAGGGCACGATCACCAGCGGAGCTGGCGAGGCTCGAAAGGCGCGCTGGCCATCGGAGTCGACTGACAGCAATCGGCCAACTCCGGGCATTCGCTCTCGCAATCGAAACGCCGTAAAGCGGTCAGTCACGCACGATGACAACGAGGCGAACGGCAACGATCCATCAATCAGCGGTTGCTGTCAGGCCAGAACGGGGTGTTGAAGTATTGTTCGTGTGTACTCATCACATCTGACGAAAAAGATGCAGGTAATTGCGACTCACAGGCAACACCTCGCTACGTCCTTTCAAGTGAATCTGCGCGGTCTCGTTTTCGCCCCGCGTCACATGGCTGATTGCATGAAGGTTCACCACCACCGCACGGTGAACCTGTGCGAACTGTGCCGCGTCGAGCTGGGCCATCAGTTCCTTTAATGGAGTGCGGATCAACGCCTCCGACGGCTTGCCTTCATCGCGCCAGGCGATTCGCGTGTACTTCTCGTCGGAGCGCATGGCGTCGATATCGCCGATCGCGATCATCCGCACAGTTTGTCCAACCGACGCACGGATCCATTGCAGCGTCGCCGGGGCGTTGTCCTTGCGCAGACGCGCTGCGAGTTGTTCGATCAGCAGCTCGGCGTCGAGCGCGGGCGGCATAGTGCGCAAACGTTCCTGTAGGCGCGTCACCGTATCCGCCAGGCGCGCCGGTTCCACCGGCTTGACCAGATAGTCGAGCGCACCGTGTTCGAAGGCCTGCACCGCGTACTGGTCGAATGCGGTGACAAAGACGATATGGGCGCGCCGGCCGATATGGCGCGCCGCATCCACACCCGACAGTCCGGGCATCTGCACATCGAGAAAACAGATGTCCGGCAGACAGGTCTCGAACTGCTCGACTGCCTCGCGGCCATTGCGCGCCTGCGCGACGATGTCGAGCTGCGGCCATGCCTGCGCCAGAAGGCGCGTCAGTGCTTTGCGCAATAACGGCTCGTCGTCCGCGATCAGGGCGGTCGGCCTCTGTTCGCTCATACGGTCTCCGTGCGTGCAGGAAATTCCAGTTCGGCGCAGACGCCGTGTGGCGTGAGTTCGCTCAGTCGTAGTTGTGCATCGTGGCCAAAAATCAGCTGCAGGCGTTCGCGCAGGGTTGCCAGCCCGGTGCCCAGGCTGCCCCCCGCCGACCGCAGTCCCACGCCGGTATCGATAACTTGGGCGACACAGCGGCCATAACGCAGTGTCACGCGAACCTCGATGCGGCCGCCATCCTCGCTGGGATCGATACCGTGACGCACCGCATTCTCGACCAGCGTCAGCAGCGTCATTGGCGGGCACAGCAACGCGAGTGAAGCATCGTCGACATGCAGCACGTACTGCAACCGGTCAGGGATGCGCATATGCATCACTTCAAGATACGCGCGTACTAGGTCGAGCTCCTGACCTAGCGTTGTGGCCGGGTTATGCAGGCGCGGCACGGCGGCACGCAGGTAGGCAATCAGGCTATCCAGCACTGTGGATGCTTGCGGCGAACCGGAGTCCACCAATTCGCGCACGTTCGCCAGTGTGTTGAACAGAAAGTGCGGCTCGACCTGCGCCTGCAGCAAGTGCATGCGCGCATCGAGCGCCTTGCGTTCAAGTTCGCTGCGTTCGAGTTCGAATGAGAGCGCCTGGCTCCGTGCCGCGCCGCTGATCTGGTTGAACAAGGCAGACACCGCTATCCAGGGTGCGAATAGCAGGCCAACGAGGCACAACATCGTAAAACCTTCCCAGCGGTCCGGATCCTGCCAGAACGGCGGTGCGCCGGCGTGCGTTCTCAGAAGGTAGATCGCCAATGTGCTGAGCGGAATGGCAACCGTCACACCCCACACTTGCAACACCCAACGCGCGAACCATGCGGGCAAGTGCTTTGGCCATTGCTCGAACAGCCCGAACGCAAGCATCGCGAACAACCCGATCGCTACCGTATCGGTCAGTATCGACAGTAGCCCGGAGTCCCAGCTGAGACTGAGCAGCAGACCGAAGACAATCGAAATGCACAACGTGGCACGCGCGCGTCGCCAGCCAAGCACACGTCGCAGGCCTTGTGGATTCGCAGTCGTGGTAGCGATGGACATGATAGGCCGATGGTACCGGTTGCGCTGCGACAAGGGGTGGGCGAAGCACGACCTTTACGTGATGGTCGCGGCCGTGGCCACCATGCATCAGTGGGCGCCTTGAGAAATACTTTGATCCGGATCCCCGCATCCAGAACTTATCGGACGGTCCCTGACGCCGACGATCAGGAGCCACAAGCAGATACCGATCTCTCCGAAAGTCGCGGGCAACGTGACATAGCTTGCGATGGACATGTTTGCATACCCTGGAAAAAGTACGGTCCCAGTGAAGTCGATCAGGTAACCAAAGCAACCGGCCATCAGCAAGATGCCCAAGGTCTTGGGGAGAAAATCAGATTTGAATACGAGATACCCGAACGGAAGCAACCAGAGCCCCATTAAAATTTCGAGAGCAAGCATCCCGTTGCCGTAAGCAGCCAGCGACAGCATGACCTTGGCGTTTAATTGCGCTGTCGTGAATGCCTGCAAATACCCGGCTCCACTAAGGATCGACAGCACGTCGAGTTTGTTGCATAGGTTGACGAAATAGATAGGCGTTTGGATGACGGCAAATGCGACCATAAGCACGGCGGTGTCTTTGCCGCTTGGGCTGAGCAGCTTGTAGAGGGCAAAAGGCAGCAGCAGGAAGGCGATGTGGCAGACCAACCCCGCCACCATGCCGATTCGGAACAGGTGCCCGGATGCCAATATGCTGTTCACTGTTGCCGTTGCATCATTTGGCACGGCGATCTGCGAGGGGACATAGATAAGGCTGAAGATGCCTGTTGCTATGACGATCAGGTACAGCAATCCTGCGACTCGTGCAGTCTTCTGGTGTGGGTGCATGGTCTTGTCTCTCTATCTGCATGTTTGCATCTTGACGACTAGTGCGCTCAATTCATTGCGATTGCGCAGATAGCTCAGGTGGTGCGGGTTGTCGCCTATTTCCGCCAAGGCTCCCCTTTCGCACAGAGATAGTGTTTGAACACGTAGCCCCAGGGCATAACGATGGGCACGAGCACAACACCCATCAGACAAGCAAACAGTGTCTGCGAAGCGTAGGCGTCGAGCCCGGTGACCAGCCACATCCGCAGCGCAAACGCGACGACCCAGATGAGCTTCCACAGCAACTCGAACAACAAGATGGGGAGCATTCGAAGCGGATAGCGAAGTCCCAACGCGGAGACGACGGCGAGCGCACCAAGCAAGGCTTCAATTACCGTACCCTCATTCGCCGCCGTGCCATGTGGCGCCACGATCGAAGGCCATATGGTGATCCCGAGTCCCACGGTGATCAGCAGGTACATGCCACGCAGCAGGCAGAGTCGCAACGTACTGACTTCTGACATCTGGACATACTCCTTGACGAAAAGATGGGCGCAGGGGCTAACGGAGATTCGGTAGCCAAAGCATCATTGAGGCCGCAAAAATACCGACCGCCGTGAGCAGCGTTGATGCGAACAAGCCCGAAGCCATGACCGTGCGACCACGTGATCCTGCGCAGTCTTGCGTATGGAAATAGAGCTGGAGTATCGCCAGCGGAAGCAGGTACTGCGCAAATGCGATGGTAGTGAGCGCCGGTCCGGTGAACGTGTTCGGGTCGAAACCCACCGGCCCATGGTTCATCAAGATCCAGAAGGTCAGACCGATGCGGAAAAACCACACCCCGCTCACCACCAAAAATAGGCGCAACGCCCAGCGCCGATGCAGGGCGAAACGGCGTGCCCTCGCATGGCGTAGAACCATCACCGCACACAACATGATTAGACCGGCATTGATACTGATTGCGATGTGCTGCGACAGGTCACCCACATCGGTTTCAGTCCACACCATCGCCAGTCCGCCCAGACCCATAACGAAGGCCGAGACGAGATATACACGCCCATTCCAGCGGTGAAAGCGGGGAAACCACCGACGTATCCCTGTCATCAACTGCAGCAATCCACCGCCGGTGATCAGTACGGCGAAAACTAGGTGCATGGCCACGACGGTGTTGTGCATGGTATCGCCCGCGACGTGAGCGTGAGGAAACACCTGATTCCACGCGTCGAGCTGACCTTGGATCGCCGTGCGTCCGTAGAAGCCGAACAGATAGACAACGAACATCAGCTGGCCCAGTCCAGCTACCGCAAACCAGCTCGTGGCCGCCGCCTTCAGTGCCGAGTTCGCCCGGCTGGGCAACATACTCCGGTGAGAGGCGGCAGGAGCGGATGGTGCACTCGCTGGCGAATAGTTCTTGCCATCGACACCAGTCCTCACGTTGGACGGATAAGTCATCAAACTCTCCCCCAATTGCTCGTTCGTGGCCAGTGTTGCTAGCTACGAACCGCAGCGGAAAGGGGCAAGCGACGAACGACGGTTTCGATGGGCTTAAAGACGCTGGAAAGCGACGGAGAGCATGCGTGCTTTGCGTCTAACCAAGCGAATGGCGCCGCCCCAGCTTGACTCCAGCGTTAGCAGCCTTCCAGAAAGCTGCCGTTCGCCACCGTCTCGAATGGGTCGGCCTCTGACCTTCGGTGTTGGCCGTCCGCCATCTGGCATGCGAGGGTAGCCACCGGGCTGGCCAGGCATTCATCGTCTCGTCCTAACTGCCTTCAGACGACGAACGACGCTTTCTATGCCAGCCCCGCTCAACTGTGTTGGCAACGCGTAGTCAGCTCGCTGGCAATACGCAGTCCGGGCAGGATGGCATAAAAGGTGTAGTGCCCCGTCAGCAGGGCGTGCTTGTCATCCGCTCGATGCGCTTGGCCATGGCTATAAGCCCCTGCTGAAGCAACGCTTGAGCATGAAGAGGAACATCTGACGCGCGAAAGGCCTCAACGAGCTTTTCAAGATCGGTGGCCCACCGCCGCCTCATGGTGTCGAGACGTTCAGCCTGATCGGCGCGCACGGTATCCACAGCGTCCTGAAATTCCCGCTCAAGCTCAACGCCGTCACGCAACAATTTTTCCAGGCTTTCCCTCAGGGACCCATGAAGCTCCTGTACATCTTGGGCGGGATGCGTGCCGGCGGCCAGCATGGCCTGGTTCTGTTCTGAAAAATCCTCCATCACTCGAGCAAACCGTTCGAATGCAGGGTAGCGCTGAGCCAAGTCCAACAGGACGGGGTCGGATGACGTGTTGTAGATCCACTGCAAGTCCTGCAGATGGCCAAACATCATGTCAACAAGGGCTGGGCCCTTGATCCCTTGAGCTTCGAGTTGACGGACCCGAAGGTCGATAGCCGCCGCCATGCGCTTGGCATCTGGCATGGGTGTGCACTCCATGGTGAGGTTGGGTAGTGCTTGTACTGATCTATCTCGGCCGCCAGTGGGCGAAATTCATTCATGGTCATAGACCAAGCTCGCTGTGCGAGCCAAGACGGACAAGCTGCAACACCTCGTCGTCGGGCTTCCGGTAGATCAACACTAGGTCGGGTTTGACGTGACAGTCCCGGTGATCTTTCCAATCGCCGGTCAGCGCGTGATCCCGGTAACGCGGCTCCAGCGACTGGTCACAAGCCAAGGCTTTCACGACAGGCATCAGCTCCGCATCGAGCGTGGCGCGGTGCTGGCCCTTCGCTTCTCGCTTGTAGTCGCGCTTGAACTGGCCGGTGTGCTCAATCCTCCGCATGCAAGTCCGCCATCAGCCCCTCGACACTATCGAAGCCCTTGAGGTTGCCGGCGCGAGCTTCGCGCATGGCCGCGACGGTCGTTTCGTTCGGCACCAGCGGCTCGAACGGCAGCGCCTTCTCGCGGGCGATGCGGGTCAGCATGATGCGGAACGCGTCGGATACAGAGAGGCCCATCGTCGCCAGCACGGTGGATGCCTCTTCCTTGATGTGCTCGTCGATGCGGGCACGAACGACAGCGTTTGCAGACATGGTGTAATTCTCTTGATGGAATGGGCTACATTGTAGCTCAAATATCTGCAATGCACATCCCGTGCAGTGTCCTGATGAGTGTCGTAAAACAAGTGTTTTCCGGTGTTGCTGCCCGCACAGACCAAAACAGCGTACTTGGGTGGGCAAAATCCGCACGACAAACCCTGTCGAATAGCTTCGACAACCGGAAACCATACACGTGGCGTTTTCCGGCAAAATTTTCGGGGGTTTGGGCTTACACCCCCTGAGCGGGCATTACACCCTCCACAGCGCCGGGAAGCTCATTGATCTAGACGCGATCATCGTGGGGCTCGACCTGGAGTGACGGAATTTTCTGAGGTTTGAGTTTAGAACCTCGTCCGCAATTCGATGCCTGCTTCAAGAGTCCCCGGTCTACAGTTTTACGGGTCTTCGTGAATTCGCTCACTTCCTTCTGCGTAACGGGCGGCTGATGCGCCAACCCATGGCTTCTGGTTATCGTAAGGGTTCGCTCTCTCAAATGGACATCTGCCGAGCTGACACCGGATAACTTCACATTATCCGGTGTCATATTTTCCGCCTTTGGCGTCGCATTGTGCACTTGAGATATTACGTAATTACATGGTATGTAATACGTTACGAAATATGAAGGAGGCCGTGCGATGGCCCGTGGCGGCGTGTACAAGACCGAGATCGAGAAGGCCCGGAATGCGCTGCTGGCCGAGGGAAAACATCCCTCGGTCGACGCGGTACGGGTGGCTTTGGGCAACACCGGCTCGAAAACGACCATCCATCGCTACCTGAGGGTCGGCAGGGATTCGTACAAAAACCGGCAATTTCGCTTCTATGTTGCCGTTTATAAATGCTTTTTAGGATTGAGATTCGCCGGCAACCGCGCCTTCGCCCTTCGGTGTCTCCACCGCCGGATCCTTGGGCTTAAGCTGGACCAGCAGTTCCTCAATCGCTTGCAGACGGGCTTCGCGACGTCTCTGTTCGTCGATCTCGACAAGGCGCGCCTGCCGTTCCGCTGACAATTCCGCCGCATAACGCTCCGCCTCACCTCGGAAATAATCCCGCTCATTGGTTGCCTGGATGCGCTGCTGGCCGAGCGTTTCATTCTGCCGTTGCAGGTCCGGCACTTCTTTGGCCACCTTGGCGACCTGCTCGTACTCACGTCGGAGCGTTCGCAGTGTGTTCTCGGTTTGGCCGTGACGTTCGGTGAGACGGGCATTGTCACGGTTAAGCTGCATGGTCTCGTGATTCTTGGTGGTCACCAAGTCGTTGGCCTGCCGTAGCTCTACTTGCAGCATCTGCACCTGTTGTTCGTGGCGATGCGATTCCGTGTCCCGCTGCTCCTTCGAGGACTGCCGGAAGTGTTCCAGCGCCTCGCGCGCCTGCGTATGCTTTTGCTCCAGCGACTGGGTGTGGGCGTCTTGGTCGGCCAGGCGTGCCTCTAGGCCGGCACGACGTTCTTCCAATGTCCGGATCGTCATGGTGCGCTCCTGCAACTGCCCCAACGCCTCCTGGTGCAAGCGCGTTTCCTCCTGCAACGCCGTCTCTGCCCGCTGCAAGCGATCGCTGAGCGCTCGCCCTTCGCGTTCCTGATTGGCTAGGGCGTCGGCGGCTTTCTGCCTGGCGGCGTCGAACTGGGTCTTCATATCGGCGATGCGTGCGTCCGCCTCCTCCACGAGCCTCGCTGCGAGCTGCGCAACCAAGTTTCGCAGGGAGTCGCTGATTAACACGTCGGTAGGCGGCGCTGACGAGGACTCTGCTTCCAGCTCCTTGAGATAGCGATGGATCGTGGTTTTGGAGCCGGTATTGCCGAGGGCCACCCGGATGGCATCCACCGAAGGATGCTTGCCTTGGGCGATCAGGCTATCGCGGGCCTTCTGGACTTCGGTCTTGTACAAGCCGGCGCGGGCCATGGCGGGTCTCCGATGAATAACGTAATGTATTACATACCATGTAATTACGTAATATTCAACTGCATTTGTTCAGTATCTTAGCTGACCAAAATAAGACGGGATAATGTTGAATTATTCCGCATGATCCATCGAAATCGGTCGGCTCGCCACCCACTCCGTACGATAGGCGGTCAGATCCCGCGGGGCGGTATGATCTTGCCCCCGTTCCACGGACACTCGGTTAAGCGTCCTGATCAGTTGCCTGATCGCCCGGCTCGCGACTGTCTCGGCTAACGCGACCCTCTCCCAAGGTTATGCCGATCACACATTTTTCGCCTGCGCTACAACGCCGCTGGCTTACCGCTTACGCTCGGATTGCGGGAGGGTCACGACCCGTGGGTGATCGCATGGATCATGCGATTGTCGACAAACGGCATTGCGACGATGACGGGGCGCACTACCGTTTCTGGCGAGGGGATGACGTTGCTGTACTTCGACAATCAGTGAGTTGCGCTATGCGGATTGTCTCAGGAGCTCGGCTCGATGCAGATCCTTTGATCTGCCGAATAGTTCCAGTATGGCGACTAGCTCCACACGGTCTGGAACGTATATTTTCGAATCGTCGACCAACAGACACACTCTCGTCGATGGCCAAACCCTGTCCCAACGCTCCGGGCCGCGGACATAGAATTCGGCCATTACCTCAACGACGAGTGGAAGCCCCGTTAGGCGGCCGAAGAATCTCGATCGAAAGCGGTCACTCGGTTCGCCAGAGCAAACGGTGCCACTGCCACTGGCAACCAGCTCCCGTGCGTCCTCCTCTCCCATAAGTAGGTCAACGTCAGCCACATCTAATGGCGCGGCGCCGTGCAACGCCGCCGCCGCGCTGGATATGACCCACCAGGGCGCTCTGGCATCCTTCGCTGCGAGTGCGACCCCGACCAGCGTCTCCCGCAACGCGTTGGACATGCAGACCGTGGCAGTTCGTAACATGAAGGTTCTCGCTATTCCTAACTGACAGCGGTCCAACCGCCATCGACGACAAGCGTACTACCGCTAATGTACCGGTTTGCCATCAGTTCGACGGCAGCCGTCGCAATGGCGCTTGTTCCAGCGATAAACCCCGTCGGCAAACTCGCAGCGGCGATCTCGAAGAATGCGCTCCTTTCCGCGGGAGGGAGAAAGTCCCACCGTGGCGACTCCACCAGTCCAGGTACCAAGACGTTCACGCGCACCGGGGCCACTTCCCCGACCAACGATCTTGCCAACCCCTCTATCGCCCACTGCGACATGGTATAGGCGCTCTTACCCACCATTGGGCGCCGGCTGAGGCCGCCCGAGATCAGAACGATGGAAGACGTTGCTGTGCGGGGCGCCTGGCGTGCAAATGCCTTTACACTGCGGAACGACGCCCAAAACGTTCGATCAAAATGCTCTCGCAGCCGGTCGGTGTCGGTCTCAAGAAAGGGGACCGGCTGACCTTCCTCGCCGGCGATCGATACGACGAGGTGATCAACAGGACCTGTTGTGGCAAAGAAGGAGTCGACGGACTCATCGTCGGTTGCGTCAAGCTGGAGCGCGGCAACATTCTTGTCATTGAGCGCAGCAAGTGCTTCTCTGCGTCGCTTCGCATCACGGCCACCTATCGTCACAATGGCCTCATGCGCTTGAGCACATTCCGCGATTGCCAAACCGATCCCGCGCGTTCCCCCGACCACCGCTACGCGATGCCCACTCAGGCGGCCGGTGTGCGGTCCGCGGTCTCGTGCACGACCAGATTGTTCGTCTGCCTTCATGTGCATACTCAACACTACCCTCTCAAGTCCGCCGGCGAGCCTACAGGCCGATCTCGTCTCGCCAGTGATGTTTAGAAGTGAACCCGAACATATTCGCAGCTCGCCGGCAGTCGCAGAAACTCGCATACGCGCCCGCATCCGTCGGCCATTTCATCTCGATACTAGGAAAAAACCGAGCCGCAAGTTCAACTGAGGGTATGGTCATGACCGTGTCGGTCGCGGCAATTGAGAATGCGTGACTTCCCGGCAGTTCGGCCTCCATCGCAAGCCGACATGCCCTGGCCAAATCGCGCACGTCGATATAGCTCCATAGCGCCCAGAGCCTGACTGCGGGATCCTTCTCAAAGCTGCGATAGCCACTGTAGTTCTCCCTACCCTGCACCAGGGTCGAACGCAGCGATACAAACGACTTGACGGCCTGGCCGGCCAGCTGGGTGGCCACAGTCTCGCTCACGCACTTTGATAGTGCGTATGCATTCTCGGCCTGGATCGGATGATCCTCATTAATCGGGACGAATGCGGGGCGAAGACGCGAGAACGGGTACCCGTACACTTTCTCGGAGGAGAGCCAGACGACCTTTTTCAAGGCAAGCAAGTTTGCTGCAGAGAACACGTTGTAGTTCATCGCGACATTCTCGGTGAACGTTACATGCTCCGGTTTGAAGCGCGGATACGCGACTGCCGCCGCATGGATCACCGCGTCAGCCCCCTGCAGCATGTCGACCGTCGCGCCGAAGGAGGTCAAGTCACACTGCCTGTGAGCGAAGCGGCCCGATGGTGTGAATTCGGGCAATGCGACAATGTCGACCCCCTGCCACTCATGTCCGTGTGCATCGAGTTCTGCGCAAATGGCGCGGCCGACTCGCCCATAGGATCCCGTTACGATTATCATCAAGCCTCTCCAGTGATTTACGCGATCTCTTCGGTTTCGCGGTCACGGTGCCCCGCGTCCCAATAGGAGACATACCCATCGACGGTCTCGGCGGCAGCGCGCGCCAACAGCTCGCATGACTCCCTGGACGCGCCCGCTCCTATGCAGAAGCCGACAATGCCTGTCTTGGCGGCCGCAGATCCCCTCGTCAATTCTTCGAGATACGCAGGCAGAGTGTCGCCGAATGTGCGCAAGTCAACGTCGATCCGCGACCTGAACAGTTCCCGTGAGCTATCTGTAGGCTGAAATCCCTTCGCCGCGAACAGGGCCATCCTCAGGGTAAGCCGCATGTCGATCGCGAGTTTCCTCGGGTCAGCGGATACGGACAGAATTCCGTCGGTAGCGTCTGTGAATCCACGCCCGCTTGGATCAACTAGACCATCATCAGCACGCCAATACATGGCGTTAATCGCAAAATCCGTCGTCTTCGCGTCGGACGCTGGATCGCCGCTATAAGCCCAGTGGACGTCTATGAATGACTTCTCGTCGCCAATGCTCTCTATGTCGCGGAACATTCCGATGTCGAGGTAGGACTTGTGCGATGACCCGACGCGCAGAGAGCCAAGAGGTTCGTTGAAGATTAGAAGCGAATCCTTGCCAAGCTCTCGCCGAAGCACGGCCGCAGTCTGTGCGATGTGTCCGGCTGCAACAATGTCGAGGTCATTTGGCTCTACCCCGCGAATTGCATCGCGAATAGCCCCGCCGGCAACGAATGGCCTGATTTCATTCGCCTCCAACAACTTAAACAGGTCGCTTGCCGTCCATGATCGACCGCGTGAATCAGTGATGGCCGTGGCCATAATTGCGTGCAACCTTTGAGAGGCGTCACCGCTTAGTTGATTCGACATATCTTTGTCTCCAGTCAGCCCGATCCGAATACGTCCTAAAACACACCATGTGTCATGCTCACACTGCGCCCGCACTCGCCCGCACTACCTCACGATTGAGTGCGTGCGCGCAGTTCCACGCCAGGGCGACCACCGACAGAAAAGCCCCGAGCAGCGCGCCTAAGAGAATGCCTATCGCACCACTGTCAAGACGCCTGGCGACATACAGAGCGACCGGCACGCCGACGGCGAGATTGCCGATCAGAGAGATCTTCAGTGGGACGAACGTCGACTTCAGTCCTCGAAGAATCCCTGTCTCTAATATCTGCACTGCATCGAGCGCAAGCAGCGGTAACGTGAAAGGCAAAATGCCAAGCACCTGCACCGCGAGGCCGCCGTGACCATGATCCAGCTCAAGCAATGCGCTGCCCTCAAAGAAGGCTATTGTTCCGAACGCATACAGACCGATGAAGGAACCCACCGTAATTGCGGCGCCGCGAACGTGCCTCGCGGTGGCAGAGATGTCCTGCTGAACCGAGCTCGTAGCCACTCTGATTGCGATCGCCTGAGAACACCCTGCAACCGCCACGAAGGCGAGGGAGGTCGCTTGGCTGCTCAACGCGAACGCTGCGAGCGTGGACCGATCGAAGGCGCCGATGAAAAAAAACCAGACATTAAACAGGCAGACCTGTAGCCATTGGATGAACGCTGCAGGCAATCCCAACCGGAGGATTCCTATCACTCCGGCACCATAGACAGTGGCGGATGCACGTCCATCACGGGATTGCCGGACCAACTGCGCTGCCGGTCGCCAGAGGGCCACAAGCCCGGCGAGGTTTCCCAGTACGTTGACCCACGCGATCGCGACTGGCTCATCTAAGGGGATGTTGCGGTGGATCTCGCTGACGAGGCAACACAGCACCCCATTGACGACCAGCACGGACGCGGCACTGAGCACCACCGATTTAGTTTTTCCCTGGACCGCGACCACCGTGCGGACCGCGCTCGTACAGACAATGATGGGTAGAGACCATTGAAGCGCCGCGAGGTACGCAGATGCCGCGACGGCTATATGTGGGTCCTGGCCTGTCCAGGTGAAGAAGCGGGTGGATCCACGAAATAGAGCGACAATTGCGAGTGCCAGGATCAGGCTAGCCCCCATGACGCGCCCGACCAAACGCGCCCGCGCCCCGTCCATATCCGGGCCGCCGTCCTGCAGCTCCGCCAGCAGCGGAACCACCACGCTCACCAAGCCAGATAGAAAGACAGCGCATGGTGTAAAGATCGCCACGGCAAGTGCAGCGCCAGCAACCGCCCCACTGCCGAGGTGGCCCAAGAAGATGAAGATGACGACCGTCGAAGCGGTCTGGAAGAGATTCGCGATGCTCAGTGGGCCGGCGAAGATCATGTACTCACGAGCCTCCCGGAAGAGGTTCGTGGGACTGCTCCGGTGACCAGCCGATGCGGGCGCCATATTCAATAGACCCCAAGGTCGAGTTTTGCCGTGATGTGGGACGTGTCGCCCACCAAAACGAGCGATACCCCACACGAGGCAATTTTGATTTGGGTGATCGAAGCTGTCGGCAGATCCGCCACCGCCCGGAAGCGTTTTGCTGGTTGACCGAGCAGGTGACTGATAAGAAGACGTAGCACACCCTTGTGGCTTACGAAGACTACTTTCTCGGCGTGGGCCATGTGGACGGTGAAGGCCTGTATGACGCGTGCCTGGGCGGCGAGAGCAGTCTCACCGTCCGGTGGCGCAATGACGTCAGGATCTCTCTCCCAGGCCGCATATGCCGATTCAGCCGCCAACTCCCCCTTAGACATTCCGTCCCACGCCCCGAAGTCAATTTCGTGGAGCCGGTCGTCGACAACGGGGGTACGTGCCTGCATTTCGGCTATGGCGAGTGCAGTTTGGTAGGCGCGAAGCATTGGGCTCGAGACGACGATGTCTGCGCCCTGCACAGCCGGGTGTAGTGCCGCAAAGCTTGCAGCCTGTATTCCGTCCGCTGTGAGGGCTGGATCGTGTCGACCACATATCCGGCCCTGCAGGGTGCACTCTGTGGGCCCATGTCTAACCAGGACAACCTGCTTCACGATGGTTCCCTTCCACTGTCAACGCGTTCTCGGCCAGTAAGTATCCCCCGGCAAAGCCGGGGGCTTTATTGGGTGAGCCCCTCAAAGGGGCGATGAGAGCCTGAGCCGCCTGAAGGCGGCGGATCAGACACCCAGCTTCATCTGATCGTATCGCTCATCCTCTTGCTCCTGGTTACGGATGTACGCCCGCACCATCGCTTCGTCCAAGCCAACCGTCGAAACGAAATATCCGCGTGCCCAGAACATCTCACCTGTGAAATTTCGGCGCCGACCGACAAATTTACGGCCAATGGTGATCGCACTCTTCCCTTTGAGGTAGCCCACCACATTGGACACCGCGTACTTCGGCGGAATGCTGATACACATGTGGATGTGATCGTGCATCAGATGTCCTTCGACGGTCTTCGACTCCTTGTGCGACGCCAACTCGTGAAACACCTCCACCAGTTGCTTGCGCAACGCTCCGAACACTCGCTTCTTCCTCCGCTTCGGGATGAACACCACGTGGTACTTACAATCCCAGCGGGTGTGCCTCAGGCTTTGATACTCTTTCATTGTGAACTCCATCTCTTGGTCGAGATTTCAGGTTCACAACGACCGTCGTACAGGTCAAACCCTGGTGAGTCCCCCGGCAGAGCCGGGGGCTTACCTCATGCTGAGTTAACCGGTCCCGCCCCGGCATGAAACTCGCCGTACAGCCGATAACCAGATTCTGTTGTAGATTTCCGCACCATCAACCACTGGCCGGCGGGTCCGCGCATCCGGACGCCGTCAACGGTCAACTCGGGTACCGACTCCAACCACCCTTCCGCCGTCGCGTGGAGCCTCGCGCAGGACTCAAGGTCGTCGCCCTTCTCGCTGGCAGGAAAGTGACGTTCATCCCAATGAAGATGAGCCAGGCCCAATTGCGCTTGCAGTTGCCGATGCAACGCGCGCAGGTTCGCTCCGGTATGACCGAGTACCATGGCTAGGACTATGGCCACTGCCATAGGGTCACGATCTGCGGCCAGATCCCTGAAACCAAGGTCTCCGACGCTGCCCACACCACAGCTACGTGTCGCCGCCCACAGGAGTGGCGCGACATGCTTGAAGCCAACGCCCGTTTCGGTAACGGGCGTTCCTCTCAGTTCGCCCACGCGGCGCACCATCTCTCCGCAGGTTGTCGTCACAAAGATCGGGCCAGACAGCCGCGACGCTAATTCCGGCGGCGCAAAATGCAGCAGGATGGCCAGCAGCTCCTGCGACTGCACAGGCAGACCCTCATGGTCCAAAACGATGAGCCGGTCACCGTCCCCATCCAGAATGAAACCAAGGTCTGCACCGAGCGTCCTAACGAGATCGGCGCACCGGACCTGTGACTCAACGATCGTCGGGTCCGGCTTCATCCCTCCGAAATCTTCCACAGGCTCGGTGCCTACGCTGTGGACCACATATCCAAGTCTCGCGCAAAGGGCGGCGAAGGGCGCGCCGCCGACTCCGTTCAGACCGTCAACAACCACACGCAACACATACGCCCTTCTGACACCAGCGGCCTCAAGAAGCGTGGAGGCATGATTCGAGGTAGCAGTATGTGTCGCTGAATCGAGTCCCGAGAATTCCTGCGAGGCTCCGATCCATGCGCCGCCATCGAGGACTGCATTCCTGTGATAGTCACGGTTTATCGCAGCCTCAATTTCAGAGCTGAGCCCTCGGCTAGGGTGCGTCTTCACCTTGATTCCATTCCACTCAGCCGGGTTGTGACTTGCCGTCACAAGGATTGCTATGTCCGCGCGGTCCGCCGCAAGAATCCCGCTTGCGACAGGCGTGGGTAAATGTGGAAGAAAGATGACCCGGGCGTCGACGAACTCTGCGGCTATCACCCTTCGGACAATGGCAACAGCTTCGGCTCCGGCTGCGCGCCCGTCGTGCCCCAGGAGAATTCTGGGTTCGCTCCCAACGACCAGGTGACGTAGGATGCACGTCACAAGCCGTTCAACATGATTCGGAGAGAACGCGCCCCCAATCTTGCCGCGCCAACCGTCTGCGCTCGACTTGAGTGCGATTGGCGCCAGCTGCCCCGATCGTGGCGCGGTTGCTCCGGCGTTGGTTCGCGTCTGATCGGAGGACATGGCTAACTGCCACCTCCATACACAAAATCGACCAGTGACCGTGTGGTGGCAAGGCAACCTCTGGCCCCTGCGCTGGTTGCAGCAAGGGCACCACTTCCGTTTGCCAGGCTAAGGCTGACCGATCTCAACAGGCCCGCTTGCTTGGATACACAATAGGCCGCGATGAATGCGTCCCCCGAGCCGATTGAGTCCACAACATCGACTACGTGCCCGGGCACCGAGTAGCGTTCGCGACCCGCCACCAACGACGCGCCCCGTGCCCCATGAGTCGTTACGACCTCACTGCAGCGTAGGGCTCCAATAGCACACTCAATAGCCGCGCCCTCAACCTCGTTTACCACGAGGACATCAGTGTGTTCGAGGAGTGCGGAGACGAGTTCCTCATTCCCCGCGTTGATTGGACCGGGGCACCAATAAATCGTAGGGCGGTCTATCGCAAGTTGAGAGAGCCTCTCAACCTGAAGTAGCACGTCCCGCGGTGGATCGAAGAGCACCACTGCGGTTGCGCGCGAGGCGGTTACCTCTTCCACCACGTTGACGGTAAGGCGGTCATTCGCACCGCGCGCGAGCAGCATGTAGTGCTTGCTACCGCTGGTGGGTATATAAACCTGCCCCGTCGGCGCATCGCTCAAAATCCGAATCTTTGAAACATCGACGCCGGCCTGTACCAGGTCCGCGATAAGGAGCCGCCCGTCGGTATCGTCGCCAACGGCTGCGATGATGCGGACGTTGACGCCAAGTACAGCAAGTGCCGCGGCGCAATTCCCCGCATGCCCCCCAGGCAGGCGCTCTAGATCGTCGACCACGATCGCGCTGTCTATCTCAGGAAACGTCCTGACGTACAGAATCGTGTCGACGTTAAGCGCACCGAGTACCAGGACGTTTTGCTGACACGCGGAGTTCGCCAGTCGTGTTATCAGGTCTGCAACCCCGTCGGCCGGCGCCGTCCGGACGTTCAAGCGATCGCTCCACGGGGTAGCCCTGACTCTGTGTGGACAACAGCAAACCCATTGACCTCGATCAAACATCCCGGTTCGAGCAACTGCGCAATTACCAAGGTGCTAGCGGGCGCATGCGTTGCAAAGAACCGATTCCTGACCGCGTTAACGGCGTCGAAGTCCTTGCGGCTGCTGAGGAATATGGTCACGCTTTGAAGATCAGACAGTTGGCCACCTACCTCGCCTAGCAGGCCCAGTAACTGAGCAAACACTATCTCAGCCTGTCCAGCGGCATCGCCCGCACATCTCACTACGCCCTCGTGGTCAACGGCCACCTGGCCGCTGATCGTGACGATCTTCGCATCGATGGTTGCCATGCCGGTAGTCACTGGTGTATAGCGCCCCACCGGCTTGGAGTAGCCGTCACCGCGCGAGAAGGGTTCAGT
The DNA here is from genome assembly GCA_050737735.1 of Rhodanobacter sp. Lineage (GTDB taxonomy): Bacteria > Pseudomonadota > Gammaproteobacteria > Xanthomonadales > Rhodanobacteraceae > Rhodanobacter. The sequence goes on along the minus strand of JBOHYM010000055.1, from coordinate 17,977 downwards.
CATTGTGTGCGCTCCTCTCTTGAAACGGGCCGAAGGTATCTGTGATCGCCGCAAGCTGGAGCTCTCGGATCTCGACCGTGACTGGCTGCATCAGAACGTAGGTGACCGCCGCCGCGACGTCTGATGCGCGCAGGCCTTCAGGCCGCAACCCTGGAACGCCAACTTTATGGGATCCGGCAAAGTGGGTATCCACCCTGCTTGGGTATATCAGGCTGAACCGCACGCCGCGCGAACGCTCTTCCCGACGAGCCACTTCAAGCAGCGCGCGGAGCCCAGCCTTCGAGGCGGAGTAAGCAGCCCTGGCGGGAAAGCCGTAGAGAGCGCTATCGGAGAGAATGCCCACAACGACGGGATGTAATTCCGTCCGAAAGGCCGAGAGAACCGACTTGAGTACGTGATAGGCACCGTCCAGGTTTGTCGCGAGGGTGTCTCGCCACTCTTCATGGTCAAGGGAACGCAACGTGGTCCAATGCCCAATTCCCGCGTTGATGACGACGGAGGTTAGGACAACGCCTTGCGCATCCAGCTCACGGAACGCCGAGCGAACAGATTCGCGGTCCGAAACATCCACACGCTGATAGACAACACGGCCGCCGGTGCCCTCAGACGGCCCGCAATCGATTGGCTCGATCGGCGTCCGGGCCCAGCACACCAGGTCGAAGCCGACTCGCGCAAGGTCTTCGCAAATTGCGCGGCCAATACCTCTGCTCGCTCCGGTAACGAGGCAACACGGTCGTGCCGAGACTTGTTGTGCGATGGGTTCAGGCATTGGCGTGCTTGCCCTCTGGAGCGATTTCCATCCGCGCGCGAAGGTGGGCGAGGTGGGCTGGGCAGTATCTCCGAACCACTTCAAACGCTATCGCAACCCCTTTCACGGACGAGGATTGACTTCCCCCAATCGAGGTCAGCCAGTCATCCTCGTGCAGACCTGACACCACTGTGACTCCACTCACTGACCTGAGCATCTCCCGCTTGCTCGCATGAATGGCCACGGTCCTCCCATTGAGAAGCCCGCAGTCGCCAATCACGATCGACCCTGAGCAGATTGAGTAGAACCTGGCACCCTCGGAACGAAGCCCCCTAAGTCGACGTACCACAGTTGGATCGAGGGCCGCGGATGTCGCTCCCGCTCCGCCCGGAACAACAACTGCATCGAACCCCCCGTCGATCTCCAAGGCGTCGATTGCTACCGAGAGGCCAGTGGAAGTCCGAAAGTTTCCGCCCGGTGCCAGGATCGAGCACAGCAGTTGACCACCGGCCGGGTCGGACGCTCCGGCGGCCTCCGCCTTGCGAAGTACGGACCAGGCCCCGAAGAAGTCGAGGTCATCGACACCGTCGTACGCGAGTACGGCAACCGTGCTCGCGCGGTACCCATCAGCCGCACCGGTGGTGGGATTCATCCTCACATCAGGCTCCGGCGCCAGCCAAATCCGGCTGAGCAAAGAGTCCCTTGATGCTCGAGTCAATCGCTTCCTTGGAGAAGGATGGGTGGCCACCTGGCGGCGACTTCAAGCATGACACCGCCGCCGCGTTGAACCCGCCTAGGCCCTTTCGCCCGGCGACGCCGGCCACACGAATGAGGTCGATAATCACACCGGCCGCGTTACTCGAGTCCTGCACTCGCAGCTTCAGGTCGACCGAGACCGGAGTACCGCCCCAGCCCTGCCCCTCGATATTGAGATACGCGACCTTGTTGTCCATCAGGTGCGAGACAAATCCGGCTGACGGAATGACTTCCACAAGCGAAGTGTTAACTCCGTCCTGCGCGAGGGCATTCAGCTTCGACTGCTGCTTGCTCGCACCGGCAACACGCAGATTCTTGAAGTCCGCGTTGCCGCCGAGGTTTAGCTGGTACGAACTCTTCAACGTGAGGCCGCGCTCTCCAAGCAGGCCCAGTAGCGCTCGGTGGACCACCGACGTTCCTAGATGGCTAGCCAGGTCATCGCCGATCAGCGGCACGCCCACCTGCTCGAAGGCAGCGAGCGTCTCCGGATTTCGTGCGACCAGCTCAGGCGTGCAATTGACGAACGCCACGCGCGCAGCAAGTGCGGCCCTTGCATACGCATCAGCAGCCCACTGGAGTCCGGTGGGGAGTGAATAGAGCAATACCTCCGCTTTGGATGCCTTCAGGGCGGCAACTATTGGGGTGATATCCGCGTCAGGCCCGCTAAGGCCGGCAGCGACGACCGTTTCACTTGAACAGAGGTCGTTGACAATCCGCGGATAATTGTTCGTTCCTGCGAATATCGCTTGATGCATTGGTTTCCCGATCTTGTCAGGATCAATATCAAAGCCCGCGACAATTTCAATATCGCTCACGTGCAGGGGGCCGATGAACGGATTCTTGATGCCCACGAGCTCGGCATCTGCGTCCACCCTTGAGTGGCGGTAGAAGTCGAACCCTTGCATCAGGGCAGTGATGTTGTTGCCGATGCCGGCTACGGCGAGCTTGAGTTTCGCGACCATGTGACCTCCCAGGGTGATTTGCGTTCTACTGACCAAGCTTGTGGACTGCGGCCTCGAGCAATTCCTGCGCGAGAAGTCCATCTTGGAATGTTGGGGCGTTGCTGGACGCGCCTGCAGCTGCGTCGCACGCCGATGAAATTGCGTGGTAAGGGTTTAATGAGCCTGGCTCGAAGCGCTCTTCGCGTTCGGAACCACCCGCCTCGAATGCCACGAGTTGACCACTGGCATCTTCAGGGTCGAGCCTCAAGGTGATGGTCCCGGAACTGCCCACCACCACCATCCTGATTTCACGAAGGCCTTGCGCAACTCGAGAAACGGAAACGACCGCCTTGCAGCCGCTGTCACGATCCACCAACAGAACGTCCGAAAAATCTTCGGTGGCCCCAGGCAGCTCCGTACCGGCATAGATCCTCTCCGGGTGGGCTACCCCACCGGAAGCGGAAGTTGGAAGCCACGTGCCCGGCTTGATACAACGCAAGAGGTCGAACAGGTGCACACCCATGTCCCCCAGCGCGCCAGCGCCGCCGTGGGCATAGCTATGTCGCCACGGAAAACTTGTCTCACGGAACGCCAAAAAGTCGTGGGTAAAGCGAAGGCTGACGTGAAGCACGGATCCAATTGACCCGGTCTCAACCGCATGAACCGCCCTAGTGAATGCGGGGTGTAGCCGCCACTGGAACATGACGTACGCACCGGGCCCGTAACCACGCGTTGCCTCAGCAAGGCGCTTTGCGGAGGCAAGGGAGGCTGACAGAGGTTTGTCGCATACGACAAGCAGCCCGCGCGCGACGGCAGCCATCACGAGCACTTCGTGGGTGTGTGGCGGCGTGACGATCACAACGCCGTCTACTGACTCTTGGTCGAGAGTCCGCTCAACGTCGTCGGAGACGGTCGGGACCCCAAATTCCTGAGCGAGCGATTCCGCGCGCGTCCTCCCGTTGGCAAAACATAGCGCGGCCACACGCAAATTCGGGGACGCCGAGATCCACCTGAGGTGTTGGGCCGCGAAACCTGTCCCTACAACAACTACACGCATGTCCAACTCCAATGGATGAATCGCGATCACGTCAGGCAGCGAGCAAGACGGACTCGAGTTGCTCTACCGTTCGTACGATGAATGTCGGACCGGCCGCCAGCAGCTGGGTCTCGCTATGGGCACCCCAGGTCACAGCGCAAGTCGAGACAGCGGCGGCTTGGCCCATCTCCAGGTCATACGACGTGTCTCCAATCGCTATGACGCCGCTGCCGTCCTCAAGCTCTAGCAACCGCATTGCCTGAAGGGCGGTATCTCCGAAAGGCTTGCATCTGGACACCATGTCCGGCCCAACCACCACAGAAAAAAAGTGATCGATACCTACCGACGCCATGTTCCGGAATGCGACTTCAGAGTGCTTGCTCGTCACAATGGCCAGCGCAACGCCGGCGGCAGTGAGTTTTACGAGCAGCTCGTAAACACCCTTAAAAACCGTGATGTGTTGTTCCGAGTGGCGGCGGTAGCTCGCTCGAAAGCTGTCAATAAGAGGGTCCAATTCAGAATTGGGCAGATGCCTCCCTGCCAGAGCAGGAAACGATTCCTCAATTGGGATCCCCATCCAATGCAGAATCTCAGCCGCATGCGGGACTCGAAATCCTCGGTCTGCGAATGCCTCCTGCATTGCCAGTTCCCCGCACTTCGCGGAGTCCAAAATCGTGCCGTCAAGATCAAACAGAGCCGCGCGAAAAGCCATGGAAGCCTTCCTGAATTCGGATGATGGAGGGGCCAATACGCCAGATCGTCGAGGATCCTTACGAGGTCTCGCTGGCGACCGAGCCGGAGATTGCTCGCTCAGGCGTAGTTGCTAAGGCTTCAATCCGGATAAGGTTCATCGCGATTGTCCGAATCACATCGGTGGCAGGCCGCATCCCACTCAGCACATGCTCGTGCGTCACGTCCTGACCGTCGCCCAGCCCTTGGGCCCAATTGCAGCTCGCGCAGATGAGAGCGAACTTCATCTTCATCTGTTTGCACAACACAACTTCTGCACCGGAGGTCATCCCAACGACCTTGTTCCGCGAGCCCTGATAGAGAACCCGGTATGCCTGGACCTCCGCTGAACTCTCGAACGCATCCCCCGCCGAGTGAATATAGAGGCCTGACGTCAATGCGCCTGCGCCGGCGGCAGTCGTCGCATCCAATAGGTTCTTGCGCAGATCGTCCGAAAACGGCGAGGCCATAGACGGATGAATATCCAGTGCAAGCTGGCCAAAGGAATGCGTGGTTATGCCAAATCCTCGACCGTAGTCATCCGGAATAAGAAAGCTGTTGGCGCTGGCAAGTGGAACACTCCTATCGATGGCACCTACGGAATTGAACCCATAGACGTGCTCGACGCCCAGCGTGTGGAAATGCCAGATGTGAGCTTCGTGTCCGCTCTCACGAACGAGCTCGGCGGGGCTGCGATCTGGAACCTCGACCGTCGGCCCATGCCTCGGCAGTATCAGGACACGCAAGCCCTGAAGCTCCCCTAGGACGTATTGGAGCACGGTCCCTGACCTGGACCCGAACGGGACCGATACGTTCTTGCGAACTAAGGTTCCGTGGAGACTATTGGCCAAGCTTGCGGCGAGCCCTGTCCCGGCGATGATTGCGATCGTGCGCGTAGCCTTCATTGGCGTGACCCTTAAATGTTTAGCGTTGGCGCAATAATAAATAAGCCGATACAACAAATTTTGGCGGTAGGCATGCAAGTAGTTGTCCGCGGACGCGAGTGACGATGCCTGCGGCGATGGGCGTGATGGTGAACAAGGCACTTCTCAGCACCAGCGTGCCGGCGACTTGTTCGTGACGTGTGTAATGGCCGCCGAGCAACAGCGCGAGAATGGCCGCGACAGGCAGTAGGCCGATACCGAGGCGTGGCGCTTGTAGGCGGATCGAACCAAGCCGCTCGCCACGCTGGGAGAGGAGAACTTCTTCCCGGAATAAATCTGCGGTCATCCTTGATCGTCTCCATGGTGCCGTTCGGCCATGAGGCCTAGGGATATGCTGAGAAGTGGTTGCCGCAAGGTGTTCGCGTGTCAATCACTTCTCGCGACATCATCGGAACATCCGCCGACGACACCGTGCCTATTGAGTTGGCGCCTACTTTTTGACATTGTCAAGTCTCATATGTTGTAAACGCATGCCTGTTGCAGTGTGAGGTTCAGAAGATTGGTAGTCCGTGGCCTTGTGCTTTTCCGTGACCTGCCTTTCACTACGTGCATGCCGTCCTATTCCCTCGAAAGCTACCTGCAGGCCGCCGAGCGCGAGAACACACAGCGCAGCTATGCATCGGCCTTGCGGCACTTCGAAGTGACCTGGGGTGGCCTCCTGCCAGCCACGCCAGACACTGTGGCCCGTTATCTGGCAGCTCATGCCGCGTCGTTGTCAGTCAACACGTTGCGACAACGCTTGGCGGCGCTTTCGCACTGGCATCGAGAGCACGGGTTCCCCGACCCGGCTTCCGAACCACGGGTGAAGCGCACGCTCAAGGGCATCCAGGCCCTTCATCCTGCACGTATCAAGCGTGCCGTGCCCTTGCAACTGTCGTTGGTCGGCAAAATCGCCGATGGGCTCGATGCGGCGATCCTGGCGGCCGATTCGAGGGGCGATATCGGTGCGTCACTCCGGTGTTGCCGTGACCGAGCGATGCTCCTCCTCGGCTTCTGGCGGGGATTTCGCGTAGACGAACTCGTCAGCCTGCAGGTCGAACATATCGACGTCGTACCAGGGCAAGGCATGACCTGTTTTCTGGGGTGCAGTAAAACTGATCGGCAACAAATGGGCACGACCTACCATGTGCCTGCACTCAGCCGCTGGTGTCCAGTGACCGCTACGCTCGATTGGATCCGTCAGGCAAAACTTACGACGGGGCCGCTGTTCCGCGGTATTGGGCGTACCGGCGTGCTTCGATCTGGTGCCTTGCATCACAACAGCGTCGTGCCGTTGTTGCGGCGGATGTTTGCGCAAACAGGCATGGCTTCAGCGAACACCTACAGCGGCCACTCCCTGCGCAGGGGCTTTGCCGGTTGGGCCAACTTGAACGGTTGGGATGTGCGCGCGCTCATGGAGTACGTCGGATGGAAAGACGTGCATTCGGCGATGCGCTACATCGATACTCCCGATGCCTTCGGCCAGCAGCGGATTGAGGCCGCGCTCGCGGCATTACCCACACCACCACACGTCACCTCGCCACCCGCGCCGCTGCCCATGGAAACAATCGGGGCCACGGTGTCTCTGATACTGACGTTACTCCTGACACCGCGACGCAAAGGACGCAGCGTGGCCAAGGCGCGAAAAACGATCGAGACCGTCTGCCTGTCGCCCCACCAGGGCGTGGCACTCGATCACGAGCGGTCACGGTATCGATTGGTGGTGGCGGTGTCCGATGATCTGGTGCTCGACGAAATCGCTTCGTCCCTGATTGAGGACCTGTATCGGATCGCGGACAACCATGATTTTGTGCTCGATGCCTCCCTTCGCGAAGAAGTCGGTGATCGGCACTGGGATTAGGATCAATCATCCACTTGTAGGAGAAGCCAGACGCATGACTGCACCGCACGAAACCGCTTATCCCTGGTTGAAGCCGGATCCCAGTACTCGCGAGCTCGAACAGCACTACACCCCTTCCGCCGAGGAACTGGCGTTTGTTCATACTCTGAGCAGCCAACCCGGCATCCGACTGGCAGTGATGTTGCATCTGAAAACGCTTCCGCATCGCGGTCAGTTCGGGGCGCTGCGCGAGATTCCAGAACGGATTGTGCGACATGTAGCGGACGCCATGGGTTACCGACGCGTGTTTACGGTGCAGGATCTCGACGATTACGACGCGTCGCGCCGCAAGCGCGATCACCTGCCGAAGATACGTAATTACCTGAATGTGCGCCCCTTGGGCGAGCCCGGACGGCGCTGGCTACAGACGGTGGCAGAAGACACCGCACAAACCAAGCATGTCTTGTCCGACATCATCAACGTAATGGTCGAAGAGCTCTACCACCATCGCTATGAACTGCCCGCTTTTCGGTTGCTCGACGAGATGGCAGTGACGGCCCGCGAAGTGGTGCATGCGGCCCACTTCGAGCACATCAGCAGCGCGTTGACGCCTGAGGCGCGTCACAAGATCGACGAACTCCTGTCGGTCGCTCCAGGCCAAACGCACAGCGGCTGGCAAGCCCTGAAACGCGAGCCCAAGCGCCCAGGCAATAAGGAGGTGCGCTTCTACCTGCAACACATCGATCGCCTGCAGAAGTTGGCCGCCATGATTCCGGCGATGGACGTGCCAGTACCCAAGCTCAAGTTTTTCCGCGCCATGGCGCGCGCCTTGGACGCCAGCGAACTGGCCGAGCTGAAACCGACCAAGCGCTATGCCCTGGCGGCGATCTTCATCCGGTCCCAGCACGGCAAGGCTCTGGACGATACCGCCGACGTGTTCATTCGCCTGATGCAGAATCTGGAGAACGCCGCGCAGAAGCATCTCATGACGTACCAGGTTGAGCATCTCAAACGGACCGATCATCTGGTCGCGCAGCTGAAAGAGATCCTGCAGGCCTACCAGGTCGATGGCACCGCCACTCAGCGCATCGATGCCATCGGTGACGTCATCGGTTCGGATCCGGCTCAGACGCTCGCCGAATGCGAAGAACACATGGCCTACGCTGGCAAGAACTTTCTACCATTCCTCCTCAAGCCTTATGCGACCCAGCGCGCGCTGCTCCTGAATTGCCTCGAAGTCATGGATTTGCACACGGCGTCGCAAGACCCGGTGATGGATCGACTGCTCAAAGCCTTGACGCAGCTGCGCCACCATCGGCGCGATGTCGCGGAGGCGGCATCGTTGGGGCTGAGCCTGGATCGGGATTTCGGCTGGCTGTCGGCCAACTGGCGACGGCATGTGTTTCCCAAGAATCGGGGGGTGGATCATGCTGACTGGGTGCAGCGGCGCTATTTCGAACTAGCCGTTCTGTTCCAGATCAAGAGCGAACTCAGGTCCGGTGACGTGTTCATCCCCGGCGGAGAACGGTACGACGACTATCGCGAGGAGCTTGTCGACGAGGCTACGTTCCAGGACGAGTTGGCGGACTATGGCGAAGTCGCCGGTGTCACCACGGAGCCGGCAGCCTTCGTTCAATCCTTGCGCGAAACCTTGCGAGCCAAGTGCAAAGCGGTCAATGCACGTTTCCCCGACAACGCGCACGCCGATATCGTCGATGGGCGATTGGTACTCAAGAAGCTTCAGCGCACGGAGCTGTCCAAGGCAATCGGCTTGGTGGATACGCTCATCACCGAACGGCTGCCGGAGACCAGCATCGTCGATGTTCTGGTGGATGCGACCAGTTGGGTCGATCTGAAACGACACTTCAAACCGCTGGCAGCGACCGACGCGCGGGTCAAGGATTTGCACCATCGCGTCGTGACGACGTTGTTTTGTTACGGCTGTAACCTGGGGCCGGTGCAGACGGCACGCTCGGTGCGAGGCTTCAGTCGGCGTCAGATCTCGTGGCTGAACCTCAAATACGTCACGGACGACACCCTTGAGCGCGCGACCGTCGACACGATCAATATGTACAACCGGTTCGAGCTGCCCGGTTACTGGGGTACCGGCCGGTCAGCGTCGGCCGACGGCACCATCTGGAGCGTTTACTCGCAGAACAATTTCTCCGAATATCACATCCGCTACGGAGGGTACGGTGGCATTGGCTATTACCACGTGTCCGACAAGTACATCGCGTTGTTCAGCCGCTTCATTCCGTGCGGAGCCTACGAGGCGATCTACATCCTCGACGGGTTGATCGAGAATCGCTCGGACATTCGGCCGGACACGGTGCATGGCGACACACAGGCACAGAATTTCCCGGTCTTCGGGTTGGCCCATCTGCTGGGCATCGAACTCATGCCGCGTATCCGCAACATCAAGGATCTCACCTTGTCCAGTCCTGATCCGGACGCTGAATACTCGAACATCCAGGCGCTATTCGGTGACGGTAGCATTGACTGGGATCTCATCGAAACGCACCTGCACGACATGCTGCGCGTGGCGGTGTCGATCAAGACGGGCAAGATCTCCGCCTCCACGATTCTGCGTCGCCTGGGCAACTACAGCCGCAAGAACAAGCTTTACTTCGCCTTCAAGGAACTGGGCCGGGTCATCCGGACGCTGTTCCTGCTGCGCTACATCGATGACGTAGAGGTCCGCAAGACGATCCAAGCAGCCACCAACAAAAGCGAGGAGTTCAACAATTTCACCAAGTGGGCCTTCTTCGGCGGGCAGGGAATCATTGCCGAGAACGTGCTGCATGAGCAGCAGAAAATCGTTGCTTACAATCATCTGGTGGCCAACCTCGTCATCCTGCACAACGTGGAGCAGATGTCGCGTGTATTGGCCGAGTTGCGCGACGAGGGCGTCGAGATCAGCCCCGAGGTACTCGCCGGACTGTCACCATATCGAACGGCGCACATCAATCGGTTCGGCGACTACACCGTCGACACCAGCAGGAAAGTGACGCCTATTGACTTCGCGCGTCGAATCCTCAAAGAGGCGGAACAGGCCGTGGCGGCTACATCACATGCCCAAGAGCAAGCTTTGGCCAACGAAAGCGCGTCTTGAAGTTATGAAATTCAATCAGTTGCAACAGAAACTGCCGGTTTTTGTATGGATCCCTGCCGACCCTCTACCTCAAGGAATTGGAGGCCGAGGATACCGCCGGCGTGGGCGGCAAATTCCCGATCGGCGACGCCTTGGCCGATCTGGTCAGCCGGCTGGCAGGGCGGCTCCACGAGGAGGCAAACGCCAAGATCGCCGAGGCAGCAGCCCGTTTCGAGGCCCAGCGAAAGGAGCAAAGCGCACAGTTGGAGCAGGCACGGCACGAGGCGGCATCCATCCGCGCCGATAAGGAGCGCACGTCGACGGCGCTGCGTGAAGAACAGGCACAACACGAGGCCACACGCCAGGCGCGGCTCGATGCCACCTTGCAGTTGCAGCAACTGGAAGAACGGGTCAGCGGCTTGACCGCTCGGGTGGCCGAGCACGAAAAACACACCCAATCGCTGGAGGAGAAACACACGCATGCCCGCGAGGCGCTGGAACACTACCGGACATCCGTGAAGGAACAGCGAGAGCAGGAACAGCGCCGACATGAACACCAGATCCAAGAATTGCAGGTCGCGTTGCGTCAAGCCAATGAAGCCCTCACGGGAAAAAATCACGAGCTCCTGCAGCTCAATCGCGACAACGGACGCATGACGGAACACAACGCACAATTGGACAAGGAATTGCAGCAGTCACGAAGCGCGGCGCGCACGGCACAGAATGAGGTGTCCACCCTCAAGCCTGTGGTTGCAGAGCTGGCCAACCTTCGCACGACGTGGAGCCAGGATGTCCAGGCGCTGGAACGCCTGCGCCTTGATCAGGAGGCTACGGCACAGGCGCTTGATCAGGAGAGGACTGCACGACAGGAGGCCGAAAGCCGAGCCGTATCCATGCAGGCCAGGCTGGAGGTACTGGAAGAAGTTCTGTCCAAGCTGCAGTTTGCCTCCACACCTGCGCCACCCGCAGCAACATAGTCAGGTCGATCGGCTGACAGCATGTTCGGCAGTTCCGACGTAGAACCGCGATTAGCAACAATTCTTCGAAGTCGCTAATTTTAGCTGAGTCCAGCTAATTCCAGGTCATGCAGGCGATGCGAGTCGCAGATTGCATTAAGAAAACAATAATTTAGACGTCAAATGAGCGTTTTCGCACAAATCTCGGCCATCCCTCAATCACTTCGCATACCGCAGAGCGGGCAACATGTCGGCTGGTCGGACATTTCGTAGACCCCGTCAATCTCACCGGCGCCCAGCTCGAAACCGCCCAACGCCTCCTCAAGTTGGCGAATAACCACATCGTTGCGATCGATCTTCGCTGGTCCCGAGGCGTCGTTGTGATTCACTTTCCAGACCACGGCTCTGGCCTTCTGGATGAGGACTTGGATCTTTACATCGTGTGTGTTTGACATTGGAATTCCTCATGGAAAGGAGCACGACACCCATGGGATGTCGTGTCCTTGGTTCGGTTAGGCGGCGAACTTGTAAGCGCTCCGCCAATCCTGGTGCGCCGTGGCCAGAAAGTCTGCCGCTGACGCCTTCATGCCGGACCCGGCGTGCCGAACTTCGTAGACTCCGGTGAACTGGCGGCCGTGAAGCTCGAGCATTGCGTACAACGACTCCTCAGGAAGCAGGCCGAGGTTAACCGTCCAGATCGTGTTGCCCGTGACCGGATCCTCCTTGGGGGTCACCGGTGCAATGGCAGCGTCTTGGTACATCTTCAGCCGGTCCTGCTTTTTTGGTGACAGGTATCGGTGGTTGCGGACATGGAAATCGAGCGATGTCTCGATGCCGTTGAGGAACCCCAACGGCATTGCATTCGCAAGCGTGCCGTCCTGCATGGCGTCAAATTGCGACGTCGTTGCGGACGAACTTGGATCTCCATAGCTGATGAGCCCTTCGACCGCAGAGGCCCGGTGCCACGCGAAGTAGTCCCGGACCAGGCCATCGTGTCCGGATGCGCAGATCCGGGTTCCCCTTTCGCAGAGATATCCGTTGTAGACCTGCTGATCCTCCTGCAACACGAGGAGCTGGCGTCCCTGAAAACCATCAGAGAGGTGCGGCTGCCAGTCGGGAATCGTCTGGCGGATCTGATGGCTGGCTGACTCCGCTGAAATGGCGAGGGCAATCATGCTGTGAATCACGATCGTGGGTGTGCGTTTGCTATTCATTCAAGTCTCCAGAACGGAAACTGCGGGCACACCTGTCCCACGCGGGAGGGTGCCCCGCAGTGGGATGAGCCGGCGGTTGCCGGCAGATGATTGAAACGTGTGAGAGGTTACGACCAGTTCGTGCCAACGACCTCAAGGTCGTAGTCATCGGCGTATTCACGCACCGCGTTTTTTACGTCGATGTCGTTTTTTGCGCCGCCGACGTATCTCTGCACGTCGTGTGGCGACAGTCCCGCGTCCTCAACGGTGATGAGGCACATCTCTTTGAGTTTCTTATCGAAGAGGCCAGCAGCGTCGAAAGCCGGCGCTGGGCACTTGTTGCCAAGAAGTACCGTCTGGCCACTCACGCTGATCGAGAGCGAGCTACCCTGCATCGCCTGGTACTTCGCGGCATCCGCCAAAATCCACTCCTTCAGGTCTTTCGGGCAGGACTTCTCGATTTGAAGCTCGAGTGTGTCGTACGGAAGAAACGCAAGCCGCTTGTAGTCGCTCCCCTTGATGGTGTGGCGATCGGCGTAACTGATGCCACAAGGGAACATCCCGGCAAAGATCCGGTTGTGTTTCACAGGATTTGTTGCATTACTCATGTAGGACTCCTTGGTGAGAAGTGAGCCCGGGCCCGATGGGCGCGTAGCCCACGGAGGTGGTGAGTGACTCGAAAGGCAGTGCCCGCCATTGCGACGAGTAGCCGATTCCCCTGGAATACCGGAAGCGTTCCGGTGACGTTTAGTGCGCGAAGCGCACAGAAAGCCCATCGGCGTCAGGCACGACATGCATGCCGGAGACCCATGACTCTCCTAAATCAGCTCTGGGATGGATCAGGCGTCTGCTCGCCACCTGGTCGACGCAGCGGGATCAAGTCCTGACCAGCGTCTCATCCACCTAATCGACGGTGGGGATCGGCCTCATCGGCGCGCCCACTATGCCACCAGTCGTGAGGCATGTTCAACCTGCTGGCTTAAACGGGTGTGCCTGAGCGGTGGTGGCCCACGGCTCGGGGCTACGCTTTAGCCACCTCATCGCCCGGAATCTTCCCGTGAACCTCACCCGGATCCATTGCATTGCCCTGGTCGCCCTGCTCCTGCTCGCGCCTGGCAGCACCTACGCTCAGGCGATCACCACCAGGACATCGGGCCAGATCAGCGTCTATTTCTCTCCCAACGGTGGGGCGGAATCGGCAGTGGTCAGTGAGATCAGCCAGGCTAAGGCGTCGATCCTTGTGCAGGCCTATTCCTTCACTTCCAAGCCGATCTACTCGGCGCTTGCGGAGGCCAAGGGCCGCGGTGTCGACGTGCGCGTTCTGGTCGACAAGGAAGATCAGGCAATCGACGTACGTGGAAACGGCGCCCGCTACGATCTCGCGCATGGGGTGCCTGTGGCCGTGGACTACATAGCTGGCCAAGGCATCGCGCACAACAAAGTCATAGTGATCGACGGCCGCACGGTTATCACTGGCTCGTTCAACTTCAGTCGAGCCGCGGAAACGACCAACGCGGAAAATCTGGTGGTTTTCCACGATGCACCGGAGCTGGCCGGCGCTTACAGCCAGAACTGGTTGCGTCGCGCCTCAGGAGCTCAGGGCTACTGACTCAAGCCGCTCGATGCGTGACATGGCGCGGACGACGTGCCCTCTAAGGGATGACCGGAACTCCATGGCCGACAGATCCGAGTACCCTTCTGCGGTTGCAAAAGCACACCACGCCACGCCCTCGATATAGTCGATATTCTGAAACTCGTTCTTCAGACTGTGTATGGCGAAACGCAGCTTCTCGTCTGAGCGGAGCAACAATGCACCTTCTATTACCGCAGCGTTGCTGCGAATTCCGTCGCCGCATGCCCGCAGAAACACACCAACGGTCTCTGGCTCAATCGCCTCAAGCATCCACTCCACGTGCGTCGTTTTTACCCGTTCGTTCCTTGGTGTCTTCTGCGGAGCGTGATCCGGAGCGTCGCCTCTGCGACGTCGGCCGTACCGCCTCATGGAGACGGCCTCCAGCAGGTCCATGAGATCTTCCATGATGATGGGCTTCGCCAAGACAGCCGTCGCCGCCTCGAACAAGGAGCCGGCCTGCCGGTTGACGGTCGTGTCGGCGCTGATGACGATGATCTCAGGATGATCTCGCAGCAACAAACCTGGTGCACTCATCCTGGCCAACAATTCCTCGCCTGACATCGTTGGCATGTGCATGTCCAGAAGGATCACGTCGAACCTCTCCTTCTGCATCGCGGCGAGGGCGGCCCCACCGTCACACACCTCCGTAAAGGTGTGCCCTGCCCGCATCAAAGCGTGATGAAGGACTGCCCTGTTCGATGGTGTGTCGTCAGCGATTAGGCAGTGAAGTGACGTGACCCGCTCCTTGTGGAGAAAAAGATAGCTGGACAGTGGAATATCGGCCACCGACGAATCCGAAAGCGCTGCGCGGGGGAGCGTGAATTTCCAGATGAAGACCGTGCCGCCCCCGAGCCGATCCTCAACCCTGAGGTTTCCACCAATCGCGTCCGATACCGTCTTTACGAGAAACAGACCAATGCCCAACCCGTCGTAGATTTGAGAGTCCGTCTTCCTCGCTTGGTAAAATGGCTCGAATATCTGGCCCTTCTTGGCATCAGGAATACCCGTACCGCTATCGGTAATGCGGAACTCCAGACTCACGGAGGAGTCGTCATGGTTTGTTGCTACCAGATGGACTTCGATAGTTGAATGTTCCGGGCTGTACTTGATCGCGTTGAAAATAATGTTGGTAACGGATTGCTGGATTCGTCTCGAGTCTCCGAGTAGCACGACAGTCTGATCGGCGTCTGCGACGAGCAGTAGCTTCTGGAATTTCGCCTTGGCTTGCGGCTGGGTCTCATCGCTTATGAGGCCCATTAGACGGCCCAGTGAAAAGGGAGCGTCATGGAAACTCAGCTTCCCGTTGTTGATCGCCACCATGTCAATGACGTCGTTGAGCCTCGACAGGAGCAGTTGCGAATTGGAAACCATCATGCTGAGCAGCGAACGTTCTTCATCTGCGTCGGCGTGCTTGTTTAGCAGTCGGGTCGCTGCCTGCGCAATGGCCTCCAGCAGGACACCTTGGCCGTCTGGAGCGCCCTGACTTTTCAGGACGGATGCGGCTGAAGCGATGAAGCGCGTTAGGCCGACGAATGTTTTGTCGGTGGCGGCTTCACCAAGCAACCTGGATGCGTTGATGATCGCGTTAAGTGGGTTACGCATTTCGTGCCCCATCACCGCAGCGACCCGCCTTTCTCGCTCCATGGCGACGCGATCGCTGATATTGCGCACCAAAGCCTGGCGCACCTTTCGCTTCCCCCATGCGATGACGCTGGTTTGGGTCTCCACAGGCATGGATGACCCATCGAACGTCAGGAGGGCGTTCGACGACAGGTTCTGGGTGTAGGAAAAACGCTCGTCAGTGAACAAACTCGCGAAGCGCCGCCCGACCACGTTCGCCCCCGTCCAATCTCTGGCCACGCGATTGGCATCGAGAATCTCGTCGGAGCCCACATCGACAATGATCATCGCGTCGGGCGCGCCGTCAAAGAGCTTTTGATACCGGTCTTCCGTATCGCGAATCCCACGAAATATGCGATCGGCCATGATCAGCCACGTGAACAGCGCCAACAGTGACACTATGACGATGAGCCAGAACAGGGCATTCGTAAACCACGAGGCCCCAATGGCAATTGCTCTGGAGAAGACCTTTGTCTTCGGAGCCATGTGGCTGTTCAGTTCGTAGATTCGTTCGCGGGCGGCGGCCTCTTCGCCCGTGGAGATGGGACCAGCGTCTCGCTCAGACTTTAAGCGACTCGCGATCGCGCTTAGTTCGATGACAGCCGAGTCAGTGTCCTTCCAGGCAGTGAATGCATCATGCAGAAAGGAAACGTCATGGAGATAGCGGAGCGCGAACACGCAGCTGGGTATGGCGCTTGGAAGGACCTCGCCACTAGCAAACAGTTTGTAAACCTGTTTGTTGTCGTAATGATCGGACCACACCATATCCCTGGCGATTCGATCATCGTCGAGAATGGCGATCTCGCTTCGAAACCGATCAAGCGAGCCGTGGCCGCCAAATTCTGCGTATCGGTCCAGCTCGATGGTGGCCTGCTTTTCCGCCTTTGACCAAACGCTTTCGGCGTTGAGCAACCCAGCCATGGATATTTCGAGCTCGTGGGTGCCCCAAGTCAGCGCGAGTATGACCGCTGCCACTGCCACCAGTCCGTAGACAAGAGGCAGCATTCTGCGAGACAGGGCTCGGTTGGAACTCATGTCAGTTCGCAGAGACGACTCTCGACGAATGCAAGAATGTCTTCGCGAGATTTGAGGCCCGCAACGACAAGGTGACCGTGATCAAACTTGCCATCCTCCAGCGCCTGCGCTATCTCAGCGACGGTCGATGTGTCTGCCATGTGCGCATCAACCGCGAGCGCCTTGAGTGCTCGCTGACTTAGTGTTGAGAGCGCTTCCATAGCAAGTTGATGGCGCCGCCGGTAGGCGACCGCGTCAGCACTTTTGATTCGGAGACGCATCTCTTCGTCGGCGTCTTCGTCGGCTTCGACATATGAGCTGTAGCCCGATCGCTGTACGGCTGAAGACTCAGAACTGGATACCGACCATGACCATCGGCCCGAGTCGTCCTTAAAAACTTCCTTACGCATTGCAACTTTCACCCAGGCTAGTTGTCAGGTGCCGTGTGATTCTATCCAGCAACGAGTTTGGCGTTTAAGCTTAGCCCGTGATGCGATGAAGCAACTCTACCAGCAGCTGGAAGCCTGAGATGACACTGACCTTACACCCCTTGGCGCGCACGACGCCCCGTACCCGCGCCGAGCTCAAGGCGGAGGATCCGAGCTTGAGCGCAGGTGTTCTGGCTCGCCGCTACGGAGTGACCGCGCCTACGGTACGCAAGTGGCGCGATCGCGACTCCGTGGCCGATCGTTCGCATCGCCCGGACACGCTCCACTGCACGCTCACGCCGGCCCAGGAAGCGGTGGCCATGGAGATCCGACGCAGCCTGTGGTTGCCGCTGGATGACCTGCTGGTTGTCGTGCGCGAGTTCCTGAATCCCAAAGTCTCCCGTTCGGGATTGGCGCGCTGCATGAAGCGCCATGGAGTGAATACCCGCCCGGTCGAAGACAAAGACGCGCCGGTTCCACCCAAGACGTTCAAGGACTACGCCCCAGGCTTTGTGCATGTAGACATCAAGTACCTGCCGCAAATGCCTGACGAGACCTCACGGCGCTACCTGTTCGTCGCCATCGACCGGGCCACACGCTGGGTCTACTTGCGCATCTACGCCGACCAAAGCGAGGGAAGCAGCACGGACTTCTTGCGCCGGCTGCAGACAGCGGCGCCCATGAAAATCGAGAAGCTACTGACCGACAACGGCAGCCAGTTCACCGACCGGTTCACCGGCAAGCGCAAGAAGCCCTCTGGGGAGCACGCCTTCGATCGCGAGTGTGTTTTGCTCGGCATCGAGCATCGCTTGATCACGCCACGCCAGCCCCAAACCAATGGCATGGTGGAGCGGTTCAATGGCCGCATCAGCGACATTCTGGCGACCACGCGCTTCCGCTCACGCGATGACCTGCAGACCACCATCGAACGTTACGGAAAGCTTTACAACGAACACCTGCCGCAACGTGCGCACGGGCACAAAACACCCATGCAAGCCATACGAGCATGGCGTGACAAGCAGCCGGAGCTGTTTGTCAGGAAGACAAAGAATCAGTCGGGACTAGACAG
>JBOHYM010000054.1:0-66248 GCA_050737735.1 Rhodanobacter sp. | reverse complement strand
ACACAGACCCTCGTCGCACTCGGTCGCAAACTCGCCCGTATCGCCTTCGCCCTCCTCAAGAGCGGTTCGGACTACCAACCGAAAATCCATCAAAAGACTTGCATGCGAACATAGAATCTCCCACAGGAAGGCTCAAGGTCCGGGCATGCGCGTCAACAAATACATCAGCGAAGCCGGCCTGTGCTCGCGCCGCGAAGCGGACGAGCTGCTGATCGCCGGTCGCGTCAGCATCAACGGCGAGGTGGTTTCGACCGGTGCCAAGGCATTGGAAGGTGACGAAGTGCGCGTCGATGGCGAGATCGTGCGTGCGCGCATCCTTGCCGCCACGCCCGCGGCGAAAAAGGCCGTCTATATCGCGCTGAACAAGCCGGTCGGCATCACCTGCACCACCGATCACGGGGTGGACGGCAACATCGTCGACTTCGTCGACCATCCGCAGCGGATCTTCCCGATCGGCCGGCTGGACAAGGATTCCGAAGGGCTGATCCTGCTGACCAGCAACGGCGACATCGTCAACGAAATCCTGCGCGCGGAGAACGGCCACGAGAAGGAATACCTCGTCGCGGTGAACAAGGCGGTCACCGACGAATTCCTTGCCGGCATGGCCAAAGGCGTGCGCATCCACGGCCAGATGACCGAGCCCTGCCGCGTACGCCGCATTGCCAAGTTTGGCTTCTCGATCGTGCTGACCCAGGGCTTGAACCGGCAGATCCGCCTGATGGTCGCCGCGTTCGGCTACCGCGTGACGCAGTTGCGTCGCGTGCGGATCGTCAACGTGAAGCTGGCCCATCTGAAACCCGGCCAGTGGCGCAACCTCACCGAAGCTGAACTGAAGGGGCTGTTACCCGGCCGCACCCAATGGTGAACGCGTAACCGCACAAAGGCCGGATCCGTAGGGCGGGCACTGCCCGCCGCTTCTGCCGATCCCGAAGAGTCAGAGCCAGAGCCGGCGGGCAGTCCCCGCCCTACAAAAGCCTCGTGGTCAGGCTGCCGGCAGGGTCTGCAAGTCCCAGCGTGGGTGCACCTGCACGGTTTCGTCCTGATGCTGGCCGCTGGCCAGCCGGATCGCGCCGGCCAGCGCGATCATCGCGCCATTGTCGGTGCAGAAGTCCAGCCGCGGGAAATACACCTGGAACCCGTCCTTCGCACCGGCCGCGGCCAGTTCGCTGCGCAATCTTCGGTTGGCGCCGACGCCGCCAGCGATTACCAGCCGGTGCGCGCCGCTAGCCTGCAGGGCGCGGCGGCACTTGATGATCAGCGTATCGACGATCGCCTCCTCGAACGCGCGGGCGATGTCGGCACGGGTCTGATCGCTTTGATCCGACTTCTGCCAGGCCAGCAGCACCTGGGTTTTCAGGCCCGAGAAGCTGAAATCCAGCCCGGGTCGATCAGTCATCGGCCGGGAGAAGCGGAACGCACCGGCACGGCCCTGTTCGGCCAGCTTGGCCAGCGCCGGACCGCCGGGGTACGGCAGCCCCATCAGCTTGGCGGTCTTGTCGAACGCCTCGCCGGCGGCATCGTCCAAGGTGTCGCCGAGGATCGTGTACTGGCCGATCGCCTTGACCTCGACCAGCATGGAATGGCCACCAGAGACCAAAAGGGCCACAAACGGCGGCTCGGGCGGGTTGTCCTCCAGCAGCGGCGCCAGCAGGTGGCCTTCCATATGGTGCACGCCGATCGCCGGCACACCCAGTGCCCAGGCCAGCGCGCGGCCGGCGGAAGCCCCCACCAGCAAGGCGCCGACCAGGCCGGGGCCGGCGGTATAGGCCACCCCGCCCAGGTCGTGTACGGTCAGTCCGGCCTCGACCAACGCCTCGCGGATCAGCGGCAGCAGCTTGCGCACGTGATCACGGCTGGCCAGTTCCGGCACTACGCCGCCGTAGTCGGCGTGCAGCTTGATCTGGCTGTAAAGGGTATGTGCCAGCAGGCCGCGGCCCGGCGCCTCCGGCTCCCAGCGCAGCAGCGCCACCCCGGTTTCGTCGCAGGAGGTCTCGATACCCAGTACCGGCTTGTTCACCGGCTTTGAAAATTCTGTGATATCCACGGTATAATTCGCGGCTCGCCCTATTTAACAGTCCCGTACAAGCGGGCAGATTACCACTCGGAGTTTCCATGCCCAACGTAAAAGTTCGCGAGAACGAGCCGTTCGAGATTGCACTGCGTCGTTTCAAGCGTACCTGCGAGAAGGCCGGCGTCCTGGCTGAAACGCGCAAGCGTGAGTTCTATGAGAAGCCGACCCAGGAGCGCAAGCGCAAGCGCGCTGCCGCGGTGAAACGTCACCTGCGTCGTCTGTCGCGTGACGTCTCACGCAAAGTCCGTCTGTACTGAGTTTCCCCGATCCGCCGCCTGGCGGTGGATCATGCGGCGCCCCGGCGCTGCGCATTGAAGGAAACACGGTCGGCGCGGGTTCTCGCAGCCACCGCAAGCTTTCGGATTCGACATTGGCCGGTGTTGTCCCCCAGGACAACGCCGGCTTTGTCGTTTCCGTAGAATCAGCTTTCCATCGCCATCTGCCCACTTCCCGAGACCAGCGCCATGACCCTCAAGCAGCAGCTCACCGAAGACATGAAGACCGCCATGCGCGGCGGCGACAAGCACCGGCTGGGCGTGATCCGGCTGATGTTGGCGGCGATCAAGCAGCATGAAGTGGATGATCGCGTCGAGCAGACTGACGCCATGGTGCTGACCACGCTGGAGAAGATGCTCAAGCAGCGGCGCGATTCGGTCAGCCAGTTCGAGGCGGCCAGCCGCGAGGATCTGGCCGCGATCGAGCGCGCCGAGATGGTGGTGATCGAAACCTACCTGCCGACCAAGCTGAACGAGGCGGAGATCGACGCACTGGTTGCCGCGGCGATCAGCGAAACCGGCGCCAGCTCGGCCCGCGACATGGGCAAGGTGGTGGCCGCGGTGAAGGAAAAGGCCGCCGGGCGTGCCGACATGGCCGTGGTCTCGGGCAAGATCAAGGCCAGGCTGGCCGGCTGAGCTTTCAGCCCGCGCGTGTCGTCAGCAGGATCACGGCGAGCACCACCAGCAACCCGCCGATGACTGCCAGCAACGCCAGGCGCCGGCGACGCTGGCGCAGCCGCTGCCAGTTCGCCAGATCCAGAAAGTAACGCCCCTCGCCGGGACAGCGCAGCACGGCATGGCCCACCAGCTGGTGCCAGGCCATGCCCGGCTTCAGCCCTAGCGACTCCGCGCGGCAGGCCGTCGCCGCCGTGGTTGCAGCCGCTTGCTCGAACGCGCGCACGATCGCGCGCTGTTTGTATGCCATCACCGCCGTGATCACCATGCTCGCCCTTCCCGTCAACCTGACCGTGCAGCTTGCCGGTCGTTACCGTTGACAGCAAGCCGGCGATGCATCGCGTTCACGCCACACCCGCTACAAAAGCGACACATGGCTCGCCAGACATCCCCTGACGCGCGGCCGCTCATCACCGCAGGAGAAACGCATGCTCAAGTGGGCCATCATCTTCGCCATCATTTCGCTGGTCACTGGCCTGCTCGGTTTCCGTGGCATCTCCGGTGTCGCGGGCACCATCGCCAAGCTGCTGTTCGCGATCTTCCTGATCCTGTTCCTGATCGCCGTGCTGGCAGTCATCGGCGTATTCCACATTCTGTAACGCTTGCGACACGGCAGCATCTCGCCGTCGTGCCGCGTCTCAATCGAGCAGGCGCTGCATGCGCCGGTGATCCGGCACCTGTTCCTGCGCGTTGGCCAGCCGGGCCAACCGCTCCCCGGTCACCCCGAAGCCCAGCCGCGCGTACAGCCGCTCGGCCGCCGGATTGCTGGTGGCGACATCGAGCACGATCTGCTGCCGCCCTAGCGCGCGGGCTTGCCCCAGCAGGTGGGCAATCAGCGCCTGACCGATGCCCTGCCCGCGCCAGGCCGGCGCCACGGCCAGATGCGCGAGGTAGTGCATCGTGCCGGTGGGCGGCGGGATCACCGTCTCTACCTTCAGTCCCCGCGCGATCACCCCGGCCGCATGACGCCAGCCGTAGTGGCCGAGGATCTGCCGCGCCGCCGCCAGCGTGAACGGCCACTTCGCGTCGCCACCGAAACCGGCGCCGACCGCGACCACCACACCATCCAGTTCGCCCACCACATGGTTGCGTGAACCAAACTCGCCGGCGCCATCGATGAACGCCTGCCGGAGGAAGCCTTGCGCATCACCGTGATCCGGCAGCGCGAACACATAATCGAATGCCGCCGGACCGGAGCTGTGGATCAAGGGCACGGCCGGCTGTACATCTTCCGGCGTTGCCTGCCGAAACCGCAGCGGTGGATGTTTTGCCTGACGCATCAACGGCCTCGCGAAGAACCACCCGGATGTCCGGCATGCTAGCTCGCCAGGCGTCGCTGCAGCGTCGTGTGCCGGCAGATTGGCCGGGTCTCCCACCCCCTTGGCCGACTCGCCCCCGTCATAACGGCACAAGCCCTAAACTAGGCTGCTTATGCGTGGCCTGATTCCCGATAGTTTCATCGATGAACTGCTTGCCCGCGTCGACATCGTCGACGTGATCGAGCGGCGGGTGCCGTTGAAGAAGGCCGGCAAGGAATGGATG
This sequence comes from Rhodanobacter sp., assembly GCA_050737735.1. GTDB lineage: Bacteria > Pseudomonadota > Gammaproteobacteria > Xanthomonadales > Rhodanobacteraceae > Rhodanobacter. The sequence goes on along the minus strand of JBOHYM010000054.1, from coordinate 61,685 downwards.
GCATGCTGTCCGTTCCACAACGAGCGCTCGCCCTCGTTCTCGGTGAGCCAGACCAAGCAGTTCTACCACTGCTTCGGTTGTGGCGCGCATGGCAGCGCCATCAAGTTCCTGATGGACTACGACCGGCTGGAGTTTCCCGACGCGGTCGAGGAACTGGCGCAGACGGTCGGCCTGACCGTGCCGCGCGAAGGTGGCCGCGACGAGCGCCCACGCGAGGACAAGACTGATTTGTACGCCCTGCTCGATGCCGCCGCCGGCTGGTACGAAGGCGAACTGCCGCGCAATGCCGACGCGCAGGCCTACTGCAAGAAGCGCGGACTGGATGCCGAGACGATCCAGCGCTTCCGCCTCGGCTGGGCGCCTGCGGGCTATGACGGCGTGATCAAGGCGTTGGGCAGCAGCGAACGGCGCATGCAGCTGCTGAACGAGGCCGGCATGGTCGCCAGCAGCGAGCGTGGCAGCAAGTACGACCGCTTCCGCGAACGGCTGATGTTTCCGATCCTCGATCGCCGTGGCCGCGTCATCGCGTTCGGCGGTCGCGTGCTGCAAGCTGAGCAGAGTCCGAAGTACCTCAACTCGCCCGAGACCCCGTTGTTCCACAAGGGCCGCGAACTGTTCGCGCTGTGGCAGGTGAAGCAGGCCAATGCGAACCTTGCGCGGATCGTGGTGGTCGAGGGTTACATGGACGTGATCGCGCTGCACCAGGCTGGGCTGCCGATCGCGGTGGCCACACTGGGCACGGCGACCACGCCGGAGCACACCGAGGTGTTGTTCCGCGCCGCACCGGATGTGGTGTTCTGCTTCGATGGCGACCGCGCCGGCCGCGCCGCGGCGTGGAAGGCGCTGGAGTCCGCGCTGCCGCGGCTGCGTGACGGACGCCAGGCCTATTTCCTGTTCCTGCCCGACGGCGAGGATCCGGATTCGCTGGTGCGCAAGGAAGGTCGAGACGGTTTCGAACAGCGCATCAAGCAGGCGATGCCGCTGTCGGACTACTTTTTCAACGAGCTATCACATGACGTGGAAATGGGCAGCCTCGATGGCCGCGCGCGGCTGGCCGAGCGCGCCCGTCCGCTGCTCGCCAAATTGCCCGATGGTGCGTTCCGCGACCTGATGGCGCAGGAGCTGGAAAGACGCAGTGGCGCCCGCGCCGTGCTGCAGGCCGACCCGGCCACGCATCGCGCGGTGCAACGCCCCATGGCGGTACAGCGCAGCCTGGTGCGCAGCGCGATCTCGCTGTTGCTGGCCCAGCCCGGCCTGGCCGACCAGGTGGAAAGGCCTTACCGCTTCCTGCGTCTGGACAAGCCGGGCGTGGAGCTGCTCGCCGAGCTGATCGACACGGCCCGCGCGCGCCCCGGCATCAACCCGGCGATGCTGGTGGAGCATTTTGCCGAGCGGCCGGAGTATCCGTCGCTGCAGAGGCTGATGGCCGCCGTCGCGGTGGGCGAACCCGAAGCGCAGCGCGCCGAGTTCTTCGATGCACTGACGCGCATGGACGACCAGGCCACCACTCAGCGCCGCGACACGCTGACCGCCAAGAGCCGCGAAGGCGCACTGGACAGCGCGGAAAAGGCCGAACTGCGCGAACTGCTGGCTGCGCGCGTGCGGCCGGTGACCGCTCCGGACTGACCTGATGCTGTACCGCACGCCCATGCCCCGTTCACGTCATCCGGCTTCGTCGGCAGGCCAGCACCAGCCGACTGTGGGATCATGCCCGCTGCCGCGAGGCGGGTTAGGCAAGATGCGCAAGGATATCGATGGATCTGCTTGAACGACTGATCACGATTTTCGCCGAGAACGGCTATGTCGCGGTATTCATCGCGCTGATGATCTGCGGTGCCGGGCTGCCGTTGCCGGAAGACATCACCCTGGTCGCCGGTGGCGTGATCGCCGGGCTCGGCTACGCGAACGTGCATGCGATGTTTGCGCTGACGATGTTCGGCGTGCTGCTGGGAGATTCCGCGATCTTCCTGCTTGGCCACCACTACGGCGCACGCATGCTGCAGTGGAGATTCATTGCGCGCGTGCTTACTCCCAAACGCTATGCGATGGTGCAGGAAAAATTTGTGCGCTACGGCAATCGCATGCTGTTCATCGCGCGCTTCCTGCCGGGCATGCGCACCACGGTCTACATCACCGCCGGTATCAGCCACCGGGTGTCGTTCACGCGTTTCCTGCTGATCGATGGACTGGCCGCGTTGATCAGTGTGCCGTTCTGGGTGTACCTGGGTTTCTTCGGTGCCGACAACCACGAATGGCTGATGAAGTGGGTTCATCGCGGCCAGAGCAGTCTGTGGGCACTGGTCGGCTTGGTACTGCTAGTGCTGCTGGTACTGTGGTGGCGGCATCGGCGTCGCGCGCGTTGCGCAGAGGATTGAACTGCACAGCGAACGTGAATCGCCATGCGGCACGCGCCCGTGAAGTCATCGCCCCAACAACGAACGAACTGCAGCCTGTCAAACTCCGGACACGCCGCATCACCAGCATGTTTCATGACGACGGAACCGCCGTCACCACGTCATGCCGGTTCCACCAACCGCCGCCGAGTGCCTGGAACAGCGCTGCCGTATCGGCGTAACGATTCGCGCGCGCCTGCACCAGCATGATCTCGGCCTGCCGCCAGGTTTGTTCGGCATTGAGCATTGCCACCTCACTAAGGTCACCCAGCGCGAGTTGCTGCTGTGCAATCGCCAGACTGCGCGCGGCAGCACGCTCAGCCAGTTCGGCGGAGGTCAGCGCGGCAGCATCGGACTGCACCGCGTGCAGCACGTCGGCCACGTTCTGCACCGCATCGATCACCGTGCTGCGGTACTGCGCCACGCTTTGCCGGTAAGTCGCCTCGGCGGCACGCTGCTTGTGTTTCAGCGCACCTCCATCGAACAGCGGTGCGGTGATGCTGGCACCAAGGTTCCAGAAACCGGTGCCGGTACTCAGCAGAGAGCTCGCACTTTCCGCTGCGCTGCCGATGTTCGCGCTGATCTGCACGTTCGGCAGCCGGTTGGCGATCGCCACGCCGACCTGCGCACTGGCCGCATGCAGCTGTTCGTCGGCCATGCGCACGTCGGGACGTTGCTCGACCAGCCGGGCCGGCAGGCTCAACGGCAACTCGGTCGGCAGCTGCAGCGCATCCAGCGTGAAGCGGGCATCGATGCTGTCACTCGGCATGCGTCCGCTGAGCGCCGCCAGCAGGTCACGCTGCTGGGCCAGCTGCTTCTCCAGCGGCGGCAAGGTGGCACGGCTTTGTTCCAGTGCAGCCTGCTGCGCAGCGACGGCGGCTTCGGCAGCATCGCCCAAGGTCTGCTGACGCTGCAGTGTAGCCATGACCTTTTCTTGATCCGCGATGATGTTGCGAGTGGCATCAATTTGCGCGCGCAACGAGGCTTCCTGGATCGCCGCATTGACCAGGTTGCTGGTCAGCGTGAGATAGGTCGCCTCCAGCTGGAAGCGCTGCGCGTTCGCCTGTGCCACCAACGACTCCACCTGACGCCGGTTGCCGCCCCACAGGTCCGGCGCGTACGACACGCTGACCTGGGCGGTAGTGAGGCTGTACAGCGTGCTGTTCGATGCGACGCCGCTGGACAGCACGGAGCCGGTTTTCTGCCGGGTCGGATTGACGCTGGCATCGACACTGGGGAAGTACGCGCCACGCTGCGCACGCACGTTCTCCCATGCGGCTTGCAACGCCGCCTGGGCTGCTTCCGCATCGGCATTGTGCTTAAGCGCATCGTCGATCAGCGCATTCAAGGGCTCGGAATGGAACAGCGTCCACCACTGGCCCGGGATATCCATGTCGCGTACGAACTGCTGTGCATTGCCACCCGGCCCCGACGCGGAAACGGTAGCCTGAGGTATTGCCGTTGGCCTGCTTTCATCAGATATGTAGTCGTGTGCGGCAGGTGCCCCCGGGCGCTGGTAATTCGGTCCGACTGCGCACGCGTTGAGCAGCAGGCCGATGCCAAGAGCGAGCAGCGTGCGCTGGCCGCGCCAGGTCGTGATGTTGAGGATGGCGTGCATGGTCAGATGTCCTTCGCCGATGGCGCATGACCCTGGCGCCGTTGAATGAAACGTTCCGTCGCAAAATAGAAACCCGGCAGGATGTACAGCGTGAGCAGGGTGGCAATCGGCAGGCCGCCGACCACCACGGTGGCCAGGCCGCGCTGCACGTCGGTGCCGATGCCCGTGGCGAGTGCGGCTGGCAGCATGCCGACGCTGGCCACTGTTGCGGTCATCAGCACCGGGCGGAATCGCTCGGCCGCACCGACGAGCACGGCCTCGGCGAGTGACAGGCCTTCCTTGCGGACACGATTGATGTTCGACACCATGATGATGCCGTTCTGCACCGCCACGCCGAACAGGGCGATGAAACCGACGGCGGTGGCGATGTTCAGGGTCTCACCGCGCAGGTGCAGCGAGATCAGGCCGCCCACCGTCGCCAGTGGCACCACCGCCAGCACCAGCAGCGCCTGGTGCAACTTGCCGAACTCGGCGAACAGCAGCACCGCCATGATCGCCAGCACCATGCCCAGCACCACGATCAGCCGCGCCTGCGCGCGCTGCGCATTCTGGAAATTGCCGGCCCATTCAAGGCGGTAGTCCTGCTTGTCGAAGTGCACCTTCGCATCGATTTGCTGCTGTGCATCGGCCAGGTATTCCGACAGCGCACGATCGCGATTGTCGATGCGGATGGTCAGCTCGCGATGGCCTCGTTCATGCGAGATCGTGCTCTCACCGGTCTGCACGCCGATATGCGCCACCAGCTTGAGTGGAATCTGCGCACCGCTGGCGGAGGTCAGCGGCAGCGCACCGATCGCCTCGATATTGTTGGCCACCGCATTGGCTACGCGCGCGGTCACGTTGTAGATGCGGTCGCCCACGTAGACTTGGGTGATCGGTGCACCGCCGATGGCGGTCTGGATCAGGTTGCTGATGTCGCCGACATTGATGCCGTAACGCGCCGCCGCGTCACGATCCGCCACGATCGCCAGCTGCGGGATCGGCGGCTCCTGGAAGATCGATGCATCGGCGGTACCGCGCACACCCTTGAGCACATCGACGATCTGGCCGCCAATACGACGCATCTCTTTGAAGTCATCACCATAGATGCGCAGCACCAGCGGGCTGTGCGCACCGCCGACCATGTCGTTCTCGCCGTCGATGATCGGCTGGCTGATGCCTACGCTGATACCGGGAATCTGCTGCATTCGCGCATTGAACTTGCGCAGAAACTCCGCCTTGGTCTCGCCATTCGCCCACGTGCTGTAGGGCTTCAGGCCAACCGCGGATTCGACGTGCGAGGGCGTCCAGGGATCAGTGCCGGTGTCGTTGCGACCGAGCTGGGTCACCACGTAGGACACTTCAGGAAACTCGCGCACCGCACGACGCAGTTCGCCCGTCATGGCACTTGCCTGGTCCAGCGACAAACCGGTCGGCATCTGCACCTGCAGCCACAGCGACCCTTCGTCCAGATCAGGCAGGAACTCGCGCCCGATCGTCGCTCCCAGCAGCAGCACGCCGAGCAGCGCCACGCCCGCCGTTACATAGACCACCGGCAGCCGGTGCAGCAGCCGGCCGAGGCTGGCGCGGTAGGCTGCCTGCAGTTTCTCCAGCGGCTTGTTGTGGAACAGCTTGCGCGGCTTGCGCAGTGCGATATAGGCCAGCCCGGGCGTCAGCGTGACCGTGCACATGAGGGCAGCCAGCAGCGCATAGCCCACGGTGAAGGCCATTGGCCGGAACAGCTTGCCTTCGGCGTGCTCGAACGCGAACAGCGGCAGATAGGCGGTGATGATGATCAAGGTGGCGAAGAAGATCGAGCGACCGACATGCTTGGTCACCGTCATCACGTCGTCTTCGGTGAGCACGGCATCGGGCTTTTCCTCGCGTCGGCGCAGGATCGCTTCCATCACCACGATGGTGCCGTCGACGATCACGCCGAAGTCGATCGCGCCCAGCGAAAACAGGTTCGCCGGCATCTTGGTGAACTGCATCAGGATGAACACCGTCACCAGCGACATTGGAATCGCCACCGCAGCCACCAGCGCCGAACGCGGGCTGCCGAGGAACAGGATCAGCACGATGCAGACCAGGCCGACGCCTTCCATCACGGTGTGGAAGACTTTCTGCTTGGTCGCGTTGACCAGGTCGTCGCGATCGATGTACGGCACGATGCGCACATCCTGCGCGGCCAGTTGCCGGTTGAGTTCATCGACCTTGGCGTGGATGCCTTCCAGCACCCGCGACGGGTTCTCGTACTTGAGCAGGTCGACGATGCCTTCGATCGTGTCGGGGTTGTTGTCCTTGCCGAGAATGCCTTCGCGCACCTGATGGCCGTATTGCAGCTTGCCCAGGTCACGCACCAGCACCGGCACGCCATTGTTCTGGGTTACCACGATGTCACCCAGATCCTTCAGCGTATGCACCATGCCGATGCCGCGCACGATGTACGACTGCTCGCCGCGGGTGATGCGACCGCCGCCGGCGTTGGCGGTATTGGCGGAGATTGCGCTGGTGACCTGGTTGACGCTGACGCCGTAGTGCAGCAGCTGGGCCGGGTCCAGCTCCAACTGAAACTCCTTGGTGAAGCCGCCGAAGATGTCGACGTTGGCTACCCCGGGCACGGCTTCCAGCGCAGGGACCACGACCCAGCTCTGCAGCTCCGACAGCTGCATCAGGTTCTTGCTATCGGACTCCAGCGTATAGCGATAGATCTCGCCAGCGGGCCCGGACACCGGGTCGAGACCGGGCGTGATACCGGGTGGCAGCGTGACCTGGCCGATGCGCTCCATCACACGCTGGCGCTCCCAATAGTCCTCGGCGCCATCCTTGAACACCAGCGTGATCAGCGACAGACCGAACGTGCTGCTCGAGCGCATGCTGACCAATCCCGGCGTGCCGGCCAGGCCGCGTTCCAGCGGGGTGGTGATCTGCTGCTCGATTTCCTCGGCGGCCAGGCCCGGCACCTGGGTGGTTACCTGGGCGGTGACGTCGCTCAACTCCGGATACGCCTCGATCGCCAGCTGGGTCCAGGAGTAATAGCCGAAGCACGCGACGAGGATCGTCACGACGATGAACAACAAGCGCTTCTGGAAGCAGAAGTGGAAGATCGCATTAATCATTGAGCAGTACTCCGCCCTTCACGATCACGCGATCCCCAGCCTTGAGGCCCTTCACCACGCGCGCACCGGCCGTCTCGTCGTAGCTCAGCTCGACCGTGCGGCGCTCGAACGTCCACGGCGCCACCTCGACAAACACCGTGGTGCTGTCGTTGTTCATCAGCAGCGCCGACTCCGGCACGAACACCTGCGCCGGCTGCGGAATGTTGAAGCTGGCATTCGCGAACATGTTCGGCTTCAGCTGTCCATCCGGATTGGCGACGGCGACGCGCACCATGTCACGGCGAGTGTCCGCCTGCAGCAGCGGGCTGACGAAACTCACCTGGCCATGAAACACCTGGCCCGGATAGGCCGACAGCACCGCGTCGACCTGTTGCCCCCGGGCCACCAGGGCGACCTCGTTCTCCGGCACATTGGCGGTGATCCACACCGTATCGAGATTGGCAATGGTCATCATCGCTGCCGCGGGGTCGTTGACATACATGCCGGGCGACACCGACAGCGCGGTCACGTAACCGCTGACCGGCGCGATGACCTTCATGCTGCGCGCCGTCGATGGTGAACCCTGCGAGCCGCCCACCGCGGTGAGCCGCATCTGTGCACGATTGAACTCGGCGAGCGCCTGGTTGTAGCCACTCTGCGCGGCCTCCAGATCCTTCACGGCGTTGCCACCGGCCTGCTGCACGCCATGGGCACGATCGAGACTCTTCTTGGCGAGATTGAGCGCGTCACGCGCCTTGTCCACATCGGCATAGGCCTGCGCCAGATCACCCGAATCGATCACCGCCAGCAGCTGGCCACGGTTGACGTGGTCGCCGAGGCCAACCTTCAGCTCGGCCACCTTGCCGGTCAGTGCCGGCAGCACGTTGGCCGTCCGCGCCGGATCGGCCTCGACCGTGGCCGGGAACGTCACCACATGCGGCGCAGCGCGCGACTCGACCGGCTGGATCACCAGCTGCGAACGCAACGGCGATTTCTCGGGCACCTGCAAGCGGCCGTGATCGGCAACCACCATGGGCGTTTCCGGCGCAGCCTCATTCGCGCCATGCGTACAGGCAACGAGCGACAACGCCAGCACGATGGCGACAGACAGGCGCGACAGATTTTGATTGGTATGGGACAACATGAGCTTCCCCTTCGACATGAAGGTGCAAACAAGCCCGCGGTGGCCATGCGGCCAATGGGCAATGCATACGGCTGGGGAAGGCTGGCCGTTCGCTGGCGAACGGCAGGCGCATCCCGGACCGCGGTTAAACCTCAACGGTTACCGCGTCCGGGACTCACTTCAGGGCGAAGTGTGCGCGGTGCGGTATCGGTGCGGCTGACTTGGAGGTGGTCGATCGGTTGAGGGGCTACTGTGCAAGGCCGGGTTTCTCCTGTTTGCTTGATGTCGATGACAAAAACGTTACGCTGCGCCGCCGCTGTGGTTCGGCGCTTCGCGTACCAGCCGTTCCTGCAGCAACCCGGCACGTTCCAGCACCGGATAGGCCAGCGCGGCCAGGTGCGAGTGGATACGCTTGAGGTCGCGCAGGATGCGCAGGTAGACATCGCCACCGCCGCCATCGTCGCGGTGCTCGCGCAGTGCGCGGATATGCCGCTCCGAACTTTCGTTCTCCATCCGCCACAGCGTGGGCTTGCGTGCCACCAGCTGTTGCGCCGCACGCACGTCGCTGCGCAGGAATACGGCTACCGCCAGCTGCAGGCTTTCCATCACCTGGCTGTGCAACGCGGCCAGGTCGAGGATGTCGTCGGCGCTGAAATCCTGGCCGCGCTCGGCCTTCTTCGCGGCGAACTCCATCAGGTTGTTGGCGGTGATGTCGCCGATGTGCTCGATGTTGATGACGAAGGCGAGGATGTCCTGGCTGCGCTCGCCGTCTTCCTCGTTCAAGGCTTCGCCACCGAGATCGGCGAGGTATTCGCGGATCGCCACACCCAGCCGGTCCAGGGTCGGGTCCATCCGGCTGATCGCCGCGGCGCGCATGCGGTCATCCTTGCCGAACACCTCGACCAGCCCCTTGAGCATGCTCTCGACCATGTCGAGCATGCGCATCGCCTCGCGCGCCGCATTCGCCAGCGCCACGTTGGCGCTGTCCAGCGCGGCCGGATCGAGATACTGCGGCAGCGACGCATCGGAAGGTTTCGGCGGCTCCGGCAGCAGGCGCACCAGCAACTGCGCGAAGCGCTCGACCGGCAGGATGAACAGCAGCGCCAGCGCCAGATTGAACGCGGTGTGGAAATTCACCACGATGCGCGCCGGCGTAGCACCCAGCGGCGCCAACCACGGTGCGATCAGATGCAGCAGCGGCAGGCAGATCAGGCAGCCGAAGGCGCGCACCAGCAGGTTGCCCAGCGGCAGCCGTCGCGCCACCGGCGTGCTCGCATCAAGCAGCGCCGGCAAGGTGCCACCAAGATTCGCGCCCAGCACCAGCGCCAGCGCAGCCGGCGCATCGACCACGCCAGCCGTCGCCAGCGAGACGATCAGCAGCACTACCGCCACGCTGGAATGGCACGCCCAGGTCAGCACCGCCGCGACCAGCAGTGCGATCAGCGGCTCGTCCGCCAGACTCTGCAACACCGCACGCAGCACTTGCGCGTTCTCCATCGGTGCCATCGTCAGCACCAGCAGATGCAGCGCGAGCAACATCAGGCCCAGCCCGATCGCCACGCGACCGAGGTTCTCATAGCGCGCATCGTCGCTGCGCCGGTGCACCGCGGTACCGAGCAGGATCAGGATCGGCGCAATCACCGCGATATCGAACGACATCACCTGCACGATCAGGGTGGTGCCCACATTCGCACCCAGCATCACCGCCAGCCCCGGCGCCAGGCCGAGAAAACCGTTGGCGGCAAACGAGGTGGCCATCATGCCGGTAGCGGTACTGCTCTGCAGCAGCGCGGTGATGCAGATGCCAAACGCGAACGCAGCCGGCCGCCGACCGAGGTAACGGCCCAGCCAGCGGCGTAGCGCACTGCCGTAACCACGCAGCACGCCACTGGTGACCATGTGCGTGCCCCACAGCAGCAGCGCGACATAGCCGGCGATGTCGAACAAGGCGAACGTGCCTTTCATCTGAGTCTCCCTGGCGCCTGGCACCGACCCATGCCGCGGGCCGGAACCATCCCTCTGAAAGCGTTACAGCCAGCGCCCGTAGCGACGGGTGTAGACCACCTTGACCAACTGGGTCAGCGCGCAATACGCCACCACCGTCAATGCCAGCCACGCAAAATAGACCGGCGGCATTTCCATCATGCCGATCTTCGCGCCGATCGCGCTGAAGGGGATCAGCATGCCAATCACGATGATCGCGGTGGTCAGGCCGAGTACCGGCGCCGCCGCACTGCTTTGCAGGAACGGGATCTTGCGCGTGCGGATCATGTGCACCACCAGCGTCTGCGTCAGCAGGCTCTCGATGAACCAGCCGGACTGGAAGAACGACTGGTGCGCCGGGCTGTTCGCGCCGAACACGTACCACAACAGCGCGAACGTGGTCATGTCGAACACCGAGCTGGCCGGGCCGATCCACACCATGAAGCGGCCGATGTCACCGGCATCCCACTTGCGCGGCTTGCTCAGGTATTCCTCGTCCATGCGGTCGAACGGGATCGACAGCTGCGAGATGTCGTACAGCAGATTCAGCACCAGGATCTGCAACGGCAGCAACGGCAGGAACGGCAGGAACGCACTGGCCACCAGCATGCTGAGCACGTTGCCGAAGTTCGAGCTGGCCGTCATCTTGATGTACTTGATGATGTTGCCGAAGGTGACGCGCCCCTCCAGCACGCCCTCCTCCAGCACCATCAGGTTCTTTTCCAGCAGGATGATGTCGGCCGACTCCTTGGCGATGTCGGTGGCGGTGTCCACCGAGATGCCCACGTCGGCGTCATGCAACGCCGGCGCATCGTTGATGCCATCGCCGAGGAAGCCCACCGTGTGGCCCTGCCGCTGCAGCGAACGCACCACCTGCGCCTTCTGCAGCGGTGACATCTTGGCGAATACCGTGGTGCGCTTGACCAGTTCGTCCAGCGCCACATCATCCAGCGACTCGATATCACGCCCCTGTACCGAATGGGTGACGTCCAGCCCGACCTCACGGCAGATCTTGCGCGTCACGGCCTCGTTGTCGCCGGTAATCACCTTCACTTCCACGCCATGGCTGTGCAACGCACGAATGGCGGTGCCGGCCGAATCCTTCGGTGGATCGAGGAACGCCAGACAGCCCACCGCGGTCAACTCGCTCTCGTCGGCCACGCTGTAGGCGCGCTCATGGCTCGGCTCGCGTCGCACCGCCACCACCAGCACGCGCAGACCATCCTCGTTGAGCTTGTGCGTCATCGCCTTGATCTCGTGGCGGCGCGCGTCGGTCATCGGCTCGATCACGTCGCCGATCTGGGCGAACGCGCAGATCGACAGCATCTCCTCCACCGCACCCTTGCAGATCAGCAGATGTTCGTCGTGACCGTTCGCCACCACCACCGACATGCGCCGGCGCTGGAAATCGAACGGGATTTCGTCGATCACCCGATAGCGCGCGGCGGCCGGCTCCAGATCGCGATGCGCCAGCACCGCCTTGTCCATCAGGTTCTTCAGGCCGGTCTGGAAACGGCTGTTGAGGTAGCCGTATTCCAGCGCCTCGTCGGATTCCTCGCCATCCAGATCGAGATGACGCTCCAGCACGATCTTGTCCAGCGTCAGCGTGCCGGTCTTGTCGGTGCACAGCACGTCCATCGCGCCGAAGTTCTGGATCGCGTTGAGGCGCTTCACCACCACCTTGCGCTTGGACATCGCGATCGCGCCCTTGGCCAGGTTCGCGGTGACGATCAGCGGCAGCATCTCCGGGGTCAGGCCGACCGCGACGGACAGCGCGAACAGGAACGCCTCGGTCCAGTCATGCTTGGTGAACCCGTTGATCAAAAACACCACCGGCACCATCACCGCCATGAAGCGGATCAGCAACCAGCTGACGCTCTTCACGCCGCGATCGAAACTGGTCTGCACGCGCTGGCCGGTCATGCTGTGCGCCAGCGAACCGAGATAGCTGCGTGCACCGGTCGCCACCACCACCGCGTTGGCGGTACCGCTGATCACGTTGGTACCCATGTAGCAGACCGTGGGCAGCTCCAGCGGACTGCCCTGGCCCGGCGTCGCGTCATTGGCCTCGTGCTGGCGCGTGGGCGCGGCCTTCTCCACCGGCAGCGATTCACCGGTGAGAATCGCCTGACTGATGAACAGGTCCTTCGCGCTGAGCAGGCGCAGGTCCGCCGGCACCATGTCGCCCGCGCCCAGGTGCACGATGTCACCCGTCACCAGTTCGCCGACCGGCACCTCGATCTGCTCGCTGTGGCCGTCGGACGCCTGCCGCGTCACCGTGGCGGTATTGCGCACCATCGCCTTGAGATTTTCCGCCGCACGCGACGAGCGGTATTCCTGGCTGAAACTCAACAGCACGCTGATGCCCACCATCACCGCGATGATGATCGGCCCGGTCAGGTCGGTGTCGTCGGTGGCCAGCTGCACCACGGCCAGCACCAGCAACACCACGATGAACGGATTCTTGAACGCGCGCAGCAGCTGCAGCGACCAGTGCGGCGGCTTCTCGTGCGATACCTCGTTGGGACCGTCACGATGCAGCCGTGCATCGATCTGTTCTTCATCGAGCCCGGCCGGGGTGGTTTCCAGCGCAGCCAGCAACTCGCCGTTCGCGCGGAATGCCTCCTGCGCAACGACGGCATGCACCGCTGCCGCACCCTTGCCTGCCGCCTTGCCTGCGACGGCCTGTCTGGATTGCTTGATCATGACCCGCTTCCGTGAATTCGCTGATGCCTGCCGCCGGTGCGAGTCGGCGGAGTCAATCCGCCAGCTGCGCTACCGTCGGTGCGCATGGCCGCGCATGCGACCGAAACGGCGCCGCCTTTGGCGGAGGCCATCCCTTGCATGACGTCATGGCGACCATCAACGACTGGATACCAGCGCAAGATGTACGGACGATGGCAGCGCATCGGCCTGGGCGTGCGTGGGCGCACGGCTATCCACCACCAGGGTCCGGCGGTGCAGCTCGATCACGTTGTTGCCAACCGGCTGCTCCAGGGGAGCACGTTCCAGCGGCGCGGGCACGGTGATGGCGTAGGGGCGGCGCACGACTTCACGACGGCCAGCCAGCAGCCGGCGCAGTGCACGCAAAAGAATCGAATCGCGAAGGAGCTTCATGGGCCCATCTCCTCGTAACGACGCCTATGGCGTCGTCAGGGGTGGGCCGGACTTTCCCTAGTCGAGGAAAGCACCAGCCGACCGCAGGCGGTCGCCGCAGGCGTTCAACTTGTTGTTATGCGTCGCCGGCATCCGATGCTTGCGGATGTCGACGTTGCGACTAGGGTAAACGTCCATATGCCTTGGTTTGTCAGGACTGGGAGCCAGCCGGCATGGTGCGCCGGAAAGCGCGTGCATTGTCGTGCTGCGTTGCGGAAGTGTCAACCCAAAATTGCCTGCGGCGATGCTGTTTCAACTATCGTGCAAGCAACCCGCAACGCCGTGTTCAGTTGCCACGGTCCATTCCGAAAAAACTTTCGAAAACACGTGCCGCGCCGCGCCCGGAAAGGCCATGACTGATCCCATCCAGCCCGATCCAGCCAAGATTGATCCCGCCCGGCTCTACGCCCAGGCCATCTCCGCCTACCAGCAGGGAGACTGGCGGCAGGCACGGGAACTGTCGATGCAGTTGCTGCCGCAGTCGCCCCGGCACGCCGGCGTGCACTATCTGGCGGGAGTATCGGCGCTGGCGTTACTGCAGATGCCGCACGCGCTGACTTACCTGCAGCGCGCCTGCATGCTCGATCCGGGGCGCGCCGACTATTCGACGCAGTTCGCCAAGGCGTTGTCGATGGTCAATCTTTCCGCCCAGTCCATCGCGGTGGCGGAGCATGCGTTGTCGTTATCGCCGCTGGATGCGCAGGCGCTCGACACGCTCGGCGTCGTATTCACCCGCGCCAATGCGCACGGGAAGGCGACCGAGCTTTACGGCCGTGCGGTGGCCCTGGCGCCGTCGTATGCCGACTACCACCTCAATTTCGCCAAATCGTTGGTCTTTACCGGCGACATGGACACCGCGGAGCGCGAGCTTGAAGCCTGCATCGGGCTGGCGCCGCTGCACTCGGGCGCACACCTGGCGTTGTCGCAACTGCGCAGGCGAACCCGCGACAACCATCATCTGGACCGACTGCATGCGCTGCTGCCCCAGACCCGGGAAAACAAAGTCGCCCAGGCCAACCTGCACATGGCCCTGGCCAAGGAATACGAGGATCTGACTGATTACTCCCGCGCGTTCGAGCACCTCGCCGCCAGCAACGCCGCGTGTGCGTCCCAGCTCGGTTATTCGACGCGCCACGATGAAGCCCTGTTCGAGACACTGATGCGGGCGTCGCCCGCACCGCAACCGGCAGCGGCTGGCTTTCCCACCGACGAGCCGATCTTCGTGGTCGGCATGCCGCGTTCGGGCACCACCCTGGTGGATCGCATCCTTTCCAGCCATCCCGATGTGCATTCCGCCGGAGAACTGCAACAGTTCGCACTGGCCTTCAAGCGCGCCTCGGGCAGTCGCACGCCCCAGATGATCGACGTCGATACCGTCACCTGCGCGCAGAACCTCGACTGGCGAAAACTGGGCGAGAACTATCTCGCCAGCACCCGGCCCGACACGGGGCACACGCCACGCTTCGTCGACAAGCAGCCGCACAATTTCCTGCACGTCGGCGCGATCGCCAATGCGCTGCCCAACGCGCGGATCATCTGCCTGCGGCGTGACCCGATGGACACCTGTCTGAGCAATTTCCGCCAGCTGTTCACGCTGGCCTCGCCCTACCACGGCTATGCGTACGACCTGCTCGACATCGGCCGCTACTACATCCTGTTCGACCGCTTGATGACGCACTGGAAGCACGCGTTTCCAGGCCGCATCCTGGAAATCGACTACGAGGATCTAGTGGCTGCACAGGAAGCCGGCACGCGCCAGTTGCTGGCATTCTGCGGCCTGTCCTGGCACGACGCCTGCCTGCATTTCGAGGACAACCAGGCACCGGCCACCACCGCCAGTGCGGTGCAGGTGCGCGAGCCCATCCATCGCCGTGCCGTGCAACGCTGGAAGCAGTACGAAACGCAGCTGGCCGGCCTGCGCGAGCTGCTGGAGAGCGCAGGCATCGCGCTCAAGCCGTGAATCGCACCACGCTCAGGTCGTGCGCTGAAACACCAGCCCGTGCTGCACCATCGGCGCGACCAGCCAGTGGTCGGCCAGCAGGAAGGCGAACAGCGCCATCAGGTACACGATCGAGTACTTGAATACCTTCATCGGAAAGAGTTCATCCGGCGGATTGAGCAGCCGCACGGCGTAATACAGGAAGCCCGCGCCCAGTACGACCGCACCACCCAGATAGATCAGGCCGCTCATCCCGGTCAGCGCCGGCAGCAAGGTCACCAGCAGCAGCAGCACGGTGTAGAACAGCACGTGCCAGCGGGTGTAGACGACGCCGTGGGTGACCGGCAGCATCGGCACCTGCGCCCGCGCGTAGTCGTCGCGGCGGAAGATCGCCAGT
The DNA here is from genome assembly GCA_050737735.1 of Rhodanobacter sp. Taxonomy (GTDB): domain Bacteria; phylum Pseudomonadota; class Gammaproteobacteria; order Xanthomonadales; family Rhodanobacteraceae; genus Rhodanobacter. Next base: position 45,999 of record JBOHYM010000054.1, on the reverse strand, counting down.
GCCCAGAAATGCGGCGGCGTCCACACGAAGATGATCAGGCACAGCTGCAGCGCGAAGGCATGCAGATGGCCGGTGGCCGCGGTCCAGCCCAGCACCGGCGGAATCGCGCCGGCGAGGCCGCCGATCACGATGTTCTGCGGCGTGGCGCGCTTCAGGTAGGCGGTATAGACCAGCGCGTAGCCGATCAGTCCGCCGAAGGTGAGCCATGCGGTCAACGGGTTCACCAGCAGCGCCAGCACCAGCATCGAGGCGATCCCGAGCAGCACCGCAAACACCAGCACCTGGCGCGGCGTGAGCGAACCGGTGGCGAGCGGGCGCCGCGCGGTACGCACCATCAGCTTGTCGATACGCTCATCGATCAGATGGTTGAACGCGGCGGCAGAACCGGAGGCCATCCAGATGCCGAGCGTGCCGAACACCAGCGCACGCCACGGCGGAATGCCCGGCACGGCGAGGAACATGCCGATCACCGCGCAGAACACCAGCAGCGCGACCACGCGCGGTTTGGTCAATTGCAGGTATTCGTGGATCAGATTCATTTCAACGTCGCCCCAACGACTGGAACATCGACTCTTCATGCTGCCGCTGTGTGCTGGCCAGTGCGGCCAGCAAGGTGAACAGCAGCAAGGCAGCCACGCCATTGTGCGCGGTTGCCACCGGCAACGGCAGCCCGAAGTACACATTGCTGATGCCCAGCAGCACCTGGCTCACGAGAGCCAGCGCGATCGCGATACCGCACAGGCGCAGGCCGCGCTTCGCAGCCTGGTGCGACAGCCAGCCGAGATAGCAGAACACCACCAGCGCGCCGAACCGGTGCGCAATCTGGATCGCGCTGCGCGCAGCCATGTCGAGCACACCGCCTTCGTAGTTGACGCCGATGCCGCGCCACAGCACGAAGCCCTGATGGAAGTCCGTCGGGGGCGCCCACTGGCCGAGGCACTGCGGGAACGAGCCGGGACCGTAACCGCAGGCCAGCGCCGCATAGTTCGCCGAGGTCCAGCCGCCCAAGGCGATCTGGCAGAACAACAGCACGATGCCGATCGTCACCAGCCGGCGCAGATCGCCCAGGCGATCGTCCGGCGCACCGATGCCGGCAAAGCGCAGCGCCGCGTACGCCAGTAACGCGAACGTGGTCATGCCACCGAGCAGATGCCCCATCACCACCACCGGCTTCAGCAGCAACGTCACTGTCCACATGCCGAGCATCGCCTGGAAGATGATCACGGCCAGCGCCAGCACGCTGATCTTCCATGCGCCAGGCTGCTGCAGGCGAACCGCCGCCAATGCCGGCAGCGCAATCGCGCACACGGCCAGCAGCGACGACCATTGATGCTCACCACGCATGTACAGGCCGACGCCGACCGCCGCAAACACCGCGCCGAGGGCGACCGCCAACAGCGCGCTGCGCTGGCGCCGGCTCGCGAGCAACGCCAGCAGCAACACCATCACGCCGAGTGTGCCGGCGAGAAAGCGGTGCACCTGCTCGCGCCAGGCCTTGTGTGCCTCGTATGGGCGATCCGGAAACGTCGCATCCGCGTGCGCCACGGCCTGGGCATGCTGCGGCCAGGTCGCCTGACCGTAACAAGTCGGCCAGTCCGGACAGGACAGGCCCGCATTGGACAGCCGCACGAACGCACCGAACATCACCAGCCCGAAGGCGAACACCGCGGCAAACAGGGACAGTCCGCGCAGGATCCTCAGGGAACGCGCCGACATCACTTGATCACCTTCAGCATGTCGCGCAACAGGCCCGGAGCATCGAAGCCTGCCGGATACAACGACAAGGCGGTGCCGTTGGATTCCACCAGCACCGCGCTGACGCTGTCCGGCGTGGCCGGCACATAGGCCGCCAGCTTGCCATCGACATCGCGACCCAGCGTCCAGTACGTCTGCATCGCGGCACGGTGATCTGCATCCGCCGGCGGCGCACCGATGTAGAGCAGACGCAGGCGTGACTGACTGCGATTGAGCATGACGCGCGCCTTGGCGAGCTCGGTCAACGTCTCGAAGCATCGTGCTGCACAGTCCGGGCCAGCCAGTGCGATCAGGGTGAGCCGCGGCTCGCTGTCGCGCCACGGCCACAGCGTGCCGTCGTCCAGCCGCACCTGCAGCTTCTCGTCGACGAAGTTGCGCTGCGGCACGATCGCATGGCCATTGCCCTTAACGCCCGGCTGCCAGCCGCTCCAGGTGAGCAGGCCCGCCACGATCATCGGCGCGGCGAACACCAGCGCGATCAGGATCAGGAACATCCGGCTGCGGCGCAACGACTTGGGGTCAACAGTATTCATCGGACTTCATTGTCATTTGGGGATCGGTCGTTCTGAGATCGGGATGGGCGCGGACCGCGCTTGCGATTGAGCACCAGCAGGATCACCACCGCGGCCAGCGCGAACGAGAACCACTGGAACGCATAGGCTCGATGCCGCGCCGGCGGCATCGAGGAAAAATCGAGCGTGTGTACGCGCACGTAGATCGAGGCCGGATCGGCATCCAGCGCCAGCACGCGCGGGTACAGCGGGTGACCGAGATCACGCGCGACGGCTACCGGGTCGAGAAAGATGCTGCTCTTCGGCCACCGGGTTTGCCGCGCCAGCGCGTCGCCACCCATCTCGAAGCCGAGCGGCGGCGGCGGCACGTACAAGCCCTCCAGGCTGATCTCACCCGTTGGCAAGGGCGGCAATTGCGGTACCTGTGCGGTGCCGTTGCCTGGCAGAAAACCCAGGTCCACCAGCAGCAAGCGCGGCTGGTCGCGCAACTCGAACGGCGCGAACACTTCCACTCCGCCGCGCTCGTCGTGCTGGGGGTTGTCCAGCAGGTAGAGCCGATCGGCCAGGTAACGGCCGCTTACCTGCACCCGCGGGAAACCGTCCGCCGGCGGCGCCTCGGCCACCCCGGCGAAGTCCTGCAACGGCGCGGACGCCGATGCGGCATACCGCCGCAGAAGCGCATCCTTGAAGTCGGCGCGATGCAGCTGCCAGATGCCCAAACGCATGAACAGCAACGCGCCGGCCGCGGTCAGCAGCAGCGCCCACCACGGCGGACGGCGAAATCCGATCACGCGGCGTGCCCGCCGCTGGTCGCTATACTTCCCTGGTCGAAATGGATCGGATCAATCACGTGGAAACCGTCTATAAATGTGCGCTGGTGGTGCTGTTGCTGGTGGTGATCTTCAGCCTCGGCCAGGCGCTGTACTTCATGATGACCGACAAGGACGACGACAAGCGCACCGTGTGGGCGCTGACCCGCCGCATCGGCCTGTCGCTGCTGCTGATCGGCATGGTCGCACTCGGCATCTGGATGGGCTGGCTGCACCCGCACGACGTCGGCCAGTGATTGTACCCGGCTATGCCGGCAGCGCAGCCTGACCGCGACAAATCGCGCGACTGACGGCCACTGCTGGCAACGACTGAGAGTCATCGTCTCCAACAAAAAGCCCGCCAATGGCGGGCTTTTTGTTGGCTGAGTCAGCAAGGCTGGCTCAAAGAATATAGACGAACATGAACAGGCCGAGCCAGACCACGTCGACGAAGTGCCAGTACCACGCCACCGCCTCGAAGCCGAAGTGGTGATCCTTGCTGAAGTGACCCTTCAGCACACGGAACCAGATCACCGCCAGCATGATCGTGCCCAGCGTCACGTGCAGGCCGTGGAAACCGGTCAGCATGAAGAACGTCGAACCGTAGACGCCGCTGTGCAGGGTCAGGTTCAGCTCCTTGTAGGCCTCGATGTACTCGTGCGCCTGGAAGTTCAGGAACAGCGCGCCCAGCAGCACGGTCAGGCCGAGGAACAGCAGGATCTTGCCGCGATGGCCGGCGCGCAGCGCGTGATGCGCGATCGTCACGGTAACACTGGAGCTGAGCAGGATCAGCGTATTCAGCAGCGGCAGACCCCACGCCGGCACGGTACTGAACGCGCCACCGATATGCTCCGGACCATTGCCGCCATTGGCGCCCCACGAGGCGGCGTAGTCGCTCCACAGGAACTCATGGGTCAGCGTGCCATGGCCCGTGCCGCCGAGCCACGGCACCGAGAACATGCGGATGTAGAACAGCGCGCCGAAGAACGCACCGAAGAACATCACCTCGGAGAAGATGAACCACATCATCCCCATGCGGAACGAGGTGTCCACCTGGTGGTTGTAGTCGCCGGCCAGCGACTCGTTGATCACCGAACGGAACCAGCCGAAGAACATGCCCAGCACGCCGATCACGCCGACGGTCAGCACGGTCTTGCCGAAGCCGGCGTCGCCGGGCTCGGCGTTCAGCCAGTGCGCGGCACCGAACATGGTGGTGAACATGACCACTGCGGCCACGAACGGCCAGTAGCTCTTGGCCGGAACAAAGTAAGCGTCGTGCTGCTGACCCATGGTGAGACCCCGTGGATTTCTCTTGATGACTTAACCCCGCCATGCCGACCGGGGAACTGCATGCCGATCGTCAAACCACCCGACCGGTTGAAGAAAACATGGTGCGACTGCGGTACCGCTATTTCATCAGCACGATCTGCACGAACGACACCAGGAAGAAGGCCGCCACGATCACCACCAGGATCGTCACGGTGCGCCGCACACCCTTGCGGCGGTCACCGTCGACCTGGTCAGTCACTGGGTACTGCATTTTCGGTTGCGTCATGTGATCCGCTTCTTGCGGCGCCCTGCCGTTACCGACACAGGCACCATGATGGATGGTCAATCGTTGACGTGGCCGTGCGCCAGTTCGTCATCGTTAATCACCGGCGGCACCTCGAAGGTGTGGTGCGGCGCCGGCGACGGCACCGTCCACTCGAGGCCCTTGGCACCTTCCCATACGCGGTCGGTGGCCTTCTTCCTGGAGAACCACACGCAGTGGATCAGCACGCCGAGGAAGATCAGCTGCGAGGCGCCGAACAGGAAGCCGCCGATCGAGCTGATCATGTTGAAGTTGGCGAACGCCACGTTGTAGTCCGGGATGCGGCGCGGCATGCCGGCCAGGCCCAGGAAGTGCTGCGGGAAGAACAGCACGTTGACCCAGATCACCGAGTTCCAGAAATGCACCTTGCCCCAGAACTCGCTGTACATATGGCCACTCCATTTCGGCAGCCAGTAGTACGTGGCGGCGATGATCGCGAACAGCGCGCCGGTCACCAGCACGTAATGGAAGTGCGCCACTACGAAGTAGGTGTCGTGGTACTGGAAGTCGGCCGGCACCAGCGCCAGCATCAGACCGGAGAAGCCGCCGATGGTGAACAGGATGATGAACGCGATCGCGAACAGCATCGGCGTCTCGAACGTCATCGAACCGCCCCACATGGTGGCGACCCAGTTGAACACCTTCACGCCGGTCGGCACCGCGATCAGCATCGTCGCGTACATGAAGAAGATCTCGGCGCCCATCGGCAGGCCGACCGCGAACATGTGATGCGCCCACACGATGAACGAGAGGAAGGCGATCGAGGCGATCGCGAACACCATCGCCTTGTAGCCGAAGATCGGCTTGCGCGCGAAGGTCGGCACGATCTCCGAGATGATCCCGAACGCCGGCAGGATCATGATGTAGACCTCGGGATGCCCGAAGAACCAGAAGATATGTTGATACAGGACGGGGTCACCACCGCCGCCCGGGTTGAAGAAGTTGGTGCCGAAGTACTTGTCGGTGAGCAGCATCGTCACCGCGCCGGCCAGCACCGGCATCACCGCGATCAGCAGGAAGGCGGTGATCAGCCAGCTCCACACGAACACCGGCATCTTCAGCAGCTCCATGCCGGGCGCGCGCATGTTGAGGATGGTCGCGATGATGTTGATCGCACCCATGATCGAGCTGATGCCCATCAGATGGATCGCGAACACCACGTAAGCCAGCGAATCGCTCTGCAGCGACAGCGGCGGATACATCGTCCAGCCACCGGCCGGCCCACCGCCAGGCATGAACAGGGTGGACAGCATCAACAGGAAGGCGAACGGCAGGATCCAGAACGACAGGTTGTTCATGCGCGGCAGCGCCATGTCCGGCGCGCCGACCATCAGCGGGATCATCCAGTTACCGAGCCCGACGAAGGCCGGCATGATCGCGCCGAAGATCATCACCAGCGCGTGCATCGTGGTCAGCTGGTTGAAGAAATACGGCTGCATCAGCTGCAGGCCCGGCTTGAACAACTCGGCGCGGATCAGCATGGCAAAGCTGCCGCCGATGAAGAACATCACCAGTGCAAAGACCAGATACAGCGTGCCGATGTCCTTGTGGTTGGTGGACATGCACCAGCGCTGGAAAAAACTCTTCGGCGCGCCGTGGTGATCATCGTGCTGATCATGGGTGGCTGCGTAAGACATGGCCTTGAACCTCTAACCTGAAATATGGAATGCGACTGCAATGAGACTGCGTGAACCGCTGGAGATCAGCCCTGCTTGCCCGGAGCCGGCTGGCCTGCTGCCGGTGCGGCAGCGGCCTGCGCGGATGGCGCTGCCGCGGCGGTGGAAGCTGCCGCCGGAGCCGGAGCCGCCGATTGCGCCTCCTGCTCGGCCAGCCACTTGGCGAAATCCGCCTTCGACTTGGCCACCACCACGATCGGCATGAAGCCATGGTCCTGGCCGCACAGTTCGGCGCACTGCCCGCGGTAGGTGCCCGGCTGCTTGATGTTGGTCCAGGCCGCGTTGATGATTCCGGGGATCGCATCGAGCTTCCAGCCCAGTGCCGGCACCCACCAGGAGTGGATCACGTCGGCGCCGGTGATCACGAAACGGATCTTGGTGTCGACCGGCACCACCAGCGGCTTGTCGACATTCAGCAGATAGGTATTCTCGTCACCCGTCTTGACCGCGTACGGATCCATGCCGGAACCGAGCTGGCGGGTCTGGTCGCTCTGCGAATCGAGCTTGGACATGAAGCCGACCTTGTCGATCGGCTTGCCCAGGTAGTCGACATAGTCGTAGCGCCACTTCCACTGGTAGCCGGTGACCTTGACCGTCATCTGCGAACCGGTAGTGTCGGACCACGAGGTGATGCCGCCGGTGGCCAGGTAGGCCAGCACGACCAGGATGATCACCGGGATCGTGGTCCAGACGACTTCCACCATGGTGTTGTGCGACCACTTCTCGGCCACTGCACCGCGCGATTTGCGGAAGCGGAACATGGCGATGAACATCGCGCCGAACACCAGGATGCCGATCACGGTGCACACGCCGAGCGAGATGTTGTTGAGGTCGTACGGCACCTGCGACCAGGTGCTCGCGCCGCGCTCCATGTTCAGCTGGTACGGACTCGGATCGGCCTGAGCCACGCCGCCGAACAACGCAAGGGCAAGCGCTGCCCATGCCGTGAATGATCGCCTGATGCCGCCAGATGTCATGTCTTGCACCTTTGTTGAACCTATTTGTGTGGCTGTCCGTTGAGCTCGGCCAGCAGCACCATGAGTTTCTTCGACAGCTCGACGCGTTCCTGTTCCGCCAGAAAAGCGCCAATCTCCAATTCGCGCCCGTGCGATGACAGCAGCAGGCGCTGGCGCCCATTGCCCGGCTCCAGCATCACGCGCACCCAGTACGACTGGAAACACGTGCTGCGCCGGCTTGGCAGGGATTGCACCTCCAGCGACGACGTGTCGAGGGTGATGCGCTCACTGCGGTCGCCGGCCCGCCAGGCCACGCTCAAGGCGACAGCCACAGCGGCGGATTCAACCAGGGCAAACAGCGGAGCAAACACATTTCCCTGCCACGCACCCAGTCCTGCCGTTATCAGCGCCAGTGCCACCAGAACCATGATCAATCGACGCAAGCCGCGCCGGCTGAGCGTGCGATTGGGCTTGAGCCACATCGTCACGCACGGCAAGCCGGCGGCAGCTGGTCGAAGCACGATCATGGGGATCCGGCGTGCCTGGAACGCCGGAATGATAGGCCGCGGCGAGGCAGCGGGCAAGAATGTCGCACCCACGTGATGCGGATCAGGCGACGGATCCGCGCCACCGCATGACCCGGCAACCGGCTCGGCAGGCCCTGCGCAGTGCCGACTCAGCAGCGCCAGACGCCCCGATACCGTGCACGCGGCACCCCATGTCCAGCGTACAATCTGGCGGCTAACCATCCCTGCCATCACATCGATCCCACTGTGACCCAAGCCATCCTCAGCCCCGAACTTCCGACCGGCGCCGAGCCGGCCCGCGCGCGCATCACCGCCGCCTGGCTGCGCGACGAGACCGAAGCGGTCAACGACCTGCTCGCCCAGGCCACCCTGCCACCGACCGAACGCGAAAAGGTGATCGATCTCGCCGCCGATCTGGTCAGCCGCGTGCGCGCACGGGCGAAGGACCAGAGCGCGGTCGAGTCCTTCATGCGCCAGTACGACCTGTCCTCCGAGGAAGGCGTACTACTGATGTGCGTGGCCGAGGCGTTGCTGCGTATCCCGGACAAGGCCACCGCGGACAAGCTGATCCGCGACAAGCTCGGCGACGCCGACTGGAAGAAACACCTGGGCCAGAGCGAGTCGCTGTTCGTCAATGCCTCGACCTGGGGGCTGATGCTGACCGGTCATCTGGTGAACCTGGCCGAAGATACCCGCCACGATTTCACCGGCGCGCTGAAGCGGCTGGTCGGTCGCGCCGGTGAGCCGGCGATCCGTCTCGCCGTGCGCCAGGCGATGCGCATCATGGGCCACCAGTTCGTGATGGGGCAGACCATCGACGAGGCACTGGACCGCTGCGCGAAGAAGGAATACGCGGTCTACCGCTATTCCTACGACATGCTCGGCGAATCCGCGCTGACCAGCGAAACCGCCGAGCGCTACCAGCAGGATTACCGCAACGCGATCGCCGCCATCGGCGCACGCGGCCCGTTCGCCAACCACACCGATGCACCGTCGATCTCGGTGAAGCTGTCCGCGCTGCATCCACGTTACGAAGTGGCCAAGCGCGAACTCGCCCACCGCCAGCTCAGCGAGAAGCTGCTGGAACTGTCGCAGCTGGCGATGAAGTACGGCATCGCGCTGTCGGTGGATGCTGAAGAGGCTGAGCGCCTCGAACTGTCGCTCGACATCATCGGCGACGTGTTCGCGCATCCGTCGCTGCAGGGCTGGAACGGCCTCGGCATCGTGGTACAGGCCTACGCCAAGCGCACCCCGTTCGTGATCGACTGGCTGATCGAGACCGCGCGTGCCAGCGGTCGTCGCTGGTATGTGCGCCTGGTCAAGGGCGCCTACTGGGATGCCGAGATCAAGCGCGCGCAGGAGAACGGCCTGGCCGGTTATCCGGTGTATACGCGCAAGCCGAACACCGACGTCTCCTACCTGGCCTGCGCGCGCAAGCTGTTCGGTGCCGGTGTCGAACTGATCTATCCGCAGTTCGCCACGCACAACGCGCACTCGATCGCCGCCGTGCATCACCTCGCGCAGGGGCGACCCTACGAATACCAGCGCCTGCACGGCATGGGCACCGACCTGTATGCCGAGGTGATCGGCCCGCAGAACTTGAACGTGCCGTGCCGCGTGTACGCGCCGGTCGGCACGCACGAAGACCTGCTGCCGTACCTGGTGCGTCGCCTGCTCGAGAACGGCGCCAACACCAGCTTCGTCAACCGCGTGGTCGACGAGAGCGTGCCGGTGCGCACGCTGGTTGCCGATCCGTGCGAAACCGTGCGGTCGTTCGCCTCCATCCCGCATCCGCGCATCCCGCTGCCGGTCAACATCTACGCAGACAATTTTGCGCTTGCGCAGAATTCAAATTCGGTATCCAGGAAGAATTCCATGGGCGTCAACTTCTCCAACGACAACGAACTGAAGGCGATGGCCGACGCGGTCAACGCGAACCCCGGCCCGTGGACGGCCGGTCCGCTGGTACCCGGCGCCACTGTGGAAGCGGTTTCAGCCGCGATCGCGGTCACCAATCCTGCCGATCGTCGTCAAAACGTGGGCAGCTATATTCCCGCCGACAGCGCCACCGTCGACAAGGCACTGTGCAATGCCGTCAGCGCGCAGTTCGGCTGGGATCGCCTGCCCGCGGCCAGCCGCGCCGCGATCCTCGAACACGCTGCCGACCAGCTCGAAGCGCGCCGTGGCGAGTTCATCGCGCTATGCGTGCGCGAGGCCGGCAAGAGCTTGCCTGACGCGATCGCCGAGATCCGCGAGGCCGCCGACTTCCTGCGCTACTACGCCGCCATGGCGCGCCGGTTGTTTGGTCAACCCGAACAGCTGCCCGGCCCCACCGGCGAAAGCAATCAATTGTTCCTCAATGGCCGCGGCGTGTTCGTCTGCATCAGCCCGTGGAACTTCCCGCTGGCGATCTTCCTCGGTCAGGTCAGCGCTGCGCTTGCTGCCGGCAATGCCGTGATCGCCAAGCCCGCGGAGCAGACCTCGCTGATCGGTTACGCCGCGATCAAACTGCTGCACGACGCCGGCGTGCCGACCGACGTGCTGCAGTACCTGCCCGGTGACGGTGCCACCGTCGGCGTCGCGCTGACGAAGGACCCGCGCGTCGCCGGCGTGGCCTTCACCGGCTCCACCGAAACCGCCTGGGCGATCAACCGCGCACTCGCTGCACGCAACGCGGCGATTGCCGCGCTGATCGCCGAGACCGGCGGCCAGAACGCGATGATCGCCGACTCCTCCGCGCTGCCCGAGCAGATCGTCAAGGACGTGATCGCCTCGGCGTTCCAGTCCGCCGGCCAGCGCTGCTCCGCCGCGCGCGTGCTGTTCGTGCAGGAAGACATCGCCGACAAGGTCTGCGCGATGCTCGCCGGCGCGATGGCCGAGCTGAAGGTGGGTGACCCGGGCCAGCTGTCCACCGATGTCGGCCCGGTGATCGACGAGGACGCGAAGCAGATCCTGGTCGACCACGCCGCGCGCATGGACAAGGAGGCGAAGAAGATCGGTGAAGTGAAGCTTGATCCGGCGCTCACCGCCAACGGCACCTTCTTCGCCCCGCGCGCCTACGAGATTCCCTCGCTCGCCACGCTGACCCGCGAAGTGTTCGGCCCGGTGCTGCACATCATCCGCTGGAAGGGTAGCGAGCTGGCCCAGGTGGTCGAACAGATCAACGCCACCGGCTACGGTCTCACGCTCGGCATCCACAGCCGCATCAACGACACCGTCGATTACATCGCCAGCCACGCCCGCGTCGGCAACTGCTACGTCAACCGCAACCAGATCGGCGCGGTGGTCGGCGTGCAGCCGTTCGGCGGCGAATGCCTGTCCGGCACCGGCCCCAAGGCCGGCGGCCCGCACTACCTGCTGCGCTTCGCCGGTGAACGCACGCTCACCATCAACACCACCGCCGCCGGCGGCAACGCCTCGCTGCTGACCATCGGCGAGTAAGTCCGCTGCCGCCACCCCGCGCCGCAGTCAGGTCGTGGGGTGGTGTCGATCGCGGCCTTCGATGCAGCGACGCCATCGCGACATGCCACCGTTTGTGCGTCGCGCAAACGGTGGCGGCGCGTGCATGCTATAGAACGTGCTCCACAGAAACGGCCTGGCTACCGCCAGTATCGGAGCAGATGCACGATGGCACGTCCCGCCGAGATGATTAACCTCAACGCGCCGGTCCTGGCGACCGACGATCCACGCTACACCGCCGCGGAGTTTCCATCGAACAAGCTGCTCTATCTGACCCAGCTCGCCGACGAACGCGGCATCGACAGCCGGCCCTGGTTCGCGGGGCTCGCACTGAACCGTGCCCAGATTGCCGACCCTGCCCTGCGGGTGTCGTATCGGCAGGCGCACACCTTCGTGCAGCGCGCGCTGCAGGCACTGGATGTGCCCGACGCAGGCCTGCGTATCGGCCGCGAGGGCACCATCGGTGGCTTCGGCCTGCTCGGGCTGGCGATGATGACCTCGCGCACGCTGGGTGACGCAATGGTCGCCGGCATCACGCATCACAAGATCTGCGGCTGCCTGCTCCACCTCGACATCGAACCGGTCAGCGAACGCGAAGTGGCGCTGGTGGCATGGCCACGCTTCGGCGATACCGAGCTGCTGCCGTTTTTCTGCGAGGAGCTGTTCGCCAGTTGCCTGATGACCGCACGCGAACTGGTCGGGTCGGAGCTGCGCCCGCTGCGCGTCGAATTCGCCTATCCGCCGCCGGCCTATGCCGCCGAGTACGCCACACTGTTCGAATGCGAGACGCACTTCGGCGCGGCGCAGAACCGGTTGCTGATCGATACGCAATGGCTGGGGCGGCCGCTGCCCGGCTACAACCCGCTCACCGCGAAACAGGCGCTGGCGCTGTGCGCGCAGCAGATGACGCCGGACGGCGGCGAACCGCACCAGGAAATCGTCGCGGCGGTGGAGCGACTGCTGCGCAGTCGACTGGCGCAGCAGCCGAAACTCAACGACGTGGCCCGCACGCTCAATCTCAGCGAGCGTTCGCTACGCCGCAAGCTGGCAGAGAGCGGGCGGATTTTCCGCGAAATCCATGACCGCGTGCGTGCCGAACGCGCACTGCAGCTGCTGCAGGCCGGCACGCTGAGCGTGGCCGAGATCGGCAGCGAGGTGGGCTTCAACGATCCACGCGAGTTCCGCCGCGCGTTCAAGCGCTGGACCGGCATGCCGCCGCAGGACGCCCGTCGCGCGACGGCCTGAGTGCGATATCGGCCACGCTGGCCGACTTGCCCCCCATCCGCTGGCCGTTTTACCCTCCCCCTGTGCGGCGGATTGGGAGACAGTGCAGGCATCCGTTCGAATGGGGAGTTCAACGATCATGCGCAAGCTACTCATTACCGTGGCACTGGGCGCGGCGCTCGCCGGTTGCGGCAAGTCCGAGCCGCCGCCGCAAAACACCGCCGACGCCAGTTTCGAGGCGAAGCTGCAGGAGCAGCTGCTGGACGCCAAACCGGGCAGCGTGATCGAGATTCCCGCGGGACATTATTCGCTCAAGCGCGGCCTCAGCCTGCGCACCGACGGCGTCACCATCCGCGGCGCCGGCATGGACAAGACTGTGCTGTCGTTCAAGGGCCAGATCGTCGGTCCCGAGGGCCTGTTGGTCAACGCCAATGATTTCACCATCGAGAACCTGGCGATCGAGGACACCAAGGGCGATGCGCTGAAGATCAATCAGGGCAAGAACATCACCATCCACGGCGTGCGCATCGAGTGGACCAACGGCCCGCAGACCACCAACGGCGCCTACGGCCTGTACCCGGTGAAGACGCAGAACGTGCTGGTCGAGGACTCGGTGGTGATCGGCGCCTCCGATGCGGGCATCTATGTCGGCCAGTCCAGCAACATCATCGTGCGGCGCAATCGCGCCGAACAGAACGTGGCTGGCATCGAGATCGAGAACTCGGTCAATGCCGACGTCTACGAGAACACCGCGACGAAGAACACCGGCGGCATCCTGGTGTTCAACATGCCCAACTTGTCGCAGGCCGGCCATGCCAGCCGCGTGTTCAAGAACAAGGTGTTCGGCAACAACACCGGCAACTTCGCCGCCAAGGGTGCGGCGGTGGCCAGCGTGCCGGCCGGCTCCGGCGTGGTGGTGAACTCGAACGACAAGGTGGAGATCTTCGACAACGACATCAGTGACAACCAGACCGCGAACCTGATCGTCGCCAGCTACTTCTCGACCAACTACTACAACACGCGTGGCGTGGCCGCCGACTACAACCCGTATCCGAAGGGCATCTTCATCTACGGCAACCGCCTCAAGGGCGGCGGCGATTCCCCGGACGGGCTCAAGCTGAAGACGCTGAAGACTGCAGTCTACGGGCTTACCGGTCACTTCCCCGATGTGCTGTGGGACGGCTACAGCGATCCGAAGGATCTGGTCAACGGATTGCCGCCGCCGGGTGACCGCATCTGCATCCAGGACGTCAACGGCGTGCTCGATGCCGATGGCGCGCACGACTACAAGAACCCCAGCACCGACATGAAGCCGTACCAGTGCACGCTGCCGAAGCTGCCGCCGGTGGTGCTGAATCCGGAGCCGAAGGTCTGAGGGTGCCGAGGGTGACCATGATCCCCGTAGGAGCGCACCCTGTGCGCGAATGCTTTTGGCCGCGTGGCGGCGTGGTTCGCGCACAGGGTGCGCTCCTACAGAAATTCGCCGTGTTGATGCTTGCCCTGCTGCTGGTTGCCTGTCAGCGCAGCATGCCGCCGGTGGCCTTCCATGCCGACGGTCGGCCACCCAAGCTCAGCGACTGGCACGTGGTCGAGGTGCGCGACGGCAAGCTGCAACTCAACGACGGCGTGGTGCCCTACGACCTCAACACGCCGCTGTTCACCGACTACGCGCACAAGCTGCGCACGATCTGGATGCCCAAGGGCACGTCGGCGCAGTACAACCCCACCGACACCTTCGATTTTCCGGTCGGCACGGTGATCAGCAAGACGTTCTATTACCCGCGTGCGGGTGACGGCAAGTTCACCGACATCGTCCGTACCGACGACTACTCGCACGACTTCGCCGGCCAGGGCCTGGACATGGCGCATGTGCACCTGATCGAGACGCGCATCCTGGTCCGCCGCAAGGACGGCTGGTCCGCGATCCCGTACGTGTGGAACGACGCGCAGACCGAGGCCACGCTGGCCCGCACCGGCGCGGTGCTGCCACTGACCCTGGTCGCTGCCAGCGCGGAAGCCGGGGTACCGGCGCGCGAGGACTTCAACTATGTGGTGCCGGACGAGAGCCAGTGCGCCAGCTGCCATGCGCAGGACTGGATCGACCGCAAGATCCACCCGATCGGCCCGAAGGCACGCCATATCAACAAGGATTACCACTACGCCGACAGCGAACAGAACCAGCTCGAACATTTGGTGAGCGTGGGTTATCTCGTTGGCGTGCCGGCGCTGACCAGCGTACCGCGCGATGCGAACTGGGAGGATCCCAAGGCACCGCTGGACGCGCGCGCGCGCGCCTACCTCGACATCAACTGCGGCCACTGCCACAACCCGCGCGGTGCGGCCAACACCACCGGCCTGTCGCTGACCTGGGACACGCCGGAAGACCGTCATCTGGGTATCTGCAAGCCGCCCACCGCGGCCGGCCAGGGCACCGGCGACCACCTGTTCGACATCGTGCCGGGGAAGCCGGACGATTCGATCATTCCGTATCGACTGTCGTCCACCGAACCGGGCACGATGATGCCCGAGATCGGCCGCAGCACCGTGCACCGCGAAGGCGTGGCACTGATCAAGGCATGGATCGCCGCGCAGCCGGGGAGCTGCGTGACGTTGCATTGAGTACCGATACCAGGAGTGCCGTGCCGGTCCGGTGCGGCCACACCATGCATGGGGAGCACGGCATGAACATGCGTCAACATCCGCTTTCAACCGCACTGCACCGACTGCTGTTCAGTGGCAGCGCCATCCTGCTGTGCAGCCCGCTGATGGCGTTTGCCGCCGACAATGCGCCGCAAGACGGCAGCAGCACGACCAGCAGCACGCCAGCCCAGCCTGACAAGGCAACGACGAACAAGGCCAAACCTGACGAGGCGAAACTGCTCGGCAACGTCACCGTGACCGCGCAAAGCCGCTCACAGGAAATGCAGTCGGTGCCGATCCCGCTGCAGATCATCACCGCGAAGCAGGTGGAAACGCTGGCCGCCACCGATATCAGCAAGATGGACATCTTCGTGCCGGGGCTGGTGGTCAGTGCGGGCCAGCCGACCCAGCCCTCTTATTCACTGCGCGGCATCGGTGGTAGCGGGTTCGGCATCGGCACCGAATCGGCGGTCGGCGTCTATATCGATGGCGTCTATGCCGCGCGCTCCGGTGGTGCGCTGCTGGCGTTCAACGACATCGCGCGCATCGAGGTATTGAAAGGCCCGCAAGGTACCCTGTTCGGTCGCAATTCCGCCGCTGGCGCGATATCGATCGTTACCAACGAACCGAGCGACAAGTTCGAGGCAACGAGCACGCTCCGCTACGGCAATTACGGAGAGCGCTACGGCGATGTACTGGTGAACATCCCGTTGAACAAGGACATGGCGCTGCGCGTAAGCGTGCTGGACAACCAGAGCGATGGCTGGGTCAAGGACCAGACCACCGGTCAGCACTATGGCAAGAACGACGACTGGGGCACCCGCGCGGTGTACCGCTGGAACATCACGCCGGAGACCCGCGTACTACTTTCGTGGGACCACGAACAGCTCAAGCAACCACCGCAGCCGGCATTCGGCCTGGTCCCGCTGTCCAGCTACGTGCCACGCCCCGCCCCGTTGACCGGCCTGGTGCCAGCCTTCCCGGCCGACCCCCTGACCTACCTCAACCCCTTGCACGCACCGCTGTACAACGATGCGATGGGCGCGGCCGAAACGCGCCGCTTCGACGGCGCCACGCTGACCGTCGACCACTCATTCAGTTGGGGCAGCTTCACTTCAACCACCGCGTGGCGCAACTTCGACACCTTCAATCTCGGCGACTACGACGGCACCAGCAATGTCGATACCTACCTCACTACCGCCAACATCGAGCACAACAACAGCTGGTACCAGGAGTTCAAGCTGACCGGCAACACCGACCTGATCGACTGGGTCGCCGGCACCAGCTTCTACCACGAGCAGGCCCGTCAGATCAGTCAGGTCGGCACCAACACCAACACCCTGGATACGCTCGGCTTGAACAGCGGTGCATTGGCGCCGACGGGTACCTTCGCGTACTACGATTCGTTGCTGCCGCTGTTCGGCTACGGCCAATACCACCTGCTCGGCAACCCATGGCTGGAAGAGATCCACAATGACGAGAACATCACGTCCTATGCCGCCTATGGCGACGTGATCTGGCACCTCACCGACAATCTCAACCTCACCACCGGTGCGCGTTACACGCTCGACCAGAAACAATTCAGCTGGTTCAACCCGCTACGCTCCGCGCCCCAGCTGGATGCCACCCTGGCAGGGCTGGCGCCGCTGTTGCAATTCGCCGGCATCGATCCCAGCGTGTTCCAGCAAAACCAGATCTTCACCACCGCCACCGGCGCCCCGGTCAATGTACTGGCGCAAACCCGCAACAGCTGGCGCGACTTCAGCCCGCGCGCGGTGCTGGACTACCACTTCACCCAGAACGTGATGGCCTATGCCTCGGTCACCAGAGGCTACAAGGCCGGTGGCTATAACGCGCTGGAGTTCAACTCGATCTACGCGCCCGAGCATGTGACCAACTACGAAGCGGGCGTCAAGACCGTGTTCCCCGAGCAGCGCCTGCTGTTCAACGTGACTGGCTACTACTACACCTACAACAATCTGCAGGCGCTGGTGCTGCAACCGGCCACAGCAGGCACCAACGGCATTCCGGAATACGTCACCAGCACCAGCGATCAACACGCCTACGGCCTGGAGGCCGAACTGCAGTGGGTGCCACTTGATAACCTGCGCCTGGGGCTGAACGGTGCCTTCATCAATTCGACCTACACTCATTACATCGCCCCCGACGGCAAGAATCTGGCCGGCCAGCCCACCGGCACACCCCGCTTCTCCGCCGCCGCCGCCCTCAGCTATACCCTGCCGCAGGTATTCAATGGCAGCCTGGTCTACGACGCCTCCTACGGGTATCGCGGCAAGTCCCGCTGCAACAGCGATTCGGTGTTGCAGGGCACCTGCCAGGTCAGCCCCAACTTCGCCGTCGGCAGTGCGCAGCAGAGCGTCGACATGCGGCTGGACTGGAATGCACCGGGCGATCACTGGGGCGTCGGCATCTTTGTCACCAACCTGCTCGACAAGCGCTACGTCACCGGCGTCGACAATACCGCGGCGCCACTGGGCTCGGCTTACGCGAACATCACGCCACCACGCATGTGGGGCGTGGAGCTGCGCGCAAAGTTCTGACGCCGGCGGCGGCGCAGGTTACGCGACCCGTCCTCACTCACAATCCGACGCATGAGCGCATGCTGGATCTCTTCACACGAGTGACCCCCATGACCGATTCCGCAACCGACCTCAGCCAGCGCCTGCAACTCTTGCGCACTGCCCAGCGCGCCGAGCCGATGCCGGGCTGGCCTGCGCGCGCCACCCGGCTGCGTACGCTGGAGAAGATGCTGCGCGAGCAGCGCGAGGCGTTCGCCGCGGCGATCAATGCCGACTTCGGTTGTCGCCCGCGCGAGGAGACCGATTTGCTGGAAATCTTCCCCAGCCTGTCGGCGATCCGCCACGCGCTCGGCCACGGCCGGCGCTGGATGAAACCACGACGCCGGCTGGCCGACCTGCTGTTCCTGCCAGCGCGTACCGAGCTGCGACCGCAGCCACGCGGCGTGATCGGCATCATCGTGCCGTGGAATTACCCGCTGTATCTGGCGGTCGGCCCGCTGGTCGACGCGCTGGCCGCCGGCAATCGCGCGATGCTGAAAATGAGCGAGTTCACGCCACGTTTCTCGGCGTTGTTCGCCGAACAGGTGGCCGGCTATTTCCAGCCGGACGAAGTGGCCGTGGTAACCGGTGATGCGGCGGTGGCGCAGGCATTTTCCGCGCTGCCGTTCGACCACCTGCTGTTCACCGGCTCCACCGCCGTCGGCCACCATGTGATGCGTGCGGCGTCCGCCAACCTGACCCCGGTGACCCTTGAGCTGGGCGGCAAGTCGCCAGCGATCATTGGCCCCGGCGCGCGCTTCGACAACGCGGTGGAACGCATCGTGTTCGGCAAGCTGGTCAACGCCGGACAGACCTGCATCGCGCCGGACTATGTGCTGCTGCCGCGCGCGCGCATCGCGGATTTCGTCGACGCCGCCTGCCAGGTGATGGCCCGGATGTATCCGCAGCTCGGGCAGAGCACGCAGTACGCCAGTATCGTCTCCGATCGCCAGTATCAGCGCCTGGTCGCCCTGCGTGACAGCGCGCTGGCCGCAGGTGCCCAGCTGCACCCGTTGAGTGATACGGCGGACGATCCGGCTCGCCGCCTGCTGCCGCCGCAGTTGCTGACCGACGTCAGCGACAGCATGGACGTCATGCGCGAGGAGATCTTCGGCCCACTGTTGCCGCTGGTGCCCTATGACACGCTCGACGAGGCGATTGCCTACGTCGGCGCGCATGCGCATCCGCTGGCGCTGTACCTGTTCGATGAGGATCGTTCACGCATCGACAACGTGCTCGCACAGACTCATGCAGGTGGCGTCAGCGTCAATGACACGCTGTACCACATCGCCCAGCACGGCCTGCCGTTCGGCGGCGTCGGCGCCTCCGGCATGGGCGGTTATCACGGCAAGGCCGGCTTCCGCACGTTCTCGCACCTGAAACCGGTGTTCCGGCAGGCTCGCTTCAACGGCGCCGGCCTGCTCAATCCACCGTATGGCACACGTTTCAGGCGCATGCTGAACTTGCTGCTGAAACGCGGCTGAAACGGCGCCGCTGGGGCGCGCTCCTGCTACCCTCACGAATGCTCCGGGCATCGTCCCGCCACGCATTCCAGGCAGGTATCGTCATGCAGTGTTTTGTCTATGCCAGCCTGCGCAAGCACGACAGCTACCTGTGGCTGGCGCAGCGCGACGCGTTCGAGGCGCTGCCCGAGTCGCTGGTGCTGATGCTGGGCGAGCTGCGCTTCGTGATGGAAGTGCAGCTGGACGAGCAGCGCAAGCTGCCGGTCGAGAACACCGCCCAGGTCATCGAGCATCTACGCACACAGGGCTGGCATCTGCAGCTGCCGCCGCAGGAGACGCTGGCTGCAGCCAACCACCTCGCCTATCAGCACTCCGCGCGGGATCAACGGGACGAGTGAATCGCGCGATTATGTCGATCGCCATGTCAATGGCATTAACACTTGGTTACCGTCTGCACATCCAACGATTTCTATACTGTCGCCATGACCCAGCCCAAATCGCGCCGCCGCCCGCCTTTACTGCAAGCCCTTGCCTGGTTCATTCCAGGACTCATCGCGGTCGCTGCCGCCGGGTTGGCCACGCATCCACTGACGCTGATTCCGTTGCTGCTGGCCAATGCATTGACCATGGCGGCGATCTGCCATGCGATCGGCTTCGATCCCGAGCCGCGCTTCTTCCGCACGGTGTTCCGTCGCGGCGCGGCGCATCTGGTGATGTTCACCGGCTACACCGCGCTGGTGTTCGTGCTGGTCGCGTGGCCGATGCTGCAGCTGAGCCAGGCACCCAGCCTCGGCGCCGTGCTGCTGCTCGCTGCGGCGCTGGTGCTGGCGCTGGCAGCACTATGGCGCCTGTGGCCCGCGTTCGGACTGGTGTTCGTGTGGGACGACGCCTACCCGAGCCAGCGCGATGGCTCGTGGATCTTCACGGCGACCTTGCGCAGCATCGCGTTCGGCCGCCATCTGTCGCATGAGGAACGTTTCTTCAGCCACTTCCTGCCCGCCGCGCTGGCCCTGCTGGTACTGGCGTTCGGTGCGATCGCGCTGACCGGCCTGGTGGGCGTGCTGCCGACCGAACTGCGCATCGCCGCGCTGGCGCTGTATGGCATCGCGCTGCTGCCGCTGGGTTGTCTGATCATCGCCAACCGCACGCTACGCGCGCTGTTGTGCGAGCGACACCAGCCGCGCCGGCGCAGCGACCATGCCGCGGCGCCAACGAGCGCCCCCACTGCTCCGCGGCCCGTGCTGAGCGAGCAAGAACGCACCGCCGGGACGCCCGAACAGGCCGAGGCCTTGCTGGCCGCCACCCGCGACGGCGACATCGAACGTGCGCTGGCGCTGGTCGAAGCCGGCGCCAATCCCGACACCGCGCCCGCCGCCGAAGATCGCGACCAGCGCCCGGTGCTGATGCTGGCCGCGCTGCTGCCGGATACACGCCTGCTGCGTGCGTTGATCGCCAAGGGCGCCGACGTGAATCGCGCCACCGGTGGTCTCACCCCACTGCTGGCCGCCACCCGCGACAGTTGGCACGGCCGCGCCGAGGCCGTGCTGACCCTGCTCGCCAATGGCGCCAGCCCGCTGGCCACCGACATCGAGGGCCATACCGCGCTGCATGGCGCGGTGCTCAGCGCCGAACCGGGCGTAGCGGCCATGCTGCTGGATGCCGCCGCACCGATCAACGCACTGAACCAGGCCGGCATCAGCCCGCTGGCCACCGCCTGCCGCGCCGCCAACTGGCCACTGGCAAAATTCCTGCTGGAACACGGTGCCAAGCCGACGCCAGCCGATGGCGAACCGGCCCTGGTCGCCGCCGCCGGCATCGCCGACGACGATGTCACCGGCGTCAAGTTGCTGCTCAAACATCGCGCCGCAGTGAATGCGGTGGACGCACGCCATCGGCATGCCCTGCTGAGCGCCGCCGCCGAAGGCCACGAACAGATCGCCCGCGCGCTGTGCGCGGCGGGCGCCGACGTCAATCTGATCGACCAGCACGGCAGCACCGCCTTGATGGAAGCGGCCCGCGCCGGCGCCGGCGGCATCGTGCAGTTGCTGGCCGAGGCGCAGCCCGATGCGCGCGTACGTGACCAGCATGGCCGCGACGCCCTCACCCTGGCCTGCCAGTCACCGCACGCACAGGGCGAGACCGTGCGTGCGTTGCTCGCGCTGGGCGCCGAACCGAAAGCGCCCGGCAGCGATGGCCGCAGCGCGCTGGATCATGCCGCCGCCGCGGGCCGCTGGGATCTGGTCGCGCTGCTCGATCCGGACACGCCATTGCCGGCCAGCCTTAGCCACGATCTGCTGGCCGACGGCGCCGACACCCCGGCGCACCTGCTGGACGCATTGCGTTTCGGACACTGGGCGATCGTGTCGGGCTTCGCCGAGCGCGTACGCGCATGGCCGCAGGCACAACTGGCCCAGCTGTATCTGGATCTGGCCACGCCGGGCCTCAGCGCTGCTCGCCGCTGGCTGCTCGAACACGGCCTCGACGCCGAGTCGCGCCTGGAAGCACCGCGACTCGACGACGCCGAGACCGCCGAAGCACCTGCGCTACCGCCACTGGGCCGGCGTCTGTTCGATGCCTTGCTGCAGCAGCTGCCGAACTCGACCGAAGCGCTTGATGACTTGCTGCAGAGCGGCGCCAGCCCGGCCGGGGCCGGCTTGCTGGCGCAGGCATTGGCGCGTCTGAACGGTGCCGCGCAAGGTGCCGCGTTGCCGCTGAACCTGCTCGAACGCGGCGCCGATCCGTTCGGCCCGGATGCACGCGAGCGTACCCCCCTGCATCTGGCCGTGGTCAACGCCCAGCTCGATCTGTTGCAGGCCCTGCTGGCGCGCGGCTGCGATCCGAACACCCGCGATCGCGACGGCCGCACCCCGCTGTTTGCCGCGCTCGAACATGGTGCGCAGGCGCTGCCGCTGGTGCGCATGCTGATCGCCCACGGCGCCAATCCCGAGGCGGCCGATGCCAACGGCGAGACGCCGCTGGGACTGGCGCTTGAGCATCCGGCGGTAGAGCGCTGGCTGGACTGGCGCGACTGGCCACGGCCGAACCGCCCGCTGCGCGCGGACGATCTCCCGGTCACCGCGGCGGCCGGCGCACTGGCCACCGTGCAACGGCTGCTGGAACTGGGCTTCGCCGTCAATACCCGCGACGAACAGGGCGCCTCGGCGCTGCTGCGCGCCTGTGGCGCCGGCCATCGCGAGATCGCTGCCTGCCTGCTCGCGGCCGGTGCCGATCCCGCACTGGCCGCCAACAGTGGCGTGACGCCGCTGGCCGCGGCGGTTGCCGCGCGGCGCGAGACACTCGTCGAGCTGCTGCTGGAGCATCACGTCGGTGCCGATCAGCGCTTGCCAAACGAAGCCACCGTCCTGATGGTCGCCGCCGCGATGGGCTACCCCGAAATCGCCGAGCGGTTGCTTGATGCCGGTGCCGACGTCAACGCGGTCGACGCCGGTGGCCGCACCGCGCTGCATGCCGCCGCGCAGTTCGGTTTCGAGCACAGCGACAGCCTGCGTGCACGGCGCCTGTTCGACGGCCTGCTCAAGCGCGGCGCCGACATCAACCGCGCGGACAACGAGGGCAAGACGCCCTTGCTGCTGCTGCTGGGTGCGCAACTGCGTCCCGGTGTCGAGTGCGACGCCACCCATATCGGTGCCCTGGTGCCCGTGCTGCTGGAGGCCGGTGCGAAGGTCGAGCACGCCGACCAGCGCGGCGTCACCGCCCTGCACGCCTGCGCCATGCACGCCCTGTTGCCACCGGCACGCGTACTGCTGTCGCGTGGCGCCGACCGCGCCGCGGCCGACGCGTTCGGCCGCACCGCCGCCGACGTGGCGCGCCAGCTGGGCTATGTCGACATCGCCCACGAACTGGCCGCCCGCAGCAGTGCGATCCCGAGCGTGCGACAGACCTTGCGTCAGCCGGCGCAGCCAGCCGAATAGGTACTCGCTTCGTCACGGTCCTCGGCGACCGCCGCCACGGCGGTGCGCCAGCGCAGCGCCCGCCAGGCATTCACCACCTGCGCCGTATCGATCTCGTCCACACGCCGGATCGCCGGCAGGCCGCCCAGCACGATCACGTCGCTACCCGAGCCACTGCGCGGTGTCCACACCTGCGGCTTGCGCGCGCCCATCAGCACCACCAGCGGACAGCCCATGGCGGCGGCCAGATGCCCCGGTCCGGTATCCACCGAAACCATGCTGTGGGCAATCTCCAGCAGGGCCTTCAGGCGACCAAGCGGCAGGATCGCGGCCTCGATCCGGGGCGATGCCGTATCCATCACCGACATCAGGAAATCAAGATAGCCGGCCTCGGCCGGCGAGCCGCAAAGCAGCACCTGCGCCTGCGGCAGACGCTGGCTGATGGTGCGCGCCAGTGCAGCCCAGTGCTCAGCCGGCCACGACTTGTCGTCATCCTCGGCGGCACGTACCCCGTTCCAGCGCATCGTGCGCTTGTTGGCCGGCTGCAGCAGGACCAGCGGGCGACCACTCAGTCCCTGCGCACGCAGCCAGGCATCACGGTCGGCACGCTCGGCCGCGCTGGCCTGCAGCTGCGGCGCGGCAGCGACGGGAGACGTCAGCTCCCCGCAGCTTGCACGGAACGCCGCCGGCGTGGTGTCGCCGAAGCGCAGCAGCAGGTCCACCCAGTGTTCGTGCTCGATCGGCGGGATGTCCTCGATGAAGGAGCACTGTTCGGGCGGTATGCCGGCCAGCGCCAGCATCGGGCGCACCTTGGTCCGCGTGCGCTCCACCGGTTCGCTGATGTAGAACGGCGATCCGCGGCGCAAGCGCCGCAATGCCAGCGCCGCACGCCAACGTTGCGGATGCATCCAGATCGGTCCGTACTGCGAATTCAGGGGAATGCACTTGGTCACCTCGGGTGCCGCCGAATAAAGCACGGGCGACCAGTCCCCCAACGCCAGCAACCGGCAAGGCTGGCCATAGCGCAGGTGCAGTTTGTGCAGCAACGGCTGCAACAGGATGGTGTCGCCGAGCCGGCCGAAGCGGATCACGACGGGGCTGGCTGTTGCAGGGCGGCAAGTCGCGGGCATGACTCCAACCAACGCCCAAACCGGTAACCGGTTGACGCAGCGTACCTCCCTTCGCGCGCGAAGCTGCACGGCCGCCGCCCGGGCCGGTTCAATCAGTCGTCGCCGGTCAGCGGTACCCTGGCGTCACGTTGGCGCTCCCGTTCGGCGCCCGGCTCGGCATCCGCCTCGAACAGCTGCTGCAGATCGACCAGCGCGTCGCGGGTGCTCTGGATCAGCTTGGTCTCGTCGTCGTAGACCAATGACTGTTTCCTGAGCAGGTCCTCGTCATAGCGACGGAAACGCTCCACCCGGTCGGTCGCCAGTTCACGCGACAGGCCCAATGCCTCCAGCGTCTTGCGGGTCATCTTGAGGCTGGAGTGGAAGGTCTCGCGGATCGGCTCATCCACGCCCAGATCCATCAACCGGAACACATGCTGGCGGTTGCGGGCGCGGGCGATGATCTTCAGATGTGGGTACTGCCGCTTGACCAGCCGCGCGGTGCGCAGGTTCGCCTCCGGATCGTCGGTGGCCAGCACGAACACCTCGGCCTTGTCGGCCTGCGCCGCACGCAGCAGTTCCGGCCGCGCCGGGTCGCCGAAGAACAGGTTGACGCTGCCGAAGCGGCGCGAAAAATCCACCTGCTCGGCCGAATGCTCCAGCGCCACGAATGGAATGCCCTGCGCACGCAACACGCGGGCGATGATCTGGCCGACCCGGCCGAAGCCGGCGATGATCACGCGCGGCGTAGCGGTATCGATGGTGTCGAACTCGCGCGACGGCTTCTTCGGTTTCACGTTCAGCGCTTTCGCCGCCAGCACCACCAGCAGCGGCGTCAGCGCCATGGTCAGCGTGATCGCCAGGATCAGGGCATCGCGCTGTCTGACCTCGATCAGACCCTGCTCGGCGGCCTGGCGCAGCACCACGAACGCGAATTCGCCACCGCACGCCAGCAGCACCACCAGGCGCAGGGTGTCGGAACGATTGAGGCCACCCAGCAAGCGCCCCAGCGGCCACAGCAACAACCCCTTCAGCAGCAGCAGCGCCGCCACCAGGCCAAACACCAGGCCGGGCCGATGCAACAGCAGCGACAAGTCCATCGACATGCCGACGCTGATGAAGAACAGGCCGAGCAACAGTCCCTTGAACGGCTCGATGTTCGATTCCATCTCGTGCCGGTATTCCGAATCGGCCAGCAGCATGCCGGCCAGGAACGCACCCAGCGTGGCCGAGACCCCAGCCAGCTCCATCAGCAAGGCGACGCCCATCACCACCAGCAGGGCGGTGGCGGTGAATACCTCCACCGAATCGGCACGCGCCACGAAACGGAACACCGGCCTCAGCAGGTAGCGGCCGCCGACCACCACCGCCAGGATCACGCCCACGGTGCGCAATACCGCAAGCAGATCGAAACTGTGCGCGCCCGCGGACGAGGCCAGCAACGGCACTGCGGCAATCAGCGGAATCGCCGCCAGGTCCTGGAACAGCAGGATCGAGAAGACCTGGCGCCCGTAGGCCGAGCCAGCCTCCTTGCGCTCGGCCAGGATCTGCAGGCCGAACGCGGTGGACGACAGCGCCAGGCTGCCGCCGATGATCGCCGCCGCGTTGCCCGGCAAGCCGAACAGGAAGTACGCAGCCGCGCCGATCGCCAGGCTGCACGCCAACACCTGCAGCAGGCCGGTACCGAACACCGAGCGACGCATCACCCAAAGTCGTTGCGGCGACAGCTCCAGACCGATCACGAACAGCATCAGCACCACGCCAAACTCGGAGATCGTCGCGACTCCTTCGGTATCGCTGACCAGGCCCAGCAGTTGCGGCCCGATCACCACGCCAGCCAACAGATAGCCCAGTACCGAACCCAGCCGGAAGCGCTTGGTCAGCGGCACCGCGATCACCGTGGCGAGCAGGAACACCACCGCGGTCTGCAGAAAATGATGGCTATCCATGCGTGCGCCATTCGTGTCGGGGAGGCCTGATTATTCCACGCGGCCGCACTGCGTGCGGGCGACGACGCTCACGCTGTACGCCTGAAAAGAAACAGGCCCGCACATGGCGGGCCTGTCCTGCAGCAAGGGCAGTTCGACTGCCCGGCATACGGCGTTACTTGTTTGGCGCTTCTTTCAGGCCACGATTCTCCAACATCGGCTCGATGCTCGGGTCCTGGCCGCGCCAGTCCTTGTACATCTTCGCCAGATCCTCGGTGTTTCCGCGCGAAAGGATCATCGCGCGGAAACGGTCACCGTTTTCGCGGGTCAGGCCGCCGTGGTCCTTGAAGCCGATAAAGGCATCGTCGGCCAGCATCTGCGTCCACAAGTAGGCGTAGTAACCGGCGGCGTAGCCGTTGCCCCAGATGTGCTGGAAGTAGCTGGAGCGATAGCGCGGCGGCACGTAGCTGAGGTTGATCTTGTCCTTGGCCAGGGCGGCGGCCTCGAACTGGTCGGCATCCTGCAGCGGCGCATCGGCACCCAGCATGTGCCAGTTCATGTCGAGCAGGGCCGCGGCGGTCAGCTCGGTCATACCGTAGCCGCTGTTGAACTTGCCGGCCTTCTTCATCTTGTCGACCAGCGCCTGCGGCATCGGCTCACCGGTCTTGTAGTTCTTCGCATAGTTCGCGAACACCTTCGGATTGGTCGCCCAGTGCTCATTGAACTGCGACGGGAACTCGACGAAATCGCGCGCGGTGGCGGTGCCCGACAGGGTCGGATACTGCTCGTCGGCGAACATGCCGTGCAGGCCGTGGCCGAATTCGTGGAACATGGTGATCACGTCGTCAAACGACAGCAGCGCGGGCTGGCCGGCGGCCGGCTTGCTGAAGTTGGCGACGTTGTAGATCACCGGCTTGGTGCCGAACAGCTTGGACTGGCCAACCAGGTTGTCCATCCACGCGCCACCGTTCTTGTTGTCGCGCTTGAAGTAGTCGCAGTAGAACAGCGCCAGCGACTTGCCGTCCTTGTCGAACACCTCGAACACACGCACATCCGGCTGGTACACCGGGATGTCGTGACGCTCCTTGAAGGTGAGCCCGTACAGCTGGTTGGCAGCGTAGAACACGCCGTTCTGCAGCACGTTGTCGAGCTCGAAATACGGCTTGATCTGGCCCTCGTCCAGGTCGTATTTCGCCTTGCGCACCTGCTCGGCGTAGTAGTTCCAGTCCCACGGCTCCAGCTTGAAGCTGGACTGCTTGAGTGCAGCCTGATCCTTGTCGATCTGTGCCTGGATGTCGCCGGCTTCCTTGGTCGCGCGGGCCACGGCGGCTGGCGCCAGCTTGTCCATGAAGGCCATCGCCGTTTCCGGCGTCTTCGCCATCTGGTCGTCCAGCTTCCAAGCCGCATAGTTCGGGAAGCCAAGCAGCTTGGCCTGCGCGGCGCGGATCTGCGCCAGCCGCTCGATGTCCTTGCGGGTGTCGTTGGCATCGCCCTTTTCGGCACGATTCCACGAGGCCTCGAACAGTGTCTTGCGGGTGTCGCGATCGCTCAGGTCCTGCAGTTCGGGCTGCTGCGTGGTGTTCTGCAGGGTCAGCACGTACTTGCCGTCCAGCTTGCGATCCTTGGCGGCCTGCTCGGCAGCGGCGATCTCGGCATCGGACAGACCGGCCAGCTTGGTCTTGTCGTCGACCACCACCGCAGCGTCCTTGGTGGCCGCCAGCAGCTTGTTGGTGAAATCCGTGCTGAGCGTGGATTCTTCCTTGTTGAGATCCTTCAGTTTGGCCTTGTCGGCGTCGGACAGCTTGGCGCCCGCATGCACGAAATTCTTGTAGACCACATCGACCAGACGTGCGGATTCCGGATCGAGCTTGAGCGTGTCGCGCTGGCTGTAGATCGTCTCGACGCGCTGGAACAGCTTGCTGTTGAGATAGATCGCATCCTGATGGGCCGCCAGCTCGGGCGCCACGTTCTCCTGCACCTTCTGCAGGGTATCGTCGGTATTGGCGCCGGTGACCGCACCGAACACCGCCATCACGCGAGTCAGCATGACGCCGGATTTCTCCATCGCCACGTAGGTGTTGTCGAACGTCGGCGCATCCGGGTTGTCGGCAATCTTCTCGACTTCGGCCAACTGCTGCTTCATGCCCTCCTCGATCGCCGGCTGGTAGTCAGCGTCCTTGATCTTGTCGAACGGCGGTGCCTGGTATGGCAGCGTGCTGGCGTTGAAGAACGGGTTGCTGGTCATGTCGGTGGCGGCCGGCGCGGCGCTGCTGGCGACAGCCGCCGAGGCGGCCGGCGCGGGTGACGTGGCGGCACCATTCGGCTGCTGCGAGCAGGCGGCCAGGGCCATCGTGGTGGCGATCACAATCAAGCGGAGACGTAACATCAGGCTTCCCCCAAGTGGCGCGTCCGTGGTCGGACACAGTAAGTCGGAACCTCCGACTGTACCCAGTCCCGGGCGGTTTCTCCAAGCCCACAAGTCATACCATCTAGCGTCACCGTGCCCGATCACCGGCTCCCGTTCAGGCCGACCGCATGTCGCGCAACTGCCATGCCGCACCGATCAACAGATACAGCCGGTGCCGTACCACGCTCATCGGCAGGTCGGTCACCAGATCGACCTCCGTATGCAGGTCGGCGACCCTGGCATGTACCTGCGCGGCGGGATCGGTGGCTCCCAGGCTCGTGTCGACGGCATCCGGATCCGGCTGCGCCGCCCGCCAGCGCTGGAACAGATCATCGTCGCGCAGGGATTGCTGCAACGCGGCGGCGAAGTCGTTCGGACCGGCGCCGGCATAGGCAAAACGTGGATCGGCACCGCGTGCGTGCGCCAGATCGGCGATGGAGAGGTAATAGTGGTTGCGGGCCATTGGAGTCTCCAGCCGTGAGCGTTCGTGCCATCCAAGCACAGCGGATGTGAAGAACTCAGTCCAGCGCCGCCACCGCGGCCTGCAGGTGCGTGGCACCTGCCGCCGGGATAACGCCGTGCGGCAGCACGCCCAGACACGGCCCCGGCAGCAGCTCACGCAGGGTCGACAGGTTCTCTTCCAGCGCCGCCATGCCCGGATCGATGCCATTGCCGATCCAGCCGAGCAGGCGACAGCCGTCGGCCTCGATCGCGCGGGCGCTGAGCAGCGCGTGATTGAGGCAACCCAATCGCAGCCCGACCACCAGGATCACCGGCAGTTGCCATTGTTTCGCGATATCCGACGCGAACAGTCCTGGCGCCAGCGGCACCAGCCAGCCACCGACGCCTTCGACCACCACGCGTTGATGGCGGTCGGCCAGTTGCCTGAAGGCGCGATGCATGGGCGCCAGCGAGATCTCGACACCGTCGTGCGCCGCCGCCAGATGTGGCGACAGCGGATCGCGCAGCGCGACCGGGTTGATCAGCGCGTACGGCAACTGCGTACTGCCCGCCGCCTGCAACATCAGCGCGTCGTCGTTGCGCAAGCCTTCCGGCGTTTCCGCGCAACCGCTGGCTACCGGTTTCATGCCGCAGGCGCTGTATCCGGCTGCACGCAAGGCATGCAGCAAGCTGCACGCTGCGTGGGTCTTGCCGATACCGGTATCGGTGCCGGCGATGAAAACGCTGCGATCCATTTCAGACAAACCCATACCCTCGCCGGGACTCAACTGCAGGATGCCCATCCGCCCTCGCGGAGGGTCGGCGCATAATAGGTACTTTGCACCCGGATCACGTCATGTTCGAACTGAAACCACACGTTTACGCCAGCAAGAGCGAGCACTACGAAGACCTGGCGCAGCAGGCGCGCGGCCTGCTCGCCGGCGAGCGCGACCTGATCGCGAACGCGGCGAATTTCGGCGCGTTGATCTACCACAGCCTGCCCGAGCTCAACTGGGCCGGCTTCTACCTGTACGACGGCGACGAACTGGTGGTCGGCCCGTTCCAGGGCAAGCCGGCATGCATCCGCATCGCGCTCGGACGCGGCGTCTGCGGCACGGCCGCGCAGACGCGCGAAACCCAGCTGGTGCGCGACGTGAATGCATTCGACGGGCATATCGCCTGCGATGCCGCCTCACAGTCGGAAATCGTGGTGCCGCTGGTCAAGGCCGACGGCAGCCTGCTCGGCGTGTGGGACGTGGACAGCCCGGTCACCGATCGCTTCGACGAGGATGATCGCGCCGGCATGCAGGCGCTGTGCGCGGTGTTCATGGAAGCCGTGCGCGATTGATCTTGTGTGGGAGCGAACTCAGTCGCTCCCACACATCCGTGACTCAACGCTCGCGCCCCTGATGCGCCCCTTCGCGCGGCTGCCGCAGCAGCGTCATCACCGCTTGTCGTGCCTCTTCCACACCGGTGCCGGCGGACGAGGAGAACACCTGCGCGGTGGCGTGCAGGCCTTCGGCCACGAACTGCTTGCGCAAGGCTGCCAGCGCCTGCGCGGCCTGGCCGCGCGACAGCTTGTCGGCCTTGGTCAGCAGCAGGTGGCAGGGCAGCTGGGTGGCGAAACAGAATTCCAGCATCAGCCGGTCGAACTCCTTCAGCGGATGGCGGATGTCGACGATCAGCACCAGCCCGCGCAGGCTGCGGCGCTGGTGCAGGTAGGCATCGATTTCCAGCTTCCAGTGCTCGCGCATCTCCAGCGGCACCTTGGCGTAACCGTAGCCGGGCAGGTCGATCAGGCGCACGTCCGGCGGCGGCTCACCGTCGATCTGGGTCGGCGGCAGTCGCTCCTGCACATCCTGCGCCCGCGACACTGGTACATCCTTGTACGGCGGTCGCTCCTGCGCGTCCTGCGCACGCGACACTGGCACGTCCCTGTGCGGCGGCAGGCTGAACGCGACCATCTGCTGGGTGCGACCGGGCGTCTTGGAGGTGCGCGCCAAGCCCTTGTGGTTGGTCAGTGCATTCAGTGCGCTGGACTTGCCGGCATTGGAGCGGCCGGCAAACGCCACTTCGGCGCCCTGATCGGCGGGCAGCTGGCTGATGCGGTGGGCGGCGAGCATGAATTGCGCGCCTTGGAGGGGATTCGACATAAAGGATGGTTTGACCAAGCTATGGTGGCGCAGGGATAATTCTGCGGTTTCTGCCTGCTGCAGGCCTGATGGCTGCAATCCACGGCGGTGTTCGCAAGTCTCTCGGGAGTCAAGTGTATGAGTTTTCGGTCCGCCGGTTTTCGGCCCGCTGTTCTCGGGTCCGCCATAGCCCTGGTGCTGGCACTGTCCGCCAATGCGCTGATGGCACAGGATGCGCAGCCGAAAACCGCCGCGCCTGCCGCTGCCAGCACGGCCGCTGCGCCGGCCAGCGCAGCCAGCACAGCGACCGCCGAAGTCGCGATCAAGCCGGGTGACGCCACCGCCGGCCAGGCCAAGGCTGCCGTCTGCGGCGCCTGTCACGGCCTGGATGGCAACTCCAGCGACGCGCAGTATCCGAAGCTGGCCGGCCAGAGCGAGCAGTACATCGTGCACCAGCTGAACAGCTTCAAGGCCGGCAAGCGACAGAACCCGATCATGCTGGGCATGGCCACGCCGCTGTCCGAACAGGACATGCATGACATCGGCGCCTACTTCGCCAGCAAGAGCTCGCTGCCCGGCGTGGCCGACCAGGCCCTGGTCGAGCACGGCGAGACGCTGTTCCGCCAGGGCGATACCACGCGCGGCATTCCCGCCTGCATGGCTTGCCACAGCATCGACGGCCGCGGCAATCCGGGCGCGATGTACCCGCAGCTGGCCAGCCAGCACGCGCAGTACATCGAAGCCACGCTGAAAGCCTGGCACGACGGCACCACCTGGGGTGACGAGGCGCACGCGCAGATCATGCCGTCGATCGCGCAGAAGCTGAATGCCGACGACATCGCCGCACTGGCCAGCTACATCGAAGGCCTGCATAGCGCCGACAACCAGCCGGCCGCTGCTACGCCCTGATCTGACGATCCCAGCGCCGACCGCAAGGTCGGCGCTGTCGGTTTCAGCCTCACCCCCG
This sequence comes from Rhodanobacter sp., assembly GCA_050737735.1. Lineage (GTDB taxonomy): Bacteria > Pseudomonadota > Gammaproteobacteria > Xanthomonadales > Rhodanobacteraceae > Rhodanobacter. The sequence continues at coordinate 13,916 of JBOHYM010000054.1, read as the reverse complement.
GATTCCAATCGAACCCGTTCCAGTCCAACCCGCTCATGCGCCGTCCGCCGAGGTACTCCATGTTGAAGCGTCTGCCGATCCTGTGTGCCGCCCTGCTCGCGCTTGCCGCCTGCAGCCATGACAATGGCAGCGGCACCGCCCAGCCGACCGCACCGGCTGCGACCAGCAGTGCAGCCACTGCCCCGGCCGCCAGCAGTCCCGCAGCAGCCACGACGGCTCCCGCCGCCGCAACCAGCGCTGCTCCGGCGGCCAGCGGCGCGACGGCCGCGGCACCGGCAGCACCGGCCGTCCCATTCGTCGACACCGGCAAGTGGGTCGAGGGCAAGAACTACTTCCTGATCGACCCGGCGCAGCCGACCAGCCACCCCGGCAAGATCGAGGTGACCGAGGTGTTCTCCTACGGCTGTCCAGCGTGCAACGCGTTCCACGACACGGTGGACCAGATCGCCAAGAGCCTGCCGGCCGATGCGGTGATGAACTACCTGCCGGCCTCGTTCCGTCCCGACGAGAACTGGCCGCTGTACCAGCGTGCCTTCCTGACGGCGCAGGCGCTGGGTGTGGTCGACAAGACCCACGATGCGATGTACGACGCGGTGTGGAAGAGCGGCGAGCTGTCCACCTACAACCTCAAGGGCAACGGCTTGAAGCCGAAGGAAGCGTGGCCGACGATCGATGACGTGGCGAAGTTCTATGCCAAGTACGGCGTCGATCCGAAGGAATTCGTCGGCATCGCCAACTCGTTCACCGTGAACACCCAGATGAAGCGGGCCGACGACTTGATGAAGGCCTACGGCGTGGACAGCACCCCGTCCATGGTGATCAACGGCAAGTACCGCTTTACCGCCAGCTCCGCCGGCGGCAACGCGCAGTCGATCGAACTGACCCAGTGGCTGGTGGCCAAGGAAGCGGCCGGCAAGTAAGCCGCGACTCCATCCGCGCGATTCCGTCGGCGATTCCATCGGTGATTCCATCGGTTAGTCTGGTCCATCGGCAGTCGAACCACTGCCTTGCCAAGAGAACGTCCCATGCTCAAGCGAATGACCCGATTGCGTGCCATCCTCCTGTTCGGCGGCCTGCTGCTGGCGAGTGCCTGCACCGCCCAGTCCAGCGCGCCGGCGCCGTACACCGAGGGCAACGAGTACGTCACCCTGCCTGCTCCCTACCAGCGCTACAGCAGCGCGGGCAAGGTGGAAGTGGTCGAGGTGTTTTCCTACGGCTGCATCCATTGCGCGGAGTTCGCACCGGTTGCCGAGAAGCTGCGCAAGGAGCTGCCTGCGGGCGTCGACTTCAAACTGGTGCCGGCGCCATTCAGTGCGGAATGGCTGCCGTTTGCACGCGCCTATTACGCCGCCGATCAGCTCGGCGTGGTCGACCGCACGCATATGCAGCTGTTTGCCGCCAAGTTCGGCGAGCACTACCCGATCAATTCGATGGACGAACTGGCCAACTTCTACGCCAGCCAGGGCGTCGACCGTGCGAAGTTCCTCAGCATCGCCACCTCGCCCGAGGCGACCGCGAAACTGAAGAGCGACTTGGCCCTGATCCAGCACTGGCAGGTGGATGGCACCCCGAGCATCGTGGTGAACGGCAAGTACCGCGTGGCCAACGTCCACTCGCTGGACGAGATAGCTGCCGTGGCCCTGTGGCTGGCCAAGCGCGAGCTCGGCGGCAAGTAAGCCGGCGGCCCGCGCATCGCGCAGCTGGTGCGCGGTTCACCTCGGGTGGATCATGCTGACTGCAGAATCCAGTCGACCGCACCTGTGCGTGGCTGTCGGCATCCCCTTTCCGTGCAGTGTGTTTCGATGACCCGCGCCGCCCTACTCCAAGTCGCCCCTGCCGAGCGCCGCCTGCGCCTGCTGAGTTGCAACATCCTGGCCGGCGCCAGCGTGCAGCGTTACAGCGAGTACGTCACCCGCAGCATCAACGCGGTGTTGCCCGGACGCAACAAGATGGACAACCTCGACCGGCTCGCCGAGGTGCTGCCGCAGTTCGACGTGATCGGCCTGCAGGAAGCCGATGCCGGCAGCCTGCGCTCGGGCTTCCTCAACCAGACCCGCTATCTCGCCGAAACCGCCGGCATGCCGTACTGGAGCCACCAGCCGAACCGGGCGATGGCGCGCCTGGCGCATTCGGCGAACGGTCTGATCAGCCGGCTGCAGCCGCATTCGGTACTGGATTACCCGCTGCCCAGCCGCATCCCCGGCCGTGGCGCCTTGCTGGCGCAGTTCGGTGAAGGTGACAGCGCGCTGGCGGTGATGATCGCGCACCTGTCGCTGAGCGCGCCCGCACGGGCGCGCCAGCTCGGCTTCATCGCCGAGCTGCTGCAGGATTTTCCGCATGCGGTGCTGATGGGCGACCTGAACACCGAACCCGGCAGCGCGGAGATGCGCCAGCTCTTCAACAAGTCCAGCCTGCAGCCGCCGGCACAACCGACGCCAACCTTCCCCAGCTGGAAGCCGCGGCGGGCGCTGGATCACATCCTGACCTCGGCCGCGGTGCGCTTGGACAAGGTCTGGACGCTTCCGCAAGCGTTCTCCGATCACCTGCCGCTGGCCGCGGAAATCCACCTGCCGGCGCATGTCGGCGGCAAGGCATCCACACAGGGGCGCCGCCGGTGACGTCGCACTGGTGGCGGGCGGCGGCATGGCTGGGGGTGCTGGTGGTGGCGCTGGGCGCCGCATCGCTGCGTTACGGCCTGATCGAATCCAGCGCAATCGGCCAGCTGTGCAGCAGCGAGCATGGCCCGGCATGGTGCGTCTGGCGCCAATGGCTGGTGCTGGGTTTCCAGCACCATGCCGGCGGTGTCAGCGTCTATGGCGTCATCGCCCTGGCATCCGCCGCGCTGGCGCTGCTGTCGAAGCGTCCCTGGGCGGCCTGGTTGGCTGCCGCAGCGGGCGTGTTCGCGCTGGAACTGTACTGCTTCGAGCCCGGCGCGCTGGCCCTGCTGATCGGCAGCCTACGCCTGCTGCGTCTGCAGGTGCAGGCGCCCGAGCCGCCACTCGCGCAACACCGGCAGCGCGATCAGCAGGTTCATTCCCAGCCATAGCCAGGCCACCGGCGTCAGCCCGGCCTCCTGCACCAGCACGACGGCCGCCAGCACAGGCACCACGCCGGCGAGAAAGCGCTCCTCCAGCCACGGCATCGACAGTTCGCGCCGCTCGGACAGCCAACCGACCAGCGCATGACCCACGCACGGCAGCATGAACAGGCCCAGTGGAAAATCGCGATAGCGGCCGTCGAACACCAGCAGCAATCCGTAGAACGCCAGCACAAACAACCCGCCGAAACGCAGCCAGCGGGGCAGCGCATGCGGTGTGTGCCCGGCCATGCGTGCCGCGATCCAGCGTGCCATCCACAGCGCACCGAGCAGGGCCAGCACGCAGGCCACCAGCGACACCGTCCACTCCCACGGATCACGGCAGGCAAACCACATCTGCCTGAACTGCCAGGCCAGTGCGCCGCCGCTGGCAAATCCGGCCACCTTCAGGGCCAGCCAGCCGCGCCCGCCGCGCCAACGACGGCGCCAGGCCCCGACCAGCATGAACAGGCCGGCGCCGGCCGCGCCGGCCAGCCAGCCGGCCCACCAGCGCGGCTCCTCGGTCACCGGCCCCTGCATCGCGAACTTCGGCCGTGCCTGCGCATCGAAGATGCCCCAGTAACCGCCCGCGGTGCCTTCCTGCGCGCGCTTCCACGGCTGGTCGAACGCTTCGATCACGTTGTACGGCATGTGCACGGTGGCCGCGTAACGCAGGAATTCGCGCAGGTAGCGCGCCTCGTTGACCAGGCTGGCACTGGCCGCCTGGCGCGGCCGTCCCGCGCTGGGCCAGCCGGTTTCGCCGATCATCACGCTGCGGCCGGGAAACGCCTGCTGCATCTTCGCGTACACCGTTGCGACGTGCTGCACCGCGCGCTCCGGCGGCACCGGCGTGTCCTCCCAGTACGGCAGGATGTGGATGGTGAGGTAATCGACCGAGCCCGCCAGTTCGGGATGGCGCAGCCAGAACTCCCACACATCCGCATACGTCACCGGCACGTTGATCGCGGAACGCACTTCGTGCAGATAGCCGGCCAGCTGCGCCGATGACAGCTCGCCACGCAACAGCACCTCATTGCCGACGATCACGCCGCGCAACACCTGCGGATATTTGAGAGCGGTCGCGATGCCCAGCCGGACCTGCTGTTCATTCACCTTCTTGTCGCTGCCTAGCCAGATGCCCAGCAGCACTTTCATCCCGTAGCGGCTGGCAATTTCCGGCACGGCACTCAGGCCCTGCCCCTGCGAATACGTGCGCACGCAGTCGAAGCGCTGCGACAGCGCGCGCAGGTCCGCATCGATGCGTTCGGGACTGATGAAGGCGTTCGGATCGAGCGGTGTCTCGCCCGCCATGCGGAACGGTGCATACGACACGCACGCGATGCGCGCCGACGGCGCATCCGGCAGCACGACCGGGCGCCCCACCGACCACCACCAGTACGCGCCGGCCAGCGCCGACAAGGCCAGCGCCAACCAGGCGAATCCATGCTGGTGATTGACGGGCGTAGAGCCTGACGACATGCCGGTTCCGTAGATGCTGACGACGAAGCGCGCCAGCTTAGCAGGCGCCTACGGGCGCGCCGACGGCCCGCGTTCACCTGATCACCCCAGGGCCATGAACTACACTGCCAGCGGATCGAGCACAGGAGTTTCCATGTCTGTTTCCACCCTGCCGCGGCGCGTCTCGCGGACTTGGCTGTTGCCCGCGTGGCTGTTGCTGACCGTCGGTTGGGTACTGACCACCGCGACCGCACACGCCAGCGAACCGAATGCCGCCCAGCGTGCCGCCTTCAAGCAAGCCTATGCCGCCGCGCAGCAGGGTGGCGATGGCTGGCGCAGCCTGGCCAGCGGCCTGCGCGATTATCCGCTGTATCCGTACCTGCCGGCCGCGGCACTGGAACACGACATCCAGCAGATCGACCGTGCCACGGTGGAGTCGTACCTGAAGCAATACCCGGACTGGATTCCTGCCGCCGACCTGCGCCGCGACTTCCTGCTCGAGCTGGCGCGGCGACACGACTGGAATGGCTTTCTCGCGCTGTACCAGCCGGGCCTCAGCGACGCGCTGAGCTGCGATGCACTGCAGGCGCAGCTGGCGAACGGTGGCGCGCTGGACTTCGACAAGGATCTGGCGGCGCTGTGGGCCAAACCGAACCTGCCCGGTGCGTGCGATCCGGTACTGAACGCCGCGCACGACCAGGGCCTGCTCACCACGGCCCGGCTGTGGACGCGGATCGACCGCGCCGCCGACGCCAGCCAGGCCGGCACCATCGCCAGCCTGGCGAACTGGCTGCCCGCGGACGACGGCGCCGCCGCACAACGACTGGCGCTGGCCCTGCGCGACCCGGCGAGCGCCGCCGCGGCCGCCGCCAGCTGGCCAAACACCTCGCGCAATACGCAAGCCGTCACGCTCGCGCTGAGCCGGCTGGCCCGGCGCCAGTCGGCCAGTGCCGACAGCGCCTGGCAGCAGTTGCAGACCCGTTTCAGCTTCAGCGAGCCGCAGCGCAATCAGATCCTGCATGCGCTGGCGCTGTTCCATGCCACCGATTTCGATGACGGCGCACTGGCCCGGCTGATCGCCCTGCCGCCCGCCGCGCAATCCGATGCCAGCCGCGAATGGCGCGTGCGCGTCGCGCTGGCGCAACAGGAATGGCCCGCCGCACTGGCCGCGATCGAGGCGATGCCACTCAGCCAGCAGCAGGATGGCGAGTGGCGCTATTTCCGCGCCCGCGCGCTGGTGGCACTGGGCCGCAATGACGAGGCGCAACCGCTGTTCCGTGCGCTCGCGACCGAGCCCACGTTCTTCGGTTTTCTGGCCGCCGACCGGCTCGACCAGCCGTATGCGATCTGCCCGCTGCAACCGGCCGACGATCCGCAGCGCGAACAGGCGCTGCGGAACAATCCCGGCCTGGTGCGCGCGTTCGAGCTGTATGCGGTCGACCTGCCCAAACTGGCCCGGCGTGAATGGACACGCGCGCTGCAGGGCGCCGACACGGCCACCCTGCAACTGGCCGCCGATCTCGCCAACCGCCGCGGCTGGTACGACCGTGCCGTGTTCACCCTGAACAGTGGCGAGGCACTGCGGCTGTACGACCTGCGCTTTCCGCTGGCCAGCCAGGACGGTGTGGTGCCGCAGGCCGAACAGTCCGGCATCGATCCTTCTTGGGCCTACGGCATCCTGCGCGCCGAGAGCGCGTGGATGAGCGATGCCCGCTCCGGCGCCGACGCGCGCGGCCTGATGCAACTGCTGCCGACCACGGCCGAACTGGTGGCGAAACGCAACGGGCTGAACTGGAACGGCGGTGATTCGCTGTACGACCCCAGTGTGAACATCGAACTGGGCACGCGTTATCTGGCGCAGATGGCCGAGCGCTACAACGGCGCGCCCTGGCTGGCCAGCGCCGCGTACAACGCCGGTCCGAACCGGGTCGACCAGTGGGTGGCCGCGCGCAGCGCGCTGGCGCCCGACCTGTTCGTCGCCAGCATCCCGTTCAAGGAAACCCGCGAATACGTCGCACGGGTGATGGCCTTCAGCGTGATCTACGACTGGCGCCTGCACGGCAACGCCGTACCGCTGAGCGACCGCATGACCGCGATCGGCCAGCCATACCGCCTGCCCGACGCCAACACCGCCCGCCGCACGGTCGACTGCCCAGCCAGCGTGCCGGTCAGTGCGCCGGCGCCGGCCACCAGCGCGGTCGGCACGACGCCCTGACCACCGCTCTTCACGGAAGCTCATCCACATGGCCGCACAGCAACTCGTCATTCTCGGCGGCACCGGCTTCGTCGGCAGCCACCTGGTGCCGCGACTGGCCGCCGACGGCCACCACATCGTGCTGCTCAGCCGCAACCGCGAGCAGCATCGTGAACTCGGTGTGCTTCCGCAGGTACGCGTGCGCAGCGCCGACGTCTACAACGACGACATCCTGCATCGTGAACTGGAAGGCGCCGATGCCGTGATCAACCTGATCGGCATCCTCAACCCGGGTGGCCGTCACAGCTTCCAGCGTGCACACGTGGAACTGGCCCGCCGACTGATCGCTGCCTGCCACGCCAGCGGCGTCCAGCGGCTGCACCAGATGAGCTCACTGAAGGCCGGCCAGGGTCTGTCGCAGTACCTGAAGACCCGCGGCGAGGCCGAGGCCCTGGTCAAGTCGTCGGGACTCGACTGGACGATCTACCAGCCCAGCGTGATCTTCGGCGAGGGCGACGGCCTGGTCAGCCGCTTCGCCGCACTGCTGCGGCGCATGCCGATGCTGCCGCTGGCACGCGCGAAGTCACGCATGGCACCCACCTGGGTCGGCGACGTGGCCGAGGCGATCGCCCGCTGCGTCGGCAGCGACAAGCTCGGCCAGCGACGCAGCTTCGAACTGTACGGCCCCGAGACACTGACCCTGGGCGAGATCGTGCAGCAGATCCGCGACAGCGCCGGCCTGCGTACCCCGATCCTGCCGCTACCCGACAGTCTCGGCCGTCTGCAGGCACAGCTCGCCGGCCTGCTGCCCGGCAAACCGTTCTCGCTCGACAACTTCCAGTCCCTGCGCACCGACTCGGTCGGCAAGACCGATGGCTACGCCGCACTCGGCATCGTGCCGCAACCGTTCACGCCGTGGTTACCGCGATTGCTTGGCGGATCGGTGCGGCAGCGGCGGCTGGATGAGGCGCGGGCTGCGCGTCGATAACATCGAACCAGATTTTTGATCTGCTGGTCATCGACATGACATAAGAAGAACAAGCTTGACCACCCAGCTCACGACTGACTTTGGATTTAATTGCCTCAGGTTAATCAAATTAAGATTTCTTGTGCCGGCGACTCCCTGAGTTTTTCTAGCAAGTGGTGGCCGTCATGGATTGACCCATCGCTCGTCAGGTAGTGGAAGTCCAACGTGGGCGCATACAGCCGACGGCGCGACCCGCGCATGGTCATGTGGTTGATGATTGCCACTCCGTCGGGGTGCGCCCGATGCTCTCCCGTAGGGCCATCGAACTCCCCCACCAACGCCAACTCGCTGGACAGCGGAAACCACACCCGTGTGTCCTTGAAGCCGTGGCCAGGATGGTTGCGATGAATCGGCGGGACATTCTCGGGGTTAATCCAAGCGAGATGGACCGGCTGATCTGACGTGATGAAGGGCTCTATTCTTGGGTCGGTGCGGAACAGCACCCAGTTGCGGGCTAAAAACAACGGCATCACGACATCCAGTCCCACGAACTCCATGTGGAGGTGGCCCTCTTGCGACACGTCGATGCGGTACGCCTTCTCCTCGTAGAACCGCGTGGCCTCCGCGTAGCTCACCTCAGGAAGATCCGCGCCAGCTTCACGCGCCCGGCGCACATGGGCATTCCACCGATCTTCCGATGCCAGCACGGCATCCATGACCACTTCGGCACTATGAGCGCGGGTTTGCCGCCACTGCTCTCTCCGTTCTGGGGTTCGGATGTGCTGCAAGGCTGCCATCGTCAGAATCAGTTCGCGATCTTCGCCCTCAAACGGCAGCCCCTCATGTACCCGCACCCAAGCCCCTGCCGCTGCACTTTCCAGGCGTGACATCTCGGTTTCAAACGCGTTCGGATCCACCCCTTCCGCGTTGACACGATTGAAGTCCCGAACCGCAGCGAGGTTCCTCGGCTTGGTCTTGAAGGTATCGCGCTTGTCACGATCCAGAACATGCAGCCACGACTCATCAGCTTCCCGATCAATGAAACCGCGAAGGTAGAACTGCGACAAGTAGTGATGGTTGCGAGCGGTCATTCCAGAATGGGATGGGGGCACCCGCACTCGGGACAAGGTCCTTCTTCTTCGTTGCCTTCGAGTTCAAACAAATCTGTCACTTCCGATTTCTCTAGGCGGTTTCAAGGTCATCCTGCTTCGGTTCACCACCTTCGCCCGCCGACTCGCAGTACAGGGCTGCGGCCCTGCATCCACCGAAGAACCTGCCGTACCCGCCACGCCTTGATCTCCCCCGATTCAATGACCGCTCGCTATTTCCGCCCGCATGGCAGAATCCCCGTCATGCAAACCTATCTCGTCGGCGGCGCGGTCCGCGATCAGTTGCTGGGGCGGCCGGTGGTCGATCACGATCATGTGGTGGTCGGAGCCATGCCGGAGGACTTGCTCGCGCTCGGCTACAAGCCGGTGGGCAAGGATTTCCCGGTATTCCTGCATCCGCAGACCGGCGAGGAATATGCGCTGGCGCGTACCGAACGCAAGACCGGGCGTGGCTACCACGGCTTCGTGTTCCAGGCCGATGCCACGGTGACGCTGGAACAGGATCTGGCGCGGCGCGACCTCACCATCAATGCGATTGCCGCGGATGCCGACGGCGCCTTGACCGATCCCTACGGCGGTGTGCGCGATATCGAGGCACGCCTGCTGCGGCATGTCTCGCCGGCCTTCATCGAGGACCCTGTACGCGTGTTGCGCGTGGCGCGCTTCGCCGCGCGCTTCGCGCCGCTGGGTTTCACGGTGGCCGACGAGACGATGGCGCTGATGCGGCAGATGGTGCGCGACGGCGAGATCGATCACCTGGTGCCCGAGCGCGTCTGGGCGGAAACGCGCAAGGCGCTGGGCGAACCGCAGCCGTCGGCGTTCCTGCAGGTGCTGCGCGCGTGCGGCGCACTGGCGGTGTTGTTCCCTGAAGTGGATGCGTTGTACGGCGTGCCGCAGCGCGCCGAGTTCCATCCCGAGATCGATACCGGCGTGCACGTGGAAATGGTGCTGGATGCCACGGCGCGGCTCGCACCGGGCGACGACCTGGTCGGCTTCTGCGCGCTGGTGCACGACCTCGGCAAGGCGCTGACGCCCGTCGATGAGCTGCCGCGCCACGTAGGTCACGAGCATCGCGGCGTGGCACCGCTGCATGCGCTCGCCGCACGGCTGAAGGTGCCGACCGAACACGCCGCGCTGGCCGAACTGGTCTGCCGCGAGCATCTGAATGCGCATCGCGCGTTCGAACTGAAGCCGGCGACCGTGCTGAAATTGCTGGGTTCGCTGGATGCGTTGCGCCGGCCGGCACGACTGGAAGCGTTCCTGGCCGCGTGCGAGGCCGACAAGCGCGGCCGTCTCGGCCACGAGCACGATGATTATCCGCAGGCGGCGTACCTGCGTGCAGCACGCGCCGCGGCGACGACCGTCGATGCCGCCGGCTTTGTCGAGCAGGGTTTGACAGGACCGGTGATCGGCGCGGCCATGGCCGCGGCCCGCACCAGCGCGATCGCCGCCGTGAGAGCAACCCACCCGCCAGGCGGATCCGCGGTATAAAGCCTGGATAAGGAAGCTTGCCCGCACCGGGCAGCCATCAACCTCACGTTTTGCTGGAGCTGCCCGTGTCGCGTGCATTCAACCCGCCCTCTCCCCTGCGTCAGCGTTTCCGTCCGCTGCTGTGGCTGGCCATCGTCTTCCTGGCGATCTGCTTCGTCACCCGCGTGGCCCTGCTGGTCATGTCCGGCCAGGAAGTGCCGCACACGCCGCTGAACCTGCTGTATGCGTTCGGCGTGGGGCTGGGCTACGACCTGGTCACCTTCATCTACGTGGCGTGGCCGATGGTGCTGTTCCTGTGGCTGGTGCCCACGCGATCGGGGCGTGTGCCGGGGTTGTTGCGCTGGCTGCTGTGCGCCGCCGCCGCGGTGCTGGCCTGCCTGATCTGTCTGTTCGCGCTGCATCTGAAATACCACGCCACGCTCAAGACCACCTGGCCGGCCGTGATTCCATTTCTGTTTGTGCTGCCACTGACGGCGTTCACCTATACCTCGCGCGCCGGTCAGTGGGTGCTGCACGGTTTCGCTCTGCTGTTGCTCTACCTACTGCTGTTCGTGGCGGCGTCCGAGCTGGTGTTCTGGAACGAGTTCAGCGTGCGCTTCAATTTCATCGCGGTGGATTATCTGGTCTACACCACCGAAGTGATCGGCAACATCCAGGAGTCCTACCCGATCGGGCGCTGGCTGGCGCTATTGATCGTGGCTGCACTGGTGGTATTCATTCTGAGCAAACGCGGGCTGCGCGCGCGTGACAACGGCAGCCGCTTCTGGCAGCGCGGCAAGCTGGCGCTGCTGTGGCTGGTGCTGACCGTGATCTCGGTCTATGCGGTGAATGGCAGCATGAAAGACCGCACCGGCAACAGCTACGTCGACGAGCTGGCCGGCAACGGCATCTACCAGTTCTTCGCCGCGTTCCGCAGCAGCCATCTCGATTACGCGAAGTTCTACCGGGCGCTACCGGACGAGGAGGCGTTCCGCATCATGCGCGAGCAACTGAAGGCACCTGACTCAAGCTTCGTCAGCGATGACCCGAAGGACCTCACCCGCATCATCCAGCGCAGCGGGCCCGAGCAGCATCTCAACGTGGTGCTGATCAGCGTGGAGAGCCTGTCTGGCGACTACCTCGGCACGTTCGGCAACCAGGAAAACCTCACGCCGTATCTCGACTCGCTGGTGAGCCAGAGCGTGTTCTTCGACAACCTCTACGCCAATGGCACGCGCACCGTGCGCGGTCTCGAAGCGTTGTCGCTGTCGGTGCCGCCGACACCGGGCGACTCGCTGATCCGCGAACACGACAACGAGAACCTGTTTTCGCTGGCCAATATCTTCAACGACCGCGGCTACCAGTCGGACTTCGTCTACGGCGGCTACGGTCAGTTCGACAACATGAACTACTTCTTCAGCCACAACGGCTACAGGACGGTGGACCGCAGCGACATTCCCAAGGATGCCGTGATCCACAGCCAGAACGTGTGGGGCGTGGCGGACGAGGACCTGTACACGCTGGCGCTGAAGCAGATGGACGACGCGCATGCCGAAGGCAAGCCGTTCTTCCTGCACATCATGACCACCTCCAACCACCGGCCGTACACCTATCCGGCCGGCCGGGTGTCGCAGATCGCGCCGTCGCGTCCCGGTTCAGTGGCGTATACCGACTGGTCGATCAAGGACTTCATCGAACGCGCACGCAGCAAGTCGTATTTCGACGACACCGTGTTCGTGATCACCGCCGACCACTGCGCGTCCAGCGCGGGCAAGACCGCGATACCGATCAACCACTACCACATCCCGTTGTGGATCTATGCGCCGAAGCACTTCCCGCCGCAGCGCGTGCATGAGCTGATGGGGCAGCTGGACATCCCGCCGACCCTGCTCGGCATGCTCAACTTCAGCTATCGCACGCGCTTCTTCGGCCAGAACGTGTTCCAGCTGCCGCCCGGCGGCGGCCATGCGCTGCCCGGCACCTACGAGAAGCTCGGCTACCTGCGCAACGACGTGCTCACCGTGCTGGAGCCGCAACGCAAGCTGGAGCAGTTCAAGCCGGATTACGCCACCGGCGACGCGACCCCGGTCGAGCCGCAGAACCAGGATCTGATCGATCAGGCGATCGCCTACTGCCAGGTCTCCAGCGAGCTGTTCAAGCGCGGCCAGCTGGTGCGCCGGCCGAGCGACTCGACACCGGTGCAGCCGCTGCCGGCACCTGCTGCCTCGGTGCCTGCGCCGGCCAGTTCGGCGTCCGCTCCCGCCCCGGCCAGCAGCGCGGCGGACGCACACTGACGCAGCGATCACCCGGTATCGTCAGCCGACGATGCCGGGCCTGCTTCTGACGATGATTTACAGCCGGCCGCCCTGATCGGCGGCCAGCAGTTCGGCCGGCAGCGGCAGCACTTCGAGACCGCGGGCCAGCAGCATCGCCTGGAAACGCTCGCCCATCTGGTCGGGCAGCATCAGTCGCTTCACCTGTTGCGCCAGCCGGTAGCGGCTATGCTCGTCCACGATCTTCGCCTGTTCGCTTTCGAAGATATCCTGCAAGCCGCTGGCGATCAGGAACTGTGCCTGCGGCAGATACGCGGCCACACCAAAACCGGCACTGTTGCCCGCTTCCGCCAGCGCGGTGAAATCGACCGAGGCGGTGAGATCATTCAGGCCCGGCAGGTACAGCGGATCGTTGTGTGCGTGATGGCGGTAATGCGCCATCAAGGTGCCGTCGTCACGTTCGGGCAGGTAGAACTCGCGACGCACGTAGCCGTAGTCGACGAACAGCATCAGCCCGGCGACCAGCGTACCGGCCACCGCTTGGATCCAGTACGGAAGCTGCGGCAGGATTTCCGAGCGGTAGCCGTCGCTGAACTCGGCGCCGAGATCGCGCTCGACATGGCGAACCGCGCCGGCCACCAGCGCATCGGCCGGACGATCGACACGCCGCAGGCGCCCTTCGCCATCCAGCGCCACGTGCTCCTCGTAGACTTCGCCGGCACGCATCGCGAAGCGCGTGGCCGGCAGCGCGTCGATCACCTCGTTGGCAAACAGCACGCCGCGCCAGTCCTGCTCGGGCGGACGATCCAGCCATTGCACGCGCGCATGGAGCTCGGCGGGAAGGTTCGCGTGCAGGCGTTCACGCTGGCGCTCGCGCAGATCGGCGCTGGGTTCGAGGATCAGGTACTGCCGCGGCAATGTGCCGCTCAACGCCATGGCGTTGAGCGCCGCCTCGGCGAAGGCGCCGCTGCCGCCGCCAAGCTCCAGAAAGTCCGCATCCTCGCCAAGCATCGCCAGCACCGGCTGCACGGTATTCACCACGCAACGCGCGAACAGCTCGCCCAGTTCCGGCGCGGTGACGAAATCGCCGGCCGCACCGAACTTGGTGCGACCGGCGCTGTAGTAGCCCAGCCCCGGCGCGTACAGGCAACGCTCCATGTACTGCGAAAACGACAATGGCCCGTGCGAGGCGATCTGCTCGCGCAACAGCTGCAGCAGGTGATCGGAATGCGCGCGTTCGTCGGCGCTGGGTTCGGGGAGGCGGGAAGGCATGGGCTTGCCGGTGGTGAAAACGCGGCAAGCATACAAGGCATCGGGGCTGAAGCCCCTCCCACAGAAACACCAGTCCCTGTGGGAGGGGATTCAGCCC
>JBOHYM010000053.1:0-120814 GCA_050737735.1 Rhodanobacter sp. | reverse complement strand
TCGAAGAGCATCGCGCACAGGGTGCGCTCCTACGCGGTATGCAGGGTTACACGATGCGACGTGCAGCCTTGGCGTCATCCGAACGCAGCATCTGGATCTGTTCGAGATAGCTCTGATTGAGGCCAGTCACGTATTCGCCAGAGAAGCATGAGGTGTCGAACTGCTTCAGGTTCTCGTTGCCGTCCTGCACCGCCCAGATCAGATCCTTCAGATCCTGGTAGATCAGCCAGTCCGCACCGAGCACCTTCTCCACTTCCTGCTCGGTATGACCTGCGGCGACCAGCTCCGAAGTGGACGGCATGTCGATGCCGTAGACGTTCGGGTAGCGTACCGGCGGCGCGGCGGAGGCGAAGTAGACGTTCTTTGCGCCCGCGTCTCGGGCCATCTGGATGATCTGCTTCGAAGTGGTGCCACGCACGATCGAGTCGTCCACCAGCAGCACGTTCTTCTTGCGGAATTCCAGCTCGACCGGATTGAGCTTGCGGCGCACCGATTTCACCCGCTCGCCCTGCCCCGGCATGATGAAGGTGCGGCCGATGTAACGGTTCTTGACGAAGCCCTCGCGGAACGGCACGCCCAGCGCCTCGGCCAGCGCGCTGGCCGCGGTGCGCGCGGTGTCGGGAATCGGGATCACCGCGTCGATGCCGTGGTCCGGCCGTTCGCGCAGGATCTTCTCGGCCAGCTTCTGGCCCATGCGCAGACGCGCCTTGTAGACCGAGACGTTCTCGATCATCGAGTCCGGCCGGGCCAGATAGACGTACTCGAAGATGCACGGCGTGTGCGACACGCCCTCGGCGCAACGACGGCTGTGCAACTGCCCCTGATCAGTGATGATCACCGCCTCACCCGGCATGATGTCGCGAATGCGCTTGAAACCGAGTACGTCGAACGCGACCGACTCAGAGGCGACCGCGTATTCACGGCCTTCTGCGGTGACACGCTCGCCCAGCACCAGCGGACGGATGCCATGCGGATCGCGGAACGCGACCAGGCCGTAACCGAGCACCAGCGCAACGCAGGCGTAGCCGCCGCTGGCTCGCGCATGCATACCGGCGACCGCCTTGAAGATGTGGTCCGGGGTCAGCTCCATCCGATCCTGGATCTGCAGTTCGTGCGCCAGCACGTTGAGCAGTACTTCGGAGTCGGAATCGGTGTTGATGTGGCGCCGATCGTCCTCGAACATCTCGCGGCGCAGCGCGTCGGTGTTCACCAGGTTGCCGTTGTGCACGAACGCGATGCCGTAGGGCGAGTTCACGTAGAACGGCTGCGCTTCGGCCGAACCTTCCGAGCCAGCCGTCGGGTAACGGCAATGGCCGATACCGATGCGTCCGCGCAGGCCACTCATCGCGGCCTGGCCAAACACGTCGCGCACCAGCCCGTTGCCCTTGTGCAGACGCAGCCGCGAACCGTCCACGGTGGCGATGCCAGCAGCATCCTGGCCGCGGTGCTGCAGTACCGTCAGTCCGTCATAAAGCGCCGATGCCACTTCGGTGGTACCGACAATGCCGATGATTCCGCACATGGTGTGTTGCCTGCTTCAGAAAATCCGCGAGGGGGTGGGCGTGCTGCTTGTTGCTGCCGGTGATGCCTGGTGCGCTGATGTTGCCGGCACGGGAGTCGTGCTCAATGTGGGGGCATGCAGTGCCGCGGGCAAGTTGCGCAGTTGATTGAGCACCTCCGTGGTATGGAGCTGACCAAACACGCTTGACGGGTGAGTCTGTGCCGATGCCGCATTGGCAGGTGTTGCACCGAATGCCGGGCCATGCAGGGAACTCGGCAACTCGGGCAGACGATCAAGCACCTCCGAAGGGTGCAGGTAGCTGCGCATGCCGGGCGGGATGTTCTGCCCCAGCCACGCCGCCGCCGACTGGAACTGCGGCGTCAATGCGGATTGCTGCCACCACGCCTCACGCGTGAACGGCGTCATGCCGACCAGAAACACCAGCAAGGTCACGATCAATACGCCGCGCACGAAGCCGAACACCATGCCGAACAGGCGGTCGATGCCGGACAGGCCGGCACTCCAGATCAACCGCCTCACCATGAAACGCACCAGTGCGCCCAGGATCAGGACAATCACAAAACAGGCGCCATAGCCGACGCTGTAGCGCAGGGATGGCATCGAGATCGTATGTGCCAGTTGTGCCGACAGCACCGGGCCGAATATCCAGGCAGCCGCGAACGCCGCGACCCAGATGACCAGCGACAGCACCTCGGCAACCAGTCCCCGGAAAAGCCCGATCAGGACTGACAGGGCCAGTACGCCGAGGATGACGCAATCGGTCCAGTTCATCCGTTTGTCAGCCTGGTGGGCATCTTGGGTTGATCGCCACAGTTACGCATGCCGTTGCTCAGGGCACCGACACGATGTTGCCATCCGTGCCCAGCTTGGCCTTGATCTGCTCGCGCAGGCGCTGGGCGTCGGCGCGTTGCGTCTGCGGACCGGCGCGTACGCGCCACAGCTGCTTGCCGCCTGACTGCACGGTGTCGACGAAGCCGTCGAAACCGTTGGCGCGCAGCTTGTCGCGCAGGGCATTCGCGTCGGCCTGGTTGCTCATCGCGGCCAACTGCACCGCCCAGCCCCCGGCACGGGCGGTGGTCTGCGTTGCGGGCCCGGTGGCCGTCGGCGCAGCGGCGTCATCATGGCTCGCATCCTGTTGCAGCCGCGCCGGTACGCCGGGGATCGACTGGGTGATTTTGAGGCGTGCGGCCTCGGCGGCTGTGCGGGTCTCGAACGGCCCGGCCAGCACCAGGGTGCGCGACTGGCCAGCCTGGGTGATGGCGTGACGACTGACCGGATAGCCCAGCGCGCGAACGCGATGCTCCAGGCTGGTAGCACCGGCCGCGCTGGCATAGGCGCTGAGATTCAGCGTGTAGCTGCCATGACCGACGGTGGCAGCAGGCACCGCAGCGGCGGCTGGCAACGGGGTCGGCGCCGATTTCGGTGTGACGACCGCCGGCACGCTGGCGGTCGGCTTGTTCTGCATCGGAATGACCGGCTGGTTCGGTGAAGCGCCCGAGCCAGTGGTCACCGTCGTCGGCGTCGGCACCTTGCCTGCATCCGGATCGGTCTCCACGTCACGCGGACGGGTCGAGCCGATATTCACCGTGGCCAGCTGACCCGACGCACCTGGCGTAGCGGCAGCCGGCTGGGCCGACGACGAAGCGGATGGCGAAGTCGCCGCATTGGGCGTGGATGTAGCCACGGCCGCATTCGGATTCAGACTCATGGTCTTGGTCTGCAGGTCGCGATCCGGTGCTGGCGGAATCGCCAGGCTCACGGCCTGATCGCCACCCGGCGCCGGCGGCTTCCCGCTGAAGATCATGGGCAGAAACAGAACCGCCAAGGCGATCAGGACAGCAGCTCCCAGCAGACGTGTTTTCAAGACTTCGCTCCAAAGCGGCAAACGCGGCACGTAACGGCGTGATTATACCTGCCCGCGCCGAACGCCATGATTGATCGCTCGCACGGCGCAGTCGATACGTTCAGCCGGCTGCTTCCGCGATGACCGCACTGGCCACGAAAAACGAGCCAAACGCGAGGATGCACTCGCCCGGCCGGGCCACCGACCGGGCTGCCGCCAGTGCGCTGACCACATCGGCATGGGCGTCGAATGCGGCCTGCGGCAGGACCTCCCCGAGTATTTCTGCCAGCGTCGCCACCGCCAGCCCGCGCGGGCTGGCGTGATCCAGTCCGGCCAGATGCCAGTGGTCGATGCGCGAGCCGAGCGCACCAATCACTCCGGCCACATCCTTGTCCGCCAGTGCGCCGTACACTGCATGCACGCAACCGGCCGGTTGCGCGTCCAGCCATTCGGCCAGCGCGCGCGCTGCCTGGGGGTTGTGCCCCACGTCCACGATCAGGGCCGGATCGCCACCGAGCGACTGCAGTCGCGCGGGCACCCGCACCTCATGCAGACCGGTGCTGACCGCCGCAAAAACATCTTTCGGCGCAAACGACACGTCACCAGCCCACAGCGCATGCAAGGCAGCAATCGCCGCGGCCGCGTTGGCAAACTGCACCGGCGCGGCCAGCGCAGGCTCGGGCAACTCCATCGAGCTGCCATCGCGATGCAGCCAGCGCCAGCCGTCGGCATGGCGTTCCGCGCGAAAATCGATCCCGGCGCGCTCGATCCGCGCACCGCACGCCACCAGCGCATCGAGCAGGCCGCCCGGCGGCTCAAGCTCGCCGACGATGACCGGGCGCCCTGCCCGCGCGATACCAGCCTTCTCGCGGCCAATGCTGTCGCGATCCGGCCCCAGCCAGTCCATGTGATCCAGATCCACGGTGGTGACGATCGCGATATCGGCATCGATGATGTTCACCGCGTCCAGCCGCCCGCCCAGCCCCACTTCCAGCACCGCCACATCGACGCCCGCACGGGCGAACAGATCCAGCGCGGCCAGCGTGCCAAATTCGAAATAGGTCAGCGGAACGGCATCGTTCAGAGCCGAACCGCGCGCCAGCTCGATCCGCTCGAACGAGGCGATCAGCGCAGCATCGTCGACATTCGCGCCGTCGATGCGCACCCGTTCGTTGTAATCGATCAGGTGCGGCGAAGTGAAACTGCCGACGCGCAGGCCCGCGGTCCGCAGCATCGCCTCCAGCAAGGCCACGGTAGAGCCTTTGCCATTGGTGCCGCCGACCGTGATCACGCGCCGTGCCGGTGCCGGCGCGCCCATCCGTTGCCATACCTCACGCACGCGATCGAGCCCCAGCTCGATGCTGTGCACGTTGACGCGTTCCTGATACGTCAGCCATTCGGCGAGAGTGCGGGTCATGCAATCACTTTGTGCAGGTGACGAAACGGCATCCGGCAATACTGCGTGGACGTCCAGGCACAAAGTTTAAAGCATCGCCTCAGCCAAACGGATGAATGCCAATGAAGTGCAAGGCCATGTACATGTAAAACGCAGTCCATAACGTTTCCTTCAATGCCTTGCCGGCCAGCAGGGTGGCCAGCAGACCGAGCAACAGTGACATGCGCTTTTCAAGCGTGCTGCGGGTGTCGTTGATGACGTTCATGAGTGCCCTCTTGCACCGTGCCTGATGCAGCCGGTGCTTGTGACAAACGGTGAAGGCAGGATTTCGTCAATACGCGTGCTGCGCCGTCGGAGCACTCAGACCGGCAACGCAATGCTGGCGTGGCAGAGTGCGAACGTCACTGACGCTGTCGCCATCGCCGCGAACAGCAGCGACAAGCACTTGCCCAGGATCGGGTACTTGATAAAGGTCTTCATGTCAGTTCTCCCCGCACCGTCGTGGTGCGGGAGAAATGATCATCCGATGGCCTGATTCAAATCAGAAGCAGCCGTCAATCATCGCCAGTGACAATCGTCACCACGGCGTTGCCTCACAACGGCGTCTGGCGCAACCGCAAGGCATTGCTCACCACCGACACCGAGCTCAGGCTCATCGCCAGCGCCGCGATCATCGGCGACAGTGTGATGCCGAACCACGGATACAGCGCACCGGCCGCCAGCGGTACGCCGACCGCGTTGTAGACGAAGGCGAAGAACAGGTTCTGCCGGATATTGCGTACCGTCGCCTGCGACAGCGTACGCGCCCGCACGATCGCGCCCAGCTCGCCCTTCACCAGGGTCACCTGCGCGCTCTCCATCGCCACATCGGTGCCGCTGCCCATTGCGATGCCGATATCGGCGGCAGCCAGCGCCGGCGCGTCGTTGATGCCGTCGCCGGCCATCGCCACACGGCGGCCCTCGGCGCGCAGCGCGTTCACCACCGCGGCCTTGTCGGCCGGCGAGACATCGGCGTGCACGCTGTCGATGCCCAGTTCACGCGCCACCGCCTGCGCGGTCGTGGCGCTATCGCCGGTCAGCATCACGATATGCAGACCGGCCCCATGCAGTGCCTTGAGCGCCGCCGGGGTATCGGACTTGATCCGGTCAGCCACCGCCAGCACGGCGGCGAGCACGCCGTCGATGGCCAGGAACATCACGGTGGCGCCCTGCTCGCGCAGCTGCTCGGCACGTTTACTCGCATCGTCATCGACGATGATATGCAGCTCGCCCATCAACTTCGCATTACCCAGCACCGCTTCACTACCGGCCACCTTCGCGCTGACACCGCGGCCGGTCAGCGAGCGGAAATCCGTCGCCACCAGCACCGGCATACCCTCAACTTCCGCTGCGGTTACGACCGCCCGCCCCAGCGGGTGTTCGCTCGGCCGCTCTAGTGCAGCGGCGAGCGCCAGCAAGCGTTCGCGCGGCAGCGCCCCCAGGCTCACCAACTCGGTCAGTGCTGGCTTGCCTTCAGTCAACGTTCCGGTCTTGTCGACGACCAGCGTGTCGATCCCGCATAACGCCTCGATCGCACCGGCATCCTTGAACAACACGCCGTTCTGCGCACCGCGACCGCTCGCCACCATGATCGAGATCGGCGTAGCCAGACCCAGCGCGCACGGACACGCAATGATAAGCACCGATACCGCCGCGATCAGCGCATGCGTCAGGCGCGGCTCCGGCCCCAGCAACGCCCACAACGCAAACGCCAGCAGCGCGATCGCCACCACCACCGGCACGAACCACGCAGCCACCCGATCGGCCACACGCTGCAGCGGCGCCTTGCTGCGCTGCGCCTGGGCCACCAGCGCCACGATCTGCGCCAGCACCGTCGCGCCACCGACCTTCTGCGCACGCATGGTCAGCGCGCCATCCTGATTCACCGTGCCACCCGTGAGCGGATCGTCCTTCACCTTGGCTACGGGCATCGGCTCGCCGGTGAGCATCGACTCGTCGACATGGCTCTCACCGTCCAGCACGACGCCATCGACTGGCATCTTCTCGCCAGGGCGCACGCGCAGTACATCGCCGGCGTGCACCTCGTCCAGCGGCACATCGGCTTCGCTGCCATCGGCGGCGATCCGCCGCGCCGTTTTCGGCACCAGCCCGAGCAGGGCCTTCAGCGCCGCACCGGTACGCTGGCGCGCGCGCAGCTCCAGAAAATCCCCCAGCGTGACCAGGGTCACGATCACCGCCGCCGATTCGAAATACACCGCGACCCGGCCGTGCATGTCGCGGAAGCCGGCCGGGAAGATCCCCGGCAACAGGAACGCCACCGCGCTGTACAACCACGCCACGCCGGTACCCAGCGCGATCAGCGTGTACATATTCGGATGCCACGGCCGCAGCGAGCGCCAGCCACGCGCGAAGAACGGCGCGCCGCCCCAAAGCACCACGATGGTCGACAGCAGCGCCTCGACCCAGCCAGCCATGCGATCCCACGGCATCGGCAGATGCCAGCCGAACAGATGCGGCCCCATCGCCAGCACGAACACTGGCACGGTCAGCGCCAGCAGCGACCAGAAGCGCCGCGTCATCGCCGACAACTCGCCGCCGTCGTCCTCGTCCAGGCTGGGCATCATCGGCTCCAGCGCCATGCCGCACTTCGGGCAATCGCCGGGGCCGACCTGCTGCACCTCCGGGTGCATCGGGCAGGTGTAGATCGCGCCGGGCGCGGCTGGTGGCGGGACCACGCGAGCTTCGAGATACGCGGATGGATCGGCCACGAACTTCTCGCGGCAGCGTGTCGCACAGAAGTAATACGCATGACCGTCATGTTCGGCGCGATGCTTCGCGGTTTGCGGATCGACCGTCATCCCGCAGACCGGATCTTTCAACGAGTGTGCGTGGCCATGATGTGTGTGGTCGTGGTACGCGTGATCGTCCGGAGTCACCACCGCGGGCTTCGGCGCGCAGCAGCTCGCCGCTGCCACGTTCATCACGCGGGGAGCGAGATAAGTCGCCGGTGCCATTTCGAACTTCGTCTTGCAGCCGGCACAGCAGAAATGGAATACCTGCCCATCGTGCGTGGCCTGATGCTTCGAGGTGACCGGGTCCACCCGCATGCCGCAGACCGGGTCCGTCGCGACCGCGCTTTCAAGTGAGTTGCTGCCCTGACAGCAGAATGCTTGCTGGTCCATCACGGCGCGACCTCATCGGTCAGCGCGCGCAGGATCGGACACTGCTCCGGCGAGCCATGCCCTGGGCAGTGCTCAACCAGTTGCGCCAGTCCGTCACGCACGCGCTGCAGCTCGGTAATCCGCAAATTGATCGCGTCCAGCCGCTGTTGCGCACGCTGCTTCACCGCCTTCACCCCGCGCTGACGATCGGCCGACAACGCCAGCAGCTCGCGGATCTCCTCCAGCGTGAAGCCCAGATCCTTGGCCCGCCGGATGAAGCGCAACTGCGCAATCGTGCCCTCGCCATAACTGCGATAACCGGACGCGCGCCGCTCCGGCTCGGGCAGCAAGCCCTCGCGTTCGTAGTAACGGATCGTGTCGATCGCCACACCGACGCGCTTGGCGACGGCACCGATGGTCAGGGAGGTGTTTGGTGTGTTCATGAGCAAAGTCTAGATCATTGATCTAGGTCCAGAGTCAAGCCCCTGCTTGCCCATCTTCCTGAACGTAAATTTTCGGCCCTGCACTAAACGAGAGTTATCGGGCACCCAGTCGCCGCACCAGCTTGGCAAACAGCGCCTCGCACTCCTTGATGTGCAGCATGAAGGTCAAGGCAAAGTAGACCAGGCCATAGACTCCCAGCACATAGATCGCGGTGACGATCGGCCCCTGCGCCGGCACGACGTATTCGACCGTGCAAGCGATCAGCGCCGCGATGATCGCGGCCGACCAGAGCTTGAGCATGATGCTGGCGGGAACGCCGGTCGGCCCCAGCTTACGGTTCATCTTCCGTCGCAGCAGGTAGAACTCGATCCAGCCAGCCACGCCGGCCGAAGCGGTGAGGCCGACGACGCCCCACTTTTCGTCGATGCCGAGCAACCGGGGTAACAACAGGGCGCTGGCCAGACCCAGCACGGCGGTCACCGCCAGCCGCACCAAGGCAAAACGCAATGGCGTGCGGGTATCTCGCATGGCGTAATACGTCGACGAGTACAACCGCCCGAAGGTCGATGCCAACAGGCCCACGCCCGAGCCCGCCAGGATCGCCCACACGTAGAGGGAATCTGCAGGGGTGAATTCACCGGACTGGTACAGCGCGGCCACAATCACATTGCCCAGCGCGAAGAACGCCATCGCCGAGGGCACCACGAAAAATGCGATGCGCTCCAGTCCGCTATCCAGCCGTGAGGAAAGTTTCGCCACCGTGGCCTGGTCAAACTCCTGCCCTGCCATGCGCGACAAGGTAGGCAATTCGGCCGCTGACACCGCCATGCCGAACAAGCTGATCGGCAACATGTTGATCGACGACGCCGTCGTCATCGCCGCCATCGCGCCGCGGCCAAGCCAGGTGGAGATCGCCTGATCGACGAAAGCACTGATCTGCACCACGCCACGCCCCACCGCTACCGATGTGAAGCTACCCACCACCTGTCGCACGTGGATGCTGCGCAGGTCGAGGCGAAAGCGCATGCCCGGCACCAACTTCAACACCGAAGGAAGCTGGACGAGGAATTGCAACAGGCAGCCAAGCACCGTGCCCCATGCCAGATAGACGATTAAGGTATCGGACGGCAGGTGCCGAAAGACCAGCAGCGTCACGATCATCGACAGGTTCCACACCACCGGCGCCACGTACGACAGAAAAAACTTGTGGTGGCTGTTGAGAATGCCCAGGCACCACGCCGACCACACCAGGATGCCGGTGCCGGGGAACAGGATGCGCACGATCAGGATCGTCAGCTCGCGCTTCTCGCCCGAGTAACCGGGTGCGATCAGCCACAGCAGCCAGGGCGTGGCCAGCACACCCACGGCCACGATGATCGAAATGATCAGGGCAAGGATGGCCGCTATCGCGCCTGCCAGACGACCGGCCTCCTCCTTGTTGCCCCGGCCAAGCAGCCCGGCATAGACCGGAATGAAGGACGCTGACAACACGCCTTCGCCAAACAGGTTCTGCAGGAAATTGGGCACGCGCAGCGCCGAACTAAACACGTCGGCAGCATCGGACAAGCCGAAGTAATGCGAGAACACGCGCTGACGCACCAAGCCAAAGATGCGGCTGCAGAGAATGCCCGCACCGACCAGTACAGCGTGTTTTCGACCTGCCTCCGCCATACCCGTCCTTTCGTCAAAACGCGTAGCCTACCATTGCGGCAAGCAGCAACTGCCCCGCGCAATCTCCCGACACCCCGAACTCATAGCACGATGCGCAGCGGTTTATCCCAGCGCATCCTCCGCTGCCACAAAACCGCCCGTTTGCCGCCACCATAAGCGCGCATACAAGCCTTCGTGCGCGATCAATTCGGCGTGCGTTCCGGTCTCGACGATATGCCCCTTGTCCAGCACCACCAGCCGATCCATCCGCGCGATGGTGGACAAACGATGCGCGATCGCGATCACCGTCTTGCCCTGCATCAGGATGTCGAGGCTGTCCTGGATCGCCGCTTCCGCCTCGGAATCGAGTGCGGAGGTGGCTTCGTCCAGCACCAGGATCGGCGCATCCTTCAGCAGCACACGCGCGATCGCGATACGCTGGCGCTGACCACCGCTGAGCTTCACGCCACGTTCGCCGACCAGCGCCTCGTAGCCGGCCCGACCCTCGCCATCGATCAACTGCGGGATGAATTCGTCGGCGCGTGCCTTGCGTACCGCATCCAGAATCTGCGCCTCGCCGGCATCCGGCCGCCCGTACAGGAGATTGTCGCGAATCGAACGATGCAGCAGCGACGTGTCCTGGGTCACCACGCCAATTTGCGAGCGCAGACTTTCCTGGGTCACCTGCGCGATGTCCTGACCATCGATCAGGATGCGCCCGCCTTCAAGGTCGTACAGCCGCAGCAGCACATTGACAAGGGTCGACTTGCCGGCGCCGGACGGGCCGACCACACCGATCTTCTCGCCCCCGCGCACAGCCAGATCCAGCCCCGCGATCACCCCACCCTGCTTGCCGTAGTGAAAGTGGATGTGCTCGAAGCGCACGCCGCCGTTGGTTACCTCCAGTGGCATCGCGCCTTCGCGATCCTGCACGGCACGCGGGTTCGAAATCGTGGTGATGCCGTCCTGCACCGTGCCGACGTTCTCGAAGATGCCGTTGACTACCCACATGATCCAGCCGGACATGTTGTTGATGCGGATGACCAGGCCGGTCGACAGCGCGATCGCACCCACCGTCACCTTGCCCTGGCTCCACAGCCAGATCGCCAGCGCCGAGGTACCCACGATCAGAAAGCCGTTGAGCGTGGTGATGCTGGCATCCATCGCAGTAGTGAGCCGGGTCATCCGGCGCAGCTTGCCGGTCTGCTCGGCCATCGCCTCGGCCACATAGCTTTCCTCGCGCCGCGTGTGCGCGAACAGCTTCAGCGTCAGCACATTGCTGTAGCCGTCGACGATGCGACCCATCAATTTCGAACGCGCCTCCGAGGCCAGCCACGAACGCTGCTTGGTGCGCGGGATGAAGAACGCCAGCGTGCCGACGTACGCGAACAGCCACAGCACCAGCGGTGCCGCGAGCCATAAGTCCGCCTGCGCAAACAGCACGATCGCGCTGCCGGTATAGATGGTGACGTACCAGATCGCATCGACGATCTGCACCGCCGACTCACGCAGCGAAGCGCCGGTTTGCATGATGCGGTTGGCAATGCGCCCGGCGTAGTCGTTCTGGAAAAAACCCAGGCTCTGCCGCATCACGTAGCGATGATTCTGCCAGCGGATGCGATTGGTCAGGCTGGGCGCGATCGCCTGGTTCACCAGCAGGTCGTGTGTGCTGATCACCAGCGGTCGCGCGATCAAGGCCACCAACCCCATCCACAGCAGCTCACGCCCATGCTGGTGGAAGAAGTCCGCCGCCGGCACACCCTTGGTCATGTCGACGATGCTGCCGATGAAGCCGAACAGCGACACCTCGATGATCGCCACGCCGAAGCCGACCACGATCGCCGCGGCGAATACCGGCCACACCTGACGCAGGTAGAAGATATAGAACCGCCCTACCGGTACGGGTGGCATGGCGTCGACCGGCTCCTTGAACGGGTCGATCAGGGATTCGAACCAGCGGAAGATCATGGGCAGTCCGGCTTTGCGTGGACGGGCATTGTGCTTGAAGCGCGCCATGCCCGGTGTGAGGATATAGCGTCGCGCACAACGGGATGCCAGCATGCCAACCGAAACCTTCCACGGTGCCTGCACCTGCGGCGCCATCCGCTACCGCCTGACCAGCACGCCGCTGTTCGTGCATTGCTGCCATTGCACCTGGTGCCAGCGCGAATCCGGGACCTCGTTCGCACTCAACGCGATGATCGAAACGGATCGGCTGCAACTGCTGCAGGGCGAGCCGCTGCTGGTGGATACGCCGTCCAACAGCGGCAAGGGCCAGCTGATCGCGCGCTGCCCGCAGTGCCATGTCGCGCTATGGAGCCACTATGCGGGCGCTGGCAAGGCCGTGGCCTTCGTGCGCGTGGGCACGCTGGACGAACACGACCAGCTGCCGCCGGATATCCACATTTTCACGTCGACCAGGCAACCCTGGGTGGTGCTTCCGCCCGGCACGCCGGCCGTGGACGAATACTATGATCGCAACGTGTACTGGCCTGAAGCGAGTCTTGCACGCCGTGAAGCCCTGCTGGGCCGACGCTCGCGCTGAAGTCGGGCAAGGCATCGTCCCGCCTGAACGCCATGCGAAAGCCTGAACACTCTTGCGGTCATTTCGATTGACCCGTCCTGGCCAGGCCGTGATCATTCACGGATGCCTACCTTGCTTCGCTATTTCCTCGTCCTGCTGCTGGCCGTGTCCAGCAGCAACCTGCTGGCGCAAGACGCGCCTGATGCCACGACAACTGCCGCGACGGCGGCACCGACTCCGGCGCAAACGCTGACCCAGCTCCGCTCTCAGCTGGACAGCATCAAGGCTACGGTGGATAGCAAGAAAGGTGATGTATCGCTGATCGACCTGCGCGCCAGCGCGCTCGCCGTACAGCAACAGGCGGAGCAACTGGGCGCCACCCTGTCACCGCAATCCGCCAGCCTGCAGGCACGGCTGGACGTACTCGGCCCGCCGCCGGCCAAGGGAGCTCCAGCCGAATCCGCCGAGCTCAGCGCGCAACGGCGGCAACTGGGCAAGGCCAAGAATGACCTGGACGGCCAGATCAAGCAGGCCAACTCGCTCAGCACGGAAGCCGCCCAGCTAGCGGCGCATGTCGCCGAACTTCGCGCGGACCAGTTCCAGGCCCAACTCGCCTCACGCACAGCCACGCCGTTCAGCCGCGCCTTCTGGAGCGACCCGGTCAAGGCATTCCCCGGTGACTCGGCGCGCGCCGCGCGGCTGGGCACCGATGTCGCAGCGGCCGCCAGTCAGGTCTGGCAACCACCCAACCGCACGCCGTTCGTGCTGTGCCTGATCATCGCCGTACTGCTGCTCAGCGTGGGGCGCTGGCTGGTCGAGCGTGTACTCGTGAACGTGACTACCAACCGCATGCCGGCTGGCCGGCTGCGACGCAGTGCGCTGGCGGTCGCGATGACCCTGACCTATACGCTGGCGATCGGGCTGGCAGCACATTTCGCCTATCTCGCACTGAACTGGAACGAGCTGCTGGACGAAGATCTGGATGATCTGGCGCGCAGGATGGCGCGACTTGTCACGTTCGCCGCCTTCATGGTTGGCCTCGGTCGCGCCATGCTGTCCAACCAACGTCCGTCCTGGCGATTGCCGGCGCTCTCCGATGACGCAGCACATCGGTTGCGCGCATTCCCCTGGCTGCTGGGTGCCGCAGCCCTGCTGCTCGGCGTCAGCGAAGCCATCAACAACGCGATCGGTGCCAGCCTCGCGACCACGGTGACGACGCGCGGGCTGCTCACCGTGTTGATCGGGCTGCTGGTGGGCAGTGCGCTGCTGCGACTGGGCCAGTCGCGGCGCGCCATATTGGCCGCCGGAGAACTGCCCGAGCGGCGTCCGCTGTGGGTGGGCCTGGTGGTGGCGGCGGCTTTCGTCTGTGTCGGCATCACCCTGCTCGGCGTGGTCACCGGCTACATCGCGTTCGCGTTCTTCATCGCCAAGCAAATGCTGTGGGTCGGGGTGATCCTCACCTCGCTGTACCTGCTGATGCATCTGGTCGACGACATCTTCGACACCGTGTTCGCGCCCGCGGGGCACACCGGCAAGCGCATGCAGAGCAGTTTCGGGCTACCCGCCAATGCACTGGAACAGACCGGCACGTTGTTGTCCGGCCTCACCCGCGCAGCCTTGCTGATCCTGGCTGTGGCGTTCGTGCTGGCACCGTTTGGTGCCGGTCCGCAGGAACTGGCAGGCCGCGTGGGTGGCTTGTTGTCGGGCGCTTCTTCGCTGGGAAAGCTCCCAATCGTGCCTGGCGCCATTTTCAGCGCCGTGCTGCTGTTCGCGCTCGGCATGATCGTGCTGCGCGTGATCAAGAACTGGCTGAGCGAGCAACTTCTGCCGAAGACCTCGCTTGATCCCGGCATGCAGAACTCGATGGTCACCCTGCTTGGCTACGTCGGCGGCGTGCTGGTGTTCGGGCTGGCCCTGGCCGCTCTAGGAGTGGATCTGCAAAGCATCGCGTGGATGGCCAGCGCGCTTTCGGTCGGTATCGGCTTCGGCTTGCAGGCGATCGTGCAGAACTTCATCTCCGGCCTGATCCTGCTGGCTGAGCGGCCGGTGAAGGTAGGTGATTGGGTCAGTATCGGTGGCGTCGAAGGCGATATCCGCCGCATCAACGTGCGCGCTACCGAAATCCAGATGGGCGACCGCTCGACCATGATCGTGCCGAACTCGCAGTTCATCACTTCGAACGTGCGCAACGTGACTCTGGCCAACGCGCAGGGCCGCGTGCAGATCAAGTTGCCGATGCCGCTGGATACCGACGCAAGCAAGGCGCGCGAACTGATTCTGGAGGTGCTGCGCGTGCACACCGGCACGCTCAGCATGCCGGCACCGAGCGTGCAGCTGGAGAGCCTCGATGGCGGCACGATGCTGTTCAGCTGCACTGCTTACGTCAACAGTCCGCGCGCGGTCAGCGGCGTGAAGAGCGACCTGCTGTTCGAGATGCTCGAACGCCTGCGCGAAGCGAAGCTGCCGATGACCAGCCCGCAGAGCATGGTGGTGCGCAACCTGCCACCGCTGCCCGACAACCACGACGAGCGGGATTGAGCGATCTGACAGGGAGCTGCACGCGGGCCACCATTGGCGCTAGCCTTGCCGTTCCGCCCCCATCGGAGTTTTCATCATGAGCTCTTCGCCACAGCAAGGCAGCACGATCATCCCGTGCTTGCGCTACCGCGATGCGCACGCCGCGATCGAATGGCTGTGCAAGGCCTTCGGCTTCACCCGGCACGCCGTCCATGAAAACGACCAGGGCGGTGTGGAACATGCGCAACTGACCCTGGGCAACGGCATGGTCATGCTCGGCGAAGTGCGCGACAACGAGTTCGGCCGGCACATCGCCCAGCCCGACGAGATCGGCGGTCGCGAAACGCAATGCGCCTATGTGGTGGTGGCGAACTGCAAATCGCATTACCTGCAGGCCAAGGCGGCCGGTGCGGTGATCGTCAACGACTACGCCGAGAAGGAGTACGGCGGCGCCGGCTACAGCTGCCACGATCCGGAAGGCCACCTGTGGTCCTTCGGCAGCTACGATCCGTGGCATGCGTCGTAAACAAAACAACGAGCCGGCATGAACCGGCCCGTTGTTGGTACCTAGCGATCGAACCCGCGGGTTACGAGCACTTCTCGCCTTTGGCTGCGTGATAGCCCGCTGCTTGCGCGTCCGACGCGCTCATGTACTTGCCCTCTTTGGTGGTGCCGTACCACTTGCTGCCCTGGCAGTGATACGCCTTGGTCTTCCCACCGGTATTGACCCACACCTGGCCCGCACCACCGCCCGGCGCGGCAGCGGCAGCCGGTGCCGGCATCGCGTGGGACGACTTCATGGCGGTGTTCGCGGTTGGCGCGGCTGCAGGCGCTGCGGCAGCGGCAGGTGCAGCCGCGGGAGCTGCTGCTGCGGCCGATGCGCCGGCAGCGGCATACCATTCCTTCACACCCTTGTGCCCCTTGCACGCCCCCTTCTTGGTGGCCTGGCTGCTGTAGCTGCCGTCCTTGCACTGACCGGTGGAACCAGCAGGCGCAGACGCCTGTTGCGCATAAACGGCGGAACCGGCGAACAGACAGGCCAGTGCCACTGCAAACAAAGCTGACGATTTCATCTTCGGACTCCCTCCAACGTGAATTCGCATAGCGGAACGAGCAGCGTCGATTTGGTTGTGACGAGCCACCCCTCCCGCCTTGTCGGTCCCATGCTTGTTGCCTTCCGCATGACGCGGTATGCGACTGCCTGCGACGACACCCAGGCACCCGCAACGGCAATGCCTGCCGCATGACTATGCCGCAAAAGCGTGACGGCGACGTGTAGGTCGTTCCACGCGTTCATTTGGCGGACGGCCGTATCGCATGAACTTGCGAAATAGTCACCCTCCAGTGCTCATGGTGCCGCGACAGCCGGTGCCTTGAGCGTCGAATCCGGCCGCGCAACCGCATACATCTCCCAGCTGATCTGCTTGAGCAGACCCTGCCGATCCTTGCCCTGCACGTACAAGTCGAAGTGCGTGCGATCCGGCAAAAAGTGGAACTCGGACTTCGCATGCAGGCCATCCAGCACTGCCTGCAGCCGATGCGCGGCACCATCCAGGTAGAACGTGTCGGCCGTGCCGACGTAGAGATGGATCTTGCCGTCCAGGTCCGCCCTGAGTTGCGGCCAGTCGCGCTGCAACCGGTACGCGATGTCGTAATGGTCGCGCCAGTAGCTCACCACCGCTGGATCGACGGCACCGGTGTCTCGATCGAACATCGGCTCGGGTCGGCCATCTTCGCCGCGCGGCGAGAACACCCACTCGAACGAGGCGAGCTGGCCGCCATAGCTGCCGAGCACGCGCTCCAGTTTCGTGAACTGCTCAAACGTACCAAGCACCCTGGCGTGGTCGCGCACCAGCGGATACGCCAAGCCGTCGGGCCGGTGGTAGGCATTGGCATTCGGCGCGTACAGGTCGATGCCGGTGAAATCGTGGAAGTCACTGGGATCGGGCGAGGTCGACCAGGTGCCGCCGAAGATTTTCGGATAACGCGTCTGCAACCACAGCGTGGCCCAGCCACCGGAGGAGTGGCCGTTGAGGAAGCGTCCGCTGGTACGGCCATCCATCCGGTACTGCGATTCAAGCTGCGGGATCAGCTCTTCGGTGAGCGCATGGCCCCACGGGCCGTTGTTCACCGAATCGGCGAACTCGTGCGTGCCGGTCGGGCTCGACTCGTCGAGGAACACCCAGATCATCGGCGGCATCTCGCCTTTCGTCATCGCCGCGTAGACGTTGGCCAACGGTCCCAGCACGCGATCATTGTTGCCGCCGAAGCCCTGCGTGTAATACACTGTGGGATAACGCGTGGCGGCCTTGGCGTCGTAGCCCGGCGGCGTCAACACCCAGCCGCGCATGTGGATTGGATGCCCCCAGAACGCAGTCAGCGACGGGCTGGTGAAATCCAGCAGGGTTGCATGCTGGCGCACCGCCGCCAACGCCTCGCGCTGAGCCGCCGGAGCCGAGGCTGATGGCGTCCATGGATCACGTGCAGGTAGCGCCTTGACCAGAGTCAAGGTCGGAATGCTGGCGCTCGGCAGATGGATCTTCACCGCCTCACTGACCAGATCGCCGGCGCCACGCCCGGTGTAGTTGTAGCTGTGGTCGACATCGAGCACAGCCTGCACGTAGTAATCACCCGCCGGCAGATGCGACCAACCCGCCGGAAACGCCATCCGGTCGGTATCGATATCGACGCACTGCCCCGGTTCCCAGTGGCTTACCTCGCGTGCGGCCACGCTGGTTTCTGTGGCGCGGAACGGGTTGGCATCCACCTCCTCGACGGCGCTGCTCTTGCCGTCGGATTCAGTTTTCGCTTCGGCCTCCGCGGTTTTCGCGTCGATCGCGAACAACAGCAATCGACCCGAAGTCGACTGTGTCGAAGCTGCACCGAGCTGCACGTGGAAGAAGCGATGCGCGGGAACTGCAGATGTGTCCTGCTGCGCAAGGGCGACGCCGGATAGCAAGCCAACACATAGCAACGCAACGACAGCATGACGGCGGTAGTGCATCAAGAATTCCCTTGGTAATCGAATATTCGAAAGTGCGGCGTTGCCCGAAGCTACGACACGCACCTCTCCGCTGCAGCTCAACTTGTCCGTTTCAGCACCAATGCATCATGGCCGTCACGCCGGCTGATGAACCCGATAACCTTGCCGCTGGCATCGCGCTGGATGATTTTCCGCAACCGCGGCTGGCCGGGTGTGAACAACACATCCCGGGCCTCTGCTTCCATAGCGTAGGGCTTGCCACCATTCATCGCGCCGGTAAGCTCATCGCCATGACGGGTGATCACGAAGGTGAAGTCCGGACCAGCCTTGTACGTACCCGCGTATTCGGCCAGCGCTGTGTCCGGCAGCGTGATGGCAGGTGGATCCTGCGGCACTGCGATGGTCTGGCTTGAAATCATGCGCCAGCCAGTGGCCTCTTTCAGCCACACCTCGGTCGAACGGTAGTTCGCACGCGATACCTGCCCGGCCACAGTCACCGTGGACTGGTCGGTGAATCGGGTCACCGCCACCGCGCCGTAAATCTCGACGTTGAAATCGGTTTGCACGAGATGGTTGGACATGCCGCTCGGGGGAGGTCCGGCGCTGGCCAGGATGTCGTGCTTCGACGCCACGCTGCCATCCTCGTTCATGAAGGTCACCCGATCATCGAGATATCGATCGAACACGGCAGCATCGCCGATGGCTGACGCATCGGAGAATTCCTGCGACTGGCGCTTGATCAGCGCAGCGGTATCCTCCGCGGCAACGGCGGGCAGGCATGCCACCATCAGCACCAGCAAGGTGATTTTCGAGACAACACGACGACAGTGCGACATGGTCAACCCCTCAACTCGATGTTGAAATAACGACAGCGGAGCATGAATGCGCTTGCAGTTGGCTGCCCCGCTGACAGCGGCTACTCCCTCTTCACTCTTCTTCGGCACCCAACTTGACCGGAGCCAGTCGCAGATCCTGGAAGTCGAAACTGAAATCGGTCTGCGGCGAGATCGGCTGCATGCGCATTTCGCGGATGTGACCATCCACGTCCAGCGTGAAATCGACGAAGGCATCCGCATTGAGTGCGCGATCGTCCCAGCGCACGGTGAAGCTGTCGTGCTGCCATGGCGTCATCGTGCCGATCAATTGCGCGGTCTTGGCGAAGCGCAGGCGCAGCTTGCCGTTTTCGTTGCTGATGACGACATCGCCATACCACGGATCGCGATAGGTACCGGCGTACTTCGCCAGCGGCAGCGACGGCTTGCTGTTCTTGTCGCGTGCGGCCGCATGTTTGGCGAAGCTGTCGTCGGACTTGGCTTCGCCCTGCTTCACTGCCTTGTCGTACACCGCGACCCAGTCGGTTTTATGGTCGGGATTGAGATAAGCGTCGAGCACCCGATAGGTCACCGCATTGAACGCGGCACCGGATTCGGCGTTGGTCAGCACCACCACGCCCAGATGCAGTTCCGGCACCAGGGTCACGCGCGACACCATGCCCGGCCAGCCGCCGGTATGCCAGACCAGCCGCTGACCGCGGTAGTCGGACAGGAACCAGGCTTCGCCGTAACCGTAGAAATGCGGCACCAGCGGCGCCAGTTCGGGAATCGGCGGCTTGGTGATGGTGATCGGGGTCAGCATCGACCACATCTGCCGCTGGCTGTCCTCGGAGAACAGCCGAGCCGGCTTGCCGTCAGTACCGGTCGTCGGCAACACGCCGCCGGCCAGTTGCACGTTCATCCATTTGCTCAGGTCGTGCACGCTGGCGTAGATGCCGCCGGCACCCGGATCGTTGAGCCAGGCCATTGGCGGCACCGGTTCCAGATCCTTGAAATTGGCCTTGGCATGGCCCATCGCCACGTCCATACCCGGCTTCAGATACGTCTTGTCGATCAGCGACTCGTCCATGCCGACCGGCTTGAAGATGTGTTCGCGCACGTAATCGGCGTAACTCTGGCCCGAGGCCTGCTCGATCACCAGCGTGGCCACCGCGAACAGGATGTTGTCGT
Source organism: Rhodanobacter sp. (assembly GCA_050737735.1). GTDB lineage: Bacteria > Pseudomonadota > Gammaproteobacteria > Xanthomonadales > Rhodanobacteraceae > Rhodanobacter. Next base: position 100,771 of record JBOHYM010000053.1, on the reverse strand, counting down.
AGGCATAGCCGCTGCGGAAACCGTTCTTGATCGGCACGTTGCGCAGGCGCTCGACCACTTCCCTGGTCGTATAGGAAGTCGGCGGCCAGTACAGCAGGTCGCCCGCGCCAAGACTGAGACCGCTGCGATGTGCCAGCAGATCACGAATGCGCATCTCATGCGTCACGTACGGATCGGACATGCGGAACCACGGCAGGTGATCGATCACCCGATCGTCCATCTTCAGCTTGCCCTGCTCGGCCAACTGCTGCAGCGACGCCGCCGTGAATGCCTTGGTGTTGGAGGCGATCGCGAATAGCGTGTGCGCATCGACCTGGTCCGGCTTGCCGATCTCGCGCAGGCCGAAGCCCTGCTCCATCACCACCTTGCCGTCCTTGACGATCGCCACCGCGATACCCGGCACGTCGAAGGTCTTGCGTGCGCTGTCGACGTAGGCGGTGAAATCCTGCAGCTGCGCCGGCAGCAGCGGTTGCACGGTGTCGTGCGTCGAAACCGGTGGCGGCAACGGCGTGGACGCCGGTGCTTGCGCCCCGGCGCTGGTGGCAAGCACGAACAGCGCACAGGTACAGGCCACGCGCAAGGAAAGGAATCGCTGGGACATCGAAAGCTCCGCTGTTGGCAACCGCGGCACTATCGCGACAAATCGCGGGCGATGCCAGCGCTGGAAGTCACGGCACGGCTAAGATCGGGTTACACCCATGCGATGCGTGATCCGATGCCAGCCGACCTGTTTGCCAGCCAGACCGCCGAACACCCGCGCATCCGCGTCGGCATCGGCGGCTGGAACTACGCGCCGTGGCGCAACAACTTCTACCCGGCCGCGCTGGTGCAGCGGCGCGAACTGGACTACGCCAGCCGCCAGCTGCGCGCGATCGAGATCAACGGCACCTATTACGGTGCGCAGAAGCCGGCGACCTATGCGAAGTGGGCGGCAGAAACACCCGACGGTTTCGTGTTCTCGCTGAAGGCGCCGCGCTACATCACCGAAGGCAAGCGGCTGGCCGATACCGGCAAGGGCATCAGCGGTTTCGTGCACGGCGGTCTCGCCGAAATGGGCGGCCGGCTGGGCCCGATCCTGTGGCAGCTGCCGCCGTCGCGGCCGTTCGACGCTGACGATCTGGGCGCTTTTCTCGAAGCACTGCCGCGCGAATTGAATGGCCAACCGTTGCGCCACGTGCTGGAAGTGCGCCACACCGGCTTCCTGTGCGAGCGCTATGTGACGCTGGCACGTGCGCACCGGGTGCCGACGGTGTTCACCGACTCGCCCGACTACCCGTCACTAGCCGACCCCACTGGCGATTTCAGCTATGCACGGCTGATGCGCAGCGAGGATGGCAACCTCGCCGGCTATGGGGCCGCCGAGCTGGATCGCTGGGCCGCCCATGCGCACGCCTGGGCCGCGGGCAAGGACGTCGGCGAACTGCCGCACATCGGCGCATTGCAGCCACCGGCGCCGCCGCGCGACGTGTTCGTGTTCTTCATCAGCGCCGCCAAGCACCGCAACCCAGCCGCGGCGATGGCACTGCAATCACGCATCGACGCCACGGCTTCGTAGGGCGGGCACTGCCCGCCGCTTTTGCCACCACCACAACAAGAGCCGGCGGGCAGTGCCCGCCCTACATGCCACGCATGATCGAATCGCCCGGCGGCCTCAATCGGAGCGGTAGTAATCCATCTCGCGGTAACGCCGCGCGTACAGGCCGAACGCCAGCGCGGCGAGCAGTGCGAACGCGGCGAAGAAGAACATCTGGAACGCGGTGACGCTGAGCCCGCTCCTGGCGATCGAGCCGGTCACCGCCTCGTTGCGCACCGCCGCGTTGGCCAGCAGCACCCACAGGTTGCCGACCGTAGTGGTGAGGTTCCAAAAACTCATCACCACGCCCTTCATCGAGGCTGGTGCCTGACTGTAGGCGAACTCCAGCCCGGTCGCCGAGACGAGCACCTCGCCGAAGGTCAGCAGCGCATACGGCAATACCTGCCACACGATCGATAGCGGATCGCCGCCATCGATCACCACCTGCAGTCCACCCACCACGATCCAGGCCAGACCGCTGAATGCGATGCCGGCCGTCATCCGGCGCAGCGCGGTCGGCTCGTAACCCACCCGGCGCAACAGCGGGTACAGCACCAGGTTGTTGAACGGGATCAGCAGCATCACCAGCAACGGATTCAGCGCCTGCATCTGCGCGGACTGGAACCACGACGGCATGCTCATCTCGCCGCCCTGGACTACCCAGGTCGAGGCTTTCTGGTCGAACAGCGAGAAGAACGGCGTGGTCAGCGCAAAGATCACCAGCACCCGCAGCACGTTGCGCGCGCCATCCACCGCTACGTCCGGATGCAGGCCACGGGCGCGTTCCATCTGCAGCCACGCGCCACCGCCGATGCCACCGATCAGTGCCACCAGCGCCAGGCACGCCGCGATCACGAAACCCAGCGAGGGGATCAGCGCGAATGCAGCCAACGCCACCAGCACACCGGCCGATGCCACCCACAACCCCGGCCGCGCCTGCCCCGGCTGTCGCGTCAGCAATGCCGTACGCAGCACCCGCGAAAACGCATGCTGGTCCGGTGGCCCCGGCGGCATCATCACGTACTGTTTGCGGCCGAACCAGAACACCACGGTGGCGATGAACATCAGGCCACCCGGAATGCCGAACGCCACCGCCGCGCCGTAATGACGCAGGAATAGCGGCATCAGCAGCGAGGCAAAGAACGAGCCGAAGTTGATGATCCAGTAGAACGCGTCGAACACCATCTTCGCCAGGTGCTTGTTCGACTGGTTGAACTGGTCCCCCACGAACGACGCCACCAGTGGCTTGATGCCGCCCGCACCGAGCGCGATCAGTCCCAGCCCGGTGAAGAAGCCAAGGCGGCTGTGCTCGAAGATCGCCAGGCAGGCATGGCCGAGGCAATACACCAGGCTCATCCACAACACGGTGTTGTACTTGCCGAAGAAGCGATCGGCCACCCAGCCGCCCAGCAGCGGGAAGAAGTACACGCCGATCACGAAGGTGTGGAACACGTCCTTGGCTGCCAGGATGCGCTGCCCTTCGGGCATACCCAGCAGCAAGGTGGTGATCAGGAACGGGGTGAGGATGTTGCGCATCCCGTAGAACGAGAAGCGCTCGCAGCCTTCGTTGCCGATGATGTAGGCAATCTGCCGCGGCAGACGTCCCGCGGCGTGATCGGGGGTGGTGCTCATCCATACTCCAGGGCGGGCGGCGACGCGGGTCGCGGTCACGATGGCCCGAGTGTGCGCAATTTCCTGCGATTGCGAAACCTCGCCCGCCGGATCAGGCCCGCCACCAGCGCCCTGCTAAGCTCGCAGCACACTCAATCCGCCAGCAGATCCGCATGCATCAACTCAAGCCCCTGATCGTGCTCGCGATCATCGTCCTCGCGGTCATGCTGTGGAACCGGCATGCCGCCGTGTCGACAACGGGTGCCGCGGCCACGACCGGCACGATCGGCGCCGATTCCGGCACGGCAACCGGCACGACCAGCTCCCATTCCACGGCCACGACCGGCACGGCCAGCACCGATTCCGCGACCGCGAACCTGCCTGCCTTCCTGCCGCCGCAAGCGCGCGACACGCTGGCGCTGATCGCTCGCGGCGGCCCGTTCCCACACAGCCAGGACGGCGTGGTATTCGGCAACTACGAGCACCTGCTGCCGGAGCAGCCGCGTGGCTATTACCACGAATACACAGTGGAGACGCCCGGTGCGGGCAATCGCGGCGCGCGGCGCATCATCACCGGCGGCACGCCACCCGTCATCTACTACTACACCGACGACCATTACCACAGTTTCCGCGACTTCCAGGTAACCCGGTGAGCGCACACCGCTTCGATCCGGATCTGACCCGGCCGACCCAGAGCGGCGTGTACTTCGTCGGCACCGGCGATCTCGATCGTCTGGCCAGAACCGCCCAGCGCGACGAACTGCACGTCTGCCGCATGGATCTGGCGGGTTGCCACGACAAGGACGAGTTGCTGCGCCGCCTTGCGCTATCGCTGCAGCTGCCGGCCAGTTTCGGCTACAACTGGGATGCGCTGGCCGACTGCCTGCGCGATCTGCACTGGATACCGGCCTGGGGTCATGTGTTGTTGTTCGAGCATGCCGACGAACTACGCCGGGCCGCCGAGGCCGACTACAATATTCTGCTCGGCATTCTCGACGATGCGGCAACGTTTGGCAGCGAGCACGAGATACCGTGGTTCGCGTTCCTCGCGCTGCCCGACGACGCGTTCGACAGCAGCCTCGCTCCCGCCTGAAGCCAGACCACCCTGAGTACCTCGGAACATCATGCAAACCATCGAATTCGAACTGGAAGGCGACTACGTCGAGCTCAACATGCTGCTCAAGCTGGTCGGCCTGTGCGACAGCGGTGGCGCCGGCAAGGCAATCGTCGCCACCGGCGCGGTCAAGATCGATGGCGTCACCGAACTGCGCAAGACCTGCAAGATCCACGCCGGCCAGGTCGCCACCATCGACGACGTGGAAATCCACGTGCTGCCCGATTCGCGCTGAGCAGACCGGCTATTGCGGCAGACTGTCCAGCCGCTGATCGAGACCGTCGAAATCGGGCAGCTGCAACAGGAACTCCTGTTCCAGCACGTGGCGCAGCTCGGTGCTGCCGTGCAACGTATGCCGCTCGGGCTCACGATCCAGCCGGCGCACCGTGAACTCGTGGTTGAGCAGGCTCAAGCGCCGGTCGGCGGTGGTGCGGGCCACAATCAGGTTGCTCACGAAGCGCGATGACGGATGCGTGGATACGTAATGATTGGCCACCACGTAATCGACCGGCTGGCTGGGCAGCAGGTTGAAGCGGTACAACGTCAGCCACTGCCCGCGCACCAGCGACTGCATGCGCCAGTCGCCATCCACCTCGACCAGCCGGAACGGTTCATGCCCGGTAGCCTGCTCGATGTCGGCCTGCAGACGCAGTGCGCCTGTGAGCACCTGGCCGCCGAAACCGACATCGCTCAGCCAGCTTTCGCCGTCCAGTTCCACGCGTAGCAGCATGTGGGTCTGCGCGGTCACCGCATCCTCGGGATGGCGCCACAATACGCGGGCAATCAATCCCGACACCTCGAAGCCGATCGTGCGCAGCACCTCGGCGAACAGCAGGTTCTGCTCGAAGCAGTAACCACCGCGGCCGTCATGCACCAGCTTGCGCTCCAGCGCCGCCAAATCCAGTTCGACCGGCAGGGCGAGCAGTGGATTGAGATTCTCGAACGTGATGCTGGCCACATGGGCCGCGGCCAGCGCACGCAGGGTCGGCAGGTCGGGCGCAATGCGGCCATGCAGGCCGATGCGCCGAAGATAGGCATCCAGATCGATGGAACCGTGCATCTCATGCTCCGTGGGAACCGTATATAGCGATGGTACTGGGCCGGCCGGCAATGCACAGGTAACCACCCGCACGCAGCCAGCGAAGAGCAAGGTAACCGGGCACAACCCGCAGCCACTGTCAGCGAGGCACACCATGATCCGACGCACCCGTTTCCAGGTTCTTCCGCTTGTCGCCCTGCTGGTAGTGGCCGTGAGCGCGTGCCAGCCGGTAGTCGCCAGTGACGCGATGGCGCTGCCAGCGCCGAGGGTGGACGCCCCGAAGGCTGTCGCCTCCGGCGACCAGGTTGCCGTGTTCGCCGGCGGTTGCTTCTGGGGTATCGAGGCGGTGTTTGAGCACATCAAGGGTGTCCATCAGGCGACTGCCGGCTACTCCGGCGGCAACGCCGACACGGCGCATTACGACGAGGTCAGCGATGGCAACACCGGCCATGCCGAATCGGTGAAGGTGCGCTTTGACCCGCAGCAGGTCAGCTACGGCACCTTGCTGCAGGCGTTCTTCTCGGTGGCGCTCGACCCTACCGAACTCAACCGGCAGGGCCCGGACAGCGGCTCGCAATATCGTTCAGTGATCTTCTACGGCAACGACGAGCAGAAGCAGATCGCCACCGACTACATCGCCCAGCTCACCGCAGCGAAGTCCTTCCCGGCGCCGATCGTGACCCAAGTAGTGCCGTTCAAGGCGTTCTATCCGGCCGAGGCCTATCACCAGCACTATTTCAGCCAGCATCCGGACAATCCGTACATCGTGATCAACGACGCGCCGAAGGTGGCCCAGCTGCAACAGCTGTTTCCGGCGCTGTACCAGCCGGACCAGCAGGTGGTGGATGTCCAGTTGCACTGATCCTGACGCTACGCCCTGACTAGCCGTCTTGCGTGAGGCGGCACGGCCCCCATCTCGGGACTTCCGCGCATGCTGCGCTGCTGGTTTGACGATCTCCCCACGTGCCGCCTCACGCCTCTCCACCGCGGGCATCTCCTCCATCGGCCGCCGAATCGGCCGACCTCACACGCAGTTTTCTCGGCGTGTTCCGCTACAGCGGACGCGCCATGGAACTGGTGTGGAGTACCAGCCGGCCACTGACGATCGCGCTCGCCCTGCTGACGCTCACCGCCGGCCTGTTGCCGGCCGGCGTGGCTTACGTTGGCGCGCATATCGTCGACGCCGTGGTAACGGCGAGCCGGCTGTGGGCGAGCAGCGGCCATGCGCCACTGACCTCCGTGCCACTGTCATCGGTGTTCCAGTGGGTGGCGCTGGAAGGCATCCTGGTGGCGGCACTCGCCGGCGCACAGCGCGGCCTGTCGCTGTGCCAGTCGCTGCTGCGTGCGCAGCTGGGGCAGCGCGTCAACGTGATGATCCTGGAGAAGGCGCTCACGCTGGAGCTGGCGCATTTTGAAGATTCCGAGTTCTACGACAAGCTCACCCGCGCCCGCCGCGAGGCGTCCACCCGGCCGCTGTCACTGGTCACCCGCACCTTCGGGCTGGGCCAGAACGCGATTTCGCTGATCAGCTACGGCACTCTGCTGTTCCACTTCTCGCCATGGGCCGTGCTGGTGCTGCTGCTGGCCGGGCTACCCTCGTTCCTGTCGGAGACCAAGTTCTCCGGCGATGCATTCCGGCTGTTCCGCTGGCGTTCGCCGGAAACGCGCATGCAGCTGTACCTGGAAACCGTGCTGGCACGCGAGGACCACGCCAAGGAAGTGAAACTCTACGGCCTCGGACCGCTGCTGCTGGAGCGCTACCGCGACATCTTCGACAAGCTCTACGGCGAAGACCGTGATCTGACGGTGCGCCGCGAAAGCTGGGGTTTCGGGCTCGGCCTGCTGGGCACGCTCACGTTGTACGGTGCGTATGCGTGGATCGCCATGACCACGGTCGTCGGCCGCATCACGTTGGGCCAGATGACCATGTACCTGTCACTGTTCCGCCAGGGTCAGTCCGCGGTGTCGGCGATGCTGTCGGCGATCGGTGGCATGTACGAGGACAACCTGTACCTGTCCACCCTTTACGAATATCTGGAAACGCCAGTACCACCCGCAACGGGCACAGCGCAACGTGGCGCAAAACCCGAGGACGGCATCCGCTTCGAGCAGGTCAGCTTCACCTACCCCGGCGCCAGCGAGCCGGCGCTGCACGAGATCAACCTGCATATCCGTCCTGGTGAATCGCTGGCACTCGTCGGTCAGAACGGTTCGGGCAAGACCACCCTGATCAAGCTGTTGACGCGGCTGTATTCACCGGACAGCGGCCGCATCCTGCTCGACGGCACCGACTTGCGCGACTGGGATGAAGGCATCCTGCTGCAGCGCATCGGCGTGATCTTCCAGGATTTCGCGCGCTACCAGATGCGCGTGGGCGAGAACGTCGGCGCCGGCGACGTCAGCCATTTCGAGGACGAGGCGCGCTGGCGCGAAGCCAGCGACAAGGGCATGGCCAGCGAGTTCATCGACGGCCTGCCTTACGGCTTCAACACCCAACTCGGCAAGTGGTTTCGCGAGGGGCGTGAGCTGTCTGGCGGCCAATGGCAGAAAATCGCACTGGCGCGTGCCTTCATGCGCTCACACGCGGACATTCTGGTGCTGGACGAACCCACCGCGGCGATGGATGCCGCCGCCGAGGCGACCATCTTCGAGCACTTCCGCGAACTGGCCGGCGGCCGCATCGCGATCCTGATCTCGCACCGGTTCTCCACCGTGCGCATGGCCGACCAGATCATCGTGATCCAGGACGGCCGGATCATCGAGCGCGGCAGCCATGAGCAGTTGATGGCGCTGGCCGGACATTACGCGCACCTGTTCTCGTTGCAGGCGCAAGGCTACCGCTAGATCTGCCTGCTCGGCTTGACCCTGGCCGCCCACGCCCCCCATGCTTTGTCGTCTTGAACCCTCCGAAACACACGCATGAGCAGTCGCTACAACGCCGCCGATATCGAAGTCCTCTCCGGCCTGGATCCGGTCAAACGCCGCCCCGGCATGTATACCGACACCACCCGCCCGAACCATCTGGTGCAGGAAGTGGTGGACAACTCGGTCGATGAGGCGCTGGCTGGCCACGCGAAGACCATCGAGGTGGTGCTGCACGACGACGGTTCGGTGGAAGTCAGCGACGACGGTCGTGGCATGCCGGTGGATATCCATCCTGAGGAAGGCGTATCCGGCGTCGAGCTGATCATGACCCGGCTGCATGCGGGCGGTAAGTTCAGTGGCAAGAACTACAACTTCTCCGGCGGCCTGCACGGCGTCGGTGTCTCGGTGGTGAACGCGCTGTCCGATCGCGTGGAAGTGACGATCCGCCGCGACGGCTCCGAATACCAGATGGTGTTCGCGCACGGTGACAAGATCAGCCCACTGGAAGTGATCGGCAGCGTACCCAAGAAACGCAGCGGTACTACCCTGCGCTTCTGGCCGGAGGCGAAGTATTTCGACTCGCCGAAGATCTCGCTACCGAAGTTGAAGCACCTGCTGCGTGCCAAGGCGGTGCTGTGCGCCGGCTTGAACGTGAAGCTCACCGACGAAGCCAGCGGCGAAGTCGTCGAGTGGCATTACGAGGACGGCCTGCGCGATTACCTGCGCGGCGAACTCGACGGTACCGAAGCGTTGCCGGGTGAACTGTTTGTGCACCAGATGGCTCGCGACGTTGAAGGCATGGAGGTCGCGCTGGCGTGGCTGCCGGAAGGCGAACTGGTGCAGGAGAGCTACGTCAACCTGATTCCTACCGCGCAGGGTGGCACCCACGTCAACGGCCTGCGCACCGGTCTGACCACCGCAGTCCGTGAGTTCTGCGAGATCCGCAACCTGCTGCCGCGTGGCGTCAAGCTTGCACCGGAAGACGTGTGGGAGCGCCTGGCCTTCGTGCTGTCGGCACACCTGCAGGATCCGCAGTTCGCCGGCCAGACCAAGGAGCGGCTGTCCTCGCGGCAGACCGCCGGCATGATTGAGAACGTCATCCACGACGCCTTCAGCCTGTGGCTCAACCAGCACGTCGACATGGGCGAGCGCATCGCCCAGCTGGCGATCGAACGCGCCAGTGCGCGATTGAAAGCCGCCAAGCAGATCGTGCGCAAGAAGATCACCCAAGGCCCGCAGCTGCCCGGCAAACTGGCCGACTGCACCGCCACCGACCTCACCCGCACCGAGTTGTTTCTGGTCGAGGGCGACTCCGCCGGCGGCAGTGCCAAGCAGGCGCGCGACAAGGAATTCCAGGCGATCCTGCCGCTGCGCGGCAAGATCCTCAACACCTGGGAAGTCGAATCGACCTCGGTGCTGGCCTCGGAGGAAGTGCACAACCTCGCCGTGGCGATCGGCTGCGACCCGGGCAAGGACGACCTGTCCGGCCTGCGCTACGGCAAAGTGATCATCCTCGCCGATGCCGATTCGGACGGCCTGCACATCGCCACCCTGCTCGCGGCGTTGTTCCTGAAACACTTCCCGACCCTGGTCAGCGAGGGCCATGTGTTCGTGGCGATGCCACCGCTGTTCCGCGTCGACGTGGGCAAGCAGGTGTTCTACTGCCTCGACGAGAGCGAGAAGGAAGCGATGCTGCAGCGGATCGAGCGCGAGAAGATCAAGGGCGCGGTCAGCACCACCCGCTTCAAGGGCCTGGGCGAAATGAATCCGCCGCAACTGCGTGAATCGACCATCCACCCGGACACCCGCCGGCTGGTGCAGCTGACCATCGGCGACGACGATGGCACCGCGAAGCTGATGGACATGCTGCTGGCGAAGAAGCGTGCCAGCGACCGCAAGGCATGGCTGGAAGAGAAAGGCGATCTGGCCACGCTGGAAGTTTGAATCACGGCAAAACCTGCGGGATGTGATACCCGCTGGCGAGCGCACCTGCCGATCACCAAAGATTCATATCGCGAATATTCATCACCATCCGTGCATCCGGATCTGTCCGGACGCCGTATCTCCACATGCTTCCAATCCGGTAAGCGGAAAAGACTTGGAGAAACAGCTAATGAAGATGAACCATTCCATGCGAATCCTCACCGTCGGCCTTTGCATCGCCTTGTCCACCGCTGCCGTTGTGCCGATGGCCTTCGCTCAGTCCGATGCCATGGGTTCGATGAGCATGCACAAAGACCCGATGGTCGGCGGCGCGGCGATGTATCCGTCGAAAAACATCATCCAGAACGCGGTCAACTCGAAGGACCACACCACCCTGGTCGCCGCGGTGAAGGCTGCCGGCCTGGTCGACACTCTTTCCGGTACAGGTCCGTTCACCGTGTTTGCGCCGACCAATGAGGCGTTTGCCGCCCTGCCGGCCGGCACCGTCGACAACCTGTTGAAGCCGGAGAACAAGGCCACACTGACCAAGATCCTTACCTACCATGTAGTGGCCGGCAAGATGACGTCGCATGACCTTGCCGCGGCAGTAAAAGCCGGTGGTGGCAACGCCGTATTGAAGACCGTCGAAGGCGATTCGATCACGGTAAGCAAGGACGGCAGTGCATGGACGGTCACCGATGACAAGGGCAATGTCGCCAACATCACCATTCCTGATGTGATTCAGTCCAATGGCGTGATCTTCGTGATCGACAAGGTGCTGATGCCGTAACTGACTGCAACGCAACGTTTCAATCTGTCCGCCGCCCCGATTCCCTCGTCGGGGCGGCTTTTTTTGTATTAACGGCGGCACCATGGCGCCGGGTAACCTCATGTAGGCAATGCACCCAGCTGCTGTATCTTCCGTGGGCCATCGCTCCGTGCAGCGAAGATATTTTGGAGAGCTCCATGAAGACCCATCAGCGCCTACGGACCCTCGCCTTGGGTCTTTCACTGGGGCTGGCCATCGTGACCATGGCGCCACTGGTCATGGCCGGTTCGGTGAATGCGGAAAAGACCGTGATGGTCGGTGGCGCTGCGATGTATCCGTCGAAGAACATCATTCAGAACGCAGCCGACTCGAAAGACCACACCACCCTGATGGCTGCGCTGAAAGCTGCCGGTCTGGTCGATACGTTGTCGGGAGCCGGACCGTTCACCGTGTTCGCGCCGACCGATAAAGCCTTCGCTGCACTGCCCTCTGGCACCGTCGACGACTTGATGAAGCCGGAGAACAAGGCCGCGCTGGCCAAGCTCCTCACTTACCACGTGATCGCTGGCCGGCTGACCATGCACGACCTGACCAAGGCAGTCGAAGCCAACGGCGGTATAGTCGACCTGAAGACCCTTGAAGGTGATTCGATCACCATCAGCAAGGATGCCAACCGCTTGGCGATCAGTGATGACAAGGGCAATGTCGCCCACATCACCATCAGCGATGTGATGCAGTCCAACGGCGTGATCTTCGTGATCGATCAGGTCCTGATCCCTTAACCCGCTACCAGGCAATACGTCAATCTGCCGACCGCCCCGACTCCTTCATCGGGGCGGCTTTTTTTGCGGCAACGGCAGCGCTATGGTGTTCACTAAATTCCACGGGTAATCTCGCATGGCCTTGCTGCCCCCACTCGACCTCCAGCGCTGGATCGAAGAACACCGCCACCTGCTGAAGCCCCCGGTCGGCAACAAGTGTATCGTCGATGGCGACTTCATCATCATGATCGTCGGTGGCCCCAATGCGCGCACCGACTACCACCACGATGAAGGTCCGGAGTTCTTCTACCAGCTCGAAGGCGAGATGGTGTTGAAGGTGCAGGACGATGGCCACGCACGTGACATCCCGATCCGCGCCGGCGAGATGTTCTACCTGCCGCCACGGGTGCCGCATTCACCGCAACGGATGCCGGCGTCGATCGGACTGGTGATCGAGCGGCGCCGCATCAATGGCGAAAAGGACGGCCTGCTGTGGTTCTGCGAACGCTGCAACCACAAGCTGTTCGAGGAGTACTTCGTGCTCGACAGCATCGAGCGCGACTTCCCGCCGGTGTTCGAGCGCTTCTACGGTTCACGCGAGGCGCGCACCTGCGATGCCTGCGGCCACCTCAATCCGGCACCGGAAAAATACGGCTAGGCACGCGCACCTGTTTCGTAGGGCGGGCACTGCCCGCCGGCTCTTGTTGTGCTCGTGCCTTGGAGGTGATTGCGCCGTAGGCGCAGCGGCGGGGAGTGCCCGCCCTACGGAGCTCCCGAGCCCGCGGGAGTATCGGCAAAACGCGTCAGCCACTTGCGCGCCATCCGCCGCAGCGAGGCATCGAGACTGGCGTTGTCGGCCAGCTCCCTCACCAGCCGCCATGCCAGCGCCTGCGATTCCTCGTTGATCACGAAGCGCTCGTCCACACCAGCACGCACCACGTAACGTACGTCGTAATGCCAGTGCTTCGCTTCGTTGGCACGCGCCGGAATGCGATGTCGATCGATATCGAAAATGTCGCCTTCGATGCACAGATCGCTCACGCCGGTTTCCTCCTGCGCTTCACGCAACGCCACCCGCGCCAGATCGGCATCGCCGTCGGCGTGACCGCCCGGCTGCAACCACCGATCCAGCTTGCGGTGGTGCATCAGCAACACCCGCAAGCCGTCCGCGCTGACCAGCCACGCTGAGCCGGTGAAGTGTGCCGGCATATGGCTGCGCTCGAACACATTCGCGCGCGCATGCAGTAACTTTTCGAACTCGACGACCGTTGCCGTCTCTGCCTGCCATTGGTCACGATAGCGCCGGAGCGCCTCGATGACGGAGGTATGTGCCTGTTGCATGGATGTCCTGATGCTGATGCGAAACAACGCCGCGAACGCGCCCGGCGCGACCTGAACCAAGCTTGTACTAGCTTCACCGCTGGGCTATGTTGGCCCGCCATTGCCTTGCCCGTCGAATGCATTCACCGCCACAGAGCGGAAACGGGAAATTCCTATTGAAGGGGTGTTCGATGATAAAAGATCTGTTTGCCACCCACGCCATCGAGGCGATGCCTAAGGTGGACGCGGGCGAGCCTGTTGAGGGTGGTGCGGGGGGCGAGGTCAGCCTGAAGCGCGTACTGACCGCGCGGCATCTGGTGATGCTCGGTATCGGCGCCGTGATCGGTGCCGGTATTTTTGCCATCACCGGCACCGCTGCCGCCCAGTTCGCTGGCCCCGCGCTGATCATCAGCTTCCTGATTGCCGCCCTTGCCTGCGGGTTGGCCGGCATGTGCTACGCGGAATTCGCCGCGATGCTGCCGGTGTCCGGCAGCGCCTATTCATACTCTTACGCGACTCTGGGCGAAGTGGTTGCCTGGTTCGTCGGCTGGGCCCTGGTACTCGAATACCTGTTCGCGGCATCGACCGTGGCGGTTGCGTGGTCGGGCTACTTCGGCGAAATGCTGCGCATGCTCAGTTCGATGACGGGGTTGAATTTCAACTTGCCGGCAGCGCTTTCCTCCGCCCCGCTCACGTTCGCCGAAGGCGGCCACCAGCTGATCGCCACCGGCGCCCTGATCAATCTGCCGGCGATCCTGATCGTCGGCGCGATCAGCTGGCTGTGCTATCTCGGCATCACCCAGTCGGCAACGGTGAACGCGATCATCGTGGCGATCAAGGTGATCGTGATCCTGTTGTTCCTGGTGGTGATGTTCAACTACATCAACACCGATCTATGGCATCCGTTCATTCCGGCCAACGAGGGCGGATCGAAGTTTGGCTGGAGTGGCATCTACCGCGGCGCCACCCTGGTGTTCTTTGCCTACATCGGTTTCGACGCGGTTTCCACCGCGGCCGGCGAAGCCAAGAACCCCCAGCGCGACATGCCGATCGGCATTCTCGGTTCGCTGCTGATCTGTACCGTGCTGTATGTGGCGATGGCTGCCACGATGACCGGCGTCGCGCCGTTCCGCACGCTCAATACGCCTGAACCGGTCGCCACTGCGATCAACTACGTGCTCGGCAACGTCGCCGTCGGCAGCAGCGCGAGCTATGTGCTGGGCACGCTGAAGATCCTGGTGGTGTTTGCCGCGCTGGCGGGGCTGAGCTCGGTGGTGCTGGTGATGCTGATGGGCCAGCCGCGCATCTTCTACTCGATGTCGCGCGATGGCCTGCTGCCGCCGGCAATGGGGCGCCTGCACTCGAAGCACCGCACGCCGTATGTCGGCACCATCCTCGTGGGCGTGATCGCCGCCACCCTGGCCGGCTTGTTCCCGGTGGATGTGCTTGGCGACCTGGTCTCGATGGGCACGTTGCTGGCCTTCGCCACCGTGTGCATCGGCGTGCTGGTATTGCGTCGCACCCGTCCGGAGCTACCGCGTTCGTTCCGCGTGCCGCTGCCGTGGATCGTCTGCCCGCTGGGCGCCGCAGCCTGCCTGTTCCTGTTCTGGCAGGCATTCCAGGTGCGCTGGCCGCTGTTGCTGGGCTGGATCGCGATCGGCTTCCTGATCTACGGCTTCTACGGTTATCGACACAGCAAGCTGCGCCAGAACACGCACTGACAAACGGCGGCCGGCATCGACAACGCCGGCCGTTGCGTTTGTGACGCAGCCCCGAGCCCATAGCGCTCGACGACCCGCTTCCCAAGACCATATTCCATGCTCAAGCAGCTACTCGCCCGCAAGACCGATTTCTCGAACGTCGACGATGGCGACGGTCCTGGCCTGAAGCGAACTATCGGCCCGTGGGGCCTCACCGCGCTCGGCATCGGCGCGGTGATCGGCGGCGGCATCTTCGTGATCACCGGCCAGGCTGCGGCCGAACATGCGGGCCCGGCGATCATCCTGTCCTTCGTGATCGCCGCCATCTGCTGCAGTTTCACCGCGCTGTGCTATGCCGAGTTCGCGACACTGATCCCGATGTCGGGCAGTTCGTATTCCTACGCCTATGCCACGCTGGGCGAGCTGATGGCCTGGTTCATCGGCTGGAACATGGTGCTCGAATACGGTGTTTCCGCCTCGGCGGTCGCGGTCAGCTGGACCGGCTATTTCACCAGTCTGCTCGACAACATCTCCCAGCTGTTTGCAAAACTGGGTATACCCATCCGCCTGCATCTGCCTGATGTGCTGACAAATGCACCACTCGCCTATACGAACGGTCACCTCGTAACGACTGGCGCCCTGTTCAATCTGCCCGCAGTTGCCATCGTGCTGGCGCTGACCTGGCTGTGCTACGTCGGCATCAAGGAATCCAGTGGCGCGAATCTCGCCATGGTGATCCTCAAGGTCAGCCTGATCGTGGTGGTGATCGTCGCCGGATGGAACTACGTGAATCCGGATTACTGGCATCCGTTCATTCCGGCCAGCCAGGGCCCGGAGAAATACGGCTGGGCGGGGATCATGCGTGCCGCCACGCTGGTGTTCTTCGCCTATATCGGCTTCGAGGCAACCTCGACCGCGGCACAGGAAGCAAAAAATCCCCAGCGCGACCTGCCGATCGCCACGCTGGCCTCGCTGGCCATCTGCACCGTGCTGTACATCGGCATCGCCGCGGTCATCACCGGCTTGTTGCCGTTCGATCAGCTCGGCACCAGCGAACCGGTTGTCACCGCCGTCAAGGCACACGCCGAGCTCGGCTGGCTGCGCTGGCTGGTCGAGGTCGGCGCCTTGATCGGATTGTCGTCGGTGGTGCTGGTGATGATCATCGCGCAGCCGCGCATCTTCATGATCATGGGTCGTGACGGCCTGTTGCCGCCGGTATTCGCCAAGATCCATCCGCGTTATCACACGCCGCACATCAATACCGTCATCACCGGCGTCGGCATTGCGGCACTTGCGGCGGTGTTCCCGCTCGACGTGCTTGGCGACCTCGTCTCGATGGGCACCCTGATCGCTTTCGTCGCCGTCTGCGCCGGCGTGTTGATCCTGCGCCACACGCGCCCCGACCTGCCCCGCACGTTCCGTGTGCCGTGGGCTCCGGTCACCTGTGTGCTCGGCGTGCTCAGCTGCCTCACGTTGTTGTACTGGGAGAACTGGTACCAGTGGCTGCTGCTCGGCATCTGGACGGTGCTCGGCATGGCGATCTATTTCGGCTATGGCCGCCGACACAGCCGCCTGCGCCTGCAGGGCGAAACGACCATCAAATCCTGAGTTCGCCCATCTTCATGCAATGGCAGATAAATCCTGTCATTTCCGTCTAACTTCTTGAAGCAGGCTCTGCTGGGAAAAATCGACCAACTTCTCAAAAATGAGTACGAATTAATCAGCAACTCATTGCTTTAACTACATTTAACGAGAATTTTTCAAGGTAATTTGAAGGCCTGATCGCCCATTCGCCGATCGCGGGAGTATCATCGCCAGTCCGCGGGTTGATCACTTGGCAGTGGGCCCCGGATCGCCGTCCGGCGCGTCAGGCAGGTCAGCTCCTCAACCTGGCGCGTCGGACAGCACTTTTCTCCGAACAGCCCGTTCCGCATCCCCTCCACTTCCCGATTTTCACGCGACCGCCCTGCGCGATCCGCGCCCCTGACGCGCGCCCAACGGAAAAGGCCGGCGACAAGCGCCGGCCCTTCGATGATCGGCGCGACGTGGCCGAGCGCCACGTCACGATCGGATCAGGCTTTCTTCGGCGTGTGCGACACGCACCAGCCTTTCGCATTCACCGACTTGCCCGGGAACAGCTGGCACGGACCGCGACCGGTGGGGCCACCGGAATAGAACTGGCAGTTGGTGCAATCGTCGCCAGCCTTGTGCTTCGCATTGGTGCTCTTGCTGGCATCCTCGACATAGCCGAGTGCCTTGGCCGTCGGATCGGCCTCGGTCAGCGCCGGCAGATCCGCGGCGCGTGCAAAGCGTGGCAGACCACCAATGACCACGGCAGCCACGGTAGTTCCCGCAGCCACCTTGAGGAATCGGCGACGCGATTCGGTATCTTGTTCGTTCGACATGGGCAAGCCTCCGTCTGGATCCGTCCGGTGCACCCTGCGCCGGATTCCGCCGAATGTTACGCCCGCCAGCGCAATCTTTCCTGACTTGCGAGAATGGCTCTCATTCGAGCGAGACGCCCCACCCGTGCATGCTATGATTGCCATCCATTTGGACGTCCAAACAGTATGAGCCAAGACCTCCCCGCCACGATCACCGCCGCTCTGTTCGATGCCCGTGCAAACGCCATCGCGGACACCGCGCGCGAACTTTCGGCGCTGGGCTGGACACCGGCCACCAGCAGCAATTTCTCGATGCGGGTCGATGCGGAACATGCTGCCATCACCATCTCCGGCCGGCACAAAGGCCGGCTCGGCCGCGCCGACATCATGCTGATCGACCTGCACGGCAACGCCGTCGGCACCGACGCCCGCCCCAGCGCCGAAACCGCGCTGCACACTCATATCTACCGACGCTGGCCGGAAATGTGTGCGGTGCTGCATACCCATTCGCGCACGCAGAGCGTGGCCTCCCGGCTGTTTGCCAGCGACGGTGTGATCCGCCTGCAGGGCTGGGAGCTGCAGAAGGCGATCACCGGCTACCACACGCATGAGGGCGTGCTGGAGATTCCGGTGTTCCCGAACACCCAGCACATGCCCGAACTGGTTGCCCAGGTCGATGCCTGGCTGGACACCAGCAAGCCACTGCATGCTTATCTGATCGACGGCCACGGCATCTACACCTGGGGCCGCGACATGGAAGAAGCACGGCGCCATCTGGAGGCGCTGGAGTTTCTGCTCGGCTGCGAACTGGACCTGAAAAAGCTGAGGGCATCGTGAGCCGCCTGCGCATCTTCGACGAGTCCCGGCCGCAGTCTCCGCTGACGGAGCACCACGAGCACGCCGCGATTGCCCATGAGCTGGGCCAGGTCGGCGTCCGCTTCGAGCAATGGGAGGCCAGCCAGCCGATCGCGCCTGGTGCCAGCCAGGACGAGGTGATCACCGCCTACCGCAGCGACATCGATCGACTGAAGCGCGAAAAAGGCTACCAGGCCGTCGACGTGATCAGCCTCACGCCGGACCACCCCGACCGCGCCACGTTGCGCCAGAAATTCCTCAGCGAGCATACGCACAGCGAAGACGAAGTGCGCTTCTTCGTCGCCGGCTCCGGCCAGTTCACCCTGCATGTCGGCGGCAAGGTCTACGACATCCTGTGCGAACAGGGCGACCTGATCGGCGTGCCGGACGGTACCCGGCACTGGTTCGACATGAGCGAGTCACCGTATTTCGTGGCGATCCGGCTGTTCACCAACAAGGAAGGCTGGGTGGCGAACTTCACCGGCGACGACATCGCGCAGCGCTTCCCACGGATGCAGCCGCGCCCGGGCGCGACCGGCTGAGCGCTGCAACTGCGGCGACGCGCACACTCACCGGCCGGACCCGGGGCGCAAGCTGACAGCCATTCGTTTATGCTAGCAACCCCGCTTCCGTCGTCCCCGCCATGATCGAAATCCGCGCCATCGTCACCGACATCGAAGGCACCACCAGCTCGATCAGCTTCGTCCGCGACGTGCTGTTTCCGTATGCGCGCAAGCGTTTGCCGGCCTTCGTCGAAACCCATGGCGACAAATCCGAGGTGCAGCACTGGCTGCACGAAGCGGCGGTGGAGGCCGGACTGGTCGAGGCCAGCCGCCAGGACATCGTCGAGCTGCTGCTGCAGTGGATCGACCAGGATCGCAAGTCGACCGCGCTGAAAGCGCTGCAAGGCATGATCTGGAAGGACGGCTACGCGGCCGGCGACTATCGCGCCCATCTCTATCCAGAGGTCGCCGCGCGCCTGCGCGAGTGGCGCGCCGACGGGCTGCGCCTGTACGTCTATTCCTCCGGCTCGGTGCCGGCGCAGCAGCTGTTTTTCCATTACAGCGAGGCCGGTGACCTGACCCCGCTGTTTGCCGGCTACTTCGACACCGAAACCGGCCCGAAGCGCGAGACCGGATCCTACGAACGCATCGCCGCGGCGATCGATGAACAGCCCCAGCACATCCTGTTCCTGTCCGACATCGTGGAGGAACTCGATGCCGCGCAGGCTGCGGGCTTCCAAACCGGCTGGCTGATCCGCGAACCGCTGGCATCGCCAGCCGAACCGCGCCATCCCGCCTATCGCGATTTCGACGCGATCACTCCCTGAGCTTCAGGCGCGAACCCGCCATGCGCACCATCCTGACTGTCCTGCTCGCCTTCGCCGCCGGCGTACTGCTGATGCTGTTGCTGCCCGGCCGTGCCGGCCTGCCATCCAACGCCAGCCTGCCCGTGTCCGCCACTTCCATACAGGCCACGTCGATCGCGGCCACCCCCGCCGACAGCGCGCCGGACGAGGCCTCATCGAGCGGCACCGCCGCCGATACCGGCGATGACTGGCCAAACTCCGCCCCGACCGCGGAACAGGTGATCTACGCGCAACCGCAGATGGTCCGCGATGCGCTGGCAAGACTCACCCCGCGGGTGCCCGGCAAACCGAACCTGTACTTGCTGGCGTTTGCCGGCGACGGGGGTGAGGACGTGTTCCGCAACGAGGCCGAATACGCTGCGCAACTGTTCGCCCAGCGCTTTGGCGCCACCGCCCACAGCCTCGTGCTGGAAAACAATCCGGCCACCCTCGCCACGCACCCGCTGGCCAGCTGGAGCAACCTGGAAGCCGCGCTCGACGGCCTGGACAAGGCCATGCAGCCGGACCAGGACATCCTGCTGCTCTACGTCACCAGCCACGGCGGCGAGGATCACAACCTGCTGGTCGACATGGATCCGCTGCCGCTCGACCAGATCGGTGCACAGGATCTGGCCGACATCCTCGCCAAGCGGCACTTCAAGTGGAAGGTGGTGGTGGTCAATGCCTGCTACTCCGGCGGCTTCGTGCCGCCGCTGCACGGCCCCGGCACCCTGGTGCTCACCGCCGCCCGCACCGACCGCAGCTCGTTCGGCTGCGGCAGCGATTCGGACATCACCTATTTCGGCAAGGCATGGCTGGTCGACGCACTGAATCGCACAGACAACTTCGTCGACGCGTTCAAACAGGCCAGCGGTGAAATCAGTCAGTGGGAGACGCAGGACAAGCTGACCCCATCGGAGCCGCAGATCGATATTGGCAGCGGTATCGAAAACCAGCTCGCCCTGTGGCGCAAGGGGTTCACGCCTGGGCCGGTGGTTGCATTCAAACCGGCCATGCCAGCGCCTGCGAGTACGGCGGGAACAGCGCAGTAATCCATCACCGGTGGGCCGATGTGACGCTTTGTCGCGCAAAGCCCGCGCGCGTTCGTGCGAAGATGGTTTGAGGCCACTCCAGGCTCCAGGGTAGCGAGGAAGTCAGCGTGTCCAGGCGCGCGGCACATCGTCGGTTTGCAACGTGGCTGGCCATGGCCGCCATGTTGTTCATTGTCGTGATGCCCGTAGTGTCCCGCTCGCTCGCCCTCCATGCCGGAATGTACGGCATGGGTGCCGACTGCATGATGGGCATGGGACATGCCGATCATCACGCCCATGGCACGCCCGACGATCCAGGCGATCCGACCGCCAAGTGCGGTTTTTGCACCTTGCTTGCGCATACTCCGGTCATGGCGTTCGCGGCCGGCGCCGCTGTGGTACCGGCTTATCTTCCTGCGCTGTCGCCACCGGCTCCGCTACTTCGCAACGAGTCCGTCACGCAACTCCTGAGCGCACAACCGCGCGGGCCGCCACGCATCGGCTAGCCATCAGGGGAACAGGTCGCCACGCAGCCTGCTGCGCATGTTCACCTTTTCCTCAAGCTGCCTCCCCCTGAGCGAATGCGATGCCGCGGCGCGGAACGCCGTTGGCGGCTGTTCGCCGCGGGAATACGCCGATTGCCCTGCGCTTGCGAGCCACCGTAGTGGTCGCGGTCAAACCTTGGAATTTCCCGTCATGCGCGTCATGAACCCCATACACCCGATGACCAGACCGCTGGCTTCGTTCATCGGCCTGATTTCCCTGGGCCTGCTTCCGCAAGTTGCGCAGGCGTGCGCTACCTGTGGCTGCACGCTCAGCACCGATGCGGCAACCGGTTATTCGACAGCGTCGGGCTGGCGCCTCAACGTCGATTACACGTATATCGACCAGAACCAGCTGCGCAGCGGCAGCAGCAAAGCCACGCCGGAACAGGTGGTCAACCGGCCATCCGACCCATCATTGGGTGGCGGCGAAATCGAAAAAGGCACCACCAACCGCTACATCAACCTCTCCGCGACCTATCGCTTCAACGCGGACTGGGGCGTGACTTTCCTCGTGCCTTATGTGCTGCGCGATCACGCCACTTACGGGACACAGCTGCAACCGTACACCCCGGCCGAAAGCTCGCCGGACCAGATCAGCGGCGCACATGTCGCAGGCATCGGCGATGCCAAGGTATTGGCCAGCTATCAGGGATTCCTGCCGACCCACAACTTCGGCGTGCAGTTCGGCGTGAAACTGCCGACGGGCCACTACGGTGGCGAGACGGACGATGGCAGCTTCGTCGGCCATCCGACCACGTTCAATACCGGCCCGGGCCTGGGCCAGTCGCTCGACACCAGCCTGCAAGCCGGCACCGGCAGCACCAACTTGATTGTCGGTGCGTATTATTTCCAGCCGGTCAGCCAGAATTTCGACGCCTTCGTGAACGGGCAATTCCAGGCTGCGGTGTCGGAGAAGCTGGATAGTCCCGGCGCGGCCTACCGGCCTGGCAACCTCGCTTCCGTGAGCTTCGGCCTGCGTTATGAGGCGCACGCCAACTGGGTGCCGCAGGTGCAGATCAACTGGTTCCACAAAAGCGCCGACCAGGGCGCGCTGGCTGACGTGCCGGACACCGAGGGCACGGTTGCGTATCTGAGCCCGGGCATTAGCGGCAGCCTCAGCAAGAACGTTCAGCTGTATGCCTTCGTGCAGGTACCCGTCTACAGCCACCTGCAGGGTTACCAGCTGTTTCCCGGCTGGACCGGCACCGTCGGCATCAGCATGAAACTCTGAATCCACTGACCCACCCGGTGTTGTCGCGCCGTTGCGGCAACGTTTAACGAAACCCCGTCTATGCCATTACCGATATTCCGCCTTGTAGCCAATCACCTGCGACGCGCATGCGCATGCCTGATGCTGTGTTCCATGACGCAACCCCTGCTCGCCAATGACCTGGTGGTTGGCCGAATGGCACCACCGATCACGTTGACCACGCTCGCCGGCAAGCAGATCGATCTGCGTGATTTACGCGGCAAGGTGGTGATCCTGACGTTCTGGGCGACATGGTGCGCCCCGTGCCGGGAGGAACTGCCGCTGCTCTCGCGCTACGCACACGAACACGCGCAGCAAGGCCTCGTGGTACTTGGCTTCAGCCTCGATGAACCGGACCAGCTCGACCAGGTCCGCGCGGTGGCAAGCACCTTGAGTTTTCCGGTTGGGCTGCTGGGTGATCCCCATGTGCCTGGTTACGGTCGTATCTGGCATCTGCCCGTCAGTTTCACCATCGACCGTGACGGCCGACTGGTCGATAACGGGTGGCAGGACAAGCAACCCGTGTGGACAGCAGAGCGACTGGATAGAATCGTGACGCCGCTATTAGGCAGTACGCACTAGCAACAGCGGTTCGCCAAATGCCTGTGCACTCCCCGGCCCGCTCCGACTGCAACCCGTTCGGCTACGGCAGTACCACCCGTGGTGCAACGAATTCACGCCCGGCTCGGCGGTGTCATTCAAATCGGTGGTGGCGGCATCGGCCTGCCCCGCGACGCCGCCCTGACCCGGTTGACACGCGCGGGCCAGCGCGAAAAATCAGGCCTTTGATCTTCGTGTTCTAGAAGAAGAGCGGTGCTTTGTTGTGCATGGCCTCGTCGTTGCTGGCGTTAGCGTCCAATACGACGAGGCCACGCCGTTCGCGCGGCGCCGCCGGCTCACGCTGAAGCGAGCTCCTTGGTCATGAAGGTGTTCAGCTCAGTGACAAACGCGTGCTCGTTCGGGCCGGCGTTGTTGCGAAACACCTTGGCTTCCTCGACCAATACTTCTTCGGCATCCGTCTCCAACGCCTTCAAGGTGCCTTCGATAAAGCGGTCCAACGGCATCGCGCGTGGATCCGTGGCTTCGCCCACCAGACCCGTGCCGACCCACGGCGGCGCAATTTCCTGAACCTTGACCGCGGTGTCACGTAGCATGAAGCGCTGCGACAGAATGTAGGAGTGAAGCGCTGCCTTAGTCGCGGAGTACGCGGCAAACGGCGCCAGCGGCGTGAATGCCAGGGTCGAGGTGTTGTAAAGAATCGTCGCGCGCTCCTTGCGCTTGAGATGCTCAATCAGTGCCGAGGTCAGGCGGATGGGGCCGAGCAAGTTGGTATGGATATGCGTGAGTAGCGTCTGCTCGTCCATGTCGCCGGCTGCGTTGTCCAGCTGCATCACCCCCGCATTGTTGAAAACCACATTGAGATCGGGATAGTCCGCGACAAGCTTGGCGGCGACGGCGCTGATGCTGGCGGGATCGGCGATATCGAGCTCGATGGCATCGATGCCGGGATTGGCGGCAACCACTTCGTCGAGCTGACTGCGGCGGCGACCGGCGATGATCACCTTGTTGTTGCGCTTATGCAGTGCCTCGGCCAGGGCGCGGCCGATGCCCGAGCCGCCGCCGGTAATGAATACGGTGTTGTCGCTGAGTTTCATTTTTCGTCTCCCAATGTCATGAAGGAAAGCGATCGCCGAACATCGGCAATCCGCTCTTGGATTCGGCTTTTGTCGCTTCGTCCTGCAGCACATCCCAGTGCTCGACGAGGCGACCGTCTTCGATGCGGACGACATCGGCGGCGATCCATGCCGCAGGCCGGCCAAGGCCGGAAAAGCGTCCGTGCACGATCACGTAATCGCCCTCCGCCAGGATCACGCTGTGCTCGTAGCGCAAGGTGCTGGGTGCACTGCGGATCAGATTGAACAGGCCTTCGCGGCCTGGCTCGATATGCGCGCTATGTTGGATGTATGTGTCGGACCAGAAACGCTCGGCAGCGGCGTAATCACGCTTGTTGAAGAGCGTATCGAACGCCTTGATGACGAGCGCCTTGTTCTGCTCAGGGGTTGTCTTGGACATGATGGTTGCCTCTTGGATGGCTGAAGCCGCGGCACAGCGCTGGACGTTTTGCCGTCTTGCGCTAGAATCAAATCACAATGGTGATCGCAATCGACAAATTCAGCTTGGCACTACTTCTATAGTCCTGTCAATGGTGATCAACATTGTGATTTGAAGACGCACCGGCACGCGGTCGTCAGAGAGGAGCAGGCATATGGGCGTTTCAAAGCAGCAAGCCATTGAAAATAAAGAGGCTATTGTCGCCGCTGCGGAGAAACTCTTTCGCGAGCGCGGGGTGGCCGCCGTAGGGCTGGCGGAGCTGACCAAGGCTGCCGGTTTCACCCAAGGTGGCTTCTACAACCACTTCGAATCGAAGGATGCCTTGGTCGCGGCGGTCATGGACAGGGCCGTGGCCGATGGCGCTGCCGAAATCGTCACGGCCATCGAGGCATCCCAGACAAAGGCGCTCGACCCCATGAAGTGTCTGGTCGAGTGGTATCTCTCCACCGATCACCGGACCGATATCGAAAAGGGTTGCCCGTTGACGGTGTTTGCCGGCGACGTTCGGCGACTCGGCAATGAGGCACGAGAGGCATACGCCAAGGGACTGGCATCGAACTTCGATCAGCTTGCGAGTGTGATCGATGGCGACACGCCGCAAGAGAAGAGAAAAAAGGCGATCGCGCTCTTTAGCCAGATGGTCGGGTCGCTACTGCTATCGCGCGCCGTCGTCGACGCTGATTCGGCTCTTGCCGATGAAATATTGCAGGCAGGACGCCAGCAGTCGCTGCGCGCCATCGACGCCTGACTTTCGCTTTAAATCATCGCTGCAGTTTTGACACGCGCGCAATCAAGTCATCCAGGTGCGACAGAAACATCTTCAGGATGGGGGAGTTGTTCGCTTTGTTGTAACCCACCACCAGAGCGATGGTAGGTGTTTCGCCGGCCAGCGGACGGCTAACCACAGACCACGGCATCAGGTTCTTCACATACGCGGGAATGAGCGTCACGCCACGTGTCGAAGCCACCAGCGACATCACCATCGCCGGATTGTCCACCACTTGCTCGGGCGCCATTTCCACACCTGAGCGCTTCAGGTAATCATCGATCACCGCTTGCAACACCGTCGCTTTTTTGCCGATACCGATGAAAAGTTCGCCGACCAGATCCTTGGGGCGAATCGTTTCGCGGGATGCCAGGCGATGATCACTCGGCATCAATACAATCAGCGGCTCGTGTGTAACCGGGTGATACGCGAGATCGAAATCGGGCTCCGCACGCAGGAACGCGAGATCGAGTTTGCCGCGCACCAACGCTTCGGCCAGGTCCGGTGAATAATCGCTTGAAACGGTGATATCGATGTTCGGCAGCTCGGCACGAAGAATGTGCATGGCTTCCGACAACCAGGTCATTTCCTGCCCGGTGAGAAAGCCGATCGAAAAACGTTGCTTGCTCGGTTGCGCGGCCCTGCGCGCCGCTTCGATGGCGGTGTCTACCTGGCTCAACACCATCCGCGCGTGATCGAAGAACACCTTGCCCGCTTCGGTAAGGGTGATGCCGCGCGCGCTGCGAATCAGCAGATCCGCGCCGACCTGATCTTCCAGATCCTTGATCTGCCGACTCAACGAAGGCTGTGACGTGTGCAGTCGCCGTTCGGCGGCCACCGTCAGGCTGCCCGTTTCGGCGACCGCGATGAAGTAGCGCAGATGGCGCAGTTCCATGAGCTTATTCCCATGCCATGCCTTTTAAGCATGGTCGCCAGCTTACAAAGTCTTTTTAAGGCGCGCTACGCAGGCTTAGATTTCGCACCGTGGCGATACGGCCCGGCTCGATGGCGATGCCCGAAAGGCTCCTCCGGCCGCCCTGCCAAGTTACCGATCTCAACCCTTTGCGAGGAGTTTCGACATGACCACGCACACCCATCAGACCGCCCCGACCCAGTATGTGGAAACCAGCGGCATTCGCTTCGCCTATCGCCGCTTCGGCAAGGCTGGCGGTGTGCCGCTGGTATTCAACCAGCACTACACTGGCACCATGGACTACTGGAATCCGGCAGTGATCAACGGTCTGGCGAAGACCCGCGAGGTCATTCTCTTCAACAACGCCGGCGTCTCCTCGAGCTCCGGTGAAGTCTCCGCCAGTTTCCCGGAGATGGGCGCCAACGCCGTCGCCTTCATCAAGGCGCTCGGTCTTTCCAAAGTTGACGTGCTGGGCTTCTCCATCGGCGGCATGGTCGCCCAGGAAATCGCGTTTCAAAGCGGCAACCTGGTCCGCCGGTTGATCCTGGTCGGCACCGGTCCGCGCGGGGCCGACATGGCGGCCAGCCAGTCGCATGCAATCTTTTCCGGTACCTACGATCCGCCCGAGTACCTGTGGCTGACCGTGCACTTTTCACCTTCGGCCTCCGGTCGCGCAGCGGGCCTGGCCTTCCTCAAGCGCAAGTGGGAGCGCAAGGATCGTGATCCGGAGGTGAGCGCCGAAGCCATCGCTCACCAGGGCGAGGCCATCGGCAAGTACATCGCCCAGCACGAGGGCGTGCTCGACTACCTGAAGAGCATCCGCCAGCCCACCCTGGTCGTGCAGGGCAGCAACGACGTGATCATCCCGACGCACAATTCCTACGTCCTGCAGCAGAACCTGCCCAACGCTCAGCTCGTGATCTATCCGGACGCCAATCACGGCTCCTTCTATCAGTATCCGGAGCTGTTCGTGGCGCAGGCCACTCAGTTCCTCGACGCGGGATTCAAGACGCCCGACGGCGCGCCCGGAAGCCTGCCCTTCCCCTCAGTGCTGTCTTCCCACTGAGTTCCCATCATCCCACACCATTGAAAGGACAACTCCCATGGCAAACCTGACCAACAAGACAGCTCTCGTTACCGGCGCTTCCCGCGGTATCGGTGCAGCCATAGCCAAGCGGCTGGCCGCCGACGGCGCCAGCGTGGCGATCACTTATAGCAAGGGCGCTGATGCCGCCGCCCACGTGGTGAAGGACATCGAAGGCGCCGGCGGCAAGGCCATCGCGATCCAGGCGGATGCGACCGACGCCAAGGCCGTCACCGCCGCGATGGAACAAGTCGTCAAGGCCTTCGGCCAGCTCGACATCCTGGTGAACAATGCGGGCACCGCCATCCCCAAGCCCTTCGAAGAGGCCACCCTGGAGGAACTCGATACGGTGATCGACCTCAACCTGCGCGGCGTGTTCATCGCCACGCAGGCTGCGCTCAAGCACCTGCCGGATGGCGGTCGCATCATCAGCATCGGCTCCTGCGTTGGCGAACGGAATATGACGCCCGGCCTGGCGGCTTACGCCGCGACCAAGGGCGCGGTGAAGATGTTCACGCAAGGACTGTCGCGTGAGGTCGGTCATCGCGGCATCACGGTCAACACTGTCCAGCCCGGCCCGATCGACACCGATCTGAATCCCGCCGCAGGCGACTGGGCGACGCCGCAGATCGCCAACACCGCGTTGAAGCGCTACGGTCATGTCGAAGATATCGCGGCGATGGTGGCCTTCGTTGCTGGTCCGGAAGCGAGCTACATCACCGGCGCCAGTCTGACGGTTGACGGCGGCACCAATGCCTGAAAGAGCAGCAGCGAGACCAGTATCCCGAACAGTGCGTCCAACACGTCTCGACCTTCCTGAGCGAGTAAATACACACGCGCTGGCAAGCCCTGTCGCGCCGCCTCTCTTTACAAGGCGGCGCAGAATGGACGAGCCATCACCCTCTAAAGGAGATATCACCGTGGCCAACAATGATCAAACCTCCGCCAGACCGATCAAGAAACCTGGGCCGGATCACCCCATCACGATCGAGCACAACACGCATCGCGTTATCGTGAAAATCGCGGGTCACGTCGTCGCAGACACGCGTGATGCGCTCATGTTGAAAGAAGCGAGTTATCCCGCTGTCCAGTACATCCCACGCAAGGATGTGGACATGACGCTGCTGGAGCGCACCGATCACAGCACCTACTGCCCGTACAAGGGCGAATGCGCTTACTTCAGCATTCCGACTGGTGGTGAGCGCGCCATCAATGCAGTGTGGACGTACGAGCATCCCTACGAAGCTGTCGCGCCCATCAAGGACCACATCGCGTTCTATCCCGATCGCGTCGATGCGATCGAGCAGGTCGACGACTGACTCCGCTATCCGACTTCCCATACGAACGGAGACATGTCATGAGCAATCTCACGGGTAAAACGGCGCTGGTAACGGGCGCCTCGCGCGGTATCGGTCGGGCCGCCGCGCTTGCCCTGGCCAAATCCGGCGCCCAGGTCCTGGTCCATTACAGCAGCGCGCAGAAGGAAGCCGACGCCGTGGTGGAGGAGATCCGCAAGGCCGGCGGTCGCGCCGAGAAACTAGGCGCCGATCTAAGCACGCCGAATGGTCCGCATGACTTGGCCAAACAGGTTCGCAGCATTGTTGGCGACCGACTGGACATCCTCGTCGCCAATGCCGGCGTCTCCAAGGCAGCGACCATCGAAGACACGACGGTCGAGGACTTCGACCTGCTGTTTGCCGTCAATGTGCGTGCACCGTATTTCCTGATCCAGCAATTGCTGCCGACCATGTGTACGGGCAGCAACATCATCTTTACCTCTTCGCTTGCCGCACGCGCTGCGGTGGGCAACCTGTCCGCTTATGCGGCGACCAAGGGCGCCGTCGACACACTGGTCAAGCATTTCGCGGTGTCGCTGGGCTCCCGTGGCATCCGCGTCAACGCCGTCGCGCCGGGGGTGGTGGAAACGGATATGTCCAGTTTCACCAAGACCGAGGAAGGCCGCAACGTGACGCTGGGCATGCAGGCGCTCAAGCGCCTCGCGCAGCCCGATGACATCGCCGGTGCCATTGTGTTTCTTGCCTCGGACGAGGCGCGCTGGATCACCGGCGACACCCTGCAAGTGGATGGTGGCTCGAAGCTGTAGGAAGAAGGCGTGCTGTTGAAACGCAACGGCACGTCTTCGCAGCCAGCACATCGCGAACGGAACATGACCGCAAATTTGCGAAAGGAATGGGCCGTTTCGGATACAGGCACATTCAATTTTCTTTCTTTGTCACAACCCTCCGCGTGAAGCGTGTCGATTGGCCAGCAACGCCACGACATCGGTCAATGATAGCCGCCGCGCACGCAACACCACCGCGAGATGAAAGATCAGATCGGCAGCCTCGCCAAGCAGTTCGGCATCGTCCTGCGCCACGGCAGCCAGCGCCGTCTCGACGCCTTCTTCGCCCACCTTCTGCGCCATCCTGCGGATGCCGCCATCAAACAGCTGGGTGGTGTAACTGCCTTCTGGACGTTCGGCATGGCGCTGCGCGACCAGCGCGTCGAGTTCGGCGAGGAAACCCAGCGGCGGGCGTACATCCGCACTGTCGCCGAAGCAGCTGGAGGTGCCGGTGTGGCAAGTCGGACCATGCGGATCGGCCTGGATCAGCAAGGTGTCGGCGTCGCAGTCGATACGGATCGACTTCAGCGCCAGCACGTGGCCAGAGCTTTCGCCCTTGGTCCACAGGCGTTGCTTGCTGCGGCTGTAGAAGGTGACGTGGCCGCTGGCCTGGGTCTGTGTCAGCGCCTCGGCATTCATGTAGCCGAGCATCAGCACTTCACCGCTCAGCCAGTGCTGCACGATGGCTGGCAGCAGGCCGTCGCCCTTGGGCCAGTCGAGGCGGCTGAAGTCCGTATTGGAATTGCTCATCGGTGGTTGTCCTTTGATGCTCACAAGCGCACCACAACGCCCTGCTCGTGCAGGTAATGTTTGAGCACGGGGATCGCGATCGCGCCGGAGTGGAACACGCTGGCGGCCAGTGCGCCGTCCACGTCGGCGTCGACAAAAGCGTCACGAAAATGTTCGGGTGCACCGGCACCGCCGGAAGCGATCAACGGCACTCGACAGATCGCGCGCGCGGCCGACAGCTGTTCCAGATCGTAGCCACGGCGCACGCCGTCGCTGCCCATGCAGTTGAGCACGATCTCGCCCGCGCCACGCAGCTGCGCTTCGATCATCCAGTCCATCGTCCTGCGTGCCAGTGCCTGCGTTTTTGAGGGGTCGCCGGTGTACTGACGCACGCGCCACTCACCATCCGCATCGCGCAGCGAGTCGATGCCAACCACCACGCACTGCACGCCGAAAGCCGCGGCCAGTTCGTTGATCAGCTCCGGCCGCTCCAATGCCGGCGAGTTCACCGAGATCTTGTCCGCGCCGGCGTGCAGCACCGCCCGCGCCTCGTCCACCGAGCGGATACCGCCAGCAACGCAGAACGGGATGTCGATCACCCGTGCCACCCGCTCGACCCAACCGCGATCGACGCTGCGCCCTTCCGGGCTGGCGGTGATGTCGTAGAAGACCAGTTCGTCGGCACCCTCGTCGCGATAGCGCAGGGCCAGCTCGACGATCTCGCCCATCACCATGTGATCGCGGAAACGCACGCCCTTGACCACCTTGCCGTCACGCACGTCCAGGCAGGGAATGATGCGACGACTCAGCATGCCAATGCGTCCTCGATGGTGAAGCGCCCTTCCAGCAAGGCACGGCCGAGGATCACGCCCTGCGCGCCGGCATCCCGCGCCGCGCGGATATCGTCCAGCGAACGCACCCCGCCGGAAGCCTGCACGGCCAGCTCCGGCACGCTCTCGGCCAGGTGGCGGTAGAGCTCGAGATTGAAGCCGGCCAGCATGCCGTCGCGATCAATGTCGGTACACAGCAGATGGCGCGCACCCTGCGCGGCATACCACGGTGCCAGTTCGTCCAGCGTGCGCGCCTCGACTTCGGTCCAGCCGGCACTGGGCAGTGCCCAGCGACCGTCGATGCGCCGCGTGTCGAGCGCGATGGTCAGCCGCTCGGCACCATGCTCGGCCAGCCAGCCGGCGACGAGTTCGGGATCGCGGATCGCCACGCTGCCCAGCACCACGCGATGCACGCCGGCATCGAACAGACGCCGCAGATCGTCCTCACCACGCACGCCGCCGCCGGCCTGGATCTGCATGTCGCTGGCGGCGATCGCCTCGATCACCGCGAGGTTGTCCAGATTGCCCGAACGCGCGCCATCCAGGTCGACCAAGTGCAGCCAGTGTGCGCCGGCGTCGGCATAACGCTGAGCTAGTACGCACGGATCGGCCGCATAGGTGGTCTGCTGCGCATAATCGCCCTGCTTCAGGCGCACCACCTGGCCGCCGCGCAGATCGATCGCGGGAATCACTTCGAAGTTCATAGTTCGAGGAAGTTCTTCAGGAGCTTCGCGCCGACAGCGGCGGAACGCTCGGGGTGGAACTGCATGCCATGGAAATTGCCGCTGGCGATCACCGCAGAGAACGCATCGCCGTAATCGCTGGTGGCAAGACTCCAGTCGCCCACCGGCACCGCATAGCTGTGCACGAAGTATGCGTAGTCGTCATCGCCCAGCCCGGTCAACAACAGGTGAGCCTGCTTTACAGTCAGCCGATTCCATCCCATATGCGGCACGCGCCGGCCAGCGGTCTCGACGAAACGGCGCACCGGTGCCGGGATCAGTCCGAGGCATTCGGTATCACCCTCCTCCGAGTGCGCGCACAGCAACTGCATGCCGAGGCAGACACCAAGCACCGGCTGGGTCAGCGAACGCATCACCTCGACCAGGCCGAGTTCACGCAGACGCGCCATGCCTGGGCCGGCCGCGCCCACGCCGGGCAGGATCACCTTGTCGGCCGCACGGATCGTCGCGGCATCCGCAGTCAGCGCGGCATCCACGCTGAGTCGCTGCAACGCGTAGCGCACCGAGCCTATGTTGGTGCCGCCGGCATCGACGAGAACCACGCTCATTACAGCGTGCCCTTGGTACTGGGCAGCTCGCTGCCTTCGCGACGGATCGCCTGGCGCAACGTACGCGCGACGACCTTGAAGCAGGCCTCGACCATGTGATGCGCGTTGTCGCCGCGCACGGTCAGATGCAGGTTCGCGCCCAGCGTCTCGCACAGCGAGCGGAAGAAATGCGGCACCAGCTCGGTCGGTACCTCGCCCACGCGCTCGCGCGGGAAGCTGCCCTCGAACACGAAGTACGGGCGCCCGGAAAGATCCAGCGCGGCGCTGGCCTGCGACTCGTCCATCGGCAGGGTGAAGCCATAGCGGCCGATGCCGCGCTTGTCGCCCAGCGCCTGCTTCAAGGCCTGACCCAGCGCCAGCGCGCAGTCCTCGATGGTGTGGTGCTCGTCGATATGCGTGTCGCCATCGCAACTCAGCTCCAGCGCAAAGCCACCGTGCTTGCCGATCTGCTCCAGCATGTGATCGAAGAAGCCGAGCCCGGTGTGTGCCTGCGGCTCAGCCACCTTGTCCAGATCCACGCTGACCGTGATTCGTGTTTCCTTGGTATTTCGCACCACCGTGGCCGCGCGTGGTGCATCCAGCAACTGGTGCGTCAGCTCATCCCAGCTCACACCGAGCGGGCCGACGCGCAGGCCACGCACGCCGATGTTCGCGGCGAACTGCAGATCGGTCTCGCGATCACCCACCATCGCCGAAGCAGCACGACTCCAACCATCGTCGGCAAGGTAGCCGCGCATCAGGCCGATACCCGGCTTGCGTGTGTCCTTGCCCTCATGTGGGAAGCTGCGGTCGATCAGCACATCGCGGAAGCCAATGCCTTGCGAGGCGAGGATGCGTATCAGCAGCTCGTGCGGCCCGGTGAAGTGCGGCTCGGGAAAATTGTCGGTACCGAGGCCATCCTGGTTCGTCACCATCACCAGCTCGTAGCCGGCGGCGACGAAGCGCTGGAGCGCGGCGATCACGCCGGGCAGCAGAGCCAGCTTCTCGTAGCTGTCGATCTGCTCGTCAGCCGGCTCCTCGATCAGGCAGCCGTCGCGGTCGAGGAAAAGAATCTTGCGGCTCATGGCTGCCTCCCCGTCAACGCGCCTGTGGGAGAGGCTTCAGCCGCGACAGCCGTGCTCCATGGCGCCCTCGGTCGCGACTGAAGTCGCTCCCACAATGGGTTCAGATACATGATGCAGCCTCCTGCAGTACGGCCAATACGCGGTCGTTTTCTGCTGGCGTGCCGATGGTGATACGCAAGGTGTCAGCGAGATTCGGGTAGCGCCGCACGTCGCGCACCACGATGCCGGAAGCAAGCAGCTTCTGATACGCCGCGCCGGCATCGTCGAAACGTACAGCAAGGAAGTTCGCCTGCGACGGCAGCACTTCGCGCACGCCGGGAAGCCGGCGCAATGCTTCCTGCATCCGCGCGCGTTGCTCGCGCACGATGGCAAGGTGTTCGCGTGCATTCGCCTGCCCCCAGCCGGACAAACCGACCAACGCTGCGTCCACGCACGGCAGCGGCAGCGGATACGGCGGCATGATCCGCTTGAGCAGCGCAATCACCGTGGCATGCGCCAGCAGGCTGCCGATGCGTGCACCCGCCAGCGCCCATGCCTTCGACAAGGTGCGCAGCACGGCGAGGTTGTCGTAGCGGTCGATCAGGTCGGCCACGCTGCTTACATCGGCATACTCGACATAGGCTTCATCCACCACCAGCAATGCACGCCCGTCGAGTGCCTGCGCCAGGCGTTCGACACTCGCGCGCGGCACCAGCTGCCCCGTGGGATTGTTCGGCGTGCAGATGAAGACCAGCTTCACCGCCGGCGTCACGGCGGCGAGGATGGCGTCCACATCCAGCGTGAAATCGGCTTTCAACGCCACCTCGATCACGCCGGCGTTCTGGATCCGTGCACACACCGCATACATGCCGAAGGTGGGCGGCTGGATCAGGATCGCGTCCTCACCGGCGCGACAGAAGGCGCGCACCAGCAGGTCGATCGCTTCGTCGCTGCCACGCCCCACCAGCAACTGCTCGCGGCGCACGCCATAGAGCGTGGCCAGTGCATCGACCAGGGCCGCCGGCTGTGGTTCGGGATAGCGGTTGCAGCCGAGGCCGTCGTCGCCCACCGGTGCCCACGCCGATTCGTTCGCATTGAGCAACACCTGGCCGCCACTGGCTTCCATGCGCGCCGAGGAATACGGCTGCATGGCGCGGATTTCCGGTCGTGCGAGATCGAGCACGCTCATGACCTTGCCTCCAGCGCAGCCAGCCGCAGGGTCACAGCGCGGCGGTGAGCCTCCAGTTGTTCAGCCGCGGCCAGCGTCGCCGTGCACGGCCCGATCGCACGCAAGCCATCCGCAGTGACCTCCTGCACGGTGATCTGCTTCTGGTAACTCGCCACCGACACGCCGCTGTAACTGCGTGCATAGCCATAGGTCGGCAACACATGGTTGCTGCCGCTGCAATAGTCGCCGACCGATTCCGGCGTCCACGCGCCAAGAAAGATCGAGCCAGCACTGTCGATGTCATCAAGCATGGCGCGCGGCGCGGCCACCTGCAGGATCAGGTGTTCGGGCGCGTAGCGGTTGCTCACCTGCGCTGCCTGCGCCAGCGAATCGACCAGGATCAGCCGGCTCTGTGCCAGCGCCTGGGTGGCGATCTCCGCGCGCGGCGATTCCGCGCACTGGCGTTCGACTTCGGTTGCCACCTTGTCCAGCACGGCGGTCGACGGACTCAGCAGGATCACCTGCGAATCCGGCCCGTGCTCGGCCTGCGACAGCAGATCGGCGGCGACGAACACCGGGTTGGCATTCGTATCGGCAATCACCAGCACTTCGGACGGGCCGGCCGGCATGTCGATCGCCGCGCCATCGGGATCGGCGGACACCTGCAGCTTCGCCTCGGTGACCCAGGCGTTGCCCGGGCCGAACAACTTGTCGCACTTGGGCACACTGGCCGTGCCATAGGCCATTGCCGCGATCGCCTGCGCGCCGCCCAGCTTGAACACCTTATGCACGCCAGTGAGCCGAGCGGCATACAGCACCGCCTCATCGCAACGGCCATCGACGCGTGCCGGCGAACACAGCACCACCTCGCGGCAACCGGCGATATGCGCCGGCACGCCAAGCATCAGCGCGGTCGACGGCAGCGGCGCGCTGCCAGCCGGCACATACAGGCCAACCCGGCTGATCGGGCGCAGCATCCGTTCCACCCGCACGCCGGGCGCAGTGTCTACACCCACGGGCTGCGGCGCGGTGGCACGGTGAAACAACTCGATGCGAGCCGCTGCCTCATGAATCGCCGCTTTCAGAACCGGATCGAGTGCGGCTTCGGCCGCAGCAAATTCAGCCTCGTCCACCTCGATCGCATCCAGCGCGCAGCGATCGTATTTCGCGCTGAGTTCCAGCAACGCGGCATCACCGCGCTCGCGCACGATAGTGATGATCTGCTCGACGCCGCGGCGTAGTTCCTCCGCGCGCGATTGTGCGGGACGCGCCAATGCCTCGCGCCGGGCACTCTCATCCAGTGCATTCCAGTCCAGCCGTTTCATGCGAATCTGCTCTTCATGCCAGCCTGCTTCATACCAACATCTTCTCCACCGGCAACACGAACATCTCGCGCGCGCCAGCCTTCTTGATTTCCTCCAGCTGGCGCCAGCTCACCTCGCCAGCGCACAGCGCCTGCAACATCAGCTGATCCGGCTGGCCAAATACCGGCAGCAGGGTCGGCTGCGGACCACCGGGCAGCAGACGGGTGACCGCCTCCAGCGTGTGACGCGAGGTCTGCAGCAGCAGCAGCCGCGACTCGCGCACCTGGATCACACCATCCAGCCGCTTCAGCAGCAGCTCCAGCATGTCGCCGCGCTCGTCCACCGGCAGCGTGAGCGGGCCAGCCAGAACGGCCTCGCTCTCCAGCAGCACATCGGCCTCGCGCAACTGGTTCGCGACCAAGGTGCCGCCGCTCTGTACCAGATCGCAGATGGCGTCGGCGGTACCCAGCTTCGGGGCGATCTCGACCGAACCGGTCAGGGTCACCACACCGGCACTCACACCCTGCGTGCGCAGCCATTCGCCGAGCAGGCCGGGATACGAGGTAGCGATGCGGCGACCTTCCAGTTGCTGCGGCTGCTGGTAATCCAGCTCCTGCGGCACGGCGATGGAGAGTCGGCAACGACCGAAGCCGAGCGGCCGCAGTTCGCTGAGTGGTGCGGCTTCCAGGCCGGCGGTGAGCTGGAATTCGCCGAGCACATTGCGCCCGACGATGCCAAGGTCGCACACACCCTGTGCGATCAGCCCGGGGATATCGTCATCGCGCACCAGTAGCAGGTCGACCGGCTCGCCCTCGCCAAAGCAGAACAGCTTGTCGCGGCTCTGCCGGAAGCTGAGGCCACAACGGTTGAGCAGCTCCAGTGCGGGCTCGGTGAGCCGGCCGGATTTCTGCATCGCGATACGCAAACGGTCACGCGTCTTCATGCCTTCGCCTTCTTCGCCGCCAGCGATTGCCGCCGCGCTGCACGTGCCGCCGCGGCCAGATAGCCGCCGTTGCCTTGATTGAGATAGCGCGCCACCCGCCCGATGGTGGTGATGCTGACCGCGGTGCGTTCGTGGATCTCCCGGTAGGCGATGCCTTCCAGCAGATACGGCACTACCCGCCAGCGATCCACCAACACTTCGAGTTCTGCCGGCGTGCACAGGTCGCCCAGGAAGGCACTCATCTCGTCGGCGTTCTTCATCGACAGAAGGGCCTCGCAGAGGCTGCGCTTGGCCGACTCGTCGGTGGTTTCAGGATCAAGTGATCGACGCTTCATAATGTACTAATGCATTAACACAATGGATCGCATCATACACAGCATGCGGCAGCGCGGCAAACCTGCCATCGATGTGCGTCAATCGGTATTCAGATTGCGGCGTCCGGGGCGTGCTGAACGACCCCACGTCAGGTGATCCGCAGCGGATCAGCCGTGTCCGGTCACGGGCATGGACTCGCGATCGCCGACATCACGGGAGCGCGGCGGCAGTCCGTGGATATCCGGCCACGCTGTCCAGACAATTGGCACCATGACTCCTGAAAACAAAAACCCCCGCCGAGGCGGGGGTTTTCGTCAGTCCGGTGCGGGCCGGCTCAGGCCGATTTCTTCTTCGGCGCAGCCTTCTTCGCGGCAGCCGGCTTGGTCACCGTCGGCTTGGCGCCAACGACGGCCGGCAGCGCGCCGTGCGCACGGGTATTGCCGTAGCTGCCGCGGTAGGTCTTGCCGCG
The DNA here is from genome assembly GCA_050737735.1 of Rhodanobacter sp. Taxonomy (GTDB): domain Bacteria; phylum Pseudomonadota; class Gammaproteobacteria; order Xanthomonadales; family Rhodanobacteraceae; genus Rhodanobacter. The sequence continues at coordinate 63,595 of JBOHYM010000053.1, read as the reverse complement.
ACGGGTCTTGCGATCGCCCTTACCCATGGGAACTCCTTGATTTATTGGATGAACGGCCGTCAATGATAGCAGGAGCGCGTCCCCTGCAGCCAGCATCAGGGGTGGCCGTGCCCGACACAGTCCTGCGCCTGATCCAGACACTCGCCTGGATCAATCTGCACGGTGACGTGCTGGATGCCGAAATGATTTAGCAGCACTTGCTTGATCGCCCGCAACGCCTGCGCGCTGTCGGCAGGCTCATGCAGCTCGGCATGCAGGGTGGCCATGCGCGAGCCCGACGCCAGCTGCCACACATGCAGATGGTGCACATCGCGGATCGACGGATCGGCGTCACGCAGCGACGCTTCCACTGCCGCGCTGTCCATGCCGTCGGGCACGCCTTCCAGCAGGATGTGCGCGGACAGGCGCAGCAATCGCCAAGCGCTGTTGAGGATCAGCAGCGACACCAGCAGCGACAGTACCGGATCGGCCCACAGCCAGCCGAACCAGCGGATCGCCAGCGCGGCCAGCACCGCGGCCACCGAGCCGAGCAGATCGCCCAGCACATGCAGGCTCGCACCAGCCAGATTGACGTTGTCATGCGCATGCCCGTGCAGCATGCGCAACACCAGCAGGTTCACCAGCAGACCGATCACCGCCACGATCAACATCGTGCCAGACAGGATCTCACCCGGATGCAGCAGCCGGGTCACCGCCTCGTAGATGATCCAGCCAACCAGCACGAACTGGCTCAGCGCGTTGACGAAACCCACCAGCACTTCCATGCGGCCATAGCCGTAACTGCGTCGCGCATCGGCCGGCCGGGTCGCCATCCATGCACCGACCAGGGCCAGCAACAGTGCCAGCGCATCGACCATCATGTGTCCGGCATCGGCCAGCAGCGCCAGCGAACCGGACAACGCGCCGCCAATCACCTCTGCCACCATCATTAACGTGGTCAGGGCGAAGGCGATCAGCAGCTTGCGACTCGACTGATCGTTCGGCGTAGCGTGTTCGTGCACATGCGGGTGATCATGGGTATGGGAAGGCGGCATGTTCATCCGCGCATGCTAGGAACGGCGACTGCCGTTACACAATCACGATGGCTCTGCATGCCAGGCTCAGTGCGCGCATTGCGGGCCATGCACATGGGCATGGCCGTGGCGGCGATCGTTGCGCAGATTGACGAAATGCGCCGAAGCCACCAGCAAACCGCCACACGTCACCAGCACACTGTGCAGGATGATCGAATAGTGTTCGGCATAGGTGACCCCAAGCAGAAGCAAGGCCAGCCCCGGCACAGCCAGCAACAGTGGCAGCGAAACCTGGTGACGACGGTAGCCGCGAATCATGGCGAACAGAGCCAGCGTGCAGGCGAACAGTACGAAGCCCCGCTCGAAACGGTGATCGGCCAGAAATTCCAGGCCGATGAAAGGCAACAGCGCCAGCACGAACGGCAGCAGTGCGCAGTGGATCGCGCACAGGAACGATGCCGTCGCACCAACGCGATCGGCGACGTGCCACCAGCGTGATTTGCTCGCCTGCTCGGAGTCCATCGACCTGTTCTGGCGTCGCCAAACATGGCGACTCGTTAGCTCCAGTCCGCGTCATGTTACTTTATAACATTGCGGAATGCCACAGCGGCTGACCGGCGTCGCGCGGAGCCCGCCCCTACTGCATGCCAACACCATTCGGGCACCGATCCTGCCCACGCCAGGCACCCACCCCCAGCGCGATCAGCCACACGCGGTATGGATTCAGGCAACCGGATTCAGGCCTTGCGACAGTTCTTGCAGGTGCCGTGCACTTCCAGCGTCTGCGCCTGTGGCTGGAAGCCGAACGCCCTGGCTTGCGCCTCGATCAGTTCGGCGACACGCTCGTCGCAGACTTCCTGCGCGCTGGCGCAGGTATCGCAGATCAGGAACGGCACCTGATGCGCTTCAGCCGGATGATGGCAGGAGACGAACGCGTTGATCGATTCCAGCTTGTGGATGAAGCCGTTCTCCAGCAGGAAATCGAGTGCGCGGTAGACCGTGGGCGGCGCCGCGTTGCCGTGCTTCTCGCGCAACTGATCGAGCAGGTCGTAGGCCTTGACCGGTTTGTGCGCGGCGGCGATCAGCTCGAGTACTTCCTTGCGCAGCGGGGTCAGCCGCAGGCCGCGCTCCTCGCTGGCGTGCTCCACCGCGCGCACGAAACCCTTGGCATCGTGGTGATGCGGGTGGTGTGGATGCGCATTGTGGGCAGCGTCGTGGCTCACGGGTCTCACCTCCAAGTAAATCATACACTTCCGTTTGCGGCATGCCTGACCGACGTCACCGCCGCAGCGCTGGCGGCCTTGCCGGCGGCCTGGGGCGGGGCTTGGCGAGTATCACGACCCACCCGATCGGGCCCAGCACCAAGGCCCAGACGATGCCTTCTCCAAGCCGCCCACGCCACCAGCCCAGCAGCGCGCCCACCGCGACAAACAGCAGGTTCCACCAGAACATGGCGGCCCAGGGCAGCAGATTCAACAGATTGAAGAAAACGTGCCAGAACGCGCCCGGCGCGTCGAGGTCGACGCCCTGGGTGGCCCTGGCGAGCAGTTCGTCCATGCCGTGCTAGTGCGTCATCAACATGGCTGCGTGCTCAACCCTGTGCCAGCGCAATGGCAGCATCGATGCGCTTGAGCGCCTCGGCACGACCAGTCAGATAGATCGTCTGGTCGATCGACGGCGAGACCTGCGTACCGGTCATCGCCACGCGCAGCGGCTGGGCGATCTTGCCCATGCCAAGCGCCAGCTTCGCCGCGACCTGTTCGATCACCTGATGGATCTGCTCGGGCTTCCATTCGCAATCGGCCAGCAGCGATTTCGTCTCCGCAAGCACAGCCACGGCGCTGTCGTTCTTCAGATGCTTGGCGACCGCCTTGTCATCCCACTCGGCAATCGGCGCGTACCAGATCTTCGCGCGCTCGGCCATTTCCTTCAGCGTGTGCACGCGATCGCGTAGCGCCACGATCACGTCGACCGGGGCCGGGCCGCGCGCGGTGTCGATGCCGGCACGCGCCAAGTGCCAGGCGAACTCGGCCGCCAGTGTCTGTGGATCGTCAGTCTTCAGGTAATGCTGGTTGAGCCACGCAAGCTTCTCGGTATCGAAACGCGAGGCCGCCTTGTTGACGTCGGCGATATCGAACAGCGCAATCATCTCCTCGCGCGAGAAGATTTCCTGGTCACCGTGCGACCAGCCCAGCCGCACCAGATAATTCAGCAACGCGTGTGGCAGGAAGCCGTCGGCGCGGTAGTCCATCACGCTGACCGCACTGGTGCGCTTGGACAGCTTCTTGCCTTCCTTGTCGAGAATCATCGGCAGGTGCGCGAACTCCGGCACCTTGGCGCCGAGCGCATGGTAGATGTTGATCTGACGCGGGGTGTTGTTGACATGGTCGTCGCCGCGGATGACCTCGGTGATGCCCATGTCGATGTCGTCGACCACCACCGCGAAGTTGTAGGTCGGCCAGCCGTCGGAACGGAAGATCACCAGGTCGTCCAACTCGCTGTTGGCCCACTCGATGCGGCCCTTCACCTTGTCGTCGAATACCACCGAGCCTTCGCTCGGATTGCGGAAGCGGATCACCCGGTTCGGGTCGTCACGCATGGGCTCGTTGCGATCACGGTAGTAACCGTTGTAGCGCGGCTTCTCGCCCTTGGCCATCGCGGCTTCGCGCATCGCCTCGATCTCGTCCTTGCTCTCATAGGCGTAATACGCCTTGCCGGCAGCGACCAGCTCATCGGCGACCTGTTTGTAACGCTGCAGCCGCTGAGTCTGGTAGAACGGACCCTCGTCGGCATCGAGGTCGAGCCAGTGCATCGCGTCGATGATGGCTTTCACCGCTTCGTCGGTCGAACGCTCGCGATCGGTATCCTCGATGCGCAGGATGAACTCGCCGCCGCGACGACGCGATTCCAGCCAGCAGTACAGTGCGGTACGGGCGCCGCCGATATGCAAGAAACCGGTAGGGCTGGGGGCGAAACGGGTGCGGACGGTCATGGGGTTTTCAAGGGATGCGAAGCGAAGTGATGGATTTTAGCCGATACCAGAGCCGCAACCGATGCATCACGCAGCGGAAACATCGCAATCCACGCTTTGCATCGCTTGTCGTACTGCTGGGCTGGCTCGGTATCGGCCTGCCTGCGCTGGCCGACAACCCCGGCTACGACCGTCCCGGCTATGGCTTCACGCCAGTCGTGCTGGGCGCTGGCGACATCACCATCGAACAGGGCCTGCCGGACTGGAGTCGCGTCCAGCAGGACGGCATCACCAGCTCGCAGTACAGCGCCGACAGCCTGCTCCGTATGGGTCTTGGTGGTCCGGTGGAAGTGCAACTGGGCAGCTCGCCGTGGAACTCACTGCGGCAGATCGGTGCCGGTATGGATTACCGCAGCCAGGGGCATGGCGATACCGTGCTGGGATTGAAACTGGCACTCCCCTCCTCGAACCCGGCCTTCAGTTGGGGCCTGCTGGGCAGCGTGGAATTCACCGATGGGGCGAAAGCGTTCCGCAGCGACCGTCGCCAGTACCTGCTCGGTGCGCAGTTCAACTTGCAGCTGGATGAGCGCAATTCGTTGGGCCTGTATCTGCAGGACGTGCGCAGCGGCGGCGCAGACAGCACGACCGTGGCGATCAGCGACAACTATGCGCTGGGCAAGACGCTGATGCTGTATGCCGAATCCGCCCTGCTGCATGCGCCAGGTCAGAGCAGCGGCACGGTCGCCGGAGCGGGACTGGCATGGCTGCTCACGCCGCGCGTGCAGCTCGATGCCGGCTTCGATCGCCGGCTGAACGGGGCCGCTCCGGCATGGCAGACCAATCTCGGCGTCTCGATCTATTTCGGTCGCTGATCGTCATGCGTCGTGAGCGCACGTCACCCGAAACTCACTTGACGTGGATGGTGATCTTCTTCGACACCAGCGGCGGGTCGAACGGCACATGGTTCTCGTCGCCCAGTTCCAGCTGCAGGGTGTGCGTACCAGGTTTCAGTTTCAGCACAGTCTCGGTCTGGCCGCCACCGAAGTGAAGATGGTTGCCGTCCTTCGGAATCGGCTGACCGGCAGGCGGCAGCTCCTTCACGTCGACCAGCAGGTGATGGTGACCGGTGTGTTCCCTGGCGACGCCGGCCGGTGCCACACCCATGCCCTTGAGGCCGAAGCGCACGCTGAACTCCTGGCCGACGGTCGCGCCATCGGCGGGTGAAATGATGTAGACCACGGTATCGGCAGGCGCCTTGGTGATCGGCAAGGCCGGAGCATCGGCCATCACGGTGCCGACCAGTCCACTCAGGGCAAGTGCAAGCAGGATACGTTTCATCGGTGCTCTCCACAGGGAAGGATGAACCAGTGTAGGGGTGCCGGCCTCGACAAGACACTCCTGGCGAATGGCTGCGTCACCGCAGCGTCATCCACCCGCCATACCGACGCAACGCCAGCCGTCGAAGCTGCGCCAAGCCAGCACAGGTATCGTCATGCGCATCGGCATCGTCAGTGAAACCTATCCACCGGAAATCAACGGCGTCGCACTGACCGTGCACAGCCTCGCCGCCGGCCTCGCCGCGCGTGGCCATAGCGTGGACCTGATCCGTCCGCGCCAGCCGCAACCACACCGCGACGAACCCGGCATCGAGGTACTCGATGTACGCGGTGGCGCCCTGCCGCGTTATCCTGGTCTGCGCTTCGGCCTGCCCGCCGGTCGCATGCTGCGCCGGCACTGGCAGTTGCAGCGCCCCGATGCGGTCTACGTCGCCACCGAGGGCCCGCTGGGCTGGTCGGCCATTCGCACGGCAGCACGGCTGGGCATCCCCGTCAGCAGCGGTTTCCACACCCGCTTCGACAGCTATGCCGATCATTACGGCCTCGGGCTGCTCACACCGGTGGTGCGCGGTTACTTGCGTCGCTTTCACCAGCGCGCTGCCGCCACCCTGGTACCGACCGATGCTCTTGCACAGGAGCTGCACGCCATGGGCATAGCCAACGCACGCCTGTTGCGCCGCGCGGTGGATACGCACCTGTTCCATCCGAACCGGCGCGATGACGCCTTGCGCGACAGCTGGGGGGTCGATGCCGCCACCCCGGTAGTGTTGTACGTCGGGCGCATCGCGCCGGAAAAGAATCTCGAACTGGCGGTGCAGGCCTTTCGTACGATCCAGCAGCGGATACCACAGGCGCGTTACGTCTGGGTCGGTGATGGTCCAGCGCGCAGTGCGCTCGAAGCCGCGCATCCGGATTTCATCTTTGCCGGTGTGCAGCGCGGTGAAGCGCTGGCGAAACATGTCGCCAGTGCCGACCTGTTCCCGTTTCCCAGTCTCAGCGAGACCTTCGGCAACGTGATCCTCGAAGCACTGGCTGCCGGCCTGCCGGTGGTGGCCTATGCCGAGGGCGCGGCACGCGAGCATCTGATCGACGGTGTCAACGGCTACTGCATCGAGTCGGGCAACGCAGCCGCCTTCATCGACGCTGCCACGCGACTCGCCAGCAACCCGGGCCTGATCCGGCATATGGGCCGCGCCGCCCATGTCGGCGTGGCCGGGCTTTCGCCGGATGCCGTGATCCGCGACTTCGAAATTCTGCTACGCGAGATGGCCGAGGAGAACCAACATGAGCACCTTGCCGCCGCTGCACACGCCTGAGCTTTCGATCGGATCGTCGCGCCTCGCGCTGGACCGCCGTGTCTGCGTGGCGGCCAATCGCTGGGGTGCACGACGCGCAGTGGGATGGTTCTTCGCTGGCATCAGCCGGCTCGGCGACGGCATATTCTGGTATGCCCTGATGGCTGCACTGGCCATGGTCGGCGGTCAGCGCGGACTGATCGCCGCCGGACACATGGCCGTCACCGGACTGGCCGCACTGCTGCTGTATCGCCTGCTGAAACGCTGGACGCGTCGGCCACGTCCGTACCGCGTCTGTCCCGGCGTGATCGCCCGCGTGCCGCCGCTGGACGAATTCAGCTTCCCGTCGGGACACACCTTGCAGGCAGTGGGCTTCACCATCGTAGCGTTGGCCTGGTATCCCCAACTCGCACCGCTGCTGATCGGTTTCACCATGCTGGTGGCCGCGTCGCGGGTGATCCTCGGCCTGCACTATCCCAGCGATGTGCTTGCGGCGATCCTCATCGGCAGCGGTCTGGGCGCCGCGTCGCTGATGCTGTTGCCCTTGCTGTCACGATGATTCGCAACGGCCACGCTGCTCAGCATTTGCGCACGCCGTCACAAGCGCCTTTGCCGTCAGGCAGATAGCCTACTTGTCCACAGGCTTTACCGGTGGCGCTCCACAATGGCTGTGGATGACTTCGCATCGAACCGGCAAACCCCTGCTCAGAATTTCAGCATGCCGTGCCAAGTGCCTGTCGGCAAAAGGACTGAACGACGTTGTCCACAGGCTTTCACGGAAGACGTGCACAGATACTGTGGAAAACTCTGTTGCCGAACACACTGAAGTCGATCTGCGGTTCGCTGTGTTCGATGAAGCGCCTGCGCAATTCCTGATCAGTGCGTAGCAAGTGCTTGATCGACAAGTGGTGGGTGCGGATTGTCCACAGGCTTTACCGGCCGGCGTCCACATCGGTTGTGGAAAACTCGCGTGCGAAATCCGGACGCAGAAACAACGATGCCGCCTGACGGCGGCATCGTTTCGTACAACAGCGCAGCATCAGGCTGTGCGCGATGCCCTGGTCAGGATGCCGAGCAGGTCGGCCAGCTTGTCGCGCATCTCGCGGCGATCGACAATCAGGTCGAGCGCACCATGCTCGACCAGGAACTCGGAGCGCTGGAAACCTTCCGGCAAGGTCTCACGCACGGTCTGCTCGATCACGCGCGGGCCGGCGAAACCGATCAGCGCCTTCGGCTCACCGATATTGATGTCGCCGAGCATCGCCAGGCTGGCCGACACGCCGCCGGTGGTCGGGTTGGTCAGCACGCTGATGTACGGCACGCCGGCGTCGCGCAAGCGCGCCAGTGCGGCCGAGGTCTTGGCCATCTGCATCAGCGAGAACAGCGCCTCCTGCATGCGCGCGCCGCCGGTGGCGGAGAAGCACACCAACGCACTCTTGTCAGCCAGCGCGCGCTCGGCGGCACGCGCGAATTTCTCGCCGACCACCGAACCCATCGAGCCGCCCATGTAGGCAAACTCGAACGCCACCGCCATCAGCGGGCGCCCCTTGAGCTTGCCGCTCATGGCGACCATCGCATCCTTCTCGCCGATCTTTTTCTGGGTCGCCGTGATGCGATCGCGGTATTTCTTGGAGTCACGGAATTTCAGCGGATCGGTGGGCTCCAGGCTGGCCCACAGTTCCTGCGCAGAACCTTCATCAAGCAAGGTGTCCAGGCGCATGCGCGCACTGATGTAATGATGATGGCCGCACTTCGGGCACACCATCAGGTTGCGCTCGAGCTCCGGCCGATACAGCACGGTGCCGCAACCGCCGCACTTCTCCCACACACCCTCGGGTACCGAACCCTTGCCGCCATTCGTACTCTGCGGGCGGGTGCGCGGGTTCATGATTTTCTGCAGCCAATTCATCGCATCACCCTGACTATTCGTGAACGCGCCATTCGCTGGCGGCGCCTGCTCTCAATTTCAATGCGCTCAATGCGCGTCAAGCGCGGCGCGGATCGGCGCGAGGAACGCGCGTACCCGCACGGTTATTTCTTCGGCGTCCGTCGCCCCGGCCAGTCGTTCGACCAGCGCGCTGCCGATCACCACCGCATCGGCGAAACCGGCAATCGCCTTCGCACTCGCCGCATCGCGGATGCCGAAGCCTACCGCTACCGGCGCCTTCGCCTTGGTACGGATATCCGCCACGCGCGCGGCGATATCGCCGGTACTCAAGTGTGCCGCACCGGTGATGCCGGCAAACGAGACATAATACAGGAAACCCTCGGCTGAGCCGCACAGCTGCGCCATACGCGCGGGTGCGGTGGTGGGCGCAGCGAGCAGGATCTGCTGCAGCCCGGCATCACGCAGCGGCTGCAATACGGCCGATTCTTCCAGCGGGCAATCGACCAACAGCACGCCATCGACACCAGCCTGCACGGCTTCCTGCCCGAAGCGCGCGTAGCCGTGGATCTCGACCGGATTGAGGTAGCCCATCAGCACGATTGGTGTCTCGGCATCGTGCTGGCGGAATGTCGTCACCCAGCCCAGTACCTCGTTCAGGCCAACACCTTTCGCGATCGCCCGCTCGCTGGCGTGCTGGATCACCGGACCATCGGCCATCGGGTCGGAAAATGGCACGCCCAACTCGATCAGATCCGCACCGGCATCGACCAGCGCATGCATCAGCGCCACCATGTGCTGCGGCGACGGATCGCCGGCGGTGACGAATGGAATCAGCCCGGTGCGGCCGGCACCCTTGAGTGCAGCGAAGCGACGGTCGATACGACTCATACCTCGACTCCTTCGCGCGCAGCAATCGTGTGCACATCCTTGTCGCCCCGGCCGGAGAGGTTGCACAGCACGATGCCGTCCTTCGGATACTCGCGCGCCAGTTTGATCGCCTGCGCCACCGCGTGGCTGGATTCCAACGCGGCCAGGATGCCTTCGGTACGCGCCAGCAGATGGAAGGCCTCCATCGCCTCGTCGTCGGTCACACCGACATAATCGGCGCGGCCAGCATCCTTCAGGAACGCATGCTCGGGACCGACACCGGGGTAGTCAAGTCCGGCCGAGATCGAATGCGTCTCGGTGATCTGGCCGTTGTCATCGCACAGCACGTAAGTGCGGTTGCCGTGCAGCACACCTGGCCGGCCGGCTGCCAGCGAGGCTGCATGATGCCCCGTCGCGATGCCCTCGCCCGCCGCCTCGGCACCGACGATGCGCACGTCCGCATCATTGAGAAACGCGTGGAACAGGCCGATCGCATTGGAGCCGCCGCCGACACAGGCGGTCAGCACGTCAGGCAGGCGCCCGTACTGCTCCAGCATCTGCTTACGCGCCTCGCGGCCGACGATCGCATTGAAGTCGCGCACCATCAGCGGATACGGATGTGGCCCGGCGACCGTGCCGATGATGTAGAAGGTGTCGGCGACGTTGGTGACCCAGTCACGCATCGCCTCGTTCAGCGCGTCCTTCAGCGTCTTCGAGCCAGACGTGACCGGCACCACTTCGGCACCGAGCAGCTTCATGCGGTAGACGTTGATCTTCTGCCGCTCGATATCGACCGCGCCCATGTAGACCACGCACTTCAGGCCCAGCCGCGCGGCCACCGTGGCGCTGGCCACGCCGTGCTGGCCGGCGCCGGTTTCGGCGATGATGCGCGGCTTGCCCATGCGCTTGGCGACCAGTGCCTGCCCCACGGTATTGTTGATCTTGTGCGCGCCGGTATGGTTCAGATCCTCGCGCTTGAACAGGATGCGCGCACCGCCGACATGCTGCGACAACCGCTCGGCGTGATAGATCGGGCTGGGCCGGCCGACGTAATGCTTCAGGTCGCGATCGAGTTCGGCGATGAACTCCGGATCGTTGCGCAGGCGCAGATAGGCTTCGGTCAGTTCGGCCAGCGGTGCCATCAGGGTCTCGGCGACGTAGCTGCCGCCGTAGTTGCCGAAGCGGCCCTGCGCGTCGGGGTACGCATTGAAATCCACGATCTTGCTCATGCTGTCATTCGATCCGGAAGGCAGGATCGCGCGAATGGCGCTCCTGCGAAGATGCTTGCCGCACCGCGGCAATGAAGGCAGCCATCTTAACGGCATCCTTGACACCGGGCGAAACCTCGATGCCGCTGGCGACATCCACTGCCCATGGCTGCGCGATACGAACGGCCGCGGCAACATTGTCCGGATTGAGCCCGCCGGCCAGAATCCATGGCTGCATCAGGTCGGCTGGCCGCAACGACCAGTCGAAGCTCTTGCCACTGCCACCGGCCTCGCCGACGCCATGGCCATCCAGCAGCAGTCCGACCGCCCTCGGATAATCACGCAGCTGCGGCAACGCGGCCGTGCCCTCGCCCATCGCAACGGCTTTCAGGAACGGATGGCCAAACTGCGCACACCAGTCGTCGGATTCGCTACCGTGGAACTGCAGCAAGGTGGGTTGCACATCATCGAGCACCCGCCGCACCAGGTCCGCATCATCGTCCATGAACAAGGCCACGGTGGCCACGAACGGAGGCATCGCGGCCACGATCTTTCGCGCCTGTACCAGCGTTACCTGCCGCTTGCTGCGCGCGGTGAGTACTACGCCGATCGCATCGGTGCCGAGCTCCGCGGCCAGTAGCGCGTCCTCGACGCGGGTCATGCCGCAGCACTTGATCCGTGTCCGCGTCATGGGCCGGCTCCGGGCAGGCAGACATCCGGCGGCAGGCCCCAATAGGGCTCGTAACGTGGGCCGACAAAGGTCAGTCCGGTGGCCAGTGCGGTCGGCCCGGCCACCTGGCGATCGCCACCCGCCAGCAGTCCGCCCAGCCATTCGACCGGCTGTTCGCCGCGACCGATCGGCAACAGCGAGCCCACGATATTGCGCACCATGTGATGCAGGAATGCGTTGGCTTCGATGTCAACGAAGACCTGCTCGCCCTCGCGCTGCACACTTGCGGCCAGCACCGTGCGACGCGGGTGCGCCGCCTGGCAGGACAACGCGCGGAACGCGCTGAAGTCATGCTCGCCCAGCAGCGCCTGCGCCGCCCGGTGCATACGCTCGGCATCCAGCGGCAGCCGCTCCCAGGTGACGTAACGCCCGTCCAGCGCTGCGCGTACCGGACGATTGAGGATGTGATAACGGTAACGCCGGCTGCGCGCGGCATAGCGTGCATGGAAGCTGTCCAGCACCGGCTGCGCCCACAGCACCGCCACGCTGGCAGGCAGGTTGGAACAGGCGCCCAGCACCCAGCCACGCATGTCGCGCACGGCCACGGTATCGAAATGCACGACCTGGCAACGGCCATGCACGCCGGCATCGGTACGCCCGGCACAGCTGACCTCGACCGGGTGCGCGGCGACCTTCGACAGTGCTTGCTCCACCGCACCCTGCACGCTGGCGTCGGCTTTCAGGCGCTGCCAGCCGGAAAAATCGGTGCCGTCGTATTCGATGCCGAGCGCGATACGCATGGAGATTGAGCAAAAGGCCGTTGCAAGACACCGAAGATTAGCAGCCCGCCAATGAAATCGGGCCGGCAAGGCCGGCCCGATTTCGTCGTGCGTAGCGCGCCTGAGTCAGCTCAGTGCAGCGTATCCAGCAGGCGCTTGGCGACATCCTGCTGCATCTGGCTGCCTTCCTTCATCACCTCGCTCAGCATGGCACGGGCACCATCGGCGTCACCCATGTCCACGTAGGCACGAGCCAGATCGAGCTTGGTATCCACCGGATCGTCGTTGAATTCACCCAGGTCGCCGCCATGGTCGTCCAGGTGATGCGTGTTGGCCGCGTCATCGAAATGCCAGTTCGAGTTCGAAGCTGCTTCGGCAGCCGGAGCCTCATGCAGCTCCGGTGCGTGAGCCTCCGGCGTCGGCGCAGCGGCGGCAGCCGCAGGATCCGCGGCCGCCGGATGGGTCAGGTCGAAATTGAAACTGTACTCGCTGACCTTTTTCGGTGCCTGTGGCGGCAACGGCGGCGGCGCCGACGGGGGCGCGTCACCGGCAGCGTAGTCGTCGATATCGAACGCGCGGCGCGCCTCGGCCTCATCATGGCCTGGCAATTCGGGGTGATGGTCGAACAACGGATGACCCGGCACCAGATCCTCACCCATGTGCAGCACGTCCTGCCACTCGTCCTGCTGCGGATCGGTGATGTGCGCATGCATCGCTTCGGCCGCTGCCTCGAAATGCTCGATGTCGCGCCGCGAGTAGTACAGGGTGACCAGTTCCAGATGCAGGCCGATGTCGTCCGGATGCTCGGCCAGCTGGTCGAGCAGTTCCTCCTGATCGATATCGTCGGCGCCGACGAAGGCCGACCCGGCGGCAGGCGCCGTGCCAAAACGGTCAGCCAGCGAGGTGGCGGATTTCGCCGCCAGCGCTCCAGCGGACTTGCGCCTGCGACCGAGCAAGGCCAGCAGGAGCAGCACCACGATGGCGCCAGCACCAGCCGCCCAAGCCCATGTCTGCATGTACCAGGGTTGCTCGACCACCGGTGCCGGGCTCGGCGGCGGGACAACGTGCTTGGCTGCCGGCTTGGCCGGTACGGGGACGGCAGCGCCGGCCGTGGGTGCGCTGGCCGGCGCGCTGGAAGCGGCGGTAACCGGAGCGGCCGTCATCGCGGTGGAACCCGCGGCAACGGACGCTTCGCTGGTGCTGGCGGCTGTGCCGGCCGGCGCGATCTCAGGCTTGGCCGGCGCCGAAGCGGCTGCCACGCTGGTGCTTGCTGCCGGAGTGGCTGTGGTTACAGCGCTTGCCAGTGTCGCGGCCGGCAGGCCGGCAGCCTTGCGTGCAGCGGCCAGTTTGCCCTGCAGTTCGGCGATCTCGCTGTCCTTGAGCGACAACAGATGCTCGTTCTTGCTGTTGATGTCCGTCAGGTCCTTCAGACGGGTCTTCAGGTCGGCCCCCTGCTGCTGCAGGCTGGCCAGGCTTTCCTGGGTGCGCAACAGGTCCTGACGCAGGCTGGCAGCGGACTTGTCGCCCTTGCCCTCGGCATTGCCGCCACCCTGGGCGCCGCCCCCCTTGACGTCCTTCGCCGGTACCAGCGCAAGGCGGTCACCGCCACCAGCAGACGCGTTGCCGGGTGCGCTGGAGGCAGCTGCGCGGGTCGCCGTATCGGCCACGACGGTCGGCTTGCCCGGCGTGCCGGCACGCCAGTCGCTGTTCTGGCGACGCACTTCGGCGATGGCGGCGGCGATCGTCAAGGCCTGCGCTTCCGCGGAGGTCGGCACGCGCAACACCGCACCACTCTTCAAGGCATTGATATTGTCGCGGTAGAACGCATCGGGGTTGGCCTGCTTGAGCGCCAGCATCATCTGCTGCACATCGACACCGCCCGGCGCGGTACTGCGGGCGATCGCGGAGAGGGTCTGGCCATGCTCGACCGGACCATACTGGCCGTTGCTGGCGGTGGCAGCAGCGGGTGCTGACGAAGCCGAAGACGCCGGCTTCGGCGCAGCGGGAGTAGCGGACCTCCTCGGTGCCACGGGCTCGCTCCTGCGCTCGGCACGAGTCTGTGCAGCTGCAGTCGCAGCCACGTTGGAGGTCCCTGGCGGATCCAGCAGGATGGCGAACTCGCGCACGCTCTTGCCGGCGGCGTAGCTATTCACCTCGATCAGCAGGTCGAGATAGGGATCGTCCACCGCCACGCTGCTGGTGATGCGGATGACCGGATGATCGCTGCCGGCATTGGCAACGCTGAAATGCAGTGGGATCGCGGTACGGCCGCCGCTGATGCCGGCCCGGGCGAACTCCTCGCTGGACGCGAGCTGGACGGTGAGATTCTGCAGCTCCGCCGGATTGGCTGGATGCAGCGGAATTTCCGCCAGCAACGGCTGCCCCAGCGCCGACTTGACCTGGATCTGGCCAAGATCGAGCGCCAGCACCTGGCTGCTGCCCAGTGCCAATGCCATCAACATCGACAACTTCAACGAACGATTCATCGCGTGCTCCCCCGAACGATCTCTGGCGCCATTCTTGGTGTCGCCGCCGTGACGGCTGCTGCCCCAAACGAGCTGCCACTTTAGTTATATGCAGGCCAATCAACAATAGCCGGGACGAATACTTGCAGCGCATTGCTGCGGTGCGTTCTCACCGCCGCGAGTTCCTCAATGCTGGCTGGCCGGTGGTTTGGCATGCAATGCATCCAGTTGCCTCTGCAGCTCGTCGATCGCCTGATCCTGCTGCTGCAGACGCTCGCTGGCCTGCTTGCTGTCCGATTCCTGGCGAGCGACATCCTGCTCCAGCCGCTTCACTTCGGCCTGGTGCTGCGCCAGACGCTGCCGGGCCTGGGGTACCGAAACCGGTGCCGGATCCTGTTTGCCTGCCGGATGCGACGGTAGCTTGCCGTCGACCGCCCGTGCTGTCGTGATGACCATGAACCCCGCCAGACCGACCAATAACAAGTAGCGCATCTCAGAGATAGTCCTCGATCAACAGTTCGGCGATCTGTACGGCATTCAGTGCCGCGCCCTTGCGGATATTGTCCGAAACGATCCACAGGTCCAGCCCGCGCTCATGCGAAATGTCCTCGCGGATGCGGCCCACATACACCGCATCGTTGCCGGCCGCCTCGCCCACCGGGGTCGGGTAGCCACCCGGCTTGCGCTCGTCCAGCAGCACCACGCCCGGCGCCTGCCGCAGCAACTCGCGAGCCTGTTCGGCGCTGATCTTCTCGCTGGTTTCGATGTGCACTGCCTCGGAATGGCCATAGAACACCGGCACACGCACCGCGGTCGGGTTCACCTGGATCGACTCGTCCTCCAGGATCTTGCGGGTTTCCCACACCAGCTTCATTTCTTCCTTGGTGTAGCCGTTGGGCTGGAAGTCGTCGATCTGCGGGATCACATTGAACGCGATCTGTGCGGGAAATTTCTTGCCCGGCTCCACGCTTTGGAAATTCAGCAGTGCCGCAGTCTGCTTGCCGAGCTCCTCCATGCCCGTGCGACCGGCCCCGGAGACCGACTGGTAGGTGGCCACGTTGATCCGCTCGATCTGCACCGCACGGTGGATCGGCGCCAGCGCCACCAGCATCTGCATGGTCGAGCAGTTCGGGTTGGCGATGATGCCGCGCTGGGTGTACTGCGCGATCGCGTGCGGATTGACTTCGCTGATCACCAGCGGGATGTCGTCCTGATAGCGGAACTCCGAAGTATTGTCGATCACCACCGCGCCCGCCGCTGCCGCCCGCGGCGCGTGCTCGCGGCTGACCGAGCCACCGGCCGAGAAGAACGCGATATCGACGCCGGCGAAATCGTAGGCGTCCAGCAGCTGCACGGTGATATCCCTGCCGGCGAACTTGACCTTGCCGCCAGCCGAGCGCTCGCTGGCCAGCGGCACCAGCTCGCTGATCGGAAAGTCGCGTTCGGCAAGAATCGCCAGCACGGTCTCGCCGACCGCACCGGTAGCGCCAACCATGGCGACTTTGTAACTGCTCTTCTGACTCATGGATGGGGCTCTTTGCTCAAGATGGGAAGTGTCGTGCCGACTCAGGCCAGCACATTCGGGTTGAGGATCGTCGGCGGCCGTCCGGCGTGTGGACCATGGCCGAACAACGCCAGCACATTATCGACCGCCAGTGCGGTCATCGCGCGGCGCGTTTCCTGACTGGCGCTGGCGATATGCGGGCTGAGCAGCACGTTGTCCAGCTCAAGCAGGCCCGGATGCACCGCCGGCTCGCCCTCGAACACGTCCAGTGCAGCCCCGGCCAGCCGCCGTTCGCGCAGGGCCACGGCCAGTGCCGCATCGTCCACGATGCCGCCGCGGGCCACGTTGATCAGCATCGCGGTTGGCTTCATCTGCGCCAGCTCGGGCGCGCCGATCGCGTGCCGGGTCTGCGTCGTCAACGGCAGCACCAGCATCAGGAAATCGGACTCGCGCAACAGTTGCTGCTTGTCGACATAGCGCGCGTTGCATGCACGCTCGTCCGCCTCCGGCAGCGGCGAACGGTTGTGATACAGCACCGGCATGCCGAAGCCGGCGGCGCGCCGGGCGATCGCCTGGCCGATGCGGCCCATGCCGAGGATGCCCAGCGTGTGGCCGCGCACATCCATGCCCAGCCAGGCCTTGAATTCGGTGGCATGCCAGTGTCCGGCACGCAGCCAGCGCTCGGCGGCATTCATCCGCCGTGCCACGCCCAGCATGAGCGCCCAGGCATAGTCAGCCACGCTTTCGTTGAGTACGTCGGCGGTGTTCGAGGCGGCGATGCCAGCCGCGCTGAGTGCATCCAGATCGAGATTGTCGTAGCCGACGCCGAGGTTGGCAACGATGCGCAGCCGCGTCGCACCGGCGATTTCCGCCGCGCCGATGCGGTCCTTCAGGCCGACGATCGCCGCGTGCTGCCCGGCCAATTTGGCCGCCAGTTCGCTACGGCTGAACTTCGTTTCCTCCGGCTCGGCGGTCACCTCGAAGTGCGGTTCGAGCCGGGCAATAATGTCCGGAAAGGTGGGTCGGGAAATCCAAACGCGCGGCTTGTCACTCATCGACTGGTTCCTCAGCCCGTCACGGGATGCGTGGTGCCACTGCACCCACATCGCCACATTGCGCACGATGCCGCAGCGCATGATCGATCAGCACCAGCGCCATCATCGCCTCGGCGATCGGCGTGGCACGAATGCCGACGCAGGGATCGTGGCGTCCCTTGGTCACCACCTCGGTCGGTTCGCCGGCAAGGTTCACGCTATGGCCGGGAATTAGGATGCTCGAGGTGGGCTTGAGCACGATCGAGGCCGTCACCGGTTGGCCGCTGCTGATGCCGCCGAGGATGCCGCCAGAATGATTGGAGGCAAAGCCGTCCATGCTCATCTCGTCGCGATGCTCGCTGCCATGCTGGGTGACTGCAGCGAAGCCATCGCCGATCTCCACGCCCTTGACCGCGTTGATCGACATCAGCGCGCTGGCCAGGTCGCCGTCCAGCTTGCCGTAGATCGGCTCGCCCCAGCCCGGCGGCACGCCGTCGGCGACCACGTTGACGCGCGCACCGACCGAATCGCCGGACTTGCGCAGCGCATTGATATAGTTTTCCAGCGCCGGCACCTGCGCCGTATCCGGCCAGAAGAACGGGTTCTGCTCCACCGCTTCCCAGTCGAACGCATCCGGCGTGATCTCGCCGATCTGCGCCAGATAACCGCGCACGCGCACGCCATAACGCTCGGCCAGCCACTTCTTCGCAATCACGGCAGCGGCCACACGCATGGTGGTTTCGCGCGCCGACGAACGTCCGCCGCCGCGCGGGTCGCGGATGCCGTATTTCTGCCAATAGGTGTAGTCGGCATGACCGGGGCGAAACGTCTGCACGATGTCGCCGTAATCCTTGCTGCGCTGATCCGTATTGCGGATCAGCAGCGCGATCGGCGTGCCGGTGGTCTTGCCTTCGTAGACGCCGGAAAGAATCTCGACTTCGTCGGCTTCGTGCCGCTGCGAGGTGTAACGACTCCGGCCCGTGGCGCGGCGTTCGAGATCGGTCTTGAACTCCTCTGGGCTGATCGGCAACCCCGGTGGGCAGCCGTCGATCACGCAGCCGATTGCCGGCCCGTGGCTTTCGCCGAAGGTGGTGACAGTGAAGAGTTTGCCGAAGGAGTTGCTGGACACGAGGTTTGGACGTCCGAAGGAAACCGTTACAGCTTAGCGCGACGGCGCCTGCTCAGGTCATTGGGCCAACTGTGCGGCTCGCCACTCGCTGGCCAGCAACGCGAACACCACGTCATCAACCCATTCGCCGTGCAGCCACAGGCTTTCGCGATGATGGGCCTCCTGCCGCATGCCCAGCGCACGCAACATCGCCATGCTGGCGAGATTGCGCGGATCGACCGAAGCATGGATGCGATGCCGCCCCAGCTGCCCGAACACCAGCTCGAACACCGCGCGCACGGCCTCGCAAGCGTAGCCGCTACCCTGATGGGCCGGCGCGATGCTGACGCCGAATTCGACCGAACCCTCGGCATCCGGCGGCAGATGCACACCGAGATCGCCGATCAAGCGGCTGTCCTCGCGCAAACGGATCGCGCGCTGAAACCAGCTGTCCGGGGTATCCAGGGACGCCTCGGCCTGGCGCTCGATGAAATCGGCAGCCTCGGCCACGCTGGCTGGACGCCAACCCTGGAAACGGGATACGTCCGGGTCGGCGCGATAACCGAACAACACTGCGGCGTCAGCCGGGCGCAATGCATCGAGCCGCAAGCGCGGTGTGCTCAATTCCATGCGGTGAATTTCTTCAAGCGACGCGACGCGCCGCAGCCGCCGCACGGATCACCGCCGCGTGCTCGACCAGATCGCGCCGCTCCAGCGCGAAGATGCCCATCTGGCCGACCTTGAACTCGATCCAGATGAACGGGACTTCCGGCAGCAGCGCAGCCAGCGCATGTTCGCTCTCGCCCACTTCGACAATCAGCAGGCCGTCATCCGTGAGGTAATCCGCAGCCTCGTCCAGCATACGCAGGCACAGGTCGAGGCCATCGGTACCGGAGGTGAGGCCCAGCTTCGGCTCGTGCGCGTACTCGCCCGGCAACGCGGTGTACTCGTCCTCGGTGACATACGGCGGGTTGGAGACGATCAGGTCGTAGCGACGCCCCTTCACGCCGGCGAACAGATCGGACTGGATCGCCTCGACCCGGCCCTCGACATGCTGGAACACGATGTTCTCGCGCGCCAGCGACAACGCCTCGTCGCTGATGTCGACGATATCGACTTGCCACTCCGGGTTGTACTCGGCCATCGCGATACCGATGCAGCCAGAACCGGTGCACAGGTCCAGCACGCGCCCGATGTGACGTTCGTCCAGCCACGGCGCGAAGCCCGACTCGATCAGCTCGGCAATTGGCGAACGCGGCACCAGCGCGCGGCGATCACTCTTGAACTTCAGTCCGGCGAACCAGGTTTCACCGACCAGATAGGCGACCGGCAGGCGCTCGTTGACGCGGCGCTCGATCAGCGCCAGCACGTTCGTGCGCTCGGCCGCGGTGAGCTTGCCTGCGCCGTACGCCGGCGGAATGTCCGGCGGCAGGTGCAGACTGGCCAGGATCAGATGGGTGGCCTCGTCGATCGGGTTGTCGTGGCTGTGGCCGAAGGTCAGCCCGGCGGCCGAGAAACGGCTGGCGCCGTAGCGGATGAAGTCGATGATGGAGGCAAGTTCGGAAGTCACGGCAATCCCGGTCGGACAAGGCAGGTGGCCGGCCATTATAGGGCCAGCGGCCGGACCGACCCCGTATACTGGGCGGATGACTTTCAACGTATTCCTGCAATACATCCTGCCGCACCGCGCCCTGTCGCGGGTGGTCTACTGGGCCACGCGCTGGACCTTCGCACCGTGGAAGAACTGGCTGATCGGCACCATCGTGCGCAATTACAACGTGAACATGGCCGAGGCGGCGCAGCCCAATCCGCTGGCCTACCAGCACTTCAATGCGTTCTTCACGCGCAAGCTGCGCCCCGATGCGCGTCGTGCGGACGCCGACCCGACCGCCCTGCTCTCGCCTGCCGATGGGCGCATCAGCCAGGCCGGCCCGATCGTCGACGGCCGCATCTTCCAGGCCAAGGGCCAGGACTACACCGCCGCCGAGCTGCTCGGTGGCGACGAGGCCGCCGCGGCGCCCTACCGCAACGGCCGCTTTGTCACCGTCTACCTGTCGCCGCGCGACTATCACCGCGTGCACATGCCGCTGAAAGGCACGCTGAAGGAAACCGTGCATGTGCCCGGCCGCATCTTCAGCGTGGCGCCGTTTGCGGTCGCTGCGATCCCACGCCTGTTCGCGCGCAACGAGCGGCTGGTCTGCCACTTCGACAGCGAGCACGGCCCGTTCGTGGTGGTGATGGTGGGCGCGATCCTGGTCTCGTCGGTGGCCACGGTGTGGGACGGGTTGGTGATACCGCCGTATGCCTCGTCGATCCGGCGCAAGTCGTTCGTTGGCCAGAACATCACGCTGGAGCGCTTCGCGGAGATGGCGCGTTTCAACATGGGCTCCACCGTGATCCTGCTGTTGCCCGAGGGCACGGTCACGCTGGATACCCTGCAGCCACAGCAGGCGGTGCTGGTGGGACAGCGGCTCGGCCATAGCTGACCCGAACGCCCGCAACAGCACGTCCCAAGCCATAAATCACGGAAAAACTGACGCCACGCGTCATTTTGTGACGCTTTACGCGCTACCACAGCGCCGCTCCCGCTACCCTCGTGTCTTCGCCGCGCGTCAGCGCCGCCGATTTCCAGCGACGAGGGGATCCATGCAACTACTCACTCCATTCTTCGTGATGATGCGTGCGCGCCAGCTTGGCCGTCAGTTCCGCGATATCGAGCGCAGCATCCGCGCGTTGCCCAAGCGCAACCGCACGCGCTTGAGCACACTGACCCTGCGCGAGATCGGCCAGGCCTCGCGCAGCGATTTCCCGCACCTGTACGGGACCCCGCCCGAAGCGCGTTACCAGCCTTGGGGCCAGGGCACCGAAGCGGGCTACGAGCGCGCCTGCTCGACCAATCCCGAGGTAGCCGTGCGCGGCATGGCGCTGTGGCTGGCGGTGGCCTACCACGAGACCAAGAACTCCCCGCATGCCAGCCTGCAGCCGCAACATCGGCAGCTGATGCAATTGCTGCGTGAGCTGAAGGAAGTCCACAGCAGCAGCCATACCGCTGAAAGCTGGATGCAGAACAGCGCGGTCGCCTGACCCGCTTCAGGCAGCCGCTGCAGGCTTCACTGGCAGGCCGGCACCTTCAACACCTGGCCGATACTGAGGTGGTGGTGCTTGAGGCCGTTCAGCTCGGCGATTTCCTGCACGCTTGAGCAATGCAGGTTGCGCACGATGCTGACCAGCGTATCGCCGCGCCGAACCTTGTAGCTCCGGTCCCTGCGCACCACGGGCGCCGGCGCTGGCGGGGCCTGCACCACCGGCACCACGGCGCTGTGCAGGTCGTGCGCGAGGATTGGCCACGGGCCATCGACACAACGCGACGCGTAAACCTTTTCCAGTGGCTTGGGCACCTGCAATTGCACGCCAGCGGGCTGCGCCACCTGCGGATCCAGCCGCGGATTGAGATTGCGCAGGGTGCGGAACCAGCCATCGCTCATGCCGTCGGCCGAACCCAGACACACGGTCAATTCCGACAACGACGCCGGCCGCTGCAAGGTGATCGTGCCGGGCACACCATCGACCCGCGGGAAACGCAGGTTGTAGCTGTCCGGGTGCAGGAACAGCCATGCCGCGGCGAGTACCGACGGCACGTAGTCGCGGGTTTCCTGCGACAGCTGGTTGTAGATGCGTGGGTCGTAAAAGCTCACCGAGGTATCGTCACCGACCAGCCGGCGCATGCGGCCCTCGCCGCCGTTATAGGCACCGATGGTGAGTTCGAGGTTGTTGTTGAAGATCCCCAGCTGCTCATTGAGATATTCGGCATTGGCCCGCGCCGACGCCTCCGGGTCGAAACGCGTGTCGAAACCATTGTCCACGCCCAGGCCGAAACGCATCCCGGTGGCGTACATGAACTGCAGCGGGCCAGCCGCGCCCGAGCGCGACACCGCATGCACCTTGCCACCCGACTCCTTCGCCATGATGCCGAACAGCAGCGCCTCGGGCAGGTCGGCCTTCTGGTACTGCGGCCACATCTCGTGGCGCAGGTACTGGTAATTGACGTAGGCGTCCATCAGCTGCGGACGCATCTGGGTCAGCCACATTTCCAGCGCAGCCTTCACCGGGCCGTTCATCGCGATCAGCTCGGACAGTTTCTGTCCGTGCAGCAGGGTCACGCTGCGCTGCGCCTCGGGCAGGCTGGCCGCGCCAGTCTTGCCCGCGGCGAGTGCCGCCTGCGACGGATCCACATCACTGTTCAGATCCGCGCCGTCGTCGAAATCACCGTCCTTCAGGCGCAGCAGGCGATCAAAAACCGAGAAGAACCGTTGCGGATCGCAGCCAGGCGTATTGCCGCAGCGCGCCGAGGCCTCCTTCAGCTGGTCCAGCGAGCGTGTGAGCGTTAGTTGCGAGGCTTCCATGTCGCCGGCACGCGACTGTTGCAGGGCGGTCTCGTAGCCCTTGCTGGCCTGGTCAAGCTGGTCGTAAAGCGCATTGACCGGCGCGGAAGGTGGTTTGCCTGCGCCCGCACTGGCGCAGGCGGTGAGCAATCCAAGCGTCGCTGCAAGCGGCAGCAAGCGCAGGGGACGAACAACGGAACACGGCACCATCACAGACTTCACCCGCGCAAAACTGACACCATAACCGGCACGGCACGCCGACTCAACGCGTGACACGACAATACGGCAGTGTTGGCTACAATCCCGGGATTACCAGGGAACGGAACGCCATGACTGACATCCTGATCGGCCGCAACGACATCACCAGTGTCGGCCTTGACCCGCATTACGGCAATCGACACGGCATGATCGCCGGCGCCACCGGCACCGGCAAATCCGTCTCGCTGATGGTGCTCGCTGAAGGATTTTCCCGGCTCGGCGTGCCGTGTTTCCTGGCCGATGCCAAGGGCGATCTGGCTGGTCTGTCGATGGCCGCCGGCGGGGCTGGCGACAAGCTCAAGGCCCGACTGGACAAGCTCGGGCTCGGTGACTGGAAGCCACAGGCCAACCCGGTGATCTTCTGGGACATCTACGGCAAGCTCGGCCATCCGGTGCGTGCCACCATCAGCGAGATGGGCCCGACCCTGCTCGGCCGCGTGCTGGAACTGAACGACACCCAGGAGGGCGTACTGGAGGTGATCTTCAAGCTCGCCGACGACCAGGGCCTGCTGCTGCTCGACCTGTCCGACCTGCGCGCACTGCTGACGTTTGCCGCCGAAAACGCCAAAGACATCTCGTCCCATTACGGCCTGATCAGCCCGACCAGCATCGCGGCGATCCAGCGGGCGCTGCTGAAACTCGAGAGCGACGGTGCCGATCAGTTCTTCGGCGAACCGGCGCTGGAACTGGCCGACCTGATGCGTCAGGACATGAGCGGTCGCGGTGTCATCAACGTGCTGGCTGCCGACCAGCTGATCCTGAAGCCCCGGCTGTATTCCACCTTCCTGCTATGGCTGCTGTCCGAGCTGTTCGAGCAATTGCCGGAAGTCGGCGACCTCGACCAGCCGAAGCTGGTGTTCTTCTTCGACGAGGCTCATCTATTATTTGACGATGCCACGCCCGCGCTGCAGCAGCGTGTGGAGCAGGTCGTGCGGCTGATCCGCTCCAAGGGTGTCGGCGTGTATTTCTGTTCGCAGAATCCCGACGACGTGCCCGGCGTGATCCTCGGTCAGCTCGGCAACCGCATCCAGCACGCCTTGCGCGCGTTCACTCCGCGCGATCAGAAAGCGGTCAGGGCCGCCGCGGAAACTTTCGTCGCCAATCCGAAGCTCAACGTTACCGAGGCGATCACCAAGCTCGCCGTCGGCGAGGCGCTGGCCTCGACCCTTGCCAATGGCGGTGTCCCGACGCCGGTCGAGCAGGTGCTGGTAACCGCACCGTGCTGCCGCATCGGCGCGATCACCGATGCTGAACGCGCCACCATCCGCCAGCGTTCGCCGGTCGGCGCCAGGTACGACACGGCCGTCAACCGCGAGTCCGCCGCCGAGATGCTGGCCAAACGCGCCAGCGACAAGGTCGCCGGTACCGATGCCACGGCGACCGGTACGCCGACCCGAAGTGGCGGCAAGGATGCCAACCCGGCCTGGGGCGGCGCCGTGCATGACGCAGTGTTCGGCAACGGTCGCCGCCAGGGCATGATCGAGACGATGGGCAAGCAGGTCGCACGCACGATGGGCAGCCAGCTCGGCCGGCAGATCCTGCGTGGCGTGCTCGGCGGCATTTTCGGCGGCAAGCGCTGAGAGACAACCACATGCCGCGCATCGAAGTCAGTGCCGTCGACACACCCTTCGGCGAACGCCTGCGGGCGGGTTTCGGCTATCCGCTGCGCGGTGCCGGACTGGCCACCTGCGTGGTGCTGGCACTGGTTCACTACGTGGGATTGCTGCCCTCCTATATCGGCGCTCTGGCCAGCGCCCTGGTGTGGGCCGCCACCTGGCGCTATGCCGCCGACTGCCTGCTGCACACCGCCAACGGCTATGCCGATCCTCCCGATGTCGGCAGCGACGGCAGCAGCACCAGCGGCTGGGGCCTTACCGCGATCCATCTGCTGGTGGTCGCGCTTTGCGTGCTCGCCATCGTGTTCTTCCCGCGCTCGCTGTGGCCGGTGCTGCTCCTGTCCGCGCTGGTGCTGCCGGCGATCGACATGTCGCTGGCATTCGACGGCAACATGGCACTGTCGCTCAATCCGTTGAACTGGACACGCGTCATCGCCGCCTTCGGTACGGCGTACCTGGTGCCGGTGGCGATCAACCTGTTGCTTGGCCTGTTGATCGTGCTCGCCTCGATCACGACCGCCCTGCTGCCGCGATTGCTGGCGCTGCCACTGTTCGCCTTCGCCTATACCTATCTGATCGTGCTCGCCTTCCACCTGATGGGCGTGATGATCCATCAACGTCACGAGCGCTTCGGGCTGGAGCCGGAAGCGTCGAAGCTGGCCAGGGCGGGCGGCCAGGATGCCGACGAAACCCTGCTGGCCGAAGTCGATGCGATGACGCCGGGCGATCCTTCCGCCGCCATCGCGCTACTGGTCGCCCGGCTGCAGGATCGCAGCGCACCGGCACCCGTGCATGCGGCCTATCGCCGGCTGTTGCAGCAGCAGAACCTGCGCGATGGCCTGCTGGTGCACGGCCAGATCTGGATGGCCGCGCTGATCGCGCAAGGCGAACCACGCCGCGCGCTGGGCGTGCTGCAGGAGTGCTGCGGCATCGATGCCGACTTCATCCCGGACGATCCGCGCACCTGCGGCGAACTGGCCGACCTGTCGGCACGCCTGGGCATGCGCCGGCTCGCCCTGCACCTGTGCCGCGGCTACCTCGGGCACTGGCCGCGCGATCCGCAACTGCCGCATTACGGCCTGCTGGCGGCACGCCTGGTCGGTGAACATGCCGAGGAACGCGCCGAAGCGGCGCAACTGCTGGATCAACTGGCTGCCGCATGGCCCGATCACCCGTTGCACGGCGATATCGATACTCAGCGGCAACGCCTGGCGAATCCCGCATGAGTCGCTGGCGTCCACCCTCGCCCGGTTCCACCGCGATTATCACCCGCGACGGTTTCGAGCGACTGAAGGCCGAACTCGACCACCTGTGGCATGTCTTGCGCCCGGAAGTGGTCAAGGCGCTCGCGGCCGCCGCTGCCGAAGGCGACCGTTCTGAAAATGCCGAATACATCTACCGCAAGAAGCAGCTCGGCGAGATCGACCGCCGCGCGCGCTACCTGACCAAGCGCATTCCTGCGCTCAAGGTGGCGGAAGGTGCCCCCGGTGATCGCGGGCTGGTGTTCTTCGGCGCCCGCATCGAACTGGAGAACGTCGACACCGGCGAGATCCTGCACTACCGCATCGTCGGCCCCGACGAAACCGATGCGAAGCTGGGCTGGATCAGCATCGACTCACCGCTGGCGCGGGCGGTGCTCAAGAAGCGGGTTGATGATGAGTTTGCGGCGGAGCTGCCGGGCGGCCCGGCGCAGTTTGCAGTGATTACCGTCAACTACGAGTAGATCCAACAGCGGTTGAGCATCTTCGCGTTCGTGCTCAATGCCCCAGCAATCCCCGCGAATCCCGCCTGTAATCGCTCTCGATCTGCGCCAGTCGCGCCTGCAGCGCCTGCGGACTGACCCACTGGCCGTGCTCGGCTTCCTGCCGCAGCAAGGCGTATTGCATGTCGACGAACGGCTGCAGCACGCGGTTGCTCTGCGGCGCGAAGCCACCGAGATCGGGGACACGGGCGAGCTGGGCGCGTTCACGTACACCGGCTTCACCGGCGGCCTTGCCATAGGCAAGGATGAACGCAGTCAGTTGCTCGCGCAGCGGTGACGGCAGGCCATC
This sequence comes from Rhodanobacter sp., assembly GCA_050737735.1. Lineage (GTDB taxonomy): Bacteria > Pseudomonadota > Gammaproteobacteria > Xanthomonadales > Rhodanobacteraceae > Rhodanobacter. The sequence continues at coordinate 37,149 of JBOHYM010000053.1, read as the reverse complement.
GCGCAGCACCAGTACGCCGGACGGGATCAGTGGCGAACGCCAGATCACCTTGAGCTGGGCAGCCTCGCTCGGAAAGTGGCGCCGGAACAGATCCATGTCCGGATTGTTGCTGCTCGCCACGTCCACTTCGCCATTGACCACGGACAGCAGGTTGCTCTGGTGACCGGCCACCCGCACGCTGGCGAAGAAGGTGTCGGAGTTGAGCCCGCGCGGCGCAAACACATCGGCTTCCGGCGCGGTGTAGCCGGTGACCGACAGGTGTTCGCTGCGGGCATAACGCCAGCGGCCGGGTTTCGCCAGCAGGTCGCTCAAGCTGTGGATCGGACTGTCAGCGCGTACCACCAGCATCGCGACATTGCCCGTGGCACCATCGCTGCGCACGAACTGGGCGAATACCTGCATGTGCTGGTGTATCACCGCCGCCACCGCAAGCTTGCCGGAGAGAAACGCGATATCCACCTGTTGCGCGCCGATTGCCTCGGAGAGGCCTGCGTAGCTGCTCACCGACACCGTGGTCACCGGATGGCCCAGCCGCTTCTGCAGTTCTTCCAGCAGCCCTCGCCACTGCTCCAGCGATTCAGAGGCACTCCCGATCGGCAGGATGCCGAAACGGATCGGCGCCGCCGGCGCTGCCTCATTCGAGGCTGCTGCATTGCCGGTGGCGATCAACAGGCCGAGGATCAGCCATTTCGTGGTGATATGGCTTCGGCGTGCGCTGCATGACCAACGGCGCAGCAAAGACGTGGCGATGCTCAATGACAAGACTCCCCTGCACCATTTCCTCTCCCTGTACGCATGTATATAGCCGCGATCGTGGACCGGAGCAAGGCTCAGGGAAGTAGCGGAGAAGCCGGTGGATACTCGCGTCCCGCACGTCGCGGCTGATAGCACGCCGTCGCAAGATGAAACGCCTCGTCAACGTTGTCGGGATGCCAGCCGGGAATGCCTGCCAGCGGCAACGGCCGCAATTCCAGCGGGTCGCGCAGCAGCTGGCCGGCGGCAATCGCTTCGGCACAACGGGTACTCATGGGTCCGGCTTCGGCGCTGCACGCTGCCTGGAACACGAGTGCCTTGCCCACCAGCAGCTTGCCCGGATTCAACGCATGCTCCAGCAAGGCATGGCCAAACAGTTCCAGTTGGATCGAACCGTCGAGCCATGCCTGTCGCCGCTGCCAGAACAGGCCGTGCCAGTCGTGCGCGTCCCACAACGCCAGCAACGCAGGATCCTGCAGCACAACGATCACGCCGGCCTCGTCGAAATGGGTCATCGCATATTGCGGGCGTGAGCGCAGCTTCGGACCCATCCAGGCGATCTCGGCCATCTGGCGCCGGTTCAACGCCTGCTTGATCGCCGGATGGCGCAGCCACACCAGCGCGTTGAGCAGGTCATGCCAGTTGCCTTCGCGGGTGGCGATCTCGCCGCGCTCGGCGATGCGTTGCTCGTAGTGCAGACCATCGGCCAGCAACGCGTGATCCTGCGTCACGAAACGGGTGTGTGCAGCCGCCGGCCACAGGGCATTGAGCGCGTCGAGCGTGGGCCAGTGCGGCCCCTGCAACAGTCCGGCGTACTCGTGCCATGCCGCCAGCGGCAGGCGGCCAAACACCTGCGGATCAACCGTGCCGCGTGCCGGCGCGACGTAGCGCATGGCGCGGCCTTACATCACCTTGAGTTTAGGGTTGGCAAGCCGCGCGTGCAGGTCATGCTCGCTGGCACCTTCCACCACCACGTCGACGAACTGGCCCGGCTTCAGTGTCTGGCCGTCGGCAATCAACACGCTGCCATCGATCTCCGGCGCATCGGCGGCAGAGCGCGCAATCGCCCCATCAGCATTCGCTTCATCGACCAGCACGGTGATCGTGCGGCCGATCTTGCGCTGCAGTTTCGCGGCGGAGATTTCCGCCTGCACCGCCATGAACTGTTCGAGGCGATCCTCCTTCAACTCTTCGGAAACCAGGTCGGGCAGCTCGTTCGCCTTCGCGCCATCGACCGGCGAATAGGCAAACGCACCGACACGGTCGAGCTCGGCCTCGCGCAGGAAGTCGAGCAGTTCCTCGAACTCGGCATCAGTCTCGCCGGGGAAGCCGACGATGAAGGTGCTGCGTATGGTCAGATCCGGCACGACCTTGCGCCAGTTCTGGATGCGCTCCAGCGTCTTGTCGATATTGCCCGGGCGCTTCATCAGTTTCAGGATGCGCGGGCTGGCGTGCTGGAACGGGATGTCGAGGTATGGCAGCAGTTTGCCCGCCGCCATCAGCGGCATCACCTCGTCCACATGCGGGTACGGGTAGACGTAGTGCAGTCGCGACCATACGCCCAGCTCGGACAGGCCTTCGCACAGTTCGGTCATGCGCGTGCGGTAGCTCTTGTCGCGCCACTGGCGCTCGGCGTACTTGATGTCCACGCCGTAGGCGCTGGTGTCCTGCGAGATCACCAGCAGTTCCTTCACACCACCCTTGACCAGGCGCTCGGCCTCCAGCAGCACTTCGTCGACCGGGCGCGAGACCAGGTTGCCGCGCATCGACGGGATGATGCAGAAGCTGCAGCGGTGATTGCAGCCCTCGGAAATCTTCAGGTAGGCGTAATGCTTCGGCGTGAGCTTCACACCGGTGTCCGGCACGATGTCGATGAACTTGTTGCGCTTCGGCGGCAACGCTGTATGCACCGCCGTCATCACACTGGCGTAGTCCTGCGGCCCACTGATCGACAGCACATCGGGATAGGCCTCGCGGATCAGCGCCTCGCGCTTGCCGAGGCAGCCGGTGACGATCACCTTGCCATTCTCGTGCAGTGCGGTGCCGATCGAATCCAGCGACTCCTGCACTGCCGCGTCGATGAAGCCACAGGTGTTCACCACCACCGCGTCGGCTTCGCCGTAGCTGGGCACGATCTGGTAACCCTCGACCTTAAGCTGGGTGAGGATGCGCTCGGAATCCACCAGCGCCTTGGGGCAGCCGAGGCTGACAAAACCGATCTTGTGTGCAGCCTGGGACATGAGCCTGATTACCGTGTTGCGTGCGCGGAAACAGTTGATTATACGGGAACGGGAAACGGGGACTGTTTCCGGCTTCCGTTTCGTAGGGCGGGCACTGCCCGCCGGCCTCCGCATCCATCGAGAGTGGCGCAAGACGGCGGGCGGTGCCGGCCCTACGAAGCCGCTCCCTGTTCCCCGTTCGCTGCACTGCCTAGAATCAGCCTTTCCCCCGCAGGAGCCGCATCATGGGTCAGCACATCAACCTCCCCACTACGCGCACCCAGTGCATCGGCGCCTACCTGGCCCAGCCGCAGGGCAAGCCGAAAGGCGGCATCGTGGTGATCCAGGAAATTTTCGGCGTCAACGCACACATGCGCAGTGTGGTCGACCGTTTCGCCGAATACGGCTATACCGCGATCGCGCCGGCGTTCTTCGACCACCTGGAAACTGGCGTGGAACTGGGCTACGACGAGGCCGGCTACGCCAAGGGCAGGCAACTGGTCGGCGAGCTGAGCCTGGAACGCGCCGTGGAGGATGTTGCCAGCGCGGCCGAGGCGATCGCGTCGGCGGGCAAGATCGGCACGGTCGGCTACTGCTGGGGCGGCACCGTCGCGTTTCTGTCCGCGCTGCGGTTGGGCCTGCCGTCGGTGAGCTACTACGGCGCACGCAACCTGCCGTTCCTGCACGAGACGCCGAAGGCGCCGGTGATGTTTCACTTCGGCGAAAAGGATCAGCACATCACACCGGACATGGTGGCGAAGCATCGCGAGGCATTGCCGCAGATGGAAACCTTCACCTATCCGGCCGACCACGCTTTCAACCGTGACGGCAGCGCGCCATACGACGAAGCCAGTGCGAAACTCGCGCTGAAACGCACCCTGGCCTTCTTCGACCAGCACCTGGCTGGCGCATGAGAAAGCCCAGCTTCATCCTCGATACCCGGCTGGAGGGGGACACGCGACTGGTCGCATCGCTTGCCCTGTGCGATGTGCGATTGATGAACGACGCGCGCTTCCCCTGGCTGGTGCTGGTGCCGCGCCACGCCGGACTGGTCGAGATCATCGACCTGCCGGCGCAAGAACAGACCTTGCTCTGGCAGGAAGTGAATGACGCCACTGCTGCCCTGCGTGCCGTTGCCCCATGCGACAAACTCAACCTGGGCGCGCTCGGCAATATCGTGCGTCAGCTGCACATCCATGTGATCGCACGCCGTGAGGGCGACGACGCGTGGCCGGGCCCGGTGTGGGGCCACGGCCGTGCACAGCCTTATGACGAGGCCAGCCTGAACGCGCGACTGGATGCGCTGCGGCAGGCACTCGCCGACACAGCCGGATAACGCGGCCATGGAATCCGACATCCAGTTCGAAGCACTGGCCGAGGATGCCCTGCTGCTGCGTTTCGGCGAGCGCATCGATATCGAACTCAACGCGCGGGTGCAGGCCACGACGGCGTGTTTGCGCCGTCGCCTGCCGCAAGTGGAATGCGTCCCCGCCTATGCCAGCGTGCTGCTGCGCTTCGACCCGCAGCACTGGCCCGATGGCCATCCACATCGGCAGGTACAGGCGGCTGTCTGCGCCGCGCTCGACGAACCTGACCCGATTGTCACTGCGCCGCGCGAGCTGGTGATCCCAGTCTGCTACGGCGACGAGTACGGACCGGATCTGGCCGAAGTCGCCGCGTTGTGCCGGCTCGATCCGGAAACAGTGATCGCTTGTCACACCGGCGCGGACTACCGCGTCGCCATGCTCGGTTTCGCACCGGGGTTTCCCTACCTGCTCGGGCTGGATCCGCAGCTGGCGGTACCGCGCCGCAGCGATCCACGCCAGCGCGTACCAGCCGGCAGCGTGGCGATCGGCGGCAGCCAGACCGGCATCTATCCCGAGGCATTGCCGGGTGGCTGGCAGCTGATCGGGCGCACACCGCTGCGACTGTTCGACATCACCGCGAACACACCTTCCCTGCTCAGCGCGGGCGACCACGTGCGCTTTCGTGCGATCGACGAAGACCGTTTCCACCAGTTGGCGGCGACCCATCCTGCATGAACGTCACCGTCATCAAGCCGGGCCTGCTGAGCAGCCTGCAGGATGGCGGACGCCCCGGTCATGCCGCGCAGGGTGTAGGCCGTGCCGGCGCGATGGACCTGCCCGCGTGGCAGCTGGCCAACGCGCTGGTCGGTAACGCCGGTGGCGAGGCCGCGATCGAATGCACCCTGGCCGGCCCCAGCCTGCGTTTTGAGTACGCTGCGACGATCGCCCTGACCGGCGCACCGATCACCGCCCGCGTCGGCGAACACAGCTTGCCCATGTGGACTACCTGCCATCTACCCGCAGGCAGCGTGCTGCATCTCGGCGGCATGGCCAGCGGCTGCCGCAGTTATCTCGCCGTGCGCGGCGGTTTCGACGCACCGATGTTGCTTGGCAGCCGCAGCAGCGACCTGCATGCGTGCATCGGCTTCGCACACGGCCGTGCATTGCGCGCCGGTGACGTGCTATCGCTCGGCACAGCCACGCCGTTGCCCCGTTCATCGACTGGCAACGAGGTACGCCCGTTGGACTGGGGCCTCGATCCGCAGCCGTGGTTCGACTTTACCCACCGTCCGCTGGCGCTGCTGCGCGGCAGCCACTGGTCGCGGCTGGATGAAGCCTCGCAGCGACTGCTGTGTGGTGGCAGTTTTGTCCTGAGCAAGGACAGCAACCGTACCGCCGGCCGTCTGGACGGCCATACGCTGAAGCTTCAAGTACCACTGGAAATGATCTCCGAGGCGGTACTGCCCGGCACCGTGCAATTGCCGCCGTCCGGTCAGCCGATCGCCCTGCTGGCCGAGGCGCCGGTGACCGGTGGGTACCCGCGAATCGGCCAGATCGCCGTGGTGGACCTGCCGCGTCTCGCGCAATACCGGCCCGGCGATACCGTATGCTTCCGCGAGGCTGCGCTGGACGAGGCATTGACGCGACTGGCCGCGCGCCAACAACGACTGACACGCCTGCTTGGCACGATTGCGCAACGACTTGGGCAAGTTTGACGGGAACGCATCCGGGTGAATCAACGACCATGAACCGCATCGATCTCAACGGCGACCTCGGCGAATCCTTTGGCGCGTGGCGCATGGGTGACGACGACGCCTTGCTGGCCCTGCTCAGCTCGGCCAACATCGCCTGCGGCTTCCATGCCGGCGACCCGCAGATCATGCGCCACACGGTGGCCCAGGCGGTGGCGCACGGCGTGGCGATCGGCGCCCACGTCTCGCTGCCCGACCTGCAGGGTTTCGGCCGCCGCGAAATGAGCGTGACGGCTGCCGAGGTGCACGCACTGACGCTGTACCAGATCGGCGCCCTACACGCCTTCACCCGCGCCGCCGGCACCCGGCTGACCCATGTCAAACCGCATGGTGCGCTGTACAACATGGCGGCGCGCGATGCGGTACTGGCCAATGCGATCGCCCGTGCGGTGCGTGATTTCGATCCGCAACTGCGATTGTTTGGCCTGGCCGGCTCGGCCCTGGTCGAAGCCGGCAACGCACTTGGCCTGGCGGTGGTCGCCGAGGCGTTTGCCGACCGCCGCTATCGCGCCGACGGCTCGTTGCTGCCACGCCGCGAAGCGGGTGCGGTGATCGAAGACATCGAGCTGGCCACGGCACAGGCGCTCGGCATCGCCGGCGACGGTGAAGTGCACACGCTGGACGGCCATCGTGTACGACTGCATGCCGACACGCTGTGCCTGCATGGCGATGGCGCCCATGCAGTGCAGCTGGCAAGCCGCCTGCGCAAGGCACTCGAAGCTGCAGGCATGCGGATCGCCGCTCCGGGCGCCACATGATGTCCTCCATCCGGCACGACGGAAATCACGCGTGAACTACTGGCCCCTGCTCGGCGTCGCGGTGATCGTCATCGGCTTCGCGCTGCGCTTCAACCCGGTCCCCGTGGTGGTGTGCGCGGCACTCACCAGCGGATTGCTGGCCGGCCTGCAGCTGCCGGCCTTGCTCGCGCTGCTCGGCAAGAGCTTCGTCTCCAGTCGGATGCTGCTGCTGTTCGTGCTGACCCTGCCAGCCATCGGCCTGCTGGAGCGGACCGGCCTGCGCGAGCATGCGCAACGCTGGATATCGCGCCTGCACGGACTGACCCTGGCGCGGCTGTTGATCGGCTACCTGCTGATGCGCCAGCTGCTGGCGATGCTCGGTCTCACCGGTGTGGCCGGTGCCGCGCAGACAGTGCGCCCGCTGCTCGCACCGATGGGCGAAGCCGCGGCGGAAAAGATCCTGCCCACGCTGAATGATGCGGACCGTGACGAACTGCGTGCGGTCGCTGCGGCCACCGACAATGTCGGCCGTTTCTTCGGCGAGGACGTCTTCATCGCGCTCGGGGCGGTGCTGCTGATCCAGGGCTTCTATGCACAGCACGGCATCGAACTGACGCCGCTGTCGATCGCATTGTGGGCGCTGCCCACCGCGATCGCGGCCTTCGTCATCCAGTCCGTGCGCGTGTGGCTGTACCAGCGCCGGCTGCAACGCCGTGCCGCCAGCGCACACATCGAAGCGGCGGGTTGAGCATGCTGCGCATCGAATACGCCTACTGGTTGATCGCTGCCTTCCTGCTCTACACCGGCTGGCGCAACCTGCGCGAACGGCATGGCTGGCACGCCGCGTTCTGGTTGGTGCTTGGCGCGCTGTTCGGCAGTGGTGACTACGTGCTGGCGCAGCAGGCGTCCGGCCACCCGCTTCCGGCGCAGCTGGCCGGCGCAGGGGTGATCGCGCTGGCGGTGCTGGCGCCGAAACTGCACCGTCACGCCCATGCCGAGAGCAGAAGCGCTGCGCAACGCCTGCAATCCGCGATCCGGCTCGGCCACAAACTGTTCGTGCCTGCCCTGCTGATTCCGCTGGTGACCCTGCTGGTGGCGTTGTTCGGGGCGCACCTGGCGATCGCCGGTCATGGCCTGTTCGCGACGCCGCAGATGACCCTGACCGGACTGGCGCTGGCCTGCGTGGTGGCGCTGTTCGCAGCATCGCGGGTAGCGCGCGCGCCTTTGCGTGATGGCGTCGCCGAAGGCCGCCGGCTGCTCGACGCGATCGGCTGGGCCGCCTTGCTGCCACTGCTGCTGGCCGCGCTGGGCGAGGTATTCACGCAAAGCGGCGTGGGGGCGGCCATTTCAGCACTGGCCAGCAGCTTCCTGCCGACCGGCAGCGCCCTTGCCTGCCTGCTGGCCTTTGCGCTCGGCATGGTGCTGTTTACCGTGATCATGGGCAATGCATTCGCCGCGTTTCCGGTGATGATGGCCGGCATCGGCCTGCCACTGCTGATCCAGCAGCATGGTGCGCATCCGGCGATCCTCGGTTCGATGGGCATGCTGTGCGGCTACTGTGGCACCCTGCTGACGCCGATGGCGGCCGATTTCAACCTGGTGCCGGCGGCATTGCTGGAACTACGCAATCCCTATGGCGTGATACGCGCGCAGGCGTGGAGCGCTGTGTGGATTCTTGCCGTCACCTTCGCGATGATGTGGCTGCTGGTATTTCGCTGAACGATCGACGAGGCAAGCATGAGCACATCCCTGCCACGCATCCTGCTGACCGGCTTCGACCCGTTCGGTGGCGAGAGTATCAACCCCTCGTGGGAAGCCGTGCATGCGCTGCACGGCAAGCGCATCGGCGGACACCGGATCAGTGCGCTGCAGTTGCCGACGGAGTTTGCCGGCTCGCTACGCGCATTGAAGGTAGCCATGCGCGAGCTTACGCCCGCGATCGTGCTCGGCATCGGTCAGGCCGGTGGGCGCCAGCAGCTGTCGATCGAACGGGTGGCAATCAATCTGCAGGACGCGCGCATCCCCGACAATGCCGGCGCACAGCCGGTGGATGAACCGGTGATCGCCGGCGGCCCCGCCGCCTACTTCAGCACGCTGCCGATCAAGGCGATGCTGGCCGCGCTGCATGCGCAGGGCCTGCCCGCCGAGATATCGAACAGCGCCGGCACCTACGTCTGCAATCACATCGCCTACGCCATGCTGCACCTGGCCGCAAAACGGCGCGGCGTGCGCGCCGGCTTCATCCACATCCCCTACCTTCCGGCACAGGCGGCACGGCGGCACGGTGCCGCCAGCATGGCGCTGGTCGAGGTGGTGCGCGGACTGGAGATTGTGTTGCGTACGGCGATTGCCACACCGCTGGATTGCAAGCTCGGGGCCGGCACGCTCGACTGAGCGCCTCGCTCGTCGCCAGCAGTGGTCTTGGCCGCACAGGAAAAAGCCCGCGGATCGCTCCGCGGGCTTTCGATGAATAACCAGCGCGTTCGATTCTGCTGGAATCAGTACTGAGTGCCGGTTGAGCTGGGCATGTGATCCTGCTCCGGCGGCGCTGCAGTCGGTGCCCTTTCGTGATGATCCTCAAGCGCACGCGCCTTGGTGTCCTGCGGATTGATCTCCTTCAGCGTGCCCTTGTCGTCGTAATACGTGCGGAACCCGTAATCAAGCTGCAGGCGCGCCATGTACTGCAGGTGCTGCTTGCGGATCTTGGAATCGTCACTGCCCTCAAGCAGCACGGTTTTGGGCAACTTGCCCTGGTCCTTCAGGTAGGCGAAATGACTGCCGAGATCGACCGCCGACAGCACCGCACCGTCGACCAGGAACTGACCTTCCTTGTAGGACTCGATGGTGGCGTCGAACTGGCCTTTCATCGAGGCAGTGGTGACTCCGCCCTTGGTGCCGCCAAAATGGCAACCGGCGAGCAACAGCGTGCTGCCCAGCATGATCGCGACGGTGGCGCGCGTCAGCCATGTGGAAAAACGGGTCATGCAGGTCTCCTGGAGGTCGAGCAGTTTGATTCAAAAATCATGTGAAGTGTAACGCCGGATCGTCACATGGGCGGCGCCAGCAGATGCCCACCGTTCAGCCACCATCATTCGACCGGCAGATTCGGCTCAGGTTCGCGGCAAGGTCACACCCTGCTGGCCCTGGTATTTGCCGCCGCGGTCCTTGTAGCTGGTTTCACATTCCTCGTCGGATTCGAGGAACAGCATCTGCGCCACGCCTTCGTTGGCGTAGATTTTTGCGGGCAGCGGCGTGGTGTTGGAAAACTCCAGTGTGACGTGGCCTTCCCATTCCGGTTCCAGCGGTGTCACGTTGACGATGATACCGCAGCGCGCGTAAGTGCTCTTGCCGAGGCAGATGGTGAGCACCTTGCGCGGGATGCGGAAGTACTCGACCGTGCGCGCCAGCGCGAACGAGTTCGGCGGGATAATGCAGACGTCCGCCTCGACGTCGACGAAGCTCGACGGATCAAACGACTTGGGGTCGACGATGGTCGAGTTGATGTTGGTGAAGATCTTGAACTCGCGCGCGCAGCGCACGTCGTAACCGTAGCTCGACGTACCGTAGGAAATTAGCTTGTTGCCCTCGCGCAGCTTGACCTGGCCCGGTTCGAACGGTTCGATCATGCCGTGGCTCTCGGCCATGCGACGGATCCACTTGTCGGGTTTGATGCTCACGCTGTCTCCGGTCGGTTAGCGATGCCGCCCGGTCTGGCCGGGCGCAAAGCGGCAAAAATACATGGTCGGGGCGCTGCGGCGCCAGCACGACCGGCCAGTCGCCGCGTGCCGGGGGTTGCAGGAGCTGCGCTGCAGCCTCTCGCCGAGGCGGCGTAGGGCGGGCACTGCCTGCCGCACCTGCTTTGCTCCGGGGTAGCACCCAAAGCCAAAAGTCGGCGGGCAGTGCCCGCCCTACGACGCTGTGGCAGCCGAGTCACCTTGCCGGGGTTCTGTCGATTCGGCTGGGACGACCAGGGCCTCGACCAGCAGGTTCAGCGCAGCCTGCAATTCAGCACGGCGCTCCACGCTGGCCAGCACCTGTGCCGATGTGCAACCTGCGCCAGGCAGGGCAACCGGCATGGACTGACTCGCCAGCAACTGCGCGGACATGGTGAACAGAATTTCCGCCAGCGCCTCCTGCGCATGGCACGAACCGCGCGCGGCGGTGTTCAGCAGCAGCACCGGCATGCCCGGAAACTCCAGGCTACCGACCAGCCAGTCGAGCAGGTTCTTGAACGCGCCAGGCACGCCATGGGCGTATTCGGGACAGGCGATCAACAAGGCGTCCGCGCGCCCGACGGCTTCGCGCAGGACGAACACCGCTGGCGGCAGTGACTCGTTCTCGTCATCCGGGTTGAACAACGGCAATGCACCAAGCCCGTCGTACAGCACCAACTCCAGCGCTGGCGGCGCCAGCTGTCGCGCGGCCTCCAGCGCGGCGGTATTCGACGACACCCGACGCAAGCTGCCGGACAGGCACAGCACACGTCGGGGCGATGCCGTCATGAGGCCGGCCATCATGCCGCAGGAGCGCCCTGCACCACGATCTTGCCCAGCCCCAGCGACTTGTTGCGTGGCTGCCGCGACAGGCGACCAGCCGCATTGCGGGCGATCTCGCGGTAGCGCGCGGCGAGGTCGGAATCGGGCATCGCCACCACCGTGGGGTTGCCGCTATCGGCCTGCTCGCGGATACGAATATCCAGCGGCAGCGAACCCAGATAGGGCACCCCGTATTGCGTCGACATCCGCTCGCCGCCGCCCTCGCCGAAGATGTGCTCCTCGTGCCCACAGTTCGAGCAGACATGGGTGGCCATGTTCTCCACCACACCGAGCACCGGCACCTCGACCTTCTCGAACATCTTCAGCGCCTTGCGCGCATCCAGCAGGGCGATGTCCTGCGGCGTGGTGACGATCACCGCACCGGCCACCGGCACTTTCTGCGACAGCGTGAGCTGGATGTCGCCGGTACCCGGCGGCAGGTCGACGATCAGGTAGTCCAACTGTTCCCACCGCGTATCGGTAAGCAACTGCATCATCGCCTGCGTCACCATCGGGCCGCGCCAGATCATCGGCGTGTCCTCTTCGACCAGGAAGCCGATCGACATCACCGGCATGCCGTGCGCCTGCATCGGGATGATGCTCTTGCCATCCGGCGAGGCCGGCTTGCCGTGCACGCCCAGCATGGTCGGCTGGCTCGGGCCATAGATGTCAGCATCCATCACGCCGACCTTCGCGCCCTCGGCCTGCAACGCCAGCGCCAGGTTCGCCGACACCGTGGACTTGCCCACGCCGCCTTTGCCGGAGGCCACCACGATGATGTTTTTCACGTTCGGCAACGGCCCCAACGTGCCCTGCACCTTGTGCACATGGACGCGGCTGGTGATCGAGACAGCGGCTGACTCGATCGCCGGATCGGCCTCCAGTGCCTGTCGCACACGGCCGCTCAGGCTGTCGATCGCGCCCGCCGCCGGATACCCCAGTTGGAGATCAACCGACACCCGCGCCCCATCCACACCCACGGCACGCAGGGACTCGGCCAGCGGTGCGCCGGTATGAGTGTCGGTCAACTCGCCGAGAATGCGGCGGACCAGGGCTTCGCTCGCCTGTGTCATGGGGACTCGAATGATGGGAGGACTGCCCATTATGCCAGCCCGCGTCACGGCACTGCCTGACCCAAGTCAGCCGGCCGCTCGGCACATGGCGCAATGCAGCTTGACGCTTCCGGCAGCCCCCGGCAGGCTCCATCCATACGCTTTCGTACGGGAGGTCACCATGAAGCCATTGTTCCGACTCGCCATTGCCACCTGCCTGCTGCTGAGTGCCGGCACCGCCCTCGCCGCCACTGACACGCCGGTCGGTACCTGGAAACAGATCGACGACGTTAGCGGCAAGGCGAAATCGATCATCGAGATCACCGAATCCAATGGCCAGCTGCAGGCCAAGGTGGTCAAGGTCATGAACCTGAGTCCGGAGGAGATCGCCCGCGACGGGGAACACCCGATCTGCAGGAAGTGCGACGGCGAGCGCAAGGACAAGCCGATCGAGGGGATGACCATCATGTGGGGCGTCAGCAAGGACGACGACGTATGGGATGGCGGCAAGATCCTCGACCCCAAGAGCGGCAAGGTCTACAAGGTGAAACTCACCCTCGCCGATGGCGGCCAGAAGCTCGACGTGCACGGTTACATCGGCTTCTCCCTGCTTGGCCGCAGCCAGACATGGGAGCGGCAGGAATAAGCGCCCTTCAACCGCTTCGTCCACTGCGTTGAATCAAGCCTCATGCCAGCGATCCTGGCATGAGGCTTTTCATTTGGGCGGGGGCAAGCTCACCTCATGCTGCGGCATCAGCCCGATGCACCATCAGGCCGTGTGCACTGAATGTTGCACGCAGCGCACGATTGACATCGTGCTCGACCACCAGATGTTGCACTTCGTCGATGGCAGCCACCCGATGCGTCGCCACGGTGCCGAGCTTGTCGCTGGTGGCGACGACAACGACCTCGCCACTGGCCTCGACCATCGCCCGTTTCAGCAACGCTTCCTCGCTGTCGAAACCCCATAACCCACCGATCGCATCTATCGCGCAGGCGCCGGGAAAACACAGATCGGCGCGCACCCGCTGAATTTCCTGCACGGCCTGTGCGCCGATGGCGGCACCAATCCGCGCATCGATCCGGCCGCCGATCAGCAGAATCTCGAAGCCTTCGCGTTCGAGCAGGATCTGCGCGATATCTGGTGCATTGGTCACCACGGTCAACCCCAAGTCCTGCGGCAGCGCGGCGGCGATCGCCGTGTTGGTCGAACCGGCGTCGATCAGCAGCACCTGTCCCTGTCGCACCAGGGTCGCCGCCTTGCGTGCCAGTGCCAGCTTGCGGCCGGCATGTTCCTGCCGTCGCTGCTTGAGCGGCGCAACGGCGGCGGACAATGGCAACGCACCGCCGTAAACACGCTTGCACAGGCCCAGCGCCGCCAGCTCGCGCAGATCGCGCCTGACCGAATCTTCGGACACCGCGAATTCTGTCGCCAGCTCCACCGCCACTACGCGGCCACGCTGGCGCAGTCGATCGAGTATCCATTGCTGGCGTTCCTGCGGCAGCATCTCGCCAGGATTCACCTTAGCCATGCTGGCGCGCCTCCGATGATGCGCTGTCGAGCAGTCCCAGCGCGACAAGTTCCGCGCGCAACACTGCTGCATCACGAAAATGCAGCGCATGCATGCCAAGCTTCGCCGCCGCATCCACATTGCGCGGGGCATCGTCGATATACACGGCTCGTTCCGGATCAACTCCGTAACGGCTCAGCAGCAGGTGGAAGATCGCCGGATCGGGCTTGATCATCCGCTCCTGTCCGGACACCACGATGCCTTCGAATGCATGCAGGCACGCATAGCGCTCGAATGCCAGCGGAAAGGTCTCCTGCGACCAATTGGTCAATGCGTACAGGCGCACGCCACGCGCGCGCAGCTCATCGAGAATCGCCACGCTGTCGTGCAACGGGCGACGCAGCATCTCGTCCCAGCGCGTGCGGTAAGCAGCGATCAGCGCCGCGTGTTGGGGAAACTCCGCGCTGCACAGCCGGATGGCCTCGTCCCACGGACGCCCGGCATCCTGTTGCTCGTTCCACGGCGAATTGCACACTTCGGCCAGGAACTGCTCCATCACCTGCTCGTCATCGAACAGCTGGCGATACAGATAGCGCGGGTTCCAGTCGATCAGGACGCCGCCGATATCGAAGATCACCGTATCCAATACAGGGTGATCCAGTGCAGGATGATCCGGTGCAGCACGCCGGGTTTCACACTCGCTCATTTCGCCATCCTCAGTCATGAAGTTCTTTCAACGCCGCACGATCTTTGCCGCGCCAACTACCAACAGCAGCATGCCGGCGATTACGGCCAACGCTATCGGCAGATTGCTGGCATGGGCCAGGAAACCGATCAATGCCGGCCCGCTGAGCAGGCCGGCATAACCCAATGTAGTCACCGTGGCGATCGAAATCGCCGGCGGCTGGCCCGGCAGACGACCCGCCGCACTGAACATCACCGGCACGATGTTCGATGCACCCAGACCAATCAGCACGAAGCCGAACAACGAAACCGGCGGCCACGGCGCCATGGCTGCCAGCAGAAAGCCGACTGCCGCCAGGCTGGCACCGACGCGTACCGTCCACACCGGACCCAGCCGCGCGACCACCCCGTCGCCAGCAAGTCGGCCAGCGGCCATGGCTACCGAGAAACACGCATAGCCGATGCCGGCGGATGCCGCGGAGAAGCCGCGGAAATCGCGCAGCAGCACGGCGCTCCAGTCGAGCATCGAACCCTCAGCCAGGAAACTGACGAAGCACAGCACGCCGAGCAACAGCACCAACCCGCGTGGCAGACGAAACGGTACGGTCTGCCTGGCCGCATCGTCCACGTGGGAAAGCAGATGGCTGCGCTGGCTAAGCACGATCAGCGCCAACAGCAGCGCGATCGCCAGGGCCCCGTTCGACAGTGGCAGGCCCAGCGCCAGCAGCGCGCTCATGAGCGCCGCACCCACCAGGCCACCGATACTGAAAAGTCCGTGGAAGCCCGACATCAACGCGCGACCGTCGCGCCGTTCCACTTCGACTGCATGCGCGTTCATCGCCACATCCACCGCGCCCAGCATCGCGCCGAAGTACAGCAGCGTAGCGGCAAGCGTCAGCACATTCGGCACGATCGCGAGCACGGGAATCGCCACGCACAGCAGCAACCCGGCCACGCTGATCACCCTGCGGTTGCCGTAGCGATGGGCCAGCAAGCCGATCAACGGCATCGACAGCATCGAGCCACCGCCGAAAGCCAGCAGCACCAGGCCGAGACTCGCATCGTCCAGCCCCAGCCGCGCCTTGACATACGGCACCATCGGCGCCCAGCTGGCCATGCCGATGCCGGATACCAGGAAGATCAGGCGGGTGGCACGGGTAGCCGCAGCCAGCTGTTGTCGTCCCGCCGGCATGGATTCACTCAACACATTCATTGTTTCCGACCATATTTCCAAACATGCATAAATGTACACAAATACGTTAAATCGTGCAAATCAGAAAGTGCGTATTTCAAAGACCGGCATTTCGTCTGGAAACCAGTGCAACCACTCCAAACCCGTCAGGACCGGTACCTCGGTAGGCGGCCAGCCGCAGGCCCGCATGCCATAATGCTCAGTCATTCTGGAGTGCCTGTCTGCCATGAGTCGCCGCCTGCTCGTCACCCACGCCCTGCCCTATGCCAATGGCCCGCTGCACTTGGGTCACATGCTGGGCTATATCCAGACCGACATCTGGGTGCGTGCGCAGCGGATGATGGGCAACGAGGTGCATTTCGTCGCCGCGGACGACGCGCACGGCACGCCGATCATGCTTGCTGCGGAAAAGGCCGGCATGACGCCAGAGGCGTTCATCGCAGGCATCCGCGCCGGGCACGAAGCTGACTTCGCGGATTTCCATTTCAGCTTTGACCACTACCACACCACGCATTCGGACGAGAACCGCGAGCTGGCCTCGCTGATCTATACGCGCCTGCGTGATGCTGGCTACATCGCAAAGCGCAGCATCCAGCAGCTGTTCGATCCAGAGAAGGAAATGTTCCTGCCGGACCGCTACATCAAGGGCGTATGCCCGAACTGCGGCACGCCGGACCAGTACGGCGACAACTGCGAGCACTGCGGCGCTACCTACGCGCCGACCGACCTGATCAACCCGTATTCGGTGATGTCCGGCGCCACGCCGGTGCTGCGCGATTCAGAGCATTACTTCTTCGAGCTGAGCAAGTTCGAGGCCCTGCTGCGCGACTGGTTTGCTGGCAAGTTCACTCATGGCGCACCAGTGGCGAACAGCGGCGTGGTGGCCAAGCTCAAGGAGTGGCTGGATGGTGGCCTGAAGGACTGGGACATCTCGCGTGACGCACCCTACTTCGGCTTCCCGATCCCCGACGCACCGGGCAAGTTCTTCTATGTGTGGCTGGATGCACCCGTCGGTTATCTGGCCAGCTTCAAGGCCCTGTGCGACCGCACCGGCCTGAAGTTCGACGACTTCCTCGGCCCCGACAGCACCGCCGAGATGCACCACTTCATCGGCAAGGACATCATCAACTTCCACGGCCTGTTCTGGCCTGCGATGCTGCATGGCGCGCAGTTCCGCACACCGACCGCGTTGCACGTCAACGGCTACCTGACGGTGAACGGCGCGAAGATGTCGAAGTCGCGCGGCACCTTCATCCAGGCGCGCACGTATCTGGATGCCGGGCTGCACCCGGAGTTCCTGCGCTACTACTTCACCACCATGCTCAGCGACGCGCCGGTCGACGTCGATCTCGATCTGAAGGCATTCGAGGAGCGCGTCAACTCGCACCTCGTCGGCAAGTGGGTGAACATCGCCAGCCGTACGGCCGGCTTCGTGCAGAAGTTTTTCGACGGCAAGCTGGCTGCCACGTTCGACACCGAAGAAGCCGCGCTGTGGCAGACCTTGTTGTCGCACTACGACGGCATCGACAAGCTGTATGAGGATGGTGAGTTTGCCGAGGTCACACGGCGCTTCGTGCTGATGGCCGACTTGGTCAATAGCCATATCGCCACCAAGGCACCGTGGCTGATGGCGAAGGACGAAGCACAACGCGCCGCGCTGCACCAGGTGTGCTCGTTCGCGCTGGCCGCCTTCCGCCTGCTGGCTGGCCTGCTCAAGCCGGTCATGCCCGCCACCGTCGCCGCTGCCGAACAGTTCCTCGCCGCACCGATCACCAGCTTCGACGATGCCAGGCGCGAACTGCACGGCCACACGGTCAACGCATTCGAACCGTTGCTCGCACGTATCGACTCGAAACATATCGAGGCGATGGTGGAGGCATCGAAGGAATCGCTCGGCGGTTCCGCCGAAACTCCTGTCCCACTCAAAAAGAAAGCCATGAACGACAGTTCGAAGCCCGCCGTAACGACTCCCGATTCCCCACTCCCGACTCCCGGCTTCATCGGCATCGACGATTTCGCCAGGCTCGATCTGCGCATCGGCACGGTCATCGTCTGCGAATTCGTCGATGGCTCCGACAAACTGCTGCGCTTCGAACTGGACGCCGGCCCGCTGGGCAAGCGACAGATTTTCTCCGGCATCCGCGCCGCCTATGGGGAACCGGAAAAGCTGGTCGGCCGCAACGTGGTGTTCATCGCCAACCTCGCGCCGCGCAAGATGCGCTTCGGCCTGTCCGAGGGCATGATCCTGTCGGCTGGCGACGGCGGCAGCAACCTGTTCCTGCTCGACGCCGACCAAGGCGCCAAGCCGGGTGCCACCGTCAGGTAATCGCCTAATCGCCGCACCATGCAAAGACCCCCGCACACCGCGGGGGTCTTGTTCATCGCACCGGATCCATCAAACCAGGTCGCTGGCGTTCTGGATGATCTTGCCTACGAGGCCGTAAGCCTTGGCATCTTCAGCCGACATCCAGTAATCGCGCTCGGTGTCCTTGGCAATACGCTCGTACGTCTGCCCGGTTTCGCGCGCGAAGATCTCGTTGAGACGCTTGCGCATGCGGATGATCTCGCGCGCATGGATCTCGATCTCGCTGGCCGAGCCGCCAGCGCCGCCGGAGGGCTGGTGCAGCAGAAAGCGCGTATTGGGCAGACTGAAGCGGTTCTCGCGCTTGACCGCGGCATAGATCAGGGCGCCGGCGCTGGCGACCCAGCCGGTGCCGACGATGCGTACGTCCGGTTTCACGAACTTGATCATGTCGTAGATGGTGTCACCGGACTCGACGTGACCACCCTGGCTGTTGATGAAGATGGTGATCGGATCATCGCTTTCGTATTGCAGCGCCAGCATGCGCGCGGTGACGCGTTCGGCCAGCTTCTGATCGATGCTGCCATAGATCAGGATGGTGCGTGCCTTGAACAGGCGATCCTCGATCTGCGGTGGACGCTTCTCCGGCATGACCGGCTTGGCTTCCTCGGCGAGTGTGGCGATATTGCAGTCGTTGATGGGCATGCATGCTTTCCTTGGTGATCGTGCCGGATCGCCGATATCGGCAGTGATATCCAGGCCACTGCAGCAAGAGGTAATGGCAAACCGTGCCACTTCAAGCCATCGATACCAGGCCGGATTGCGCCACAATATGGCACATATGGTTACCGAACCTTCCACGCTGGCGGCGCAGATCGACGCGCTGCTGCCGCAGACGCAATGCGAGCAATGCGGCTACCACGGCTGCCGACCTTACGCCGAGGCGATTGCACGCGGCGAGGTGGAAATTAACCAGTGCCCGCCCGGCGGCGCGGCGGGTATCGAGAAGCTGGCGATGCTGCTGCAACGACCGGTGCTGCCGTTGAACCCCGAGCACGGCATCGAGAAGCCACGCACGCTGGCGCGCATCGTCGAGGCCGACTGCATCGGCTGCACCAAGTGCATCCAGGCCTGTCCGGTCGATGCGATTGTCGGCGCGGCGAAACTGATGCATACGGTGATCGCCGACGACTGCACCGGTTGCGAACTGTGCGTGCCGGCCTGCCCAGTTGACTGCATCGTGCTCCTGCCGATGCCGCCGGAACAGATGGATACGGCCCATGCCGATACCGCGCGCGCACACTTCCAGCGGCGGGAAGCGCGACTGCAACGCGAGCACACGGAACGTGAGGCCGAACTGGCTGCGCGCAAGGCGGCCGTCGATGTCTTCGCTGGCCCGGTCAATCCCGTGCTGGCCGCACTGGCCCGTGCGAAGGCCAAGCAGCAGGAGCCTAAACCGTGAAACGCGCCGATGTGATCGAGCTGTTCACGCGCCTGCGTGAGCTCAATCCGCATCCGGCCACCGAACTGGTCTACGCCACACCATTCGAACTGCTGGTGGCCGTGGTGCTGTCCGCGCAGGCCACGGATGTCGGCGTGAACAAGGCGACGAAGAAGCTCTATCCGTTGGCGAACACGCCACAGGCGATCCTCGAACTTGGCGAGGAAGGCCTGAAGCGTTACATCAGCACGATCGGCCTGTTCAACGCGAAGGCAAAGAATGTGATCGCGTTGTGCCGACTGCTGATCGAGCGGCACGATGGCGAAGTGCCGCATGATCGCGAGGCACTGGAGGCGCTACCCGGCGTGGGCCGCAAGACCGCCAACGTGGTGCTCAACACCGCGTTCGGCGAGCCGACCATCGCGGTCGACACGCACATCTTCCGCGTCGCCAACCGTACCGGGCTGGCACCGGGCAAGGATGTGCGAGCGGTCGAGGACAAGCTGGAGAAAGTGATCCCGGCCGAGTTCAAGCAGGACGCCCATCATTGGCTGATCCTGCACGGCCGCTACGTGTGCAAGGCGCGCAAGCCGGATTGCCCGCACTGCGCGATCCGCGACCTGTGCCGCTACAAGGACAAGACCACCGTCGATTGATTCGGCTCATGCGTAGGTTGGGATGAGCGCCAGCGAATCCCGACATTCCCGCGTCGAGGCGTTGGGGTTCGCTCACGCTCACCCCAACCTACGTTCAATCAGGTACGTTCGATCAGGCCGGCAACTGCGCCCGCTCCAGTGCGGCGATGTGCCGTTCCAGTCGCGGCCCGAGGTAGCAGTGCGAGCCACAGGGCAGCAGCCCGACCTGACCGAACTCGCGCAGATACCACGCGGGTACGCGCGACACGAAACCGTGGTGGTCGCCCGCCACGTCATCGCGGCTGGTGAACACCTCCAGAAACGCGACGCCTTCGAGCATTTCGCCGATGCCGTGCAGGCCTGCACGGATCTCGGCTGGCTTCAGGTAATGCAGCACGTCAGTACACACGATCAGGTCGAAACGCATGTCGAAGCGCAACTGTTCGAGCTGACCAAAACGCGCCAGGCCGATGTTGCGGCTGCGGCCGTAGCGCGCGACCGCATACTCGCTGGCATCCAGCCCGCGATAGGCGATGTCCGGTCGCAGCGCGCGCAACGGTGCACGCCAGGTCGCCTCGCCGCAGCCCACGTCGAGCACATTGTGGATCGGCCGACCGAGGTAATACTCGGCCTGCGCCACCACCATGGCCACCTTGCGCCGCAGTTCGGCCGACGAACCGACCGCGTGCCGCGGGTCGCGGTACCACTTGTCGAAATAGGCGCGGTCGTAGGTCTTGGGCATGGCAGGCTCCAGCGGGTGTCGCATAGTAGCTGCCATGACACGCAACAGCGACAAGCTGAACTGCGCCTTCAACATGCGCCTTTCGTCACGTTGCCGGGGTCATCCAAACCGGCACCCTTGCGTTCAAACACTACTGACCTCTTCAACCACCGGAGTACGGACGCATGCCTGCTACCTCCCAGCTTCGCTGCCGCACGCTGGTTTCCGGCCTGTTGCTTGCGCTCGCCCCGTCGCTGGCCTGTGCCAGCGACGGGAATCCGCCGCAGCGGCTGCCGACCGCCACGGTCACTGCAAAGGTGGACGGCCTGAGGCTGGGCGACATCGCCTGGCTGCGCCGCGACAGCTTCGGCCTCGACAGCACCACGCTGGCGCGCTACCGCGAACTGGGTCGCACGCGCTTCCTCGACGAGCAGTTGGCCAGCATTGATGACAGCCTGCCGCCGCAGGTCGCCGCACAGATCAACAATCTGCCCGTGATCAGCACACCACTATCGCAGCAGTTGGCCGAATACCAGCAGCGCGCGCAGCAGTTCAAGCAAGTGCCTGCCGGCCCGGCCAAGGATGCGGCGAAGAAGGCGTTCCAGTTGTACCGCCGCGACATCTATCAGCAGGCTGCGCAGGCCGAGATGCTGCACGCGATCTACGGCGGCGACCAGCTGAAGGAGCAGCTGGTGTGGTTCTGGCTCAACCATTTCAGCATCTATGCGGACAAGGGGCCGGTGCGCCTGTTCACTGCCGACTACGAGGAAAACGTGATCCGCCCGCATGCGCTGGGCAAGTTCAAGGATCTGGTGATGGCCACGCTGCAGAGCCCGGCCATGCTGGTGTTCCTCGACAACGTGCACAACGTCAAGGACAAGACCAACGAGAACTACGCGCGTGAGCTGATGGAGCTGCACACGCTAGGCGTGAATTCCGGCTATTCCCAGCAGGATGTGCAGCAGCTGATGCGCATCCTCACCGGCGCCGGCCTGTTGCCGGCGAAGCCAGCCGTGCGCCAGAGGCTCCTCGCCCGCGCGCGTCCCGGCCTGGTGCGCGACGGCCTGTTCGTGTTCAACCCGAACCAGCACGATTTTGGCGACAAGAGCTTCCTCGGCCAGACCATCAAGGGCAGCGGTTACGACGAGATCGCCCAGGCGGTGGATCTGATCGTGCGCCAGCCCGCCTGTGCGCACTTCATCTCGCAGCAGCTTGCCGAATACTTCATTGCTGACCAACCGCCGGCTTCGCTGATCGATGCGATGGCCAAGACGTTCCAGCGCACCGATGGCGACATCGCGGCCGTGGTGCGCACGATGCTGCTGTCACATGAGGCCGCCGCCATCGACGAGCACAAGTTCAAGGATCCGATGCGGTTTCTGGTCTCGTCGATGCGACTCACCTACGACGGCCAGCCGATTCCCAACGCGGTACCGCTGGTGAACTGGCTGCGCCAGATGGGCGAGCCACTGTACGGCCGCATCACGCCCGATGGCTGGCCGCTGGATTCGTCCAGCTGGACCGGCTCGGGCCAGATGAGCATGCGCTTCGACTTCGCCGGCGTGATTGGTAGTGGGCGCAATCGGCTGTTCGTCGACAACAGCGATCCTGCGCTGCCAGGCACTCCTTCGAATCTGCCGCGGGAAGCTCCTGCATTGCGTGATTCGGCGCTGTACCGCGACGCGATCGCGCAAGGACTGTCCACGGCCACCGGTACTGCACTGAGCCAGGCCAAGTCACCAGCGGAATGGAATACGTTCCTGCTGTCGTCACCCGACTTCAATTACCGCTAATGTTCTCCCCCGTCTGCATGCACAAACTTGCCGATCACCATCGAGGTGCTCCATGAACCGTCGCGAATTCCTGCTCGCCGCCGGCGCCTTCGCCGCCGCGTCCACGTTGCCGTTCTCCGGTCGGCTGTTCGCTGCGCCAGCGAATACGCCACGCTTCCTGCTGGTCTTCCTGCGTGGTGGCTACGACTGCAACAACCTGCTGGTGCCTTGCGGCAGCGACTTCTACTACGCATCACGCCCCACTCTCGCCATTGCCAGGCCCGATGCCGGCAATCCCAACAGCGCCATCGCGCTGGATGCGGACTGGGGCCTCAACCCGGTGGTGCGCGAGACGCTCTATCCGCTGTGGCAGAAGAAGCAGCTGGCCTTCATCCCGTTTGCGGGCACCAGTGACCTCAGCCGCAGTCACTTCGAGACGCAGGATCACATCGAGCGCGGCGAACCGCAGGAGTCCATGGGCAACTATCGCTCGGGCTTCCTCGCGCGGCTGTCCGGCCTGCTCAGTGGAACCTCGGCGATCGCGTTCACCAACAACCTGCCACTGAGCTTCCAGGGCTCGCAGCACGACATCCCCAACATCTCGCTGAAGGCCGATCCCAAGGCACATTTCGATGAACGGCAAGCGGCGATCCTGTCAGGCATGTACAAGGGCACACCGCTGGCTGCCGCCACCACCGATGGCCTGGCCCTGCCCAAGACCGTGTCGGCGGATCTGCGCAACGAAATGATCCAGGCCAGCCGCGGCGCGCCCAGCGCCAACAATTTCGCCGCCGAGACACGGCGCATCGCCACCCTGATGCGCGACCAATACCGGCTCGGCTTCGTCGATGTGGGCGGCTGGGATACCCACGTCAACCAGGGCAGCGTCACCGGCGGCCTCGCCAACAACCTGCGCAACCTCGGCGAAGGCCTGGCCGCCTACGCCGATGCGCTGGGCGACGCCTGGAACGACACCACCGTGGTGGTGCTCTCCGAGTTTGGTCGCACCTTCCGCGAGAACGGCGACAAGGGCACCGACCACGGCCACGGCACCGTGCACTGGGTACTCGGCGGCAAGGTCAACGGCGGACGCCTCGCCGGTGAACAGCTCGCCGTCAACCAGCCGAACCTGCTGCAGAACCGCGACTACCAGGTGCTCAACGACTACCGCGACGTGCTGGGCGGCCTGTTCGCACGTCTGTGGGGACTCAATGACAGTCAGTTGCAGACGGTGTTTCCGCAGGTGCATGCGAGGGATTTGCGGTTGGTGTAGGTTTGCACTCCATTGCGAATGCGCGGACCACTTCGCCCGCCACAAAGCACACACAGCCATGCCTGGCTTATGGGGTATCAGGTTCGCATGCAACTGATCAAAACTGCCTCACATCCGCCGAAACGGTGTATCCAGCACCATGCATTCGTCGTGCTGCTGGTATTAGCCACGTCGCTTCTTGCCGCCTGCGCCGCTGCTCCCTCACGCGCGAGCGCACCGGCTACTGGCGCAAACCTCAGCCACGATGACATCACCTGGCTACGCCGCGACGGCTTCGGTCTCGACAGTGCAGCGGTGGCGCGTTATCGCATGCTAGGCCGCAAGCAACTGCTCGATGCGCAGCTAACCGATCATGTCGGTGGATCGCTGCCGCCGCCGATCACAACGCTGATCAACAGTTATGAAGCGGTGCACACGCCACCCACGCAGTTGCTCGCCGCTCTGTACAGCGAACAGCAACGCATCAAGGCGATGCCGGATGGCCCGAACAAGCAGGCTGCGAACAAGGCGCTGCAGCAACATAGCTACCTGTTGGGACAGGAAGCGCGACAAGCCGAGCTGCTGCAAGCGGTGTACGGATCGAACCAGCTCAAGGAACAGCTGGTGTGGTTCTGGCTCAACCACTTCAGCCTGTACGCGGACAAGGGCCGCATCCGCTGGGAGCTGGCCAATTACGAACAGCACGTGATTCGCCCGCATGCACTGGGCAAGTTTCGCGATCTGGTGATGGCCACGCTGGAAAGCCCGGCGATGCTGGAGTACCTGGACAACGCACAGAATGCGAAAGGTCACGTCAACGAAAACTACGCGCGCGAGCTGATGGAATTGCACACACTGGGCGTGAACGCCGGCTACACCCAGCAGGACGTGCAACAGCTGGCGCTGATCCTCACCGGCGCTGGCATCGCGCCAGTCGACGGCAAACCCGAGCATTTCAACCCGAAGTTCGCGCCGCTGGTGGTACGCAAAGGTCTGTTCGAGTTCAACCCGCAACGGCACGATTTCAGCGACAAGATGCTGCTAGGTCAAACCATCAAAGGCCGCGGCTACGCCGAAATACAACAGGCGGTGGACATCATCGTGCACCAACCCGCCTGTGCGCAGTTCGTCTCGCGCCAGCTGGCCGAATATTTCGTGGCCGACAACCCACCGCCAGCGCTGGCGGCACGCATGGCGCAGACTTTCCGACATACGGATGGCGATATCGCTGCCGTGATGCGCACCCTGTTCGAGTCGCGAGAGCTGCTGACCGCGAACCGCCAATTCATGGACCCGACCCGCTTCGTGATCTCCTCGGTGCGCCTGGCCTACGATGGCAAACCGATCGCCAACGCACTTCCTCTCGTGTACTGGCTCGACCAGCTCGGGGAACCGTTGTACGGCCGCATCACCCCGGACGGCTGGCCACTCGACGGCGCCAGCTGGGCCAGCTCCGGCCAGCTCGCCAAGCGCTTTGACATCGCGGCGGCCATCGGCAATGGCAACACGCAGCTGTTCACACCGATGGGTAGTCAATCACGCATGGCAGGATTCCCGATGCTGAGCACGCGGCTGTACTACGACGCGATCGATCCGCGGCTCTCGGCACCCACGCGCAAGGCTCTGGCCGAGGCCAATTCGCAGCAGGAATGGAACACCTTCCTCTTGTCCTCACCTGACCTCAACTATCGCTGAGCGATCCACCCCAAGCACACTTCACGCGATCGAGCTGGGTACCAGCAAGTGCTTGGCGATCTGCCCATGCAGACGACCGATGCCGCGCACCAGATGCAGGGTAGCGAACAGCAGCACGACACCGACCAGGCACAGCGCGAAAGTACCGGCCCAGCCCGGCCCGTAGTAGCTGAAGCCATTGACGTCCATGTTGATCACGTTGAAGCCGAACGCCTTGACGAAGGGTGAGCCGATGAAAGACAGCGACACGCTCAGCAAGGTCACTGCGATCGTGAAGTAGATGACGCCCAGCGGCAGCATCAGCAGCATGTAGAACAATGTGCCCCAGGTGCGGCCGTCGGTGAACATCGCGCCGATGCGCTTCAGCAGCGGCAACCCTTGTTGCGACGGATACGGTGGCCGGCGCGGCATGCGCACCCCCAGCATGGTTTCGACAATGCGTCCTTCCAGCAGCGACAGCCCGCGCACGCTGCCAAGGAACAGCAGGAAGAACGGGATGCCAATGATCAGGATCGACAGACCGGCTGACAGCGACAAACCCGTCACTGCCCAGGTGAAATAGAAGATACCGGTAACCAGCGCCAGCAACAAATAGAACAGCGCGCCGTAGGTATGCGGATCGGCCGCCACGCCGAAGAAGCGCCCGAGTGCCGAACGTCGTTGCGGCGGCGGCGGCGGACGGATCGCACGCTGGATCTTGATTTCCTGGTCACGATAGATATCCGCCACTTCATCCGGCGCGCCATAGCTGCCGACGACGTGCTCAAGCATGCTCGCCTCGTCGCGATCCGGTTGTTCCGCCAGCTCCGCACGCAGGTGTTCCTCGGCGTCGTACAGCGCATCCTGGATCAAGGCGGGGTCGGCACCACGCAGAGCGCTGCGCAGCTGATCGAGATATTCATTGATGGTGCGTGGCGCGTTCATTACACCCCTCCTTGCAAGACGTTATCGACGGAATCACGGGTCGCGGTCCACGCCGCCACCCACTCGCGCAGTACCTCGCGCCCCGGTCTGGTGATGCGGTAATAGCGACGTGGCGGCCCGCTGACCGACGGCTCGACTTCGCTGGCCAGCAGCCCGGCCGCTTCCAGATTGCGCAAGACGGGGTACAGCGCACTCTGCTTGCCGGCCAGCACACCCTCGCCCACGTCTTCCAGCCGCTTGGCAATCTGGTAGCCATACATCGGCTGGCGCGACTGACCGAGTACCGCCAGCAGCACCAGCGACACGGTGCCGCTCGAGAGCTCCTTCTGGAACTTCTTCAACTGGCCGGCACTGTCTTCCACTTCACTCACCCGCACTGCCGCTTAGACTTGAGTGAATCATAGTGTTCAGTTAGTACTAGTGCATGGACCAGAAGTCATGACCCCGGCATTCCATGACACCAATGTGTGTACATGTTGTACAAACATTGATGTCAGCTGGCTCAGCTCTCAATGAGATTTGGTGTCGCTGGGATATCAGCAGGCGCCGCTCGCGCAGCAGGTGCGCACTTTGGTTGGCATCGTTGTCGCTGCTTCGTCCTCTAAGACAACTGACGTCGCAACCGCGGTTTCCGTCACCGCAGCTGCCTTCGACAGGGCAAGAGCCTCGACTGCACCTTTGCGCTCGCTGTAGCGGTCAACCAGATAGTCGCTGCGGTCACGCACCATCAAGGTGAACTTGAACAGCTCTTCCATCACGTCGACGACACGGTCATAAAATGCCGAGGGCTTCATCCGACCGTTGTCGTCGAACTCCTGCCAAGCCTTGGCGACGGAGGATTGGTTCGGAATCGTCACCATGCGCATCCAGCGGCCGAGCATGCGCAGCGCGTTCACCACATTGAATGACTGCGATCCGCCACAGATCTGCATCACGGCGAGGGTGCGCCCCTGCGTCGGACGCACACTGCCGTCTTCCAGCGGCAGTCAGTCGATCTGATTCTTGAACACGCCGGTCACGGCACCGTGTCGCTCGGGACTGACCCAGACCTGACCTTCGGACCACAGGGACAGTGCACGTAGCGCCTGCACCTTGGGATGGCTGGCGGGCACGCTATCCAGGATCGGTAGCTCGTGCGGATCGAACACGCGCGTCTCGGCGCCGAACTGCCGCAGGATGCGCTCGGCTTCCAGCGCCAGCTTGCGGCTGAACGACTGTGGTCGCAGTGAGCCATACAGAATCAGGATGCGCGGCGGATGGCTGGAGTCCGCCGGCAGGGCCAGTTTGGCCAGCGTGAGGGTTTCCAGCACATCAGCAGCAATGTGGGGCAGATCCTGCATCGTCATGGGCACGGTTCCGTGTTGCTTTGATTCAATGATTCTATTATTATGGAAATATAGAATCCAATCCGAGGCCGTCATGTATCCGTGCCGCGTTCTATTCATCTGCACCGGCAACTCCGCCCGCAGCATCCTGTCCGAAGCGACGCTCAATCACCTGGGCAAAGGCCGCTTCGAGGCCTTCAGCGCCGGCAGCCAGCCGACTGGACGGGTCAACCCTTACGCGATCGAAGAGCTCAAAGCCCTTGGCATACCCACCGAAGATCTCAGCAGCAAATCCTGGGATCGCTTCACCGACGAAGGCGCGCCACCGCTGGATATCGTCATCACCGTCTGCGACAACGCGGCAAACGAGACGTGCCCCGTCCTGTTCGGCGACTTCGTGAAGAGTCACTGGGGCTTGCCTGATCCGGCAGAGGCTCACGGTGAAGGCGCCCTGATCGAGGCGTTTCGTCAGGCCCACACGTTGATCATTTATCGCATAACGGCCTTGGTGAATCTCCCGGTGGAAACGATGAGCCGCGACGAGCTGCAACACGCGCTGGATCACATCGACACCATCACCGACGACGAAGAGGAAAGCGCATGAGCCAGACGCCCGCAGACGTGGCCGTCACTTGTCCGGCTCCGGCCAGTGCAGGCCGCATTGGCTTCTTCGAGCGCTACCTGACCATCTGGGTGCTGCTTTGCATCGTGGCCGGCACCCTTCTGGGCCACTGGCTGCCCGGCACCTTTGAAGCGCTGGGTCATATGCAGGTCGCCCAGGTGAACCTGCCCGTGGCCGTGCTGATCTGGCTGATGATCATCCCGATGCTGCTGAAGATCGACTTCGGTGCCTTGGGCGGCGTGCGCCGGCAGTGGAAAGGCATCGGCGTCACGCTCTTCATCAACTGGGCGGTCAAGCCGTTCTCGATGGCTCTGCTGGGATGGATCTTCATCCGGCACGTCTTCGCCGGCTACCTACCCGCCGATCAGCTCGATTCGTATATCGCCGGCCTGATCCTGCTGGCCACAGCACCTTGCACGGCGATGGTGTTCGTCTGGAGCAACCTGTGCAACGGCGAACCGAACTTCACGCTGAGCCAGGTCGCCTTGAACGACGCGATTATGGTAGTGGCGTTCGCCCCGATCGTCGCGCTGCTGCTCGGCATCTCCTCGATCACGGTGCCGTGGAACACGCTGCTGCTGTCGGTGCTGCTCTACATCGTGGTACCGGTGGCCATCAGTGTGGTGCTCCGGCGCTGGATGCTTGCGCAGGGTGGTGAAGCGACCCTGCAGGCGTTGCTCCAGCGGCTGGGGCCAGTGTCCCTGTTCGCGTTGCTGGCCACCCTCGTGTTGCTGTTCGGCTTCCAGGGCCAACAGATCCTGACGCAACCGGCAGTCATCGTCATGCTGGCTGTGCCGATCTTGATCCAGGTGTATTTCAACTCCGGGCTGGCTTACTGGCTTAATCGGCGCTTCGGGGTGCCGCACTGTGTCGCTGGTCCCTCGGCGCTGATCGGTGCCAGCAACTTCTTCGAGTTGGCTGTGGCCACCGCCGTGGGCCTGTTCGGTGTGCACTCCGGTGCTGCGTTGGCGACGGTGGTCGGCGTGCTGATCGAAGTGCCCGTGATGTTGTCGGTAGTTCGCATCGTCAACGGCAGCAAGCGCTGGTACGAATCGTCATTGGCTTGAGCGGAGCATCGACATGCAGGGTCACTACAACGTGTTGTTCGTGTGCACCGGCAACTCGGCGCGCAGCATTCTGGCCGAAGCGACGGTGCAGCACTTTGGCCGCGGCCACTTCCATGGCTACAGCGTCGGGAGTCAGCCCAAAGGCTTCATCTACCCTCAGACGCTGGAAGTGCTCAAGGCTGTCGACCTTCCCATCAACGGTCTGCGCAGCAAGAGCTGGACAGAGTTCACCACCCCGGACGCGCCCGTGATGGACTTTGTGATCACCGTGTGTGATCAAGTGGCTGGCGAGGTCTGCCCCGCATGGCCAGGCGCTCCCATCACGGCACACTGGAGTATTCCCGATCCCGCCAAGGCGCAAGGCGATGCCGCAACAGTCTACAAAGCCTTTGTGCTGGCTCGTAATCTTCTGCAGCAGCGGATCAGCCTGCTGATTAATTTGAACGTCGCCGCCTTGGACCGGCTTGCCTTGTCGAGTCGGCTCGACGCGATCGGGAAATCCCCTGGCGCTGATTTCGCCGGTTGATCCCGTAACTGCGCCAGCGACTACACTGTCTGCAAAACCCGCCTCAAACAAACCCGAGATTACTGCCCGCATCATGCAGACCAAACAAGCCATCACGATCCTCTCGGCGCTCGCTCAGGAGTCGCGCTTGGCGGTCTATCGACTGCTGATTGAGCATGCGCCAGATGGTCTTGCGGCCAGCGTGATCGCGGAAAAATTGGGGCTGCCTAACACGACGCTCTCCTTTCATCTGAAGGAGCTGTCACACGCAGGCCTCGTGACCAGTGAGCAGAGCGGCCGGTTCGTCTACTACGCACCTGTGATCGAGGCGATGAACGACCTGATCGGCTACCTGACGGACCACTGTTGCAGTGGATCAGGCAGCACGTGTGTCACTGCTGCCGCCAAGTGCGTGCCGAGTGCGCCGAAGAAGAGGCTTGCCACCTCGAATCCCGGTCGGAAACCGCAATCCGCATGAGGCGTTTCGGGTTCTGTCTCCGATGATGTCGACTTTACGAGCAAACCCATCTGGTATCGATTAGTACCCGATTCACCTAATACCGACGGCGACAAACCCGCACTTCTCTGACGAGAGCGACGCGTTAAGCCAGGGGAGCTCCCGGCCCTCTCTGCTCGCTCCTGAAACGTCCGCAATCGAAAGCAGATGTGTCCACCAGGCGGCACGCACTCCGGCATGCACATACTTTGGTTATCAGCGAGCGGCAATCATTCGTGCAGCCGCTCAGCCAAGCTTTTGATTCGTTTTCCCATGCACGCACTTTGCTAGACGGAAGAAAGCGAAGTATGTGCATAGCGAACCCTACCGACACACACTTTGGCTTTCAGAACTGCACACACTTTGGTGTCATGCCCACCAAGGACATGAAACCCAACCGGGGTCATAGCAACGCTTTAACAGTCGATCTTATTCATCGCGGTATCGTGGTACGACTGCTCGATAAGGTCTGACGAAACTCACCACGGGGAAGATGTATGGGCCCTGGATCCTGCTTGTCAAAGGTGCAGCCATGAGCCGCGCCTTCGACGCGATCATCATCGGCGCCGGGCAAGCCGGACCACCTCTGGCAGCCCGCCTGACCGCTGCCGGCATGACGGTGGCACTCGTAGAGCGTCATTTCTTCGGCGGTACCTGCGTCAATACCGGCTGCATGCCTACCAAGACACTGGTGGCCAGTGCACGCGTTGCGTATCAGGCGCGGCATGCCGCGGATTATGGTGTCGTGTTGAATGGTGACGTAAGCATCGATCTGCCGCACGTCATGGCACGGGCGCACAAGGTGACAGAGACGTCCCGCGGCAACGTGGAAGCTTGGCTTGACGGCATGAAACATCTGACCGTACTGCGCGGGCATGCCCACTTCGAAGGCCCCGATGAACTGCGTGTCAACGACGAAACCATCACCGCACCGCGCATATTCATCAATGTTGGCGGCCGTGCGCGGGTGCCGGAGGACATGCCTGGCATCGGCGATATCCACTACCTCACCAATACATCGATACTCGAGCTTGCCGCACTTCCCCGACATCTCGCCGTGATCGGCGGCAGCTACATCGGCCTTGAATACGCACAAATGTTTCGCCGCTTTGGCAGCAAAGTCACGATCGTGGAACGTCAGTCTCGCTTGATTGCTCGTGAAGACAAAGACATCTCGGAAACGATCCGAAGCATACTGGAGGCCGAAGGCATTACCGTGCGCACGAGCGCCGAATGCATTGCATTCGCGCCACATGCCGAAGGCGCCATCGTGAAAGTCGACTGCACTTCCGACGATAAAGAAATCGTAGCCAGCCATGTGCTGCTGGCCGTGGGCCGACGCCCGAATACGGACGATCTCGGACTGGCGCATGCCGGTATCAAAACCGACGAACATGGCTACATCATCGTGGACGATGCGCTCGCCACGAACGTACCAGGCATCTGGGCCATGGGCGATTGCAACGGCCGCGGCGCTTTCACGCATACGGCTTACAACGATTTTGAGATCATCGCCGCGAATCTGCTCGACGGCGCACAGCAGCGTGTTTCATCGCGCATCCCCTGCTACGCGCTGTTTACGGATCCGCCATTGGGTCGCGTTGGCATGACCGACGCGCAGGCACGTACCAGCGGCAAGCGACTGCTGGTATCCAAACGCCCCATGACACGTGTGGGCCGTGCTGTCGAACGCGGCGAAACGCAAGGCTTCATGAAAGTGGTCGCCGACGCCGATACGCAGCGCATCCTCGGCGCCGCGATCTTGGGTGTGAGCGGCGACGAGGCCATCCATGGCTTGCTCGATTTGATGAATACCGATCAGCCTTTCACTGCGCTGAAATGGGCCGTACCGATTCATCCGACCGTATCGGAGTTGCTGCCTACCCTTGTCGGCGATCTCAAGCCTTTGTAGTGAAACACTGCCCTGTTCCTCGGCAATAACGTGTATGTCTATCTCATCCATGCCACTCACCGGCATTGAATGCGCTCGATCACGTGCTTTGCTCAACCCACTGGGCTCGCCAGGCAGGCGCCTCAAAGGGCTCGGCGAAGTATTGAGTTTCGTGCAACACCTTTTCGTCCCGGAACTCCATGATGCTCACGGTGCGCGCACGCTTGCCCTCGTAGGTAATCACATACTCGGTGACCCAGAGGTTGCCCTCTCCCACGATACGCCGCACCACGAACCCCGACGGTTTACCAGGGTGATGGCTGCGCAGGGCTTGCAGGTTGCCTCGACCGCGGATGACTTCACCTGACTGCGGGTACTCGCACACGGCATCGTCGTGATAGATCTCATGTTCGACAGCTTGGTCACCCGCAGCCGATGCGGCCCAATGTCGATCGATGGCTATCCGAATGTTCTGCACTTCCACCATCGGCCTCCATTTCAGTCCGCGCGCTTGTGACAGCACCGCTTGACGGGCATCCAACACCTAGGTTCGGCAGCGCGCGGTACACGCGGCCACATGGACGATTGACTACATTGCGCTCGGCCAAGCGGGCATGCAAGTGTTCGCGATGGACCTTAAAGTACCCACTGAACCAAGGTATTTGTTCTCGGCACTGGTGGCCAAATCGCCCACCGGCCCGCGCTCTGCTAAGTTGCCCTACCAGCCGATCAGTCGCCTGAAGGGGAATTCCATGCTACGCCGCCATCTCGTTGCCACCCTCGCCCTGGCCACCAGCCTGCTTGCCTTGCCCACGCTTGCCGAACAGGGAAAGCCGACGCCAACCACACAGGAGCTGCTGGATAAATCCGCTCCCGCCGAATGGCGCCAGCCGGATCCGGACAACCTGCTGGTCATGCAGTTGTCCACCGGCCGCGTGCTGATCGAGCTGGCACCGGACTTCACGCCACTGCACGCAGCGAATATCCGCACCCTGGTGCGCCAGCATTATTTCGATGGCCTGGCGATCGTGCGGGTGCAGGACAACTTCGTGACGCAGTGGGACGACCCGGCAGGCGACGATGGTGGTGATCCGAAAAAAATCCGCTCGCTGGGCAAGGCCAAGACCACGTTGCCAGCGGAATTCACGCGCCCGATCGACTCGAAGCTGCCGTGGACCGCGCTGCCCGACGGCGATGTCTATGCACCTGAGGTCGGCTTCTCCGAGGGCTTCCCGGTGGCGCGCGACCCGGCCAGCGGACAGGAATGGCTGACCCATTGTTACGGCATGGTCGGCGTCGGACGCGACAACGGCCCGGAAACCGGCAACGGCAGCGCGTTGTACGCGGTGATCGGCCAGGCACCGCGCCGGCTGGACCGCAACCTGGCCGTGGTCGGCCGGGTGCTGGAGGGCATGCCGCTGCTGTCCGGCCTGCCGCGCGGTGCCGGCCCGATGGGCTTCTATGCCAGGCCGGCGCAGCGAACCACGATCCAGTCCATGCGACTGGCCGCCGATCTGCCGCCGGCACAGCGCCCGTCACTGGAGGTGCTGCGTACCGACAGCGCCACGTTCACCAGCCTGATCGAAGCGAAGCGCAACCGGCGCGATGCGTTCTATGCCGTGCCAGCCGGCAAGGTCGACCTGTGCGGTATCGACGTGCCGGTACGCACGGCCAAAACCACCGCACCCGCCAAACCTTGACGGACAACGTGGCGGTTATCGACCACGCCATGAAAACATTCTGTTCAGCCTTGTCGGTTAACTTGTGGATCTGCGCACGCGCCGGCGCATACCCCTATCACCCGTCCCACCGGAAGCCATGATGCCGTTGAACGATACCCTGACCTTCCTGCGGGCATGGATGCGTGCGCCACGCAGCATCGGCGCGCTGGCACCGTCGGGACCCTCGCTGGCGCGGTTGATGACGACACACATCAACCATCTCGATGGCCCGGTGATCGAACTGGGTCCGGGCACCGGTGTGTTCACCCGCGCCCTGGTCGCCCGCGGCGTGCCGCCGCATCGCCTGGCATTGATCGAGGCCGACCCGGTCTTTGCGAACGCGTTGGCGCACCGCTATCCGGGTGCGCATGTGCTGAGCATGGATGCGGCCCGACTGGGCGAAGCGCTCCCGCTGTTCGGCGAAGAGCGCGCCAGCGCGGTGATCAGCGGACTGCCGTTGCTGTCGATGCCGGCAAGCCAGGTTTCGGCGATCATCCAGGGCGTGTTCGAGCGGCAATTGCACGCCGACGGGGCGTTCTACCAGTTCACCTACGGCCTGCGCTGTCCGTTGCCGCGGCGCCTGCTGGAACGCCTGGATCTCGAGGCGGTGCGCATCGGCAGCGTGTTGTTCAATCTGCCGCCTGCCGCGGTGTATCGCATCGGTCGGCGCCAGCGCAACCGCGTCGCGGCGTGATGCCTTGCGCGTGAATCCCCGCTGAGTCTTGCGCAGGCTTCCACACATAACCTTGCCATTGATCGCGCTATCAGTGCGGGCAAGAGCTCGCTATGGCAGGGCGTCGCAGGAAGCAACCGATGAAACGCAGCCGCAAGATATTGAGCTGGGTCGTGGCCGCACTGCTGGTGCTGATGGTCGTCGTGGCAGTCGTCATCGCCACCTTCGACTGGGACCGGCTCAAGCCCTACCTCAATGAGAAAGTGAGCCAGGCCATCGGGCGGCCATTCGCCATCAATGGCGACCTCGGCGTGGCGTGGCAGCGCGAGCCGACCGAAGGCGCATTGGCCGCACTGGTGCCGTGGCCCACATTCACCGCACGCGATATCCAAATTTCCAATCCACCTTGGGCCAGTCAGCCGCAATTCGTGCATCTGGACGGGTTGCGCTTTCGCCTGTCGCCACTGGGGCTGCTCGCGCATCGCATCAGCATCCCGTCACTGCAACTGATCCAGCCGAGCATCGATCTCGAACGCAACAAGCAGGGACAGGCCACATGGGACTTCAGCCTGCCGAACAGCAGCGCACCGTCGGCGTGGACGCTTGATCTCGGTGCCATCGGTTTCGACCGCGGCCAGATCGCGCTGGACGATGCAGCGAACAGGATCAAGCTGCAGATCGGCATTGAACCGTTGCAGCAGGCGATCCCCTATGACCAGATCGTGGCGCAGGAGTCGACCGATGCACGTGCGCAGGCTGGCAAGACGGCGGGCGCAGCCGCTGGCAAGCTGGAAGCCGGCTCCGCAAATAGCGATGCCGACAGCGCGCGCAACGCCGCTGCCGGCAGAACCAGCTACCAGTTCGCCTGGAAGGCCGACGGCACGTATCAGGGCGTACCGGCCAGCGGTAGCGGCCGGATCGGCGCCGTGCTGGCCCTGCAACAGCATGGCCAGCCATTTCCGGTGCAGGCCCGGTTGCATATCGGTGACAGCCACATTGCCCTGGTCGGCACGCTGACCGATCCGATCCACCTGGCCGCACTCGATCTGAAACTATGGTTTGCCGGCTCCAGCATGGCCAAGCTCTATCCGATCATCGGCATCACGCTGCCGGATACACCGCCGTATGCCACCGAAGGACGCCTCAAGGCCGAACTCCACCGCAACGGCAGTCACTTCAGCTATCAACACTTTCGCGGCCGGGTCGGCAGCAGCGACCTGGCTGGCGATCTCGATTACACCAGCGGCGGCGCACGGCCGAAGCTGAGCGGCACGATGAAATCGCAACTGCTGCAATTCGCCGATCTCGCACCGTTGATCGGCGCTGATTCGAATACTGAAAAACAGCAACGCGGCGACGCCACGGCACAACCTGCCGACAAGGTGCTGCCGGTCGAACCGTTCCGCACCGATCGCTGGCAGGCTATGGATGCCGACGTGACATTCAGCGCCGTGCGCATCGTGCACGGGCCCAGCCTGCCGATCCAATCATTGAACACCCACCTGGTCCTGAGCAACGGCTTGCTGCAGCTGGACCCGCTGACCTTCGGCCTGGCCGATGGCAGCGTCAGCGGTCACATCCGTCTGGATGGCGGCAAGTCGCCGATGCAGGGCACGCTGAAGATGAGTGCGCGTCACCTCAAGCTCAAGCAACTGTTCCCGGAGTTTGCGCCGATGCAGACCAGCTTCGGCGAAATCAATGGCGATGTGGATCTCGGTGTACGCGGCAACTCGGTGGCCGCACTACTGGGCCGTGCCAATGGCGAGCTGAAGCTGCTGATGAACGACGGTGCGATCAGCAAGACCTTGCTGGAAACCGCCGGCCTCAACGTTGGCAACATCGTCATCGGAAAACTCTTTGGCGACAAGACGGTGAAGATCAACTGCGCCGCTTCGGATCTGGTCGCCGCCGACGGCCTGTTCGATTCACGCCTGTTCGTGTTCGACACCGAGGACGCCACCATCAATGTCAGTGGCACGGCCAACATGGCCAGCGAACAGCTCAACCTCGATGTCACGCCCCATACCAAGGGTTTCCGCATCTTCTCGCTGCGCTCGCCGCTGTACGTCAAGGGCACACTGAAGAATCCCGACGTCGGCGTGCAAAAAGGACCGCTGCTGATACGCGGTGCCGGCGCCGTCGCGCTGGGTGTGGTGGCCGCACCTGCAGCCGCTTTGCTCGCCCTCGTCGCACCAAGCCATGACACCAGCAACGACAACACCTGCCGCATCGTGCTGCAGCAGATGCGCAGCTCGGGCAAGATGATGCCGTCGAGCAAGGGAAGCCCAAAATAGCCTGCTTTTCTGCGGGCAACTTCTGTGGGAGCGGCTTCAGTCGCGACGTTCTTCAGTACACCGCCAAAAGAG
>JBOHYM010000052.1:0-15292 GCA_050737735.1 Rhodanobacter sp. | reverse complement strand
CTCTACGCGGTCCATTTTTCCGCCGCTTCTTGGCCCATAGAACCACTATGGGCCGGCGAATCGTCGAAAAACTGTCCTCGCGCAGAGGACTTTTCGCCGCGAACGTTTCTACCGCCCACGCTCCTAGACGGATGCCATCGATGCCTGTGTTGTGGAGTTCAGGCAGCCATGCCGCGTGTGCATCGGCGCAGCCCCCAAGGCAAGGCGCGGCGTACGACGGCGCGGGCCAGCGCCTTGGATGGCGCTGACCCTCTGGCCTGGCCGCACGCTGGTTTCACTTCAACCGTGATCCTTGTCGCCCTTGTCTTTCGGGTGGGCAGGTGCGGGCTTTTTCTGATTGGCCGGCTGTGGGCGCGGCGGCGCCACGGGATGGGATTGTGCCTGCGGGCGTGGCGCTTCTGCCGGATGCGGTGCGGGCCGCGGACGTGGTTCCTCCACCGGACGCGCTGCAGGCTGCGGGCGTGGAGCTTCCATCGGACGGGACGCCGGTTGTGGATGCGGCGCTTCTGCCGGGCGCGTTGCGGGTTGTGGATGCGGCGCTTCTGTCGGGCGCGTTGCAGGTTGCGGATGCGGCACTTCCATCGGGTGCGCTGCAGGTTGCGAACGTGGTGCTTCGATTGGACGGGGCGCCTGCTGCGGATGCGGTGCTGCCACCGGGCGCGCAGGATGCGGTGCAGTTTCCGCGACCGGCGCATGTGCTGCCTGCGCATGTTCAAGATTGTTCGGAGCACGCGCGGGCGCCGCGCCGCGCTGCGGGTTGGCGGCAAAGTGCGGCATGCTCATCGGCGCAGCGGTGTGGGCAGGCGTGTGCGCCCTGGCCGCGCCAGCGGCCGCCGCCGCGCCTGCCGCGACACCTGCAGCGGGTAGGGCACGTTCCGTCGCGCCGGGACCAAAATGCGGCATCGATGCCGTGCCACGTGGCGCAGCCTCTCCGGGGCGTGCGTTCGCCGGGCCGATCGCCGCACGGTTCATCGGCTGATTGGCGGCGGGCTGGCCGGCGTAGTGGTTCTGCACGATCCGGTTGTTGCTGTTGTTGACGTTGTTGATCGTGGTGCGGCTGTTGTTGACGTTGTTGGTGACGTAGCGGTTCACCACCGTGGTCGAGCGCGAGACGTAGGTGTTGTTGTTGTACACCACCGCGGGTCGCTGCCAACCGCCGTTGTTGCCACTGCCGTAGTTGTCACCGTAGTTGCCGCCGCGGCGGCCACCCCAGTTCATGCCCCAGTTGTTCCAGCCATAACCACCCTGCTGGTCGTGGTGATGCTCGACCAGGCTGCCGATCAGGATGCCG
The DNA here is from genome assembly GCA_050737735.1 of Rhodanobacter sp. Lineage (GTDB taxonomy): Bacteria > Pseudomonadota > Gammaproteobacteria > Xanthomonadales > Rhodanobacteraceae > Rhodanobacter. The sequence goes on along the minus strand of JBOHYM010000052.1, from coordinate 14,001 downwards.
GCACCGAAGCTCAGTGCGCCGACCGCGACCACCTCGCCGGTGCTGTATCCCTGCGGGGCTGCGTAGGTATAGCCGGGATAATACGGAACATCTTCACCGTAGACAGTCTGCGGGTTGTACTGCGGCACGTAGACGGTGTCCGGCTGTGACGGTGCGATCTCGATGACCTGCTGAGGCGCTGGCACCACGGCCGGGCCGGAATAGACGGGATAGCCACCCTGGTCATTGTCCGCATCGCTGGGTGGCGGCGCCGACTCGGTCTGGGTGGTGACGTTGAGTTGCGCCGAGCTGCGCAGATTGCCCTTGGCCGAGGCGCGCTGGCGCATCACCTGGATGGCATTCATCACGTCGGTCGGGTCGTTGACGTAGGCATCGCCCAGCGCCGTGGTCCAGTCGATGTTCTTTGCCATCTGGTCCAGCACGGAAGGAAACGCGGTCAATCCCTTGACGCTGGCGTCCCAAGGCTGCTGGGCGATCGCCGTCTGCAGGGAGGCGCCGGTCAGGTTCGGATTCTGGGTCACCTCATTGTCGGCGGCGGTGATCTGGTCCGGATAGGTCGAGCCGGCGAGAACCTGCGCGACCAGCTTGTCGGGGAACAGTGCGATCGGCGCCACCATCTGGTAGAGCTGATCGGCCGAAGGCGGTGTGTAGGCGGCTTGGGCCCCGGCGATGCTTTGCGCGGATGCCGGAGCCGTGGTTGCAGGTGCCACGGAAGCGGAGCCGGCGGGTCCCTGCGCGGGCGCCGGTGATTGATTGCAACCAGCCAGAACCACGAAGCCTGCGCAGAGCAGGGTGTACATCGCATTTCGTGCAAGGGGGATGCGAGTCATAGGACAGTCTCCGCTGGATGACATGGAAGGGTCGATGACAGGCTTTCTCCATGCCCCGTGCCGGGCGCGCAAATTCATGCGTTTACGGCTATGGATTCGAAAGAAGACCTGATCCTGGACGGATTATCAGGGTGACATTTGAACGGTGACTGTCGCGTCGTTATTTCTCGTAGCGATAGTTCAGGCTGGCGCGCGTGAAATCGGTGGCGTTCTGCGCCTCGAAGTTCCAGCGATGGCTGAGTCGGTAGCGCAAGGTAATGACTTCGCCCGGCTCGAACAGGCCGACGCCGTAGCTGAGATACAGCCGTGGCGACAGGTACTTGCCCACGGTGAACGCAGAGCTGCCACCGAGCGCCTCGTTGCTGGACACCCCGATATCGTCCACGCCGATCTTCGAACCGATGCCCTTGGCCAGCAGGTCGCCGGCGGCCGAGCCGAGCGCCTGCGCGGCGGCGCCGACCATGTCGCCTTCGCCACCCTTCACCTGTGACAGCGGCTTGCCGGTGACCAGGTAGGACAGCGCGTCGGACTGCTCCATCACCGGGTTGGAGAACACGGTGAGGACGGGGCGCTGCGCGGTACCGGCAATCAGCAGGCCGACTTCCTGGCCTTCGTCGATGGTGGCGGTGGGGTTGAGTTTGCGTACGGCGCGGATGTTCAGGCCCGGATTGTCGATCGGCGTACTGGCGAACAGCAGTTGGCCGCGCTGGATCTGCAACTGCTGGCCATAGGCCTTGTAGGTGCCGTCCACCGCGATCTGGCCCTGGCCGGTGGTGGTGCGTCCGGGGCGTTCGATGATGGTGAGTACGCCGCTGAGTCGGCCATCCAGGCCCATGCCGATCAGATGCGTCTTGCGTCCGAGATCCAGCTTGACCTGCGCACTGACCGGCATCCGGCTGGCGGCCTGTTCCTGTTGCTTCTCGTCGACCACCACCACATCGGGCGACGTCTTGGTGGCACCCGCGCCGGGTAGCTTGTCCACATTCACGTCGGCGCTGTCGAGCATCACGCTGCCGCCGATGAGCATGCCGCCGGCATCCTGCTGCACGGTCAGGTCGGGCGAGATCACCACCTTGGCAGCGGGAATATCCGCGGCGGTGAACTGGCTGCCCTTGAGCGTGATCGCGGTGGCTGCGCCTGCACCCAAGCCGGTGCTGCCATGGATCGCGACCGTGCCCTTGCCGGATTGCATGCTGCCGTCGACACGGAACTGCCGGGCATCGGTGGTACTGATGACCAGCCGACCCTGGCTGAGCTTGAGCCCGGCCGTGGGTACTTCGCTGGCGAAATCGGCGATCGTGGCCTGGCCGGTGATCGCGGGCTGCTGCAGCGATCCGGCGAAGCGGAACGTGCCATCGAGGTGACCTTCCACGTTCGCCATTTCGTTGCTCAGCAATTCGACGAAGGTGAGGCTGTTCAGGCGCAGCGTGAGCTGGCCGCCCAGCGACTGCTGTGCGCCGCTGAGGGTGATCTGGCCGTCCAGACGGCCACCCTGATCGAGACCGCCATGCACATCGATGCGCTGGCTGGCGGGGGTGAACTCGGCATTGAGGCTGAACTGGTCGTAGCTCAGCAAGGGAGCGTCAGGCTGATCGGTATAGGTGACGCTGCCCCGGGCCGAGCTGAGCGAGGCGCTGCCGCTGAGTGCGCCGGCTGCGCTGCGGTGGAGCTTGCCATCACCAGTGAGAACGCCGTCGGCGCGTATCGGCAGCCCGGCTTCGCCGGCCGCGTTCAGCAGCAGAGCCAGCGGCAGGGCGCGCAGCCGGTAACTGGCGTCGAGGTTGCCGCCCTTGTCCTGCTTCGCGCTGATGCACAGCAGTGGATCGCCGGCACTCAGGCACAGCTCGGACAGATTCATCGCGCCATGGCTGTAGCCCAGTTGCGCGGTCTGCTGCAGCCGCCAGCCGGGCATGCCCTGCGGGTCGAGGTTGAGGGTGGTCAGTGTTCCGTTCCAGACGTCGCCCTTGAGCGCGCCACGCAGCGCCAGTACTGCGGAGAGCTGGCTGCCACGCGCGTCGATGTCCAGCCGGTGATTGCCCTGGCTGCCTTCGGCCAGCAGGTTGATGCGCTGGAAGGTCAGCCCCTGCAGGTGTACGCCGGCCAACTGCAGATCCAGTTTACCGGCCGGCTGGCCGATGTCAGGGATACCGGCAATCAGGCGCAGCGTATCCGCTCGCTGTTGCTGCCAGCTCAGCGATTGCCCTTGCAGCTGGCCGTTGATGCTGAGCCTCGGCCACCTGCCGCCGATGTTGAAACGGCCGTCCAGACGGCCGCCAGCATTCGGCAGCCAGTCACCCAGCGAAGCAATCGCCAGTTGCAGATTCGCATTGTTGCTGCTGCCTGGCTTTGCCTCCAGCTGCACCGTGCTGCCGCCCGATGCCACAAAAAGCTGGCCATCGATCACTTCATTCGGTGACAGGTGCAGTTTGCCTTTGCCGCTGATGGCGCGTTCGCGAAGTTTGCCGGCGAGCTGGCGGATCTCCAGCGTGGCGTCCGGCCCTTTCCCGGGCAGGGTGCCGCTGCTGGCGATGTCGAAATTCAGCGTGCCGTTCCATCCGCTGAACAGCTGGCCCGGGTCGAGCTTGCTGGCCGTGACTTCGGCCTGCCACGCCAGCGCCGGTTGCAGGGTCAGCACACCCTTCGCCTGGAGGCTTCCCTGCGGTTGCTTCAACGCCAGGGTGTGCAGGGCGATCTGCTGCGGCGTGCCGTCGAGATTCAGCTCCAGCGTGGCGAGCTTGCCGGGCGGCCCGATGGCGACGTTGCCTCCGGCATGGTATTTCCCGATGCTGCCGCTGGCCTTCAGGTCACCGTGGCTGGCCAGTACCTGGCCGGCCAGTTCGGCTGGCAGCACCAGGTCGCTCCAGTGGATATCCAGGTCGGCGCTGAGCGGTTTGGCATCGAGTTGCAGCGTGCCGCTGGCGGTGAGACTACCCTTGATCTGCGGTGAGGCGAGATTGAGCTGCTGCAGCGTGAGCGTGTTGAAGTCATGGCTGACTGACGCGCGCAGCGGTTGCAGCAGGAGCTGATAGTCGTTGAGGTCGAGTCGGCCGTCGAGCGTGCCGCTGTAACGATCGCCGTGGCCCCGTACGGCGATCGCCAGTGCCGTGAGCTGGCTGCCGCCGAGCAGTGGCTTCGGGTCGAAACGTGGCACATCCAGCGTGGCTGTCCATGCGTAGTCATTACTCTGGGCCAGGTCCAGTTGCAGTTTCGCGCTGGTCGGTGCGGTGAGTTCGAACTCAGCATGCGCCTGCTTGCCGGTGCCGTGCGTGACGAGGCTGCCGGCATACTCGGTGTCACCGACCTTCCATGCGAAGCTGGCGTTGCCGTCACCCTGGTAACGCTGGCTGATGCCCAGTGTGCCGACGAGGTCGACGTGACCGTCCGGTGCCCGCAGGGCGAGTTGCCGGAGTGTGATGCCGTGCCGGGTCCACGCACCGGCGAGATCGAGACTGTCGGAAACGAACAACGGTTGACCATGCTGCGTCAGCTTCACCGCGCCCACATGCACGCGATCGAACAGCAGGTCGATTGGTGGCTGCAGCGAGAAGCTGCTGGAGCTGGCGGTGTTGTCCGGGGTTGATTCCGGCAATGCCACATCGACGCCATCGGCATCCAGCGCCAGCACGTGCACGCGCTTGGCCAGCAATGGCCAGAAGCGCAGGTCCAGATGCGCCTTCGCCACTTTCACCACGATGCCTTGGCCGTCGTCGTAGCGCACGCCGGCCAGATCCAGCGGCCCGATCAATCGCCCTTGTGCCTGCTCCACATGGAGTGCGCCATGCGTGGCGGCTTGCGCGCGTGCAAGCGCAAAGCGCAGGCCGGATGTCGTGCCGAGCAGCCAGCCTGCCGTGGCAGCAAGCAGCACCAGCAGCAATAGCAGCGCGATGCCGACCCTGCGCAACCAGCGTCGCCGGCGAGGTGGAGTGGAGGTGGTTGCTGGCGTGGTCATCGTAGCCATACTTACAGATCCGGTCCGATCACCAGATGCAGCTCGATGCCATGCGCCTGCGAGTTGTGAATCGGTGTACCCAGGTCAAGGCGGATCATGCCGACCGGCGAGCGCCAGCGCACACCAAGGCCGGCGCCGATCTTCGGCTGGTAGTCGACGCCGCTGAACGCATTGCCGGCATCGACAAACGCCGCCATGCCCCAGTTGCGGGTGAAGTAATGCTCGACTTCGGTGCTGGCCACCAGCAGGCTCTTGCCGCCGATCACCCGGCCCTCGCTGTTGAGCGGGCCGATCGACTGGTAGCCGTAGCCGCGCACCGAGCGGTCGCCACCGGCAAAGAAGCGCAGCAGTGGCGGCAGTGCCGTGAAGTCGTCGGTCCAGGTGTAGCCTGCGCTGCCGCGCAGGATCAGCCGGTTGCGCTGGTTTGCACCGAACGCCCGGATCCATTTCGCGTCAGCGGTAAGCTGGCTGAAGCGGGCAGTGGACAGCAAGCTGCCCACCGTGCTGCGCGCGGCCAGGTTGACCGACCAGCCCCGGTGCACGAAGTCGAAGTTGTCCGCCTGTTTGCGCGACAGCGAGGCCTCGGCAAACACTTCGGTGCTGCGACCGTGTTCGATGCCGGGCGTGTTGTCCGGTTCGTTGCCGATCTTGCCGACGGTGAAGGTGCCATCCAGCGCATGCACGCCCAGGGTGCGGGTCCAGTCGTGCCACAGCCGGGTTTCGTTGGCGACCAGTTCCAGTGTGCGCGATTGCGAAGTGACGGTATTCGCGTCGCGGTAGTTCGCGCCGAAGTTGAAGCTGCGCTGGTTGTCGCCGGGCATCGGGATCGAATACAGCGTGGACAGCATCTTCAGCCGCTGCGCCAGCACCAGCTCGTTCTTCCATTTGTGGCCGCGCCGGTTCACCCAGCGTCGCTCGATGCCGCCGCGCAGGCCGAAGCCGGTATCGGTGCCGATGAAGGGGCCGCCGGTGTAGATCGTGCGTTTGGCCGGCGCCAGCTGCACGTCGATGTCGACCACACCCGCCTTGGCCTCATCCACGTCCGGCAGTACGTTGACCACCGCGAAATAGTCGGCGCCGTTCAGCGCCTGCTGCAGTTGCAGCAGCTGAGCCTGGGAAAAATAATCGCCTGACTTGAATGGCACGTAGCGGTCGAGGAAGCCGTCGTTGAACTGCGAACCCTCGAATGTCACCTTGCCGTAGCGATAGCGCGGACCCGCCTGCCAGGCCAGCTTGATGCTGGCGCTGCGGTTGGCACGCTGGACTTCGACCCGGTGGGTGAGCAGTTTGGCATCGAGAAAGCCGTTGGCGGTGAGCTGCGCGCCGAGGGCGTCGCGGGCGGCATCGTAGCTGCCGTGGTTCAACGGTTTACCCTGCAGCCGCTCGATCGCGCGTTTCGCGCGGCGGATCGACGCGATGTCGGCGGCGGCCGAGTCCAGCTGCACGTCCACAGTGGTGACCAGCACCGGTTCGCCCGGTGTCACATGCAAGGTCACCCGCCAGTCCTGGCCGACCTGCTGCAGGTCGCCGGTGACCGTGGCGTCGTAGTAGCCGTAGGGTTCCAGCGAGGATTTCATCTGGTCCGGCGCCTGCGCGTACAGGCGACGCACCTGCGCCTCGCTGACCTGGCGGGTGGCGTATTGCGCCAGGCCGGTGCCCGCGATCACCGCGCTCTTCAATGGGTCGGCAACGCCATCCACCACCAGCTGCACACCGGCGTGGGCCCGTGTCGACAACAGCGCCAGCGGCAGTAACAGCAGGCTCAGGCGTCGGGGGATGCGGCGCATGCGTGGGGTTCCGTCCTCGATGGCGTCTTCATAGGGGTAAGAGCAGCTTACCCAAGCCGGTGTTGGCTGGGTATGAATACTGCTCATTACCTCGGCATCAGAGCCAGAACGTCATGCCTGATTGGTTGATATCGCCGAGGCGATATCAACGACCAAAGCGTTATGCTTGATTTGCTGATACGGCCGAGGCCGCATCAGCAGGCGATATCAACCCGCCTTGTCGCCGGCCTTGTGCGCGATCCAGGCGCCGACGACCGCCGACACATACGGAATCGACTGTGCGGCGAGGATGAACATCCACAAGGTGCCTTCGATATAGCGTGTGCCGTAACCCTCGGCCATGCCGACGATGCAAAGCGCCAGCGCGATCGCCATCAGCAGCTCCTCGCGCACCGGCGCGAAGGCGGCGAAGTTGCTGCCGCCCAGACGCCGGCTCTTCGCGGTGACCACGAACGAGGTCTTCTCGCGGGTCAGGCCGTGCAGGATGCCGCGTGCGATCGCATGCGACAGGCCCATGCTGGCCAGCGAGGCCATCAGCGTGTCGTACCAGCTGCACGGCACGCGGGCACGGTACAGCACGATGCCGAAGATCGCCTTGGCGAAGAAGAAGCCGATCACCGGGATCAGGAACAGCTGCATCGGCAGGCTGAAGTACTGCGGATACGCGACCATGCCGGCGGTCCAGAACAGCGCCATCAGGGTGAAGATCAGGTGCAGCGCATCGGCGAACCAGCTGAACCAGCCGGTGAGGAAGTGGAAGCGCTGGCCGGCACTGAGCGGGCCGCGCCGGGTCATCCAGCTCCAGCGGCCCTTGAGGATCTGCATCGCGCCGAACGCCCAGCGGTAGCGCTGGCTCTTGTACGCCTTGAAGTCGGCCGGGGTCAGGCCTTTGCCCATCAGCTCGTCGACGTAGACCAGCTCGTAGCCGGCATGCATCAGGCGCAGGCCCAGCTCGGCGTCCTCGCAGATGGTCCACTCGGACCAGCCGCCGGTGCCTTCCAGCGCGTTGCGCCGGACCATCGTCATGGTGCCGTGCTGGATGATCGCGTTGCGCTCGTTGCGATGGTGCATGCCGATGCGGAAGAAGCCGTCGTATTCCCACGCGGTCATCCGGCGGAAGGTGTTGTGCGCGAACTCGCGGTGCGCCTGCGGGCACTGCACCACGGCGACCTTCGGATCGTGGAAGTAGCCGGTGAGCGTGGCCAACCAGTCAGCACGCACTTCGTAGTCGGCGTCGATCACCGCCACCACGTCGGCCTGCGGGTCGGTTTCCTTCAGGCCGAAATTCAGCGCGCCGGCCTTGTAGCCGGGCCACGGTTCCAGATGGAAGAAGCGGAAGCGCTTGCCGAGCTTCTCGCAGTATTCCTGCACTGGTTTCCAGACGGCCGGATCCTTGGTGTTGTTGTCGATCACCAGCACTTCGAAGTTCGCGTAGTCGAGCGCGGCCAGCGAATCGAGCGTGACGATTACCATCTCCGGTGGCTCGTTGTAGCAGGCCAGGTGGATCGACACGAACGGCTGCTTTTCCGGCGGATCGGGCGTCAGCATGCCGGCGTGGCGCATCCACTTCGGTCGCCACAGCACCTCGGTGAACTCGAAGCCGTTGATTAGCAAGATGGCGAGGATCGCGATCTGCGCCGGGAACAACAGCGTGAGCATGGTCCAGTCGACCCAGCTCAGGTAGAAGTTGAACGGCAGCGTGGCCGACCAGGTCAGCAGCCCGCAGGCGAGCTGGATCAACATGCAGAAGAACAGCCGGCCGGTCAGCTTGAAGCGACTGAAGCGGCGCGCGAAGAAGATCATCGGCAGCAACGCCAGCAGGCTGGCGGCGATCGCCTTCCACGGCCACGCGGTGTCCTCGGTGACCGGGCCGGTGAACGGGAATTTCAGTTGGCGATCCGCGTTGAAGATGCCCCAGTAGGCGCCGGTGCGCCCTTCACCGAGGTTTTCCTTCCAAGGCTGGTCGAATGCCTCGAAGAGGTAGTAGTCGATGTTCTCCGTCTTAGCCGCGTTGAGCCAGTTGCGGTCGAAGATCGCCTCGTTGGACACGGACGGGTCGGCGTACTCGTGGCGGTCGCCGTTGGACGGCCAGCCGATCTCGCCGACCACGATCGGCTTGTTCGGGAAATGCTGCTGGATGTTGTGGTAGGCGCCCAGGGCATCTCCTACCGCATAGTTGCGCGCCTTACCGTTCCAGAACGGGAACAGGTGGATGGTGATGAAATCCACGTGCTGGGCCAGCTCGGGATACTTCAGCCAGATGTAGTCCGGTTCGGCGATCGACACGGGCTGGTGCACGGCGGCACGCACGCGATCCAGGTACACCATCATCTGCTCGGGCGTGAGGTCGTTGCGGAACAGCACCTCGTTGCCGACGATGACGCGGGTGATGGTGTCGGGGTAGGCGCGCGCCTTGGCGATCAGCAGCGCGATCTCGCGCTCGTTGTTGTCCAGGCGCTTGTCGATCTCGGCGCCGGCCATCACCTTCAGGCCCTGCTTCTGCGCCAGCCGATACAGCTGCGGATTCTGCTGCATCGTGTAGGTGCGCACGTTGTCGGTGTACTGATGCAGCAGCTTCAGGTCGGCGGCAATATCGTCATCGCTGGGGTAGTCCTGCTTGAATGGGCTCTGGTAGCGCTGAAACACCGACAGCGAGAAGCCGCCGATCTTGCCATGCCAGTCCTCCGGACCATGCGGCAGGTTGCCCCACCACCACAGCCCGATATTCAACGCGGCCACGACCAGCGCAAGCACCATGGCGGTGAACAGGGGATAGCGGCTGTCGTGGTTTACTGCAGTGGCGCTCAAAAAATCCCCGGCGGAGCCTGCGCAACAGGCGATGAAGCCCAAGGAGCTTAACCAATGCATACCCATGGGCTCAACAAACATCGTCGGCCGTGGTCAGCGCAAGGTCAGGCGCGGCGGCGATTTCGGTTCGCTGACGCAGTATTTCCACGGCCTGTCGAGTATGGGGTCGGCGGTCAGCTCAGCGTGGCGCAGGGTTGATCCCCGTCCTGGCTGTCGACGCCGCCGGTATCCACGTCAGCGGGACTGCTGCGCTGGTTGCCGCTCCATCTCATCCTTTACCTTGCCATGAAACGTTCATCGGGCAATACGGGCGAGCGCCGGTTCGCCATGTCGTGGGACAGTGTGGTGGACTTGGCTTGTCTGCCGGTTGGGCGGATGCTGAAAACCTGGTCGTCAACCAAGAGGGTGTCGAGTGAACAAGCATGCGAAATATCTGGCTGCCGCTATCGCGATGGCCCTGGCGGGTACGGCCATGGCGAAAACGGGTGATGCCGGCGTCACCCGCGCCACTCTCGACAACGGCCTGCGCGTGGTGATCGTGCGCGATGCGCTGGCGCCGGTGGTGACCACCGAGATGAATTATCTGGTCGGCTCGGACGAAGTGCCGGACGGCTTCCCCGGCAGCGCGCATGCACTGGAGCACATGATGTTCCGCGGTAGCCCGGGATTGTCGAAGGACCAGCTGGCGGCGATCGCGGCAAACATGGGCGGCGCGTTCAATGCCGACACCACGCAGGGCGTGACCCAGTATTACTTCGAGGCGCCGGCGCAGGATCTAGGTGTAGCGCTGCACACGGAGGCGTTGCGCATGCGCGGGCTGGACATCGCCGACGCCGAGTGGGCGAAGGAGCGCGGAGCGATCGAGCAGGAGGTGTCGCGCGACCTGTCCAGCCCCGATTTCAAGTTCTACTCGCAACTGCTGGCGCAGCTGTTCGCCGGCACGCCTTATGCCCACACGCCGCTGGGCACGCGCGAGTCGTTCAACAAGACCACCGCAGCCATGCTGCGTCAGTTCCACAGTAGCTGGTATGCACCGAACAACGCGATCCTGGTGATTGCCGGCGACGTCGACCCGGCCGCCACGCTGGCCGAGGTAAAAGCGCAGTTCGGCGACATCCCGCGCAAGCAGTTGCCGGCGCGGCCCGCGTTCGCCTTCACGCCGGTGCAGGCCAAGACCGTGCAGCTGCCCACCGACAGCCCTTACGGTTCGGTCTATCTCGGTTACCGCATGCCCGGCATGCAGGACAAGGACTATGCCACCGCCCTGGTGCTGAGTTCGGCGCTGGGTTCGCAGCGTGCGGCGCTGTTTGGCATGGGTATGGATGGCACCGCCCTGTTCGGTGGCTTCATGGGCGAGTTCATGCCGAAGGCGGGTGGCGCCGTGGCCATGGGCATCTTCCCGCGCGGCGGCAATCCGCAGCCAGTGCTGGCGAAGATGCAATCGATCCTGGCGGATGCCGCCGCCAAAGGTATCGACCCGGCGCTGGTCGAGGCGGCAAAGCGCAAGACCATCGCAGGACTGGAGTTCAAGAAGAACTCGGTGGAAGGTCTCGCCAATGCCTGGTCGGAGGCGCTGGCGTTTCAGGGTCTGGAATCGCCCGATGCGATGAAACAGGCGATCGAGGCGGTGACGCCGGCGGCGGTGAACGAGTTGGCCAGGCGCACGTTCGATCCGGCGCGAGTGGTCACCGCGATCCTCACGCCGGAAAGTTCCGGCAAGCCAGGTGACGGCAAGGGCTTCGGCGGTGCCGAGAGCTTCGCATCCAGCCCGGACAAGCCGGTGATCCTGCCGGACTGGGCGGCGCAGGCATTCGCCAAACTGGAACTGCCGCGCTCCACCTTGCAGCCGGTGTCATACACCCTGGCCAATGGCCTGCGCCTGATCGTGCAGCCGGAGACGATCAGCGACACCGTCCAGGTGTTTGGCAGGATCAAGACCAACGAGGACCTGCAGGCCGCCAAGGGCGAGAAAGGCGTGGCCGACGTGCTTGGCGGACTGTTCTCGTTCGGCACGACGAGCTTGAACCGTCTGCAGTTCCAGCAGGCATTGGACGAAATCAGCGCCGAGGAAAGCGCCGGCTCAAGCTTCTCGCTGGATGTACCGGCCGCGCATTTTGCCGACGGCATCAAACTGCTCGCCGACAACGAGCTGCATCCGGCGTTGCCGGCACAAGCGTTCGCGGTGGTGCAGCATCAGATGGCCGGCATGACTGCCGGCGAAATCCAGTCGCCCGATTTCCTGGCCAAGATTGGTTTATACAAGGCCTTGCTGCCGGCGAAGGATGCCCAACTGCGCTACGCCACCCCGCAAAGCGTGGGTAGTCTTAACCTGGACAAGGTAAAGGCTTATTACGCGCAGACCTTCCGCCCGGACATGACCACGATCGTCATCGTTGGCAAGGTCGATCCAGCGCAAGCGAAGCAAGTGGTGGAGCAGGCCTTCGGCAACTGGAAGACCAGCGGCCCGAAGCCCGACGTCGACTACGTCGCGGTACCGCCGAACAAGCCGGGCCAGCTGCATGTGCCGGATGCGAGCGCGGTGCAGGACAGCGTGCAGATGGCGCAGACCATCGATGTCACTCGCGACGATCCCGTGCGTTACGCGCTCAATCTTGGCAACGAGGTGCTCGGTGGCGGGTTCTACGCCTCGCGGCTGTATCGCGATCTGCGCGACAGGCGCGGGCTGGTCTACACCGTGGATACCAGCTTCGATCTGGACAAGCACCGCAGTGTCTATAACGTGTCGTTCGGCAGCGACCCGGACAAGGTGGCGCCGGCCAGCGCGCTGGTAGTGCAGGATCTGAAGCAGATGCAGCAGCAGCCGGTATCCGAGGACGACCTCAGGCGCGCCAAGGGCATCCTGTTGCGGCAGATCCCGCTGGGTGAGTCGAGTTTCGGCGCGATCGGCAACCAGTTGCTGACCTTGTCGATCCAGGGGCGTCCGCTCGATGCGATGACCATCGCCGGTCAGCACTATCTGAAACTGACCGCGCCGGAAGTGCAGCAGGCCTATGCGAAACACATCCGTCCGGATGGGTTTGTTACGGCGGTGAAGGGGCCTGCGCCGAAGGGGTAGATCTTTCTCTTTCTGCGTGATCCCACAATCGGGCATGACCGATGAAGAAACGGCGCTACTCAAAAAGCAGCGCCGTTTCCTTGTGCCGCCGGACTGTCTTGCTTACTTCAATAGGGAGCGCAGCATCCACGCCGTCTTTTCATGCTCCTTCAGGCGTCCGGTGACCAGATCGGCGGTGCCCTCGTCGCCGGCGGCGTCAGCGATCTTGATCGTCTCACGCGCGTTATGGGCGGCGATCTCGTGCCCTTCGACCAGCTGGCTGACCATGTCCTTCCACTCAGGCACGCCGGACTCTTCCTTGATCGAGGTGAGCTTGCCAAATTGGCTGTACGAGCCAGGCGCGAACACGTCGAGTGTGCGGATGCGCTCGGCCACTTCATCGGCGGCGAGCCACAGTTCGTTGTACTGGGTCTCGAACATGGCGTGCAGGCTGTTGAACTGTGGTCCGGTGATATTCCAGTGGAAGCTGTGCGTCTTCAGATACAGCGAATAGGTGTCGGCGAGCAGCTTGGACAGTTGTTGGGCAACTGCTTCGCGGTCCTTCTTGGCGATACCGATATTCATGCTCATGCGCTTGCTCCTTATGGGTGAGTTGAAGACCTGTTGCGAGGTTAGCCACTTGTCCTGCAGCGGGGAAATGAATGCTTTCGATATTGGCGATAGTCAGCGGCTATCATGTGCAGTCCCATGAATGACGTCACGCCGCCCGCATCCTCTGTTTCCTTCGACGCCCGCCTGCGCGCCTTGCGCAAGGCGCTCGACGACGTGTGCAGCCGCGACTTCGGCCGGCTGCTGGGTCGCTGGCGCGGGCTGTCACGCAAGCCGGATGCGGCCAAACTCGATGCACTGGCGGCCGATATCGAACGTTCTGCCGCGAAGCGCGCTGCGCGCAAGGCAGCGAAGCCGGCGATCCGGCTGGACGAATCGCTGCCGATCACGGCGCGTGCCGATGACATCATCGAACTGATCCGCAAACATCAGGTCGTGGTGGTTGCCGGCGAGACCGGTTCGGGCAAGACCACCCAGTTGCCGAAACTGTGCCTCGCCGCTGGCTGCGGTGAGGCAGGCATGATCGGCTGTACTCAGCCGCGCCGGCTGGCCGCACGCTCGGTGGCACGTCGCGTAGCCGAGGAACTCGATACCCCGCTGGGCGAACAGGTCGGTTTCCAGGTGCGTTTCAACGACCAGGTGTCCGAGCGCAGCCTGATCAAGTTCATGACCGACGGCATCCTGCTGGCCGAGACTCAGGGTGATCCATGGTTGTCGGCCTACGACACCATCATCATCGACGAGGCGCACGAACGCAGTCTCAACATCGACTTCCTGCTCGGTTATCTGAAGCAGTTGGCGAAGAAGCGGCCGGAGCTGAAGATCATCGTCACCTCGGCGACGATCGACACGGCGCGCTTCGCCGAACACTTCGATGGCTTGCCGGTGGTCGAGGTGGAAGGGCGCGCGTATCCGGTCGAGCTGCGCTGGCGGGCCGCCGACGCCGCTGTAGGAGCGCACCCTGTGCGCGATGGCTCTTCGCGAGATCTACAGAAAGAGCAT
>JBOHYM010000051.1:0-189270 GCA_050737735.1 Rhodanobacter sp. | reverse complement strand
GGCGTAGACAAGCTAGCTCCCTAGACTCTGCAAAGATGTAGGCGACAGGCATTATGCCGTTCCGATAACTAATGACAACGACATCAGTTACCCAAACGAGCCCTTTCTATCTGGAATTACGAACATTAGCCGCAAATTCGTTGCGCATCCTGCGTGAAAGTAACAAAACCGGCAATTACAGATAGCGTGGTACGTCACAAGTCGGACAGAGCAGCACAATTCGCTGAGCCTGTTAAAATGCCGGCCCATTTTGTGACTGACTCCTGAATTTACCTATGTCCCGACTCAATCCCCGGCAGCAAGAAGCCGTGAGCTACGTCGGCGGCCCTCTTTTGGTGCTCGCCGGTGCAGGCTCCGGCAAGACCAGCGTGATCACGCGCAAAATCGCGCACCTGATCCAGAACTGCGGCATTCGCGCCCAGTACATCGTCGCCATGACCTTTACCAACAAGGCCGCCCGCGAAATGACGGACCGGGTCGGCACCCTGCTGCGCGCCGGCGAAGGTCGTGGCCTGACGGTCTGCACCTTCCACAACCTGGGCCTGAACATCATCCGCAAGGAACACGTGCGGCTGGGCTACAAACCGGGCTTCTCGATCTTCGACGAGACCGACGTCAAGGCCCTGATGACCGACATCATGCAGAAGGAATACTCGGGCGACGACGGCGTCGACGAGATCAAGAACATGATTGGCGCCTGGAAAAACGACCTGATCCTGCCGGCCCAGGCCCTGGAAAACGCGCGCAACCCCAAGGAACAGACCGCCGCGATCGTCTACACCCACTATCAGCGCACGCTCAAGGCGTTCAACGCGGTTGACTTCGACGACCTGATCCTGCTGCCGGTGAAGCTGTTCGAAGAGCACGCCGACATCCTGGAAAAGTGGCAGAACAAGGTGCGCTACCTCCTGGTCGACGAATACCAGGACACCAACGCCAGCCAGTATTTGCTGGTGAAAATGCTCATTGGCAAACGCAACCAGTTCACCGTGGTGGGCGACGACGACCAGTCGATCTACGCCTGGCGCGGCGCGAATCCCGAGAACATCGACCAGCTCGGCCGCGACTGGCCGAACCTGCGCGTGATCAAGCTGGAACAGAACTACCGCTGCGGCAAACGCATCCTGCGCGCGGCCAACCAGCTGATTGCGAACAACCCGCACCTGCACGAAAAGAAGCTGTGGAGCGAGCATCCGGAAGGCGCGCCGATCCGCGTGCTGGAATGCAAGGAAGCCGAACACGAGGCCGAGCGCGTCGCCGCGATTGCCACCACGCTGGCCGAGAAGCACAAGGCGCGCTGGCATGACATCGCCATCCTCTACCGCGGCAATTTCCAGGCACGCGTCCTGGAAAAAGCTTTACGCCTGGCGCGGATTCCGTATCACCTCACCGGTGCGCTCTCCTTCCTCGATCGCGCCGAAGTGAAGGATCTGCTGTGTTACCTGCGCCTGCTGACCAATCCCAGTGACGACGCCGCGTTCCTGCGTGTGGTCAATGCACCCAAACGCGAGATCGGCTCGACCACGCTGGAAAAGCTTGGTCAGTTCGCGCAGTCGCGTCACTCCTCCTTGCTTGATGCCACCCGCAGCGACAGCGTGCTGCGCCAGCTCACCCCGCGGCCGGCCGCGGCACTGGCCTCGTTCGCCAACCTGCTCGACGAGCTGCGCAGCGCGTCGTTGCATGAGAGCGCCGCCGACCTGGTCGAGCTGATCCTGAAACGCACCGGCTACGCCGCGCAGATCGCCGCCAGCACGCCCGACGCAAGCGTGCGCGAGCGCAAGCTTGGCAACCTGAAGGAGCTCGCCGACTGGTTCCGCGCAATGCAGAAGGGCGGCAACAGCGCCGGCGACCTCGCTTCGCAACTCGCCCTGCTCAGCCACGCCGACCGCGACGAACCCGGCAACGCGGTACGCATGATGACCCTGCACTCCGCCAAGGGCCTGGAATTCCGTTTCGTCTTCATCGTCGGCTGCGAGGACGGCACCCTGCCGCATGAAGGCGCCATCGACGAAGGCCGCATCGACGAGGAACGCCGCCTGATGTACGTCGGCATCACCCGCGCCAAGGACCTGCTCACGCTGTCGTGGTCGGCGAAGACGAAACGCTACGGCGAGGTCCACACCAACCAGCCGAGCCGCTTCCTGCACGAACTGCCGCAGGCTGACCTGCACTGGCAAGGCAAAGACCTGGAAGCGGACAAGGAAGCCGTGCGCGAAACCGCTGAATCGCATATGGCACGCATCGCCGCGATGCTGGCCGGCGGTTGAGCGGGCAATAATACGGCACAAGCTTTCACCGCAGCCATCAGTGCAGACTTTCGCCAAGGTTTGGAATTCGCATGACCGATCCAGCTCAACTCTATGCACAACTTGTAACGGCATTCAGCCGCGGCAGTTGGCAAGAGGCACAGGAACTGGTAGTGCCACTCCTGCCGATGGCGCCGCAACACGCGGGTGTGCATGGCATCGCAGGGGTGGTTAGCATGGAGTTGCAACAGCTGACTCAGGCGATAACGTATCTGCGCCGGGCAGCGGAGCTGGATCCCACGCGCGCCGACTTTGCAACGCTGTATGCAAAAGCACTCTCGATGAACGGATTGCCAAGCGAAGCACTGCTCGCTGCAGATCGCGCACTGGCCTTGTCACCGCAGGATCCAATGACACTGGATACCCTCGGCGTGATCTACACCCAAGCCAACGCTCATGAACGCGCTGCCACGGCTTTTCGTCGCGCCGCGGCGCTCGCACCGACCCAGGCACCCTATCGCTTCAACTTGGCCACCGCATTGATAGCCGTGGGTGATATTGACGCGGCCGAGCTCGAGCTCGAGGCCTGCATCGAGCTTGATCCGACGTACTGGAATCCACACCTGTCCTTGGCACAGCTTCGGCGGCAGATTCCGGCCAATCATCATGTGGCGCGACTGGAGTCGTTGCTGTCGAAGCACCAGAACAATGCCGCCGCCTTGACCTATCTGAATATGGCGCTGGCCAAGGAATGCGAGGACCTGGCTGACTATCCCAGAGCGTTTGAGCACCTCGTACGCGGCAAGTCGGCCGGACGAGGTGCACGCCATGATTCGATTCAACGCGATAAAGCCCTGTTCGAAGCGCTGACACAAGCCTTTCCGGTTACCCAAACCATATCAACAGGTGACCTCTCCGAGGAGCCCATCTTCGTGGTCGGCATGCCACGCTCCGGTACGACGCTGGTCGAACGCATCCTTTCCAGCCATCCGGATGTCCATGCGGCTGGCGAATTGCAGAACTTTGCCGCTGCGCTCCAGCATGCATCGGGTAACCAAGCGCCCTTTCTGTTCAACCCTCTGGAAACCATCGCCCGCACGCGCGACATCGACTGGAAGCATCTTGGCTCAGCCTATCTTGCCAGCGTCCGGCCCAGCACGGCCCACGCGTCGCGCTTCATCGACAAACTGCCGCACAACTTCCTGTATGTGGGCTTCATCGCCAACGCGTTGCCCAACGCGAAAATCATCTGTCTTCGGCGTGACCCGATGGACACCTGCCTCAGCAATTTCCGCCAGCTCTTTGAACAGGGAGCCTATTTCGACTATTCGTTCGATCTGCTCGACACCGGCAGGCATTACGTTCTCTTCGATCGGCTGATGGCGCACTGGAAGAATGTGTTTCCGGGGCGGATCCTCGAGGTTGACTACGAGGCGCTGGTTGAGTCGCAGGAATCCAGTTCAAGACGGTTGCTTGATTTTTGCGAATTGTCCTGGCATGACGCCTGTCTGCATTTCGAAGACAATCCAGCGCCGGTTGCAACATTCAGCGCCGTGCAGGTACGGACACCACTCTATCGATCCTCCATCCAGCGTTGGAAAAACTATGAGGCGCAACTGACCGATTTGTGTACTCTGTTGACAGAAGCCGGCATCAGGCTCAATGCATGAACTGAATCGTGTCTCTTGCCTGCTGCTGATTTGAACAATTAGCCAAGCTCACCAGCAAAACCCGAATTGCCGCTCGCATCCAGCCGGTCGTTGCACCGAGGGCCTTACACTTCTTCCATAAGGCAGCATCGTTGTCAGCTCTCGCGAAATCGATCGCAGGTCTTTATCTATTGGAACTCCATGACTGATCCAGCCGAACTCTATGCTCAGTTGACTCATGCGTTCAACCAGCGCGCTTGGCGGCCGGCGCAGGAACTGGCGGCACGCTTGCTTCCGCTCGCACCGCGCCACCCCGGCGTGTATTACATCGCGGGCATAGCCAACCTGGAATTGCAACAGATACCGCCAGCACTGGAATATCTACACAGAGCTTCGGCGCTGGAACCCACGCGTGCCGACTATGCGGTGCAGTTCGCGAAAGCGCTTACCATTGCCCGCAGAACCCGGGACGCCAAAGTTGCCGCCGACCGCGTGCTTGCCCTCTCGCCGAGCGATCCATTGACGCTGGACACGCTTGGTGTGGTCTATTCGCAGATCGGTGAATACGCATCTGCAGCCACGGTATTTCGCCAGGCTGCCACACGGGCTCCGACCCAGGCGTCCTACCGCTACAACCTGGCGACATCGCTCGTGGCGGCAGGCGATATCGATGCAGCCGAAATCGAAATCGAGACCTGTCTTACATTGGACCCGAAGTACTGGCGAGCGCATCTGACCTTGGTTCAGCTGCGTCGGCAGACGCCAGATAGCCATCATGTGGACCGACTGCAGTCGTTGTTGCCGGAAGTCAGCAATATCGACGACAACGCGGCGAAGGTTTGCCTCAACATGGCTTTGGCCAAGGAGTACGAAGACCTGGCCGATTATCCCAAGGCCTTTGAACACCTCGTGCGTGGCAAATCGGCCGGCGGCGCCAACCGCGATTACACCATCCAGCGGGACGAGGCTTTGTTCGCGGCCATTGTTGGTTCGTTCCCCGAACCGAGTACCGGCGGCGGCTATCCGACCAGCGAGCCGATCTTCATCGTCGGCATGCCGCGCACCGGCACCACGCTGGTGGAGCGCATCATCACCAGCCATCCCGACGTGCATTCCGCGGGAGAACTGCTGAACTTCGCCATGTCGCTCAAAAATGTATCCGGCAGCCAAACGCCTGCCCTGGTCGATCCCGAGACCATCACCCGGGCGCGCAATGCCGACTGGAAACAACTTGGCGAGATCTATCTTTCCAGCACACGGCCGGCCACCGGGCATACACCTCATTTCATCGACAAGTTGCCACACAATTTCCTGTATGCGGGCTTCATTGCAAATGCGTTGCCGAACGCCAAGATCATCTGTTTGCGGCGCGATCCGATGGATACGTGCCTCAGCAATTTCCGGCAGCTCTTCGCGCCCAAATCGCCCTACTTCGATTATTCATTCGACCTGCTCGACACGGGCAGGTACTACATCCTGTTCGATCGTCTGATGGCGCACTGGCAACAGACATTCCCGGGGCGCATTCTCGAAGTGGACTACGAAACGTTAGTGGATGCCCAGGAAGCCAGTTCGCGCCAGCTGCTGAAATTCTGCGGTTTGCCGTGGGACGAGGCCTGCCTGCATTTCGAGAACAATCCATCGCCGGTGTCTACGGCCAGCGCGGTGCAGGTGCGCGCGCCAATGTATCGAAACGCACTCAAGCGCTGGAAAAAATATGGGTCGCAGTTGAACGAATTGCAGGAATTGTTGATGGGCGCCGGTATATCGATCGTCCCCTGAATATCGCTCGTCGGTTACTTCGCCAACGTCGAGACGATGCGTCGATGACTTTGCCACACGTCCAGTGTTGACATGAAAACGGCCCCGCCAAGACGGGGCCGTTTTCATGTCGCTCAGATCAATTGTTGCCGAACTTGTAGTTCGCTTCTAGATACATGGCTCGGCCGTACACATTGTAATTGAGGGTGTTGTACGGAGTCGCCGTGAGGCCAGAGTACGTGCGATCAATCGGTGGCATCTTGTTGAACACGTTGTTCACCAGGAAGGAAAGCCCAAGACTCTTGATCGGATTGTAGGTCACGCTGGCGTTCCACAAGATCCATGCGCCCAGCTTGCCGTCGCCCGGTTTGGCATAGCTATCATCCAACTGCGCCTGATTATTCGGCGAGCGGCCAAACCGGTTGACGTACAGCGTGGTGCTCCACTCGCTTTTCGACCAAGTGATCGAGGCATTGGCCTTGCTCTTGAAGTCGGTGTTGAAGTTGGGCGCGCCTGGGTGCCGCAGCAAATCAATTTTCGGATCGGTGACGTAGTCCTGGTAGGTATGCTTGAGCTCATCGGAGTAAGAGAACTTGTAGTAGAGGCTACCGAACCTGCCAATGTCCTCCAGGAAGTTGATGCCTGCCGAAATGGCATTGACTTGCTCGTTGGCAACATTGAGCTTTGGTGTACTGATATTCGTGATCAGACCAAGCAGCGGGACCCCGTTCAAGGTCTTGCCCGGGCCGCGAGTAACGAGATTGAACGCGGTGGTGCAAGTCGTCGAGGTGGGACTGAGCGCGCCGGTATCGCACAAGTATTCGGTATTGGAAAGCAGATCCCCGGAGATCTGCGCGACCTCGTTGCTGATGTTCCAGTGCAGATAGTCCACGTTGATCGACATACGCTCGAGTGGCGCCCAGACCACACCGTAGCTCCATACCTTGGCAGTGATCGGCTTCAGCGCGGGATTGCCGGCCGTCTCGCCCTTGTACTGCTCGCTGTCGTAGGGAATTGGGCAATTGCCGATATCACCAGGTCCGTGGCCCAGTCGTGCGCAGTTCAAGTAGTCAGGCACCGAATTGAAATAGCCACTGACGCCCTGAAACTGGTCCGAAAGGGTGGGGATCTTGAACGCCGTACCGTATCGCCCACGCAGCAGCAAGGTGTCAAACGGACGATATTCCAGACCAAGATTGTAGGTGGCGTGGTGGATATTTTGACCAGACACCTTGTAGTTGTCGAAGCGACCAGAGACATCCGCCGTGAGCTGTGTCAGCAGGGGGAACTTGAACTCAGTGGTTGCCGCATAGCGTGAACGATGGCCCGCGCCCGGAGTGGCACTGGTACCCCAGACCGCGGGGTCTGTGTTGCCATAGACGTCCGTGATGGTTGAGAGCAGACGCGGATCCGGTGAGGAGTTCCAACCCTCATTGCCAGCTTCCAACACCGCGGCCACTCCCGCATCACCGCCAGGCAGGGAAAATAGCGAGGCATCGGTCAGCTGGCCGCGCACCAAGTTGTCCCAGGTCTTGGCGCGATCGTCCGTATAGCCGGTAAATGCACGGTAGTCTGCCTGCGATACCGGCTTGTACAGGTTCGCGTAGGTGGGCTCGAAAATCGGGTAGCCGTAATAGGTTCCCATCTGGGGGCCCATCACATGGTTTTTGTAATAACTTTCAAGCGGCGCGGTAAAGCGCTGAAAATTGTGATTGAGCAGATGATCGTCGGAGTGTGTGAAGCCCAGATCGTAATCCCAATTCGATTGACCGAACGTACCCTTGCCGCCCAGGGTCAGCATGTACGAATTTTCGGTCTGCTTGTTCATGTTATTCGAGTATCCGCCTACTTCTTCCGGCGCGAAGATGTGCTGCAGATCTATTAAATCCTTACTTCTGTCGTCAAAGAAGTACCCGCCGGGCGCTGCATACAAACCGCTGGTCCAGAACGAGGTGCCGGTGCCAGTGGTGTATTTCTGTTCCTGGTAGTTGTACAAAAGATCGCCATAGAGCTGCAGGTTGTCGCTCACGTCGAACGTGTTGTGCGTGTATAGGTTGGCAGTCTTCTGGTCATTGGTAACGGTGCCGTTGCCCGGGGAATTTAACGAGCCGCAATAATCACCCCGATGGTTGGGACGCGTGTGGCGCGTCTCGGTACCGCCGAACAGCCCACTGACATTGGCGCAATCGGCCGGATCAAGGAACAGATAACCCGACGGGTCAGCGCCGCCGGCATTGATCACGACGCTGTCGCGCTCAGCCGTTGCCGGGCTGGTGCCCTGGGTAAAGTACGTCCTGGTAAGCGCGCGATCGCGCGTCCAGATTGGCTGAGTGCTTTCGAATTGCACGCCCAAAAGGGAATTGAATTTTCCGGCACTGAAACTGTCGGCAAAGCTGATCCGGCGATCCGCGCCACCGCCGTCTTTGTGCCAGCCGTAACGTACATCGAGCGTCGGCGCGTCGACATGCTTTTTCAGAACGATATTGACAACGCCAGCGATGGCATCTGAACCGTACAACGAAGACTGGCCACCCGGCAGGATGTCAATATGGTCGACCAAGTCTGCCGGAATACCGCTGATGCTATTGAATGTATCGCTGCCGTTGTACAGGCCCGGGAAATTGCCCATGGGCCGGCCGTCGATCAGGTATTTGGTGAAGCCCACAGGCAGACCGAACAGACTCAGCGTTTCGGCACCCGTGGTGAACGAGTTGGTGTTCTGTTGACCCTGCACGCTGCCGGTGGCGAACGACGACTGCTGCAGTGCTTCGGCCACGGTTGAGAAACCGCGCGCTTTCATGTCCTCGGCCGTGATCGTGATGACCGGCTGTGCGGTTTCAATCTGCGTCTGCGGAATCAGCGAACCGGTCACGGTGACCGCTTCGAGCTTCTTGGCCTTGGTGGTATCCGGCGTCTGCTCAGTACCCTGCTGAGATGTATCCGTCTGGGCCGACTGTGCATAGGCAGAGGTATAGCCAAGCGCCAAGGCTGCCACGATGGCGACAGTAATTTTCGACTTGATCATTTCTTGAGAACTCCCCTCAGAGTTTTTCGCAACTGGATTGAGCACGTCAGTCAGTGGACGGGCGATCGGCACGAATCGATGTTCAACGCGTACCGGCACTCTCCCTGCCGGTCGGTGGATTCACGACTCGTCAACTTCTAACACGGTCCTGAAAGGTCACGCAATAATTTCTGCACAATCCATCATCTGTTCGTAATAAATTGCGATTTACTTTGAGTTATCGCAAAAAATTGCTTTTCCTGATATTCAGATCGACTCCCGCTTCCAGTTCGCTGTGCGGGGTGGGCAGCCAGCCCCCTCCAAGCAGGTGTGCGCTACCTGGCGCACAAAAAAACGGCCCCGCCGAAGCGGCCATCGATTGCACGAGTTCCAGTGAAGACGCTTAGTCCGCGCCAGCACCGAACTTGTAGTTTGCCTCGATACACATGGCACGGCCGTACACACTGTAGTTGGGGTGTCGAACGGCGTGCTGGTGGTGCCGGTAAAGCTGCGAAAATCCGTCGTCGACATCGGCGTATAGAACGCGGCGTAGTTCGGACAGCATGATTCTTCCCGTATTTGCAGCAGCCGAGTGTAAAAACTTTGATTACGATACGCGAACCCATGACTGATCCGTCTCAACTCTATGCTCGGCTGGTGGCTTCGCCATTGCGGCCACTGCCTCGCAACATCCGGAGGTAAATGGCATCGCGGGAGTGGTCAGCCTGGAATTGCAACAGCCGACTGTAGGAGACGGAATATCTGCGCAAGACTGTGGATCCGGATCCCATGCGCGTTGTCTTCGCAACATTGAATGTGGCAAGGCACTGTCCATGGCCGGCCCGTCTGGGCAAAGCGGCAGCATTCGCTGCCTGCTCGGATCGAGCTTCGACAGGCAGCCAAGGCACGCGCACAAAAAAACCGGGGCTCCTTGCGGAGCCCCGGTCGCTTACACCTTCAGACGATACGGCTTAGAACTTCTGGGTGTACTGGATGTAGATGTAACGATCCAGGTCCAGCAGAGGATCCACGGCGGATGCACTGTTGGCTCCATCCAGATACGCGGAGTAGGAAGTCGGTGGCTTCTTGTCGAAGATGTTCTTCACGCCAACCGAAAGCCTGCCATTCCACGGGAAGCTGTAACGCAGCTGCGCATCGTTGAATACGATCGCGCCCTTGCGGTTCGCACCCACATCGCCCCAGCTCTTGCCCTCGTAGTTCGGCTGATTGCACTCGACGTCGGATTCCCAGCATGCGTCGCGGTAGGCACCGAAGTAACGCATGCCCCATGTCGCGCCCCAGTTGCCGAGCGACCAGTCAAACCCGAGGTTCGCACGCCAGCGCGGCAGACCGAACTGGCCGACGTAACCCAGCACATCGGCACCTGCAGCACTCTGCTGGTCGTAGGTCTTCAGATAGTTCGAGTCCAGGCTGACAGTGAACTTGCCGTAGCCGAACTCCGGCAACCGGTAATGCGCACCGAAATCGTAACCCTCGGTCCGCAGCATGCCCAGGTTGACGTTGCCACGGTTCAGATTTTCCACCTGATGAGTCGCGGCGTTGCGGGTGAAGTCACCACAGGACGAGGCGATGTTCTGCTCATAGCACTGATTCAGGATGTCGTTGGCGCTGAGACCCGTGATCTTGTTGTCGATGCGGATGTTGTACCAGTCCACGCTCACATCCAGCCCCGGCACCCATTGCGGGCTGAATACCAGACCGGCAGTACGCGTGGTGCTGAACTCCGGCTGCAGCTTGTCGTTACCCACACCGGCGTTGTACGGCGAGGTGCTCTGCGTGTTCGGCGACGAAATCGGCAGACCTGTCGTGGCCAGCTGACGGAAACCGGCCGGCACGCCAGCGGCGGCGCAGCTGGCTGCCACGGCGGGGTTGGTCGCGGCCGCACCGAAGCGGGCATCGCACGGATCGGTGTATTGATCGAACGTCTGCGAACCGCCGCCGAAGGTGTCGTCCAGCGTCGGCGCACGGAAGCCCTTGGCGAAGGTGCCTCGCACCAGCAGGTCGTCGATCGGCTTCCAGACCAGGCTGTACTTGTTGTTGGTGGTGCTGCCGAAGTTACTGTACTTCGAATAGCGGCTGGCGACGTCGAACGACAGTTCCTTCGCACCCGGCAGATCCTTCAGCACCGGCACATTGAATTCGACGTAGAACTCGTTGGTATGGTACTTGGCATTGGTGCCGCCGCCAGACAGATCCGTGCTCCAGCCGGAAGCAGACAGCTGATCGGGGCGATCGTAGCCCGAGATCTGACGGTGTTCGAAGCCTGCCGCGGCACCGAGCGGGCCGGCCGGCAGATCGAGCAGGCTGCCGGTGATGTTGGCCGTGTAGTCCTGCGACAGGCTCTGCTGGGTGCTCTGACCCATGGTGTTGACGTATTTCAGTGCTGACGCCGTCGAGTTGCTCGGACCGCCAAGAATGTCGAACGGCACGCATGTGTCGAGCGAAATCGGGCTCGCGGCCGTACCGCACTGCACCACGCCGGCACCGTTGAGGAAGGACGGCCCAAGCGCCTGCTTCAGGTTGAGCAGGTTGAGGTTGCCGGTGTTGGTCTCGGTCACGTCGTACTTGTTGTAGTCGAAGCCGACATCCCAGTTCCAGGTGCGCTGGGCGACTTCGAACACGCCTTCGAGTGCGCCGTCAAAGTGATACGACTTCACGTTGCTGTCGGTGACGCGCGGCACCTCGATGGTGCGACGATAGAAGAACAGATCCTCACCCGGCAGTGGATTGTAGTAGCTCTGACCGCTGACATAGACCGGGTGGGTGGGCTGGCTGAGGCTGTTCAGCGGATAGCCGGCGACCTGGCGGCGATTGTCGCGCTCGGCATACATCGCATTGGACTTGAACGAGACGTTCTCGTTGAAGTCATAGCGCCCCGAGGTGAAGATCGACTTCAGCTCATTCGGCGGCGTGAACATCATCTGCTGGGTAGGATTGAAGTAATCATCCTCGGTCAGACCGTTGTGGTAGCTCGTCAGCTGGTTCGAGGGACCTTCAGCCACACCGACGCCGTCCCACGTACCCGTGTGATTGCGCACAAGGTTGACACCAGTCGGACCGCCGGTAGCCGTAACCTGACGGATGCGGCCCCAGGGGCCAGTTCCGCTCAAACCATCTTCCGCATGGTTCGGACCATAGGTATAGGAGGTCAGCGCACGGCTTTTCGACCAGACCGCGCCACCCTTGTTCATGTTGGCGCCGAACATCAGCGAGGACTTCTCGCTGGACGTGCCCAGGGTAAGCGAGTAGGACTGCTGGGTACCGTCGCCGCTCTCGTTCTCGCCGACGTAGCCGGAAACCTCGGCACCGTCGAAGTGATCCTTCAGGATGATATTGACCACGCCCGCAATGGCATCGGAACCGTACACCGATGAGGCGCCGTCCTTCAGGATGTCGATGCGCTCGATCAGCGACGCCGGAATGGTCGACATGTCGGTGTAGCCCGCCAGGCTGCTCGCCCAGCGCTTGCCGTTCACGAGTACCAGCGTGCGGTTTTCACCGAGATTGCGCAGGTTGATGTACTGGCCACCCTGCTCCGAATTGGAGACCAGCACGGCGGCCTTGCTGAACGTCGGGGTGCCTGCGATCGAGAGGTTCTGCAGGATGTCGCCGACATTGATCAGGCCCGTCTTCTGGATGTCGGACTGGGTCATGGTGAACACCGGCTGCGCGGTTTCCACATCGACACTGCGAATGCGTGAACCGGTGACCGTGACGGTTTCCAGCCGCTTGGCTTTCTCCGGGCTGGCCTGGTCGCCACCGTTGTCCTGGGCAAACACCGCACCGGCCGCCATGAAGGTGCCGACGGCAAGCGCAATGCGCACGGCAGACGTAAGCTTGTTATCGAGCAAATACATAAAAAAACTCCCCAAACTGCAATTAGCAAAACCTCCGAAGCCGTCCCTGCAGGGCTGAGAACGGAGAACTTGGTGATACCAACCAACATTTTTCGATGGATCTTGCGAATGGTGACCTGAGGTCGTCATTCGGCTGGTTTCGCGCTACTCGAAACGTAATTATTTACGATATTGAGTAGTGCAAAGCCCTGCTCCTTCCGGAACATGCTTAACTACAACCTCATGTTTATTTAACTTTCGGACGACTGGACCGGATCGGCTCCAGCACCCCCTGCAACCTTCCTCGCATTGACCGTTTCCGCCTGTTTTACCGGCAAAATCTTCCAGTGTTCAGCCAATACCGTGCGCCCATGAATCAGCAGACGCTTGGCACAAGTCGGCATCCAGGATGCAAAAAACCAGCATTTCCGTGCGGGCCGGTCGACTCATGACAGGGTAGTTTTAACATGCACTCGAAAGATCTTGCAACATTCTCTTCACGTGCACGTAAGATTACGGACCGTCAATTTCTTGCGGTCCGCGAAGAAGAACGTCAGTTCGAGCGGCCTCAGATCAGCCTTTCTGCTACCAGCTCACTCTTCAGATAGGCGTAGTAGATCGGCGCGGCGATCAGGCCGGGCAGGCCGAAGGCGGCCTCCATCAGCAGCATGGCGATCAGCAGCTCCCACGCGCTGGCGTTGATCTGGGTGCCGACGATGCGCGCGTTGAGGAAGTACTCCAGCTTGTGGATCAGGATCAGGAAGCCGAGCGCGGCCACCCCGACCCCGAGCGACACCGACAGCGCGGCAACGGTCACCGCGGTGTTGGACAACAGGTTGCCGACCACCGGCAGCAGGCCGACGATGAAGGTCAGCACCACCAGCGTCTTCGCCAGCGGCACATGGATGCCCAGCAGCGGCAGCACGCCGAGCAGGAAGATCGCGGTGAACACGGTGTTGATCAGCGAGATCTTGATCTGCGCGAACACGATGTTGTGGAACGCCTCGGCCAGCCGCTGACAACGCTGACCCAGCGCCGCGGCCAGCGGGCCGACCTGGTGCGCCGGACGGGCACGGCCGAGCGCGATGATCGCGCCGAGTACCAGACCTATAAGAATGTGCACGAACACCCGCACCGCGCCCTTGCCGGCCAGCTGCAGCGTCGCGGCATGCTTGCGCGCCAGCTCGACCGCGCCCTCGCGCAGGTCATCGACGCTGTCCGGCAGGTGATCGACCACCACCGCCGGCAATTGCTGGCGGGCCTTTTCCACCAGCGGCATCAGCTGCTGCTGCCAGAGCAGTTCGGGATTGCCGATCTCGCTGCGGAAGAAGCTGATCGCGCCGAGGATCAGCAGGATCAGCAAACCCACCACGATCGCCCCCAGCGCAGCCACCACCAGCACCCGCGCACGCTCGCCAGAGATGCGTTTGCCCAGCAGCGGCGTCATCGCCTGCACCAGTTCGTAGACCAGCAGACCGGCCAGCAAGGCCGAGAGCAGGTGCAGTTCGATGACGGATACCAACGCCAAGGCCGCCAGCAGGCAGCTCACATAACGGATCACGGAGGATGGTCCGAGCGGTGCAGACGTAGGGGAATTCATGCGAATCGCAACCGTGAGTAGCGGGACGCCAGTCTGTCAGCAGGCCACGAAGGCTGCCAACCCCGCACGACCAGCCCTGACATGTGGCTGTCGTAAACTCCACGCATTGTCACGGCCTTTTCCACAAGGATTCCCGCATGTTCGTTCGTTTGCCCTCGGCCCTGGTCGTATGCGCCCTGCTTGTCGGCTGTGCCGCCGCGCCATCGCACCCCGCCGCCACGGCGCCGTCGCCACCGGCCCAGCCAGCGGCGGCTGTCGCCACGGTTGCGGCCAACGACAATCTGAATGCGGTGGCATGGACTCAGACGGCGATCGAGCACGACCTGATCTACCTGCAGACCTACCGTGACGCCGAATCGCGCCTGCTCGCCGCGCTGCACGACAAGCAGTGGGATGCCCTGGACAAGGCCGACCGCACCACGCCGATCAAGGGCCTGCAGCCTGCCGTGGTGCTGGATATCGACGAAACCGTGCTGGACAACTCGCCGTATCAGGCACGCGTGATCAGGAGCGGCGGCGAGTTCAACGAGGCTGATTGGGCAGCCTGGTGCAAGGAGGAGCAGGCCCGCGCACTCCCCGGCGCGGTCGAGTTCACCCAGTTCGCCGCCAAACACGGCATCGCGGTGATCTACATCTCCAACCGTGCCAAGGACCTGGACCAGGCCACCCTGGCCAATCTGCGCAAGGTGGGGTTTCCGGTGAGCGGTCCCGAAGCCTTCCTCGGCCTTGGCACGGTGCTCGACGGTTGTGAACAGGTCGGCACCGAGAAAGGCTGCCGGCGCCAGTTGATCGGTCAGCATTACCGTGTGCTGATGCAGTTCGGCGACCAGATCGGCGACTTCGTCGACGTGCTGGCCAACACCGCCGACGGGCGTCGCAAGGCGGTCGCCGAGTACCTGCCGTGGGTCGGCACCCGCTGGTTCGTGCTGCCGAACCCCACCTATGGCTCGTGGGAGCCGGCGCTGTTCAACAACGACTGGAGCGCGCCGGCACAGCAGCGGCGCCAGCAAAAGATCGATGCACTGCGCTATCAGTAAGGCACCAACGAATATATTTGTTATAAATCATTCGTTTATATCGATAAACAAAAGTATTGCCTTAACTTTAACGAACAAGTAATATCTCACTGCCGACACCTGCTGACCCAAAACTTTGCAGGCAAGGCCATTTCCCTTCCGGCTTGGCCGGATTTCCCCGTGAGGCCCTGCGCCCGCGGGGTTTTCTTTTATTGGGGCAGCCTCTTTCGGCGTGAAATCCTGCGCCTGACCCTTGTCCCCTGCTGCCACGACCCTTACCCTGCCCGCTCACCGCGCCGTGCGGCGTGTCCCTGTCCGTCGCCATCGCGAGAGCCTTCCATGCGTCTATCCACCCTTCGTGCTGCCCTGTTGCCGCTGTTTGCTGCCTTGCTGTTGAGCGCCTGCCACGGCAAGGACGAGGCCTCGCAGCCGGGCGGCAGTACGCCGGAAGCCGCCCTGCAGGGTTCGATCGACCTGCTCAAGGCCAATGATCTCAGTGGCCTGTGGAAACATGCCCTGCCACCGGCCGATTACGCCAACCTGCGTACCGACTGGAGCAAGCAGGGGCAGAACGCAGAGCCGATCACCGCCGAGGATCGCGCCAAGTTCACCGAGTCGATGCAGCAGTTCACCGCGCCCGACGCCGAGAACAAGCTGTACAGCGAGCTGCAGCCGAAGCTGACGGCGATGGAACAGCAGTACAAGGACCAGCTGCCGGTGCTGATCAGCGTCGGCGAGGCCTTCGTGAAAAACGGCATCGCGCAGAACAAGAGCCTTACCGACGCACAGAAGGCCCAGGCCAGCAGCGCGCTCGATGTGCTCGCGCCATGGGCACAGCAGACCCCGTGGTTCGACCAGGTCAAGGCGAAACAGGCTGTCGGCGTGGCCGTGACCACCGCACGCAAGCTGGACCTGAAGAGCCCGGAGCAGCTGCGCAGCATGGATTTCGACACCGCGATGGCCAAGTATTCAACCGGCTTCAGCGGTGCCAAGCAGTTGCTGGCGATCTACGGCCTGTCGGTGGATGACACGCTGAACTCGGTCAAGCTCACCCCGGTATCCATCAGCAACGGCCATGCCGTGGTGAAGATCGACTACACCCTGCTGGGCAAGCCGCTGTCGACCGAATCGACGCTGGTGCAGGAGAACGGCCGCTGGTACAGCGAGGACATGCTGAACAAGGTACGCAAGTCACACCAGCAGGTGAGCCAGCCACCGGCGAGCAGCACCAGCGCACCGGCTGTTGCCGGCACCGCGCCCACGAAAGACTGAACATCGCAGCCGTTAGAATAGACGGATGCCGAATATCTACACCGCGGATTCCACCGTTCGCCAGCGCGCCCCCTGGTGGTTCAACCTGGCCGGGCAACTGTTGCAGCCCTGGGTGCGCATCCGCCGCGATCCGGCCGAGCCAGCCGCCCTGCTGCAGGCCGGTGTGCCGGTCTGCTATGTGATCGAGCGTGACGGTTTCTCCGACGCGCTGATCCTGCAGCGCGCCTGTCGCGAAGCCGGCCTGCCCAACCCGATGCAGGCGCTGGCCGGCACCCGTCGTCGGCGCTCGGTGTTTGCGCTGGCACGGCGCGACGGCTGGATCTTCGGTCGCAACCGCCAGCGCGCGCCGAACGAACCTCTGCGGCAGCTGGTTCGCTCGCTGGAAGGCATGCCGGAACGCGACATCCAGATCGTGCCGGTGTCGATCTACGTCGGCCGCGCACCGAGCCGTGACAGCGGCTGGTTCCGCGTGCTGTTCTCGGAAAACTGGGTGATGGTCGGCCGCTTCCGGCGGATGCTGGCGCTGCTGTTGAACGGGCGCGACACCGTGGTGCACTTCTCCGCGCCAGTATCGTTGCGCAGCGTGCTGGCCGAGTCCGGCGAACTTGCGCCGGAACGCTTCACGCGCAAGATCGCGCGGGTGCTGCGCACCCACTTCCACCGCATCCGCGCCGCGGTGATCGGGCCGGATCTGTCGCACCGGCGCACCGTGGTCGATGCCGTGTTGAACGCCGAGCCGGTGCGCGCCGCGATCACGGCCAGCGCGGCCAAGGAAAAGATCAGCTACGCCAAGGCCTGGCGCAAGGCGCACCAGATGGTTCTGGAAATTGCCGCCGACTATTCACACCCAGTGGTGCGTTCGGTGTCGTTTCTGCTGTCGAACTTCTGGAACAAGCTGTACGACGGCATTGCCATGCACCATTTCGACAAGGCCCGCGCCGCCGCGCCGGGTTACGAAGTGGTTTACGTGCCCAGCCACCGCAGCCACGCCGACTACCTGCTGATGAGTTACCAGCTGCACGTGTCCGGCGTGGTGGTGCCGCATATCGCCGCCGGCGTGAACCTCAACCTGCCGGTGATCGGCCCCATCCTGCGCCGCGGCGGCGCGTTCTTCATGCGCCGCAGCTTCAAGGGTAATGCGGTTTACTCCGTCCTGTTCAAGGAATACATGGCGCAGCTGATCGATCGCGGCGTACCCATGGAATACTTCATCGAGGGTGGACGCTCACGCACCGGTCGATTGCTGGCACCGCACGCCGGCATGCTGGTGATGACCGTTCGCGCCTTCCTGCGCGCACCACGCCGACCCGTGCTGTTCCAGCCGGTCTACATCGGCTACGAGAAGCTGATGGAGGGCAAATCCTACGCGGGCGAGCTGAGCGGCCAGCCGAAGGAAAAGGAATCCCTGCTCGGCCTGTTGCGCGGACTGAAGGTACTGCGCCAGCGTTATGGCCACGTCGCGCTGAATTTCGGTGAGCCGATCGAGCTTACCCCTTTGCTGGATGCCGCCAGCGCCGACTGGCGCGCCGCCAGTGCCGACCCGGATGCCAAGCCGGAGTGGCTCAACGGCGTGGTCGGCCAACTCGCCGAGCAGATCCAGATCAACATCAACCGCGCCGCCGACGTCAATCCGATCAACCTGCTCGCGCTCGCCCTGCTGGCCACGCCCAAGCACGCGATGGCCGAAAGCGACCTGCTGGCCCAGCTCGAACTGAGCAAGACGATGCTGGAGGAACTGCCGTATTCCGACCGCGTCACGCTGACCCCGACGAACCCGGCCGGGATCATCGCGTACGGCGAGCAGATGGGCTGGATCCAGCGCGTGCAGCATCCGCTGGGTGACGTGCTGACCGCGAACGGTGAGCAGGCGGTGCTGCTCAGCTACTTCCGCAACAACGTGCTGCACCTCACCGCTGCCGCCGCATGGGTAGCCTGCTGCTTCCTCAACAACCGGCGCATGTCGCGCGCCTCGGTATTGCGGCTGGGCCGGATCATCTACCCGTTCATTCAGGGCGAGCTGTTCCTGCCGTGGGATGACGACGGCTTCTGCACCCAGTTGCAGGCGACGATCGACTTCTTCGTGCGCCGCGGCCTGCTCGAATCCACCGGTGATGGGCGCGTGCTGGAGCGCGCGCCCGGCCAGGACGACAGCGCGTTCCAGCTCAAGGTGATCGCGCGCAGCCTGATCCAGGCGTTCGAGCGCTACTACATCACCATCGCGGCGCTGGCCAAGAACGGCCCGCACACGATGACCGGCGCCGAACTGGAGAACGCCTGCGCGCTCACCGCCCAGCGGCTGAGCCTGCTGAACGAACTGTCGGCACCGGAGTTCTTCGACAAGGCGCTGTTCCGCGGCTTCATCCAGAAGCTGCGCGAACGCCGCGTGGTGTGGACCGACGACGCCGGCAAGCTCGACTACGACAGCGCGCTGGAAGTGATGGTGCGCGACGCCAGGGTGATCCTGTCGCGCGAGGTGCGCCATTCGATCCTCAAGATCACCCCCGGCGGCAACGAGAAGGAATCCGCGGCGGGCGATGCGCTCACCGATGAAACAGAGGCGGCGATGCCATCGCGTGACGCGACCACGCCCGACATCGGGAACAAGCTGCCCGCCGATGCCTCCAGCGCCGACCTGCACCAGCGTCATGTCGAAACCGAACGGCATGAGCATGCGCACGCCGACGTACCGGTAGCCGTCGACGATGACGCCTCGTCAC
Source organism: Rhodanobacter sp. (assembly GCA_050737735.1). Classification (GTDB taxonomy): domain Bacteria; phylum Pseudomonadota; class Gammaproteobacteria; order Xanthomonadales; family Rhodanobacteraceae; genus Rhodanobacter. The sequence continues at coordinate 170,148 of JBOHYM010000051.1, read as the reverse complement.
CCCGAAAATAAACACACGCATCGCGTTAATGGAGCCGCCGTGCCGAACGGCACGGTGACGATGGTCGGTATGCACGCCTAAGATGGTGGTTCATCCCGCAGGAACCGCCACCCATGACTGCCTGTCCCCGCCGCGCGCTCGTCTTCGTCGCCATCCTGCTGTCGCTGCCAACGGCCGTGCTCGCCGCTGACGCCGTGCCTCATCACGACATCAGCGTACTGCACTGCGCGCGATTGCTCGACACTGCTGCTGGCAGGATGCTCGGCGAGACTACGGTGGTCGTCGACGACGGCCGCATCAAGGAACTGCACGCCGGTGCGGTGGACACCGAGTCGTACCGGAAAGACGCCGACGCAGCCGGCGGCACGTTCCAGTACGTCAACCTGCCCGACGCCACCTGTATGCCTGGCCTGATCGACAGCCACACCCATCTGACCATGCAGTTCAGTCGCTCCACCTACAGCGACAAGTTCCGCCTCAACCCGGCGGACTATGCGATTCTCAGCACCGTCTACGCCCGACGCACGCTGCTGGCCGGCTTCACCAGCGTGCGCAATCTCGGCGACGAGCACAACGAATCCATCGCGCTGCGCAACGCGATCAATGCCGGTACCGTGCCGGGACCACACATCTTCAGCGCCGGCCAGTTCATCGGCACCACCGGCGGCCATGCCGATCCCACCAACGGCTTCCGCATGGACCTGGCCGGCGATCCCGGCCCGAAGGACGGCATCATCGATTCGCCCGAGGACGCCTGGAAAGCGGTGCGCCAGCATTACAAGGACGGCGCCGACCTGATCAAGATCATGCCCTCCGGCGGCGTGCTCGATGAAAGCAGCAGCGCCGACAACGCGCAGATGACGATACCGGAGATCCAGGCCGTGGTCGCCGCGGCGCATGACTACGGCTTCACCGTGGCGGCACACGCGCACGGCGCCGAGGCGATCCGCCGCGCGATCATCGGCGGGGTGGATTCGATCGAGCACGGCACCTTCATGGACGACGCCGACATGAAGCTGATGAAGGAGCATGGCACCTGGTACGTACCGACCATCATCGCCGGCAAGTTCGCCGAGCAAAAGGCGAAGGAAGGCTGGTACCCACCGCAGGTCACCGCCAAGGCCGAGCAGGTCGGCCCGATCATCCAGGCCACCGCCGGCAAGGCCTACAAGGCCGGCGTGAAGATCGCCTTTGGCACCGATGCCGGGGTCTATCCGCACGGCGAGAATGCGAAGGAGTTCGAGTACATGGTGCAGGCCGGCATGCCGCCGATGTTCGTGCTGCAGGCTGCCACCACGCACGCCGCCGAACTGCTGCACAAGCAGGACCAGCTGGGCCGGATCGCGGTCGGCCGTGGCGCCGACGTGATTGCGGTGCCGGGCAACCCGCTCGACGACATCACCGTGATGCAGCACGTCAGCTTCGTGATGAAGGACGGCGTGATCTACAAGGAAGCCGGCAAGCCGACGTTGCTCTGAAACTGTGGGAGCGGCTTCAGCCGCGACAGGATGCCGCCAGGAGTGTGGGTGGTAGAAACGTTCGCGGCGAAAAGTCCTCTGCGCGAGGACAGTTTTTCGACGATTCTTGGCCCATAGTGGTTCTATGGGCCAAGAAGCGGCGGAAAAATGGACCGCGTAGAGGGCTTTGCAGCCCGGACGGCTTCTGCCGCCCACGCTCTTCGGGCGTCGCGGCTGAAGCCCCTCCCACCGAGCCTGCAAACCGCGGCGAGTGGCTGATCCTGTAGCATTACGCCCATGAACGAGCAGCCCAAAACCACCCATTTCGGCTTCCGCGATGTGCCGGTCGGCGACAAGCAGAAGCTGGTCGGCGAAGTATTCACCTCGGTCGCGCGCAGCTACGACCTGATGAACGACCTGATGTCGTTCGGCGTGCACCGGCTGTGGAAGCGTCACTTCGTGGCGGTCAGCGGCGTGCGCCGCGGCGACCGCGTGCTGGACCTGGCCGGTGGCACCGGCGACATCGCGGCGCTCCTCAAGCCCGTGGTCGGCGACGAAGGCGAGGTGGTAGTCGGCGATATCAACGCGGCCATGCTCGGCGTCGGCCGCGACCGCATGACCGATCGCGGCGTGGTTTCCGGCCTGCGCTGGGCGCAACTCAATGCCGAAGTGCTGCCGTTCCCGGACAACAGTTTCGATGCGGTGACGATGGCGTTCGGCCTGCGCAACGTCACCGACAAGGACAAGGCGCTGGCCGACATCTGCCGCGTGCTGAAACCCGGTGGCCGCCTGCTGGTACTGGAATTCTCCAAGGTACAGAGCGAGCTGTTCAGCAAGCTCTACGATTTCCATTCGTTCAAGGTGCTGCCGAAGCTCGGCCAGCTGTTCGCCGGCGACGCCGACAGTTATCAGTACCTGGCCGAGTCGATCCGCAAGCATCCGGATCAGCAGACCCTGAAGGGCATGATGGAACGCGCTGGCTTCGGTCGCGTCGAAGTGCGCAACCTCAGCAACGGCATCGTGGCAATCCATCGGGCGTACAAGCTCTGAGACAACCAGTTCGCGCACCGACCTCACCGAAATCGATCAAGTCGCAGTCCATGCCGAACCGCCATCGCCTGCTTGCCGCCACTGCTGCCGTCATTGGCTGGCTTGCACTTGCGCTGCAGCTGCTGCTGTCGATCCAGCTGACCATCGCCAACGGGCAAGGCGCGCTGACCGGCGTGTGGCTCTATCTCGGCTACTTCACCATCTTGACCAATGTACTGGCGGCACTGGCGTTGACAGCCACCGTTCGTGGGCCGTATGGAGCGGTCACTCGCTTCTTCGGGCGCGCCGATGTGCATACCGCGATCGCGATGAGCATCGTCATCGTCGCGGTGATCTACAACCTGTTGCTGCGCCAGCTGTGGCATCCGCACGGCTGGCAGATCGTTGCCGACAACACCTTGCACGTGGTGATGCCGGCGCTGTTCCTGCTGCACTGGTGGCTGGCGATACCGAAGACGACGCTGCGCTGGCCGCAGGTCATCGTCTGGCAGGTGTACCCGGCCACCTATTTCGCCTACGTGCTGGTGCGCGGCGCGGTGAACGGCTGGTACCCGTATCCGTTTCTCGATGTCACCACACTCGGTTACCTGCGTGTGCTGATCGATGCCTGTGTGGTGCTGCTGGTATTCGTCATGGTGGCGCTGCTTTTGGTCGCGCTGGGACGCTGGCAGGTGCGGCGTTCGATGAAGGCTGCGGCGCTGCCGGCGCAATCCTGAGCATTCCGATGGCGCCTTACCCGGCTGCGGCGCGCAGATCCTCAAGCAGTGTGCCGTAGCGGCGGGTTTCCTCCTCATGCGCCTCGTCGCGCCAGGTCTCGGCGAGTGCCGCCGCGTACCAGCGGCGCATCGACGGCAACGCCAGCAAGCGTTGTGCATACTCGGCCGCGGGCGGATCGAGCGCGAGACCGTAGCTCTGCACGCGGAAGGCCACCGGTGCATAAAACGCATCGACGGCGCTGAACGCGCCGCCCGCGAGATATGCGCCACCGAAGCGCCGCAACCCTTCGCACCACAATTCGTTGATGCGGGCGACATCTGCCTGCAACGCTGGGCCGATCGCGTGCAGGCGCACACGCACGCCGCAGCTCATTCCGCAGTGCTCGCGCAACGTTGCAAAACCGGCATGCATTTCCGCCGCCGCGCTACGCGCCCAGGCGCGGGCCGCGCCGTCGGCCGGCCACACCTGTGCATGGCGTTCGGCCAGGTATTCGGCAATGGCCAGCGAATCCCACACCACGGCGCTGCCATCGTACAGGCACGGCACGCGGCCATTCGGCGAGAAGACGCGGAAGGCGCTCCAGTTCGAGCCCTGCCCGAACGCTACCGGCCTCTCCTCGAACGGTATGCCCAGTTCGTGCAGCAGCACCCAAGGCCGCAGCGACCAGGAGGAGTAGTTCTTGTTGGCGATGTAGAGCTCGTACATGACTACTCCCGCGATAACGAAAAGGATTCAACCGGGCTTGCACACCTCGGCGGCCACCGGCGGCACCGGCACGGGACGCCGGCGCGCATTCGCCAGTACTACACCAGCGACGGTGATCACGCCACCGACCAGGGTCAGCACGCCGGGGCGTTCGCCCAGCCAGACCCAGCCGATCAGCACCGCGATCGGTGGCGAGAAATAGATGAAGCTGGACACCTGCGAAGCGGAGGCGCGGCGCAGCGCCGCGTTCCATGCCAGATAGCCGACGAAGGTGGGCGCGATGCCCAGCCACAGCAACGCGGCGATATGCGACCACGGCGCAGTCGCTAATGCCTGCGGCAGGCCCAGCCCCAACGGCAGCGTACCCAGCGTACCGGCAAAGAACGTGAACGCGGTGACGCCGATCATGCTGTTGCGCGCGAACAGCGGTTTCTGGCCCACGAAATAGATCGCGCACGCGAGCACGCTGACCAGCACCAGCGCGGCCATCGGCTCGAACTTCACGTCCTTGCCGCTGGCCAGCACCACCAGCACCACGCCGACAAAGGCCACACCGAGACCGCCCAGCGTACGCGGCGACAGCCGCTCGCGCAGCCAGATCGCCGAGACCGCCGCGGTGGCCGCGGGTACCAGCGAAATCAGGATCGCCGCGGTGCCACTGGCGATGCGCGTTTCCGCGTAATTGAGGCACAGGTGGTACACGGTGAGCCCGATTACTCCGAGCAGGGCCAGTTGTGGCCAGTCGCGCCGTGCCGGCAGCGGCACCCGCTTCACCAGCAGCAGCGCCGCGAAGCACAGCGAGCCGATCGCCAGCCGCGCGAACGCCACCTCGCCCGGCGTGAATGAGGCCAGTGCATAGGCAATTGCGGCATACGCCGACGACCAGGTCAGCAGCGCTACACCGATGTAAAAGAGTGCGCGCCCGTCAAGGCGCTCCGAGGTATCCATGTGGGTGAATTCCAGTGCAGGGAAGTGCGCATCCTAGTCTTGGCGATGGCGCTGGGGAATAATGCATCGAATCGTTTCCCGATGTTTCGCCGTCGAACGAATGAAACAGCGCGTGATCCTGCCTTGGAATCGAAGGTCATGAATGCAAAGCCGGAATTGGACAGCAAGGACTGGCAGCTCTTGGAAGCGCTGCAACTGGACGCCCGCCTGGGCTACGCCGAGCTGGGCCGCAAGGTGCGCCTGTCGGCGCCCGCGGTGGCCGAACGGGTGAAACGGCTGGAGGAAGCCGGCGTGATCAGTGGTTATCGCGCCACGGTCAATCCGAAGCGACTTGGCTACGAGATCAGCGCGATGATCCGGCTGCGCTGCGACGGCATCACCTGCGCGCGCATCGGCAGCCTGGTGGCCGACATCCCCGAGGTACTCGAGTGCCGACGCCTGGCTGGCGATGACTCCGCCCTGCTGCACGTGGTGGCGATGTCGATCAGTCATCTCGAATCGGTGCTCGACCGCGTGCTGAAAACCGGCGCCAGTACCAGCAGCACCACCTTGATCGTGCTGCAGACGCCACACGAGAACCGCCCGCTGACCCGCGCGATGTGGAACGCTGCACGTACCGTGTCGCGTAACTGATGCTCGGTTTGACCATCGGTTCCGACGTGCGACATGCGCCAGCGTATTTAGACGTCTAATTTTTTAGACCAGTACTTTTGTCACGGTCGCTGCCGCAGGCAGGCACGCATACTCCGACACTGGTTTGTTGATTGGGGTTCCCAATGCGCCACCTGATTTCCCTGCTGCTGACCGGCGCGCTTGCGCTGCTGCCGTTGACTCCCAGCCATGCCGACGAGGCGCCTGCGGCGACCAAGGCCAGCACAAACAAGCACCATGGGGCCGGTGATGCCAAGGGTGACGACAAGGCCGCCGATACCGAAAGCGCCGTCCGTACGCAGCACAGCGTCAGCATCGCCGGCCACACGATCAAGTACACCGCCACCGCGGGAACGCTGATCATTCGCGACGACAAGAACGAACCGCAAGCCAGCGTGTTCTACGTGGCGTACACCGTTGATAAAGGCAGCGTCGATGCCGGTAAGCCCGGGAAGCGCCCCGTGACCTTCCTCTACAACGGCGGCCCCGGCTCCTCCAGCGTGTGGCTGCACATGGGCTCGTTCGGCCCGATGCGGATCGAGACCGCTAGCCCAGAGGCAACCGCGCCGCCGCCGTACCACCTGGTGCCGAACGGCGACAGCCTGCTCGACAAGACCGATCTGGTGTTCATCGACGCCGTCGGCGCAGGCTATTCGCGCCCGCTCGGCAAAGCCACCGGCAAGGACTTCTGGGGCGTCGACCAGGACATCTCCGCGTTCAGCCGCGCGATCCAGCGCTACGTCAGCATCAACAACCGCTGGAACTCACCGAAGTTCCTGTACGGCGAAAGCTATGGCACCACCCGCTCCGCCGCGCTGGTCGATGCGCTGCAGGACAAGGGCATGGCGTTCAATGGCGTGATCCTGATGTCGTCGATCCTCAACTACGGCATTCGCACCCCCGGTTACGACGAAAGCTACATCGGCTACCTGCCGAGCTTCGCCGCGGCTGCGTGGTATCACGGCAAGATCCCGAACAAGCCGGCCGACCTGAAAACCTTCCTCGACCAGGTGCGCGCCTGGGCCGCCGGCCCGTATGCTGCCGCGCTGGCGCAGGGACAGAATCTCCCGGCCAACCAGGTCGATGCGATCGCGACCCAGATGGCCGCGTATACCGGTCTGTCGGTGCAGTACATCAAGGAGGCCAACCTGCGCGTCGATCCCAGCCGCTTCCGCAAGGAGCTGCTGCGCGACCAGCGCCTCACCCTGGGCCGCTACGACAGTCGCTTCACCGGCACCGACCCCGATGCGGCCGGCGAGACACCGGATTACGACGCCTCCGACGCCGGCATCAGCGGTGCCTTTGTCAGCGCGTTCCACGATTACCTGGACCAGCAGCTGCACTATCACAGCGATCTGGATTACCGCCCCACCTACGGCGAGATCATCAAGACCTGGGACTGGAAGCACAAAGCAGCCGACATGCGACGCCCATTGCCGCTGGCGTATGTGGCCGGCGATCTCGCCCATGCGATGCGCACCAATCCCAACCTCAAGGTGCTGTCGGTCAACGGCTATTACGACTTTGCCACGCCGTTCTTCATCACTGAGTACGACCTGGCACACATGAACCTGGATCCGTCGCTGCGTGGCAACCTGCAGTTCCTGTACTACCCGTCGGGGCACATGATCTATCTCAATACCGCCGCGCTGAAGCAGCTCAAGACCGACCTCGCCCCCTTCTACGACCACGCCGCGCCGCAGCGCTGATACGGAACCGCCCTCATGCGTCCATCCCTGTTTGCCCCGTTCGCCCTTGCCCTGCTGCTGACTTTCGGCAGCGCTGTCCACGCCGACGATGACACGCCGAAGGATGCCGCCAAGACGGCGCAGGCCGACAAGGACAGCAAGAAGGACGAGTTGCCGATCCCGCCCGAACGCAGCGTGACCAGCAAGCACAGCGTGCGCATCGGCAACCGCACGATCAGCTACAAGGCCACCGCCGGCACGTTGCTGATCAAGGACGACAAGGACAAGCCGGCGGTGAGCATGTTCTACGTCGCCTACACCGTCGATACCGGCAAGTCCGAAAAACGGCCGGTGACCTTCATGTACAACGGCGGCCCCGGCTCCTCCAGCATGTGGCTGCACATGGGCTCGTTCGGTCCGGTGCGCGTGGCCAACCGCGGCGACCAGCCGATTCCGCCCCCGCCCTATGAAACCGTGCCGAACGGTGACAGCCTGCTCGACAAGACCGACCTGGTCTTCATCGACGCACCCGGCACCGGCTACTCGCAACTGGTCGGCGCCGCCAAGGGCAAGGACTACTACGGTATCGACCAGGACGCCGACGCATTCGCGAAATTCATCACCCGCTACGTCAGCGACAACCATCGCTGGAATTCGCCGAAGTTCCTGTTCGGCGAGAGCTATGGCACCACCCGCTCGGCCGTGCTGGTGAAGGTGTTGCAGGAACAGGGCATGGAATTCAACGGCGTCGTGCTGATGTCCTCGATCCTCGACTTCAACGTATGGGCCAGCACCGGCGTCGATCACGCCTACATCGTCAACCTGCCCAGCGAGGCGGCGATCGCCTGGTACCACAACAAGGTTCCCAACAAGCCGACCGACCTCGCCAGCTTCCTCGCGGGAGTGCGCCAGTTCGCCAACACCGACTACACGCTGGCACTCGCCAAGGGCGATGCGCTCGAGCCGGCCGAGGCCGACCGTATCGCCAACCAGCTCAGCCAGTACATCGGCCTGTCGCCGACCTACATCAAGCAAGCGAACCTGCGCATCGATCCGAGTCGCTTCCGCAAGGAGCTGCTGCGCGACCAGCGCCGTACGGTTGGCCGTCTGGACGGCCGTTTCGAGGGCATCGATCCGGATGCCGCCGGCGAGACACCCGATGGCGATGCCGCCAGCGACGCAGCCACCGGCGCCTATCTGGCCGCGTTCAGCCAGTACGCCACCACCGAGCTGAAATACACCACCGACCACGCCTACCTGCCCAACAACTACGGTGTGATCAATCGCGGCTGGGACTGGAAGCGCAAGGAAGGCCACGGCTTCACCCAGGCGCCGTATGTCGGCACCGACCTGGCCGCCGCAATGCGCCGCAACCCGCACCTGAAGGTGTTCTCCGCCAATGGCTACTACGATCTCGCCACGCCGTTCTATGCCACCGAGTTCGACCTCGGCCATCTCGGTCTCGACCCGGCCATCAGCAGGAACATCGAGTTCGGCTTCTACCCGTCCGGGCACATGATCTATTTCGACGTGGATGCGTTGAAGCAGCTCAAGGCGGATCTGGCGCGCTTCTATGACGAGACTGCGCCACAATCCTGATTTGCCACCACCATCTGTGAAATGACGCGCAAACCCATCGATCCGCAACCGCCGGTGCCCGACGAGGCACCGGCCAATCCCGAACGCCGACGCCTGCTCGGCGGTATCGCACTGGCCGGCGCGGCGCTGACCCTCGGCAGCTGCCGGTTCGACGGCAGTCGTCCCGTCGCAACCGGCGCCAGCGAACCATCGACCGATCCACTCGACGCCCTGCTGCGCCAACACATCCAGCAGGTGGTGGTGCTGTACGCGGAGAACCGCAGCTTCAACAACCTGTTCGCACAGTTCCCCGGGCTGGCACAGCCGCTGAAGGATCTCGACTCGCCCGAATACCGCCAGCGCGACCGCGACGGCAGTGTGCTCGACACCCTGCCGCCGATCTGGGGCGGGCTGGCCCCGCACGCGCAGACCGTCGACGGCCGCCACTATCAGATCGATGAGCACGCCATCACCGGCCTGCCCAACCGCCCGTTCGCCTTGCGCACGCCGAATGGCGCAGCGCTGCCGCACGGCGTGATCACCCGCGACCTGGTGCACCGTTTCTACGAGAACCAGCTGCAGATCAACGGCGGCCGGAACGACGGCTTCGTCGCCTGGGGCAACACCGGCGCGATGGTGATGGGCCACTACGCCGACAACGCGGCCAACCTGCGGCTGTGGCAGCTCGCGCGGCAATACACCTTGTGCGACAACTTCTTCATGGGCGCCTTCGGTGGCTCGTTCCTCAACCACCAATATCTGGTCGCCGCGCAGCCTCCGTACTACCCGAACGCTGACCAGCGACCGGGGAAATTCCAGCTGGCCCAGCTAGACGGCGACGACCCCACCGGCCTGCGCCCGGTACTGACCGACAACTCGCCGGCCAGTGCCATGCAGGGACGCGCGAAGTTCGCCTCGCCCGACGCACTGACTCCGGACTTCTGGGCGGTGAACACGATGGGTCCGGCCTACGCGCCGGCCCACACCCACGCCAAGGACAATCCGCTGCTGGCCGATCCCGACAGCCCGACCACCCTGCCAGCACAGGTGCACCAGACCATCGGCGATGCCCTGTCGGAAGCCGGCATCGACTGGGCCTGGTACGCCGGTGCCTGGCAGCTTGCGCTGGACGGCCATGGCGAGGGCAATCATCGCGTGTTTCCGGAAGTCCCGAATTTCCAGATCCATCACCAGCCGCTCAACTACTTCAAGCAATTCGCGCCCGGCACGCCGGCACGGCAGCAGCACCTGCGCGATGCCGGTATCGGCGAGCGCGCCGATAGCAACCATTTCATCGCCGCGATCGAGGGCGGCACGCTGCCACCGGTGTCGTTCTACAAACCGCAGGGCGATCTGAACATGCACGCCGGCTATTCCAGCGTGGAAGCGGGTGACCGCCATCTTGCGCAGGTGGTCGAAGCCCTGCAGAAAAGTCCGCAGTGGCCACACATGCTGGTGGTGATCACGGTGGACGAGAACGGCGGCTGGTGGGATCACGTGGCGCCGCCGAAGGGCGACCGCTGGGGACCGGGTTCGCGCATCCCCGCGCTGATCGTGTCGCCGTTCGCGAAGAAGGGCTTCGTCGATCACACCATCTACGATACCGGCTCGATCCTGCGCTTCATCACCCGCCGCTTCGGCTTGCGGCAACTGCCCGGCCTGAAGCTGCGCGACGAGGCAATGATCGCCGCCGGCGGTCCGCCGCCCGGCGACCTCACCGCGGCGCTGCAGTTCGACGCCGGTTGAGTCCGGCCCTCGCTCAGCCGCGTCGCATCCGCGCCATCAGGTCGGCCAGCCGGCGCACCGCGGCCTCCGAGACGGCGCGGTCCGGCGTGGTGTCGGCGTTGCCGTAGTTGCCGGTGTCGCCGAGCACCTGTACCAGCAAGCCGTCGCTGCGCGGCACCATGCTGAGCCCGTGCATGCTCAAGCCATAGGTGACTTCGGGCTGCGGAATCAGCCGCGCGGTCTGGCCGCGCACCGGCACGATCGAGTCGTCGCTGAACAACGCGCGGGCACCGTAGCCGGTCGCGTTGATCAGGGTGGCCTCGGGCAGCTGCAACAGCTCGCCGGGGGCATGGAACTCGCGCACCTCGATGCGACCGCCAGCCGCGAGGAAGTCCGCCATCAACATGCGCGCATAGGCGCTGATGTTGAACATCAACGTGGTGTAGCGGCGCACATAAGGCTGCGGAAACGGGTGACTGCCCGGGTGCAGCATCACCGAATGCGGCGTGAGGTCGCGCACGCGGTCTCTCAGCTCGCCGTATTCCGGCTCGTCGCTCGGCTCGGCAATACTTTGATCGGGCGGCGTGTCGGAGAGGAAGTAGCCATCGATCCACTCGATCGGCCGACCGGACAGGCCGAGCAGGCTCTGGTACATGCCGAACGAAGTGCGTGCCATCGCCTCCCAGCGCGGCCCCAGCGACACCGCGTGGGCGGCGTCGCAGATGCGCGAGTCGGGCGTCCACAGGCCGGAAGCGCGCATCGAGAAAACATCAGGTGGCAACTGTTTGGCGTAGATGCACACGGACAGCCCCGCCCGCTGGGCCAGCAGCGCCGAGGTGAGACCCAGCGCACCACAGCCGATCACACCCAGTTCGCGTGCGCCAGTAGCCTGCGCCATCGCCAGCGCCTGCGCGCTGGAACCCCACGACAGCGACCAGCCGCTGCCACCGTGACCGTAGTTGTGCACCAGGGTCTTGTCGCCCAACCGCTCGGTCTCGATGCGCGGCCCCGCGGCGCGGAACGGTCGCGTGCAGACATAGACGCCGGTGATGCGATCCACCTCGGCGCGCACCGGGGCAAGCTCCAGCACATCGGGCCGCAGGCGCACCGCGGCATTCGGCAGGCCGGCGGCAACACCCGTCGGTCGGGTCCCGGCCGGCACGCAACCCACCAGCGCGGCACCCGAAGCCGCCGCTACCGTGATCCCGGCACTGCGCAGAAACTGGCGTCGATGCATGGTCGTCTTTTCCTGATCGTGGGATGGGGCTCGTCAGTCTGCAGGAAAGCAATGCCGCCGCCCATGGCAGAAAATGACAACGCCATGGCACCCGCAGGGCATGGCCATGACCGTACGCGGCGCCACGATGACCTACCATGGACACGGACCTGCCCCGGAATGCCGTCATGCGCGAGATGTACCCCGAGATCGAACCGTACCGCACGCACCGCCTCGCGGTGGATGCGCGCCACACGCTGTATGTGGAGGAATGCGGCAACCCCGACGGCGTGCCCGTGGTGTTTCTGCACGGCGGCCCCGGTGCCGGGCTGGCGACTTACCACCGCCGTTTCTTCGATCCGGCGCGCTATCGCATCGTGCTGTTCGACCAGCGCGGCGCAGGCAAATCCACGCCGTTTGCCGACCTCACCGACAACACCACCTGGCATGTGGTCGCCGACATCGAGACGATTCGCGAGCAGCTCGGCATCGAACGCTGGGTGGTATTCGGTGGCTCGTGGGGTTCCACGCTCGGACTGGCCTATGCGCAGTCGCATCCTGAACGCGTGCTCGGCCTGGTGCTGCGCGGCATCTTCCTGTGCCGGCCGGCGGAGATCCGCTGGTTCTACGAGGAAGGCGGCGTGTCGTGGATCCTGCCAGAGAAATGGCAGCGCTATGCCGCGGCGATCCCCGCGGAAGAACGCGGCGAGATGATGGAAGCCTACTGGCGTCGGCTCAGCTCGGACGACGAAGCGGTGCGACTCGCCGCGGCACAGGCATGGGGTGCCTGGGAAGGCGGCAGCATCACACTGGAAGAAAGTCCGGAAACCGAGGCGACCTTTGCCGCGCCCAACGTGGCGCTGAGCCTGGCGCGGATCGAGGCGCATTACTTCCGCCACCACGCCTGGCTCGAACCCGACCAGCTGCTGCGCGATGTAGCGAAGATCCGCCATATCCCCGCCACCATCGTGCATGGACGCTACGACATCATCTGCCCGGCTAAAAGCGCGGTTGATCTCCATGCCGCGTGGCCCGAAGCGAACTTCCACATCGTGCTGGCTGGGCATGCCGCCTCGGAACCGGCGATCGTCGACCAGCTGGTGCGAGCAACCGACCTGTTGGCGGATCGGTACGTCTGAATCGTTGAATTGAACGCAAGAAGCGGATGTTGCACACCGCTTGCAACGACCAGCATCGGCATCGCTCATTCGCCGGGATGCTGTCCATGCTGACGTTATTCGACTACCTGCCCTCACAGAACGCGTGGAAGGTGCGCCTGCTGCTCAATCATCTGGGTCGACCATATCGCACCGTCCCTGTCAGCATCTTCGAAGGTGGAGGCCAGACTGCAGAGTTCCTGCACGTCAGCCCGACCGGTACCGTGCCGGTGATCCAGCTCGATGATGGCCGCACGCTGGCCGAGTCGAACGCGATCCTCGCGTATCTCGCCACGGATACGCCGTACCTGCCGACCGACCCGTTCGATCGCGCCAAGGTGCAGCAGTGGCTGCATTTCGAGCAGGAACGCGTGGAGTCGGTGATCGGCGCGCTGCGCCACTGGACCCTGACCGACAAGCTGGCACGCCGTTCGCTGGAGATGATCGAAAGCAAACGCACGGCGGCACGACGCACGCTCGGCATCCTGGAGCGCGAACTGGCGACGCGGCCCTTCCTCGCTGGCGACACCTACACGATCGCCGACATAGCGGTGTTCGCCTACGCCAGCCGCGCGGAAGAGGCCGGCTTGCCGCTGGAACCCTATCCGCATTTTCGTGCGTGGATCGCACGGATCGAGGCGCAGCCGGGCTTCCTCGCCACCATGCATCCTTACGCGATCGATCCGCATTCGACGCGAGAATTGCCGTAAGCCACGGCTTTCGTCACGGGCGCCCGGGACCGGCGCAATGGCATACTCGGGGTTTTCCGGTCCGAGAGTTGTCCATGCGCCTGCTTCCCGTCCTTGCCTTTGGCGCCCTGGTGCTGCCGCTGGCCGCCCACGCCAGCGAACCGCATTCCTACGCCCAGCCCGACCAGGTGGTCGTGACCCATCTGGATCTCGATCTGAAGCTGGACTTCCCGCACCGGCAGCTGGACGGCCAGGCCACCCTGAAGCTGGACTGGAAGAATCCGCAGGCACCGTCGCTGGTGCTGGACACGCGCGATCTGAAGATCGCGAAGGTCGAGGCGCTGGCGGCCGACGGCAAAACCACGCCACTGAAATACGCACTGGCGCCGCGCGACAAGCAGCTTGGCAGCAAGCTGACCATCGCCACGCCGCAGCATCCGGCGCAGGTGCGCATCGTCTACACCACCTCGCCCGAGGCGTCCGGCCTGCAATGGCTGACCCCGGCACAGACGGCGGACAAGAAGGCGCCCTTCATGTTCTCGCAGTCCGAGTCGATTCACGCGCGTTCGTGGGTGCCGCTGCAGGATTCGCCGGCGATCCGTTTCACCTACGACGCGCATATCACCGCACCGAAAGATATTCGCGTAGTGATGGGCGCGCTCAACGACGCGAAGCACCCGTTGAACGGCGACTTCACGTTCGACCAGCCGCATCCGATCCCCTCGTACCTGCTGGCGATCGGCGCCGGCAACATCGCGGTAAAGGAAACCGGCCCGCGCTCGGCCGTCTATGCGGAGCCCTCGGTGGTCGCCAGGGCCGCGCACGAGTTCGAGGACACCGAAAAAATGATCGCCACGGCGGAGCAGCTGTACGGTCCGTACCGCTGGGGCCGCTACGACATCCTGGTGCTGCCGCCGTCGTTCCCGTACGGCGGCATGGAAAACCCGAACATGACGTTCGCTACGCCGACCGTGCTGGTCGGCGACAAGAGCCTGGTCTCGCTGGTCGCGCATGAGCTGGCGCATTCGTGGTCGGGCAACCTGGTTACTGCCGCGTCGTGGCGCGACATCTGGCTCAACGAAGGCGTCACCACCTACGTGCAAGGCCGCATCACCGAAGCCTTGTACGGCAAGGGCCTGGCCGATGAGGAGGCGCTGCTGTCCGCCCGCGCACTGCAGAAGGAAATCGGCACGATGCCGGCCAACTCGCAGAAGCTGGCGCCGGATCCGCGCGGCATCGACGCCGACGATTCGTTGTCCGACGTCGCCTATGACAAGGGTTCGTGGTTCCTGCGCACGCTGGAACAGCGTTTCGGCCGCGCAGCATTCGATAACTACCTCAAGGGTTACTTCAACCACTTCGCGTTCCAGAGCATCACCACCGAACAGATGCTCGACTACATGAAGCCGAACCTGATCGAGAAGTATCCCGGCAAGATGAGCTGGGACGAGGTGAAAGACTGGCTCTACGACAGCGGCATTCCCAAAGACGCGCCGTTGCCCGACTCGCCGCACTTCGACACCATCGACCAGGAGCGCACCGCCTTCCTCGCCGGTCAGATGGCGGCCGACCAGCTCGGTGCAAAAGGCTGGAACACCCAGGAATGGATGTACTTCCTCGACCGCCTGCCGGACGCGCCGCCGCTGGCGAAGATGCAGCAACTCGATGCCGCCTGGCACCTCACCGGCACGCCAAACGCCGAGATCGGCATGCGCTGGTACAGCCACGCGATCGCCGCCGGTGACAAGGCCGTCTGGCCGGCGGCTGCCGAGCATATGACGCGCATCGGCCGGCTCTATCTCACCCTGCCGCTGTACCAGGCGCTCGCCAAGACACCGGATGGTCTGGCGTATGCCGAGCAGGTCTACGCCAAGGCCAAATCCGGCTACCACCCGCTGACCCAACAGGCAGTGGAGGCGATCTTCGCCAAGGCGAAGAAAGCAAAGTAGAACGGTCCCTCCCCTGCCTTGCGGGGGAGGGAGTATTTTCCCGCCACGCCCGAATCAAGAAACCATCATGCCGCCCTCAACAAACAACGCCACCCCACTCTGGAAACGCATGCTGCTGCGCCGGCTGAAATTCCTGGCGTGGGTGGCCGCGATCCTTGTCATCGTGCTGGGAGGCAGCTATCTGTTCGCGCCGCAATGGCTGATGCAGGCCAACTTTGCACGCGAGGCGATGGCTGCACACCTGGAGAAGCATTCGCTGCAGGCCGGCGACACGCGCTGGGTGTATTACGAAGGTGGCAATGGCCCGACCGTCGTGCTGCTGCATGGCTTTGCCGACAGCAAGGAAGTGTGGCTGGAGACAGCCAGGCTGCTGACGCCGCATGTCCACCTGATCATTCCCGACCTGCCCGGCTGGGGCGAATCTTCACGCAATCCTGGCGCCAGCTACAACGTCGATGCCCAGGCCGCACGGTTGCAGGCGTTCGTGCAGACCCTGGGACTGCAGCAGTTCCTGCTGGTCGGTCATTCGCTGGGCGGCGCCGTGGCCGGTGTCTATGCTACCGAACATCCGGAGCATGTCCGCGAACTGGCGCTGATCGATGCCTACGGCCTGAAATTCAAGGAAAACGCGTTTGCCCGCGAGGGACTGGCCGGCAAGGACCCGTTCCTGTTCGACGACCGCGCCGGCTTCGAGCGTGCCACCGCGCTGGCCTTCGACAAGCCGCTCGACCTCCCCGGCCGCTTCGTCGATGTGCTGATCAAGCGCAACCAGCGAGACCGCAGCTTCATCGAGCGCAATTTCAACGAGTTGCGCGACCCGTCGCAATACCTGGCGCTGCAGAACCGGCTGGACCAGCTGAGCATGCCGGTGCTGGGCCTGTGGTGCCATGACGACAAGATCGTCGACATCTCGGCGCTGGACAGCCTGCGCAACGGCCTCACCCATGCCAGCACGATCAGCACCAGCACCCTGAACGGCTGCAATCACATGCCGATGCTCGAAAAGCCCGAGGAAACCGCGCAGATCCTCACCGGATTCGCGCTGTCGCATTGAATCGACTCATGGAATCGGGGCGCCCCGGCACACGCCCGGTTATATGCGAGTCAGCTTTCTGGTGCACATCATTGTGAATTGCCGATGACAACATGGGAGAATGACGGCATGGCCCCGAAAATTGGCGTGCTTTCATGCAAGAAAACGGAATCATGCAACAACCCATGAAACGAAGCCTGGTGCGCAAGGGCGTGGACGCGATCGTGCGGATGTCCGCCACCCGTGGCAATTACTGGACCGAGGTAGGCCTGGATATCGCGCTGTGCCTGGTGCTGCTGGCAGAAGGCTGGCGGCTGCATGCCGGCAACCCGCTGGGCGCGCTGCTGGCGTTCGGGCTCGGCCTGCTGGTTTTCAGCTTCATCGAATACTTCTTTCACCGCTGGATGTTCCACACCCGGGTTCCACTGTTCGAGCAGGGGCACCGCATGCACCACGCGCAGCCGCTCGGCTACGACTCGCTGCCGTTCTTCCTGCCCTCGGCGGTGCTGCTGTGCCTGACCGGCCTGCTCGCACTGATCATGCCGACCGCTCTTGCGCTGCTGATGGCCGGTGCGATGACACTGGGCTACATCGCCTACGGATTAAGCCATTTCACCATCCACCACGTGAGCTTCAAGCAGCCGCTGCTGCGGCGCTGGGCTGCCGCCCATCACGTCCACCACTACCATCCGGACAGCAACTTCGGCGTCACCACGCCACTGTGGGATGTACTGCTGGGTACACGCTACGTGCGCCAGCCCCGCAAGGGCTGAGGCGCCTTGGCCGATGCCGCCACCCTGCGGGAGGGGCTTTAGCCCCGACCCTCCTGGCTTCCCCCTGGCTTCCCCCTGGCTTCACCGCAAGCGAGAGCGTCGCGACTGAAGTCGCTCCCACAAAAGCACCACACACACTGCCACCCTGTGGGAGGGGCTTCAGCCCCGACGCTTTCCCCTGGCCATGCGGGATCGAGAGCGTCGCGACTGAAGTCGTTCCCACCATCGTCCATCAGAGAATGCCGGGAATCAGCGCCTTCACCCGCCGCTTGTAGTCGGCGTAGGCCGGGCCGAAGTATTCGCCCAGCCAGGTTTCCTCCAGCCGCAGCTTGCGCCAGAACGACACGAACATGATGACGAAGCCCAGCAGGGCCCGCCATTCGCCCAGCAACACCACGGTACCGAGCAGGGCGAGCAGGATGCCGGTGTAGATCGGGTGGCGCACGTAGCGATAGGGCCCGCGCTCGATCAGTTCATGGCCCTGCTTGAGCTGTACCTCGCTGCTCCAGTTGCTGCCGAGGATATGGCGCGCCCAGCAGGCAAACAGCACGCCGGCCACGATCAGCAGCAGGCCGGTCAACGCGATCGCGTACGTATCCGGCAGCAGCCGATGGCCCAGCACGGTACGGTCAAGCCACGGCGTCGGCCACATCAGGACGATCGCCACGATGATCGGCAGCCAGTACTTGAAAAAGCGCGGCAGCAAGGGCTCTGCACGCGCGGACTGTTTCAGCCGGCGCGCGCTCCATAGCCAGTAGGCCAGAAAGAACAGCCACGCTGCCACGGCCAAGCTGGTAAACGGGATATGCATGGTCAGCCCTGGATGACGATGTCGTATGACTTGCGGGTTCTCGGTGCCTTCCAGCCACGCCGACTGCCAGCGGCCAAGGCCGTGCTCACACCATCTCAATCGGCGACGTCGTCGATCAGCCGGTCGAGTTCCGCCTTCAGGATCGCGCCGTGCTGGCGCAGCCAGTCGCGCTGCTCGCGCCAGTCCGGAAACAGGTTGCCGACCTGCGCCCAGAAGCGTGACGAGTGGTTGCGCACCTTGAGATGACACAGTTCGTGCACCAGCACATAGCGCAGCGCGGCGGGCGGCGCCAGCGCCAGCGCGAGGTCGAGATTGATGCGGTCGCGGGTGTCCAGACTGCCCCACAGGCTCTTCATCGGGCGGATCTTCAGCGCGGTCGGCGCCAGTCCCAGTTGCGGCACGTAGCCGGCCAGCCAGCGCGAGACGTCACGGCGGATCAACGCCTCCAGATGCGAGGCGAGCAGGCCGCGCGCGATCGGCAACGCGCGCGTGTGCGGCCGTGGGATCACCAGGGTCAGCCCGGTCGCATGCGGTTCGATCTTCGGATAGGCACCCTCGGCCCAATCCAGTTCCGCCAGCTCGCCACGCAGCGGAAAGCTGCACGGATAGCCCATGCGCAGCGGCGGCAGCGGCTTCACGATCAGGTGCAGTTCGTCGAGCTTCTGTTCCAGCCAATCGGCATGACTGCGCAGGAACGCACTGACCTGGGCCGGATGCGTGCCGAGCGGATAAGTCACCCGCGCACCCTTGGGCGTGACGGTGAGACGCAGCCGGCGTGCGCGCGGATGCGCGGCCTTCAGCACCCGGATGATGCTGCCGCCAACCGTTGCCAGTTCCAGCCAATCGCCTTCCAGATGCTGCGCCATAAGCCTGCCCGTTGGTACCTCGGCCTGTCTGGGTGTCAGTGGGGAGTCCGCCCCCACGCAAGCGGGCGGACGGCCAGTATGGCGCGGTCACCGGTGAAACGGGAATGGATTTTTCGTTCAGCTATCGGCCGGCCGCGGCAGCCCGAACCACTCCTCCAGCTTGCCCAGCAGCCGCTCCAGTTCCAGCGTCAACAGGGCAAAACTGGCGTCCAGCTCGGCCTGGGCGTCCTGCTGGCTGTCGCCCAGCTCGTCCATCACCACGTCGAGGAATTTCAGCTTGCGGATGATCAGGTCCTCACCCAGCACGAAGCTGATCCGCTCATCGAACGTGAGACCGAGCAGGAAGACCTGCTTGCCGTTGCGCAGGTGCTCCTTGACCTCCTCCGCATCCAGATCCTGCCGGCGGCAGCGGGCGATCGCGCCGGTGGCCGTCGCCGGGTCGCGCAGCTCGCACTCGTCGCCCAAGGTGAGCCCCGCCGGCAGGTTGCCGGTGGCCAGCCAGTCGGTCATCAGCACGCGAGGGCCTTCCTCCGGCGCCAGCGGCACCGCCGGGAAGCTACCCAGCGCCTCGCGGACCTGGGTCAGCGCGTTCTCGGCCGACTTGCGGCTGGAGGTATCCAGCACCAGCCAGCCGTTTTTCTTGTCGACGTAGGCGGACATCCGCGACTGCCGCACGAACGCGCGCGGCAGCAGTTCGGTCAGCAGGTCTTCCTTGATCCGCTTGCGCTCGCGGCCGCCGACCTTGCGACCTTCCTCCTCGGCGATCTTCTGCACCTTGCGATGCAGTTCCTCGTTGATCACCGCGGCCGGCAACAGCTTGTCCTCGCCGCCGACGGTGAGCAGGGTGCACTGCTTCACGATATGCGTGAGCGGCTCGCCCTCACCACGCCCGACCGGCGGCACGAAGCCCTTGGTGAACATTTCCAGTGGTCCGCAGGGGCGCAGGCGATGTTCGGCCAGCGCCTCGTCGAGGCGGTTCAGATCAGTGGCAACGGCGGGGGAAAAACGGAACAGCGTGAGATTGCGAAAAAACATTCAAGATCCGGATGAGAGTGCGGCCCGAAGGCGAGGTTTGCTTTACCGTCATTCCAGTGCACCCCGAACAGGGGGCAAGGGCCGGCATGACAGCGCGATGATTGACGAAAGCGGGTCAGCCGCTGACTGCGGCCACGGCAGCGGCCACGGTGTCGAGGTTGCTGCGGTTGAGTGCCGCCACGCAGATGCGGCCGCTGTCGAGTGCGTAGATCGCGTACTCGTCGCGCAGCCGGTGGACCTGCGCCTTGCTCAGGCCGGAGTAGGAAAACATGCCGGCCTGCTTGTTGATGAAGCCGAAATCCGGCGCGCCGAGCGCGGCCAGCTTGTCGACGAAGCCCGCACGCATCGTATGAATACGTGAGCGCATCCCGCCCAGCTCCTGCTCCCAGCGCGCGCGCAACTCGGCACTGCCGAGCACGCCGGCGACCAGGCTGGCACCATGCGTGGCCGGGCTGGAATAGTTCGCGCGGATGGTCTGCTTGATCTTCGACAGCAGCCGCACCGCCTCGTCGCGGTCGGCGCCGACCATGGTCAGCGCACCCACCCGCTCGCCATACAACGAGAACGACTTGGAGTACGAGTTGGCCACCACGAACGCGTCGATCCCCGACGCCGCCAGCAGGCGCACGGCGGTGGCGTCGGCGTCGGTGCCCTGGTCAAAGCCCTGGTAGGCCATGTCGACGAACGGCAGCAGCCGGCGCTCCTTGAGCAGCGCGATCAGTTGCTGCCATTGCGCCGCATCCGGGTCGACACCGGTCGGGTTGTGGCAGCACGCGTGCAGCAACACCACGGTACCCGGCTCAAGCTTGCCGAGATCCGCCAGCATGCCGGCGAAATCCAGGCCATGGCTGGCCGCGTCGTAATAGCGATACTCCAGCAGCTCGAAGCCGGCGGTGCTGAACACCGCGTGGTGGTTGCCCCAGCTCGGGTTGCTGATCGCGATCTTCGCGCCGGCGCCGGCCACCTGCTTCAGCAGGTCAGCCGCCACCCGCAACGCGCCACTGCCACCGACGGTCTGCACGGTGGCCGCTCGGCCCGCCGCCAGCAGCGGCGAACCGACGCCGAACAGCAGTTGCTGGGTGAGCTGGTTGTAGGCCGGCAGGCCGTCGATCGGCAGGTAGCCGCGCGGCTTCGCAGCGGCAACCAGCGCCTGCTCCACTTCGCGCACCGACGGCAGCAGCGGAATGCGCCCCTGCTCGTCGATGTAGATGCCCACGCCCAGGTTGATCTTGCCCGGACGGGGATCGGCCAGATAGACCTCGGTCAGGCCCAGGATCGGATCGCCCGGGGCCATTTCAACGGATGCAAAGAAAGACACGGCGGATACTCAACAGGTGGGGTGGAGGAAAGGCGGAATGTTCAAGTGTGCGTGGCCGCGGTCTCATCGACTGCGTCGGCAGGCCACGAGGATGCCACGTCGGATTGCGCACCCAGCGCGGCGAAATCGAACAGCGTGCGGTCGGCCAGCTGCGAGGGTGACACATGGCCCAGCGCGCGGAAGACGTTCTCGCTGCGCCCGGGTTGCACCTGTTCCCACTCGGCCAGCATGCGCTGCACCGCCTTGCGCTGCAGGTTGTCCTGCGAACCGCACAGATTGCACGGGATGATCGGAAACTGCTGCTGCGCCGCGTACTCGGCTATATCCGCCTCCCTGCAATACGCCAGCGGGCGGATCACCACATGACGACCGTCGTCCGAGCGCAGCTTGGGCGGCATCGCCTTCAGCTGTGCCTGGTAGAACATATTGAGGAAGAACGTGGCGAGGATGTCGTCGCGATGGTGGCCCAGCGCGATCTTGGTGATGCCGTTCGCCGCCGCCCAGCTGTACAACGCACCGCGGCGCAGCCGCGAGCACAGGCTGCACATGGTCTTGCCGGGCGGGATCACTCGCGTCACCGTACTGTAGGTGTCCTGCTCGATGATGTGGAACGGCACGCCACGCGCCGTCAGATACTCCGGCAGCACGTGTTCGGGAAAATCCGGCTGCTTCTGGTCCAGGTTCACCGCGATCAGCTCGAAGCGCACCGGCGCCTTCGCCTGCAGCTGCAGCAGGATATCCAGCAAGGTGTACGAATCCTTGCCGCCGGAGAGGCACACCATCACCTTGTCACCGTTCCCGATCATCTGGAAATCCGTGATCGCCTGCCCCACCTGGTGCCGCAGGCGCCGGGCCAGCCGGTCGGCTTCGGCAGCTGGCGTGCGGGAGTGATCAGGGTGGGCGGACATGACGGTCAATCGGGCGGAGGAACCCCCATTGTAGCCGGCTGGCCAGCCGACTTCCGGAGACGCCAAACGGCGCTAGACTAGGAGAGTTCTCCCAGGCCGCCGCGACACGCCAAACAGGTTCAGGTCATGCAGGTTCAGGATCACGCCGAAATTGTCCATCTGCTCGCCGAGCTGAAGATGGAGCATCGCGATCTCGATGTAGCCATCGAGCAGCTGGCCAGCGCGATCGGTCGCGACGAACTGCAGCTGACCCGATTGAAGAAACGCAAGCTGCTGCTGAAGGATCATATCGCCCGGCTCGAAAGCAAGCTGATTCCCGATCTCGACGCCTGAGCCGCGCCCGACATCCCGCCACCGGAATCCCGATGAGTCGACTCGTCCCCACCCGCCTGCATGACGAGCACGTCGTGCTGGAGCCGCTTGGCCTCGATCACGCCCCCGCACTGGAAGCCGCTGCCGCCGATGGCGAACTGTGGAACCTGTGGTTCACCAGTGCACCGGCGCCGGGCCAAGCACGCGTCTATGTGGAAAAGGCGCTGCAAGGTCAGGCCGATGGCCTGATGCTGCCGTTCGCCATACGCGAGACAACCAGCGGCGAGATCGTCGGCACCACCCGCTATTACGACTACGTGGCCGAGTTGCCGCGCGTGGCGATCGGCTATACCTGGTACGCGAAACGCTGGCAGAAAAGCCATCTCAATACCGCCTGCAAACGTCTGCTGTTGCAGCACGCATTCGAATCGCTGAATTGCGTGGCGGTGGAATTCCACACCGACCATCGCAACCTCGATTCACAACGCGCGATCGAACGCCTCGGCGCCCATCGCGACGGCGTGCTGCGCGCTCACAAGCGACGCCCCGACGGCACGCTGCGCGATACAGTCTGCTACTCCATCCTTGCCAGCGAATGGCCGGACGTGGATCGCTGGCTGGAGCTACGGCTGCAACGCCTGACTTTGCGGTCGTAGGAGCGCAGGAGCGCGCTCCCACAAAAGCTGTCTTGCTCAGAGCAAACGGTTGACCAGCCGATCGAGGCGTGTGCGGTTCAGCCGCTTCAGCTGCTTGCGCACCTCCGCCGGATAATGCCGCGGACTTTCCAGCGCGAGATGATCGGACAACCGAGTGGCGTGTCGTTTCAATGCCGCCCACTCGGCCTGATGTTTCGCGTGCAGCAGTCGCGCGGGATCGCGCAGCAGCAAACCATTTTCCAGATCCAGCGCCCAGGCGCGCGGATTGAGGTTGTTGCCGGTCAGCACGGCCATATCGTCATCGACGAACAGGCCTTTCAGGTGGTAGCTGTTGTCGCCGTCATGCCACAGGTGCAGGTTGAGCTGGCCGCTGGCGATCTGCCGGCGATGCGCGCGCGCGAAGCGCCGCAGGTTGTTCTCGTACAGGTATGGCAACAGCCCGATCGTCTTGAACGGCTGCCCCGGCGGTATGTAGAAATCGTTGGCGGTCTTGTCGCCGACCATGATGTCGATCGTGCAGCCGCGCCGCAGCAACTGGCCCAGTACGATGCGCACCGGCCTGGGCAAATTGAAATACGGCGTCAACAGGATCACCCGTTCACGCGCACTGCGCAGCAGGGCCAGCAAGCTGTCGTTGAGCTGGTTGTCGCTGCGGCCGAAACCGAGCAGCGGCGTCACCGCCACGTCGGTCGATCCCGTCGCATCGCGCGGCACCTCATAACGGGCCTGTTGCAAGGCCTGGCGGAATTCGCGGATCGGTGCCTGCAGCGTGCGCGTGGCAGGCACATCCGGCACATTCAGCTGGCGCACTGCGTCGCTCTCGACGAAACACTGCTGCACGAAATCCGCCATCGCATCGGCCAACCCGCGATGGCGCAGCAGGTGGTAGCGATCGAGCCGATAACGCCCGTGCCGCTGCAGATACACATCATTGATGCTCGCGCCGCTGTACAGCACGGCATCGTCGATCACGAAGCCTTTCAGGTGCAGCACGCCGAACAACTCGCGGTTCTGCACCGGCACGCCGTAGATCGCCACGCCCGGCCCGAGCCGGCTGGCGTACTCGCGGTACATGCCGGCGTTGCCCTCGCTCTTGTGCTTGCCGATCAGCCCGCGCTGCGCGCGATGCCAGTCCACGAAGACGGCAACCTGCAGCGCCGGATGGCGCGCCTTCGCCGCGTACAGCGCATCCAGCACCTCGCGACCGCCCTCGTCATCCTGCAGGTACAGCGTCACGATCACGATGCGTCGCGTGGCCTGCGCAATATGCTGCAGCAGCGCCTGGCGGAACGCCGCCGGATCAGGCAACACCTCGATCGCTGCAGCCGGCACCGCGAACGCAGGCAGTGCCTCCAGCCACGCGTCTGCCTTAGGCTTGCGCAGCGGTGAAAGAATGCGCCGCGCCAGGCGGCGCGGGGTGGTCATCAGCTTGTTCATGGGTGGCATGGCATCCGCAACAGCGCCCATCATCGCAAACCGTTGCGTATGCGCCTACCCGCACCACCTAGTGCGACTTCACCTCGATCGTCGCAGTCATGCCGGCAGCGAGTACCAGGCCGGCCGGCAGATGGTCGCTGTCGATCGCGATGCGCACCGGTACGCGCTGGGCCAGCCGCACCCAGTTGAAGGTGGGATTGACGTTGGAGAGCAGGTCGGTGCCGGTGGGGTTGTCGCGGTCGCCGATGCCGCGGGCGATGCCGGTGATGCTGCCCTTGAGGTGTACGCCGCCACTCATCAGACGGATGTCGACCGGATCGCCGATGCGCAGCTGCGGCAGCTTGGTTTCCTCGAAATAGCCATAGATGTAGTAACTGTGGCGATCGATCAAGGCCAACCGCGGGCTGCCGACGACAGCGTAGTCGCCCACGCGGACCTCGAGATTGGTGACGAAACCGTCCGCCGGTGCGCGCACTTCGGTGCGGGCGAGGTTGAGTTTGGCGGTGTCCAGCGCGACCTGCGCCTGCGCGACGGCGGCCAGTGCCTGCTCACGCGCGGCGTCGGCCTGGTTGCCACCGGCCTGCGCCTGCTGCCAGCTGGCGCGGGCGGCTTCGGCGGCGGAGGCGGCATCGGTGCGGGTTTCCTTGGCGATCACGTCACTGAGCTGCTGGCGCCGCGCGGCCTGCTGCTGGCGCATCTCGAACTCGGTCTTGCGCACGGCGGCAGCGGCCTGTGCGGCATGGATATTGGCCCCGGCGGCGCGTGCACTGGCCTCGGCGGCGGCGAGATTCGCCTCGGCCTGCGCCACCGCGTACTTGTAACGGTCCGGGTCGATCGTGAACAGCAGGTCGCCCTTGTGCACGGTCTGGTTGTCGACCACGGCCACCTGCGTCACCAAGCCGGACACATCCGGTGCGATGCGCACCACATCCGCGCGCACGCGGCCGTCGCGGGTCCACGGCGCATACAGGTAATGCTTCCACAGCGCATGGCCGAGCAGCAGCGCGATGACGACGACGGCCGCGGTGATCAGGAAGCGCAACAGCGATTGGGTTTTCATGGGATGGCTCAGCGGATCAATAACAGTCCGGCAACGCCGAACAGGCAGACAAACAGGGCAAGCCGGAACAGCGAGGGATGCCAGACCTGGCGATACAGGCCAAGGCGGCCGACCAGCATGTCGAGCAGCACCATCAGCAGCAGGCAGCCGAGGAACACCGGCAACAAACCCGGCACCAGCACGCCATAGATGGCGATTTCATGCGGCATGAACGGACTCCGGCGTAGCGGGCTGGATGTAGGCGGCAAAGGGCGATTCGTCGTCGCGCAACGCGCTGCGCAGCTGATACAGGTGCAGGCGCAGCGGCTGTTCGCTGGCAGCGGCGACGATCGCCGCATGCACGGCCGCGTCCGCTTCGCGCCAGCGCGCGGCATCCGGCGCGTGATACAGCTGCGCAATCGCATGCATCGCGATGGTTGCCGAATCGCGCACGGCCGGCGCGATGTGGCGACCGACGTCCAGCTGCTGACGCAGTTCGATCATCGTGCGGCCGCTCTCCTGTACCGCCAGCGCCCACGCCAGCAGGCTGCGGGATTCGTCGCTGCCCGGCCGCGTGTATGTCACCACCTGCTGGAACAGATCGCGGACGAGGCTCTCGAAGCGCCAGGCCAGACCCGGCAGGGGCGCCGTCGCCGCCAATACCGCCTGTTCACGCAAGCGACGGAACTGACGCGTGCGTTGCCAGCCACTGCCAATCACGCTTGGCACCAGGATGAAGGCGGCCCCGGCCAGCGCGAGGCCAGCGAGTTGCGCAATGCTGTCATTGAAGAAATGCGTCGGGTCGTACACCATCGGATTCTTCAGCGCGAGGATGTAGACGAAACCCAGCGTATAACCGGCACCCACGCCCGGCAGCGTATCGCGCGTGCTCAGGTACGGGCCGATCAACATGAATCCCGCGCTGGCACCGATCAGCGCGGCGAAATCATCGCTCCCCGGCAACAGCCAGAACACCACCAGGAACGCAGCCAGCATACCGGCCGCATAGCCGAACAAGGTGTGCGTGGCGGCACTGAGCGGATTCGGCGAAGCAGCCAGCAGACCACTGAAGATCGTCGCCAGCAGCATCGCACTCGCGCCGAAGGGCCAGCCGCTCGCCAGCCAGAACGCGCTGAGTGCGGTCATCGTGAGGAACGTGCGCAGCACGCCGACCAGCGCGCCGGGGATATCGTTGCCGCGCAGGAAGCTCACCTTCTCCACACTGCCGCGCAGCTGCTTTTCGCGCAGCGAACCTTCCATCGCGGCGAAGTCGCGCAACTCCACGGTAAATCGCTGCAATAGTGCGGCACCGGTGTCGAATTCCAGCTGCGCCAGCGGCGCCATCAGCGGCGCGCGCAGCAGCACGACGTGTGCCGGCAACTGCGCCACGCATGCGTCCAGGCGCGCCGCAAGCACGGCGGACTGGTGCTGCTGTGCCGGCTCGGGCGAGAGTGCGCTGGCCAGCGGTTGGTAGAGCGTGATCAACGCATCCGCCACGGTCGGGCTGCCATGGCGCTGCAGGCGGTTGATCAAATGATGCAGCGACTGGAAGCTGGTTGCGGCCGCCATGTAGCGCTGATTGAGCAGCCGCATGCGGGTGCTGCGCGCGTTTGCTTCCGGATCCTCGAAGATCACTGACGCGCGCAAGTCCTCCAGTCGCACCGCCGCGCGTGCCAGCGCAAGGTGCACATGCTCCATCTGCGCGCGCGGGATGCTGCCACCGGTGCTGTCGCGCACGAAATCGACGAACTGGTTGAATTGCGCCTGCGCGCTCTGCCGCAACACCAGGCGCAGCCGTTCGGGAAACACCAGGTCGCTGACCACGGCGGCCACCAGGATGCCCAGCAACACCTCGCTGACGCGCATCACCGCCGAATCGAACACGTCGAGCGGGTTGTTGATCGCCGGCAGGGTGACGATTGCGGCGGTGTAGCCGGCCAGCACGAAACCGTAGGACATGAAGTTGCGATACAGCGTGGCGCCGCCCGCGCACAGCGCCACCCACAGCGACAGGCTCAGCAGGAACAGCTCGCGCTGCTGCGGAAACAGCGACATCAGGGCCAGCCCGAACAGGCTGCCGGCGAGCGTGCCGATCGCGCGGTAGAAACTCTTCGCCAGCACCATGCCGCTGTGCGGATGCATCACGATCGAGACCGTGATCATGGTGGTCGCGGGCTGTTCCAGCTGCAGCCACATCGCCAGCCACGCAGCGACGTAGATCGCCAGCAGGGACTTGCCGACGAAGATCCACGCTCCACGCTCGCCGGCGAGGAAATCAGCCAGCCATGGCCAGCGCGACGATGCCGGCACGGATTCGATGGCGGGCACGGTGGACATCGCTCAGGCCTGCTCGAGCCGGTCCAGGAACTTCTTCAGCAGCTTTTCCAGCTGCGCCATCTCGCGTGACTGCAGGCCGGAGCTCTGGCGCTCCAGCAAGCGACAGATGTCGGGCAGAAAGCTCTCGATCATCGCAATGCCTGCCTTGCTCAGGGTGAGTGCAATCTTGCGACGGTCCTCGTCGCTGGCGCTACGCTCGATCAAGCCCTTGTCGCACAACTCGTTGGTCAGCCGAGTGATGTTGGCAGATTTCTCACCCGCCGCCTCGGCCAGCTGCGACGGGTTCAGCGTATACCCGTCGGTGCCGTACAGCATCATCAGCAGGTTGTATTCCGGATGATTGATGCCCCACGGCTTCAACAGCGCATTGGCATCGTCGTGCACACGCTTGTGGATGTGCTTGATCAGCCGCACCAGCACCGCCGGTTCGCGCGGGAACGCCGGATGCTGTCGGCAGGTGATCGCCAGGCGCTGCTCGGTGGAGTGGAAACTGCTCACGGGGATGCTCGCGTCGTTATATATTACATATATGTAATATCTATATGTGTATGTTATGTCGCTCCGCGGACGGACACAAGCTCATCCTCGGCAGACATGAAAAAGGCGCCACCAGGGCGCCTTTCGATTTCATGGGTGGTACGGCTCAGCCGCTGTGCACCGGGAAGGTTTGCGCGTTGCCGGGAGCGGAATGGGAGCTCGCAGGCGCGTTCGGCGAACGGCCCGGATTGATCTGATGCGCGCCGCATTGATACGCGCCCCACGGCTGCGAGCCGTCCACCGGTTCGGCCAGCGGCTTGATGGTGTCGGCGTGCATCTGCGCCGCCTGATTACGCGCCATCACTTCGAGTTCATCGCGCACGGTGATGGTGTTGCGATCGACCGGGCCGACGTGATCCATCACCGACACGGTGACCTTGCCCAGATCGCGGCAGGCAGATACGTCACCGCTCCATGCCGTGCGGACATTCTTCGCCGCATCGTCCAGGGTGATACCCCAGCTGCAGGCGCCAAGCAACAGCGTGGGGACGAGCAACAACAGGGTCTTGCGCATGGGTAGCTCCGCAGCAGGGGACTTGGAATGACAGAGGCCGGGCGTTGCCGACCCGGCCTCCATCCTAACGCGGGGATGCGCCAGCGTGCTGTACGCCGGCTTACTTCCTCATTTCACCAGCTTGCCGTCGGCGTCGATCACCTGCACATCGCCGAGGTTCAGTGCGCGCACCGGCGCCTCGATCTTGCCGAGGTCGCCGACGATCACCCAGGTCATCGCCGTGGGCTGCACGATTTCCTTGATCGCCGCCCCCGCCGCCGCGGGCGTGACCGCTTCCAGCTGCGACTTCAGGGTCTGCACGTAATCGTCCGGCCGGTCGTACTGCACGATGCCGCTGATCGCACCCAGCACCGCGCTGGTGGTCTCATAGCTGCCCGGCAGCGCACGTACGCGCTGGTCCGTGATCTTGGCGATCTCGTCGGCAGTCAGCGGCTTGTCGCCGATCACGGCACGCGCTTCCTTGAGGACCTCGGCGGCGGACTCGGCCGTCTTGTCGGTCTGCACCGGGGCGTAGAACAGGAAAGGTCGCTGGCCCTGCGCGTCCATCAGGAAGCTCTGCGCGCCGTACGCCCAGCGCTTGTCCTCACGCAGGTTCATGTTGAGGCGCGAAGTGAACGTGCCGCCGAACGCGCCGTTGGCCGCCTGGATCGCCAGGTTGTTGTCGGCACGGGTGGACGGTGCCAGCAGACCGGCGAGGATCAGCGACTGCGGTGCATCGGCGCGGTTGATCAGGAACACCCGCGGCCGCGTCTGTGCCGCTACCGCTGCGATGTTCTTCTTCGGCACCGCCGTGGCGGCGGCTTTCCAGTCGCCAAACGCGGCATCCAGCTGCGGGATGATCTGCGCCAGCGTGGTATCGCCGGCGACGAGGATCTTGACGTTGTCCGGACGCAGCCAGTCCTGCTCGAACGAGGTCAGATCATCCGCGGTCAGCGCCTTGATCTCGCTCTCGGTACCCGAGCCGGTGAACGGAATGCCGTAGGCGTGGTTGGCGCCATACAGCAGCGGCGGCAACGTGCGCAGGGCCAGACCGGTGGGCTGGGTTTTCTCCTGCGCAATACCGGCCAGCCACTGGCCGCGTACACGTTCGATGTCCGCCGGCTTGAACGCCGGGTTGCGCACGATGTCGGCAAACAAGCTCAGCGAAGGCTGCAACTGATCATTCAAGGCATTGAGCGAGGCCAGGCAGGTATCCAGACCGCAGCCCACGTTGGTGATCGCACCCAGGCGCTCCCTGCGCTTGGCTACTTCCACCGAGTCGAGATCACGGGTGCTCTCGTTCATCAGGCTGGAGGTGAAACTGGCGGTGCCGAGCTTGCGCCCCTGATCCGCGGCGTAACCGGCATTGAACAGCAACTGCACCTGGGTCACCGGGATCGTGTGGCGTTCGGCCACGATCACCTCGATGCCATTCTTCAGCTTGCCGCGCTCAAGCGCAGGAAAGCTCAGCGCGGGAAAGTCATTGACTTGCGGCACGCCGGTTGCGCGATCGAGATCGCTCTTGGCCACGCTATAGGCATGCTTGGCTGGCAGCTTCGGCTGCAGGCGACCGCTAGCCGCAGCCAGGGCAACCACCTTCGCGTCCTCGGCAGCCGGATCAAAACCCTTGTCGGCCGGCAGCACGGTGAGCAGGTAATCGCCCTTGCTCAGCCACTGGTCGGACGCCGCCTTGACACTGGCGATGCTGGCCGCTTCGGAACGCTGCAGGTCTTTCTTGTAGGCACCCGGATCGCCGCGATAGACCTGACCTTCGGCGAGGATCACGGCCTTGCCGCCGAAGCCGCCAACCTTCTCCAGCCCGCGCACGAAATTGGCACGATTGGCCACTTTGGCGCGATCCAGTTCATCCTGGGTCGGGCCGTCGGCGAGGAACTTCTTCAGCTCCTCGTTGATCACCGCCTCAACCTTCGCCGGATCGACACCCTGCTTCACGTCGGCCTGGATCTGGAACTGGCTGGCCAGCGCGAACGGTGAGATGCCGGCGGAAACGTCGTCGACCAGCTTGTCCTGATAGACGAGACGCTGGTACAGCCGCGAGGTCTTGCCACCACCCAGTGCGGTGGACGCGAGGTCGAGCTGGATCGCATCGTCGCTACCCAGCTGCGGCACCACCCAGGTACGGATGATGCGCGGCTGCGACACATGATCGTGCTGCACGCCGCGGGTGGATTTCGCCAGCGGCGTGATCCACGCCTGCTGGCGTGCCACGGCCGGCCCGGCCGGGATATCGCCGAAATACTTCGCGGCCTTTTCCCGCGCCTGCGCCACGGTGATGTCGCCGGCCAGGACCAAGGTGGTATTGGCGGCGCCGTAGTTGCTGTGGAACCACGCCTTCACGTCGTCCAGCGAAGCGGCGTTGAGATCGGCCATCGAGCCGATCGTGTCGTGCTGATACGGATGGTTCGCCGGATAGGTGTTGGCGAGGATGTTCTCGTCGACGCGGCCGTACGGACGGTTCTCGCCCTGGCGCTTCTCGTTCTGCACCACGCCGCGCTGGGTGTCGAGTTCCTTCTGGCCGATCGCGCCGAGCAGGTGGCCCATGCGATCCGATTCCATCCACAGCGCCATGTCCAGCGCCGTGGTCGGTACCGTCTCGAAATAATTGGTGCGGTCGAACCAGGTGGTACCGTTCATGTCAGTGGCACCGGCCTTCTCGAACGGCGCGAAATAGGTGCCCTTGTGGTTCTCCGAACCGGAGAACATCAGGTGCTCGAACAGATGCGCGAAACCGGTCTTGCCCTTCGGCTCGTCGGCTGAGCCGATGTGGTACCAGATGCTCACCGCCACCACCGGTGCCTTGTGGTCTTCATGCACGATCACGGTGAGGCCGTTGGGCAGGGTGAAACGGGTGTAGGCGATATCCGGGATCTGCTCGGATGCAGTCTGGCTGGATGTCGCAGCCGCCGGGGCTGCCGACGCCGGTAATCCGCCAGCGGTCACGGTCAACAAGCCCGCCAGCAGCAGGGCAATGGGTTTCCTTGTCACGATGAACTTCCCTTTTCGCGAATGTGACCGTCGAGGCTAGCGGTACGCTGGTCCGATCGCAATAACCTGCGACAAGACCCTGCCGGCTGTCCGTCCGGCTGTCCGTCCGTACCTGTCCGACTGTCCGCGGACAATCAGGCAGCTTTCGTGACGCTGTAAATAGGTCATAAACATCAATGACTTATGCGTCACATTATGCTTGGCACGAGGATTGCTCTCTCCTGTTTGCAGGGACCTATCCCCTCATCGGAGCATGACCATGAAATTCGAAACCTTGATGTTGCGCACCCTGTTCGTTGCCTGCATGGCCGTCTGCTCGCTGATCATGGGCGCCATGCTGACCACCACCTCGTCCTCCGTGCAGCTGGCCGCCAACCGCAGCGTCAGCTCTGTCCTGCTGTCGGCACCGAGCAGCTGTGCGCTGCCGCCGGATGGCGTGGTCTGCCCGCGACTGAATGGCTGAGCCCGCAACGCGAATCACCGCCAGGTGTTGCGGGCACGCGATAATGACCGGATGCTGCATGTCATCCTGTTCCGTCCCGAGATCCCGCCGAACACCGGCAACGTGATTCGCCTGTGCGCGAACACCGGCGCCGCGCTGCACCTGATCCGACCGCTCGGCTTCGAGCTCGACGATGCACGGTTGCGCCGCGCCGGACTGGACTACCACGAGTACGCGCGCGTCGCGGTGCATGACGACCTGGCCAGCTGCCTCACTACGATCGGCGTGCCACGCGTGTTCGCCTTCACCACGCGCGGGCGGGTCGCCCACGTCGATGCAGGCTTTGCCGAGGGTGACGCACTGCTGTTCGGGTGCGAAACCGCGGGATTGCCGGCCGATGTGCTGGAAACGATCCCCGCCGAACGGCGACTGCGCCTGCCGATGCGCTCCGACAGCCGCAGCCTGAACCTGTCGAACACGGTCGCCGTGGCCGTCTACGAAGCCTGGCGCCAACTCGGCTTTGCGGGATCCAGCGTGTAAAACACCCGCCGCGCACAAACCATGTCGCGACCATGCCCGCTTCGTAGGGCGGGCACTGCCCGCCGCCTTTGGTCTTGCGCAAACGTGACAAGAGCGACGGGCACTGCCCGCCCTACGGATCATGGCGGCCGGGCTACAATCGCCGGATGAATGCCGCCACTCCCAATTCCTGGTTGCCGCAACCACTGCGCAAGCTCGCCGGGCGCGCGCTGGAAACCGCGCTGAACCACACCCTTTCACTGGACCCGGACACACAGCAGCGGCTGGCCGCGCTGAACGGCCGCAGCGTGCAACTGCATCTGCGCGGCCCCGAAATCGCACTGGCGGTGACCGTCGAGGATGCCCGACTGAAAGTCGGACCGCCACAAGACGACAACCAGCTGCGTGTCGCCGCCACCCCAGGCAGCCTGCTCGCGATGATGTTCCGCCGCGACGACGACGGCATCGCGCCCGGCAAGGTGGAGATCGCCGGCGACGCCGAACTGGCGCGCCGACTGGAAAAACTCGCCAGCAAGTTCGCCCCGGATTTCGAGGAGGCGTTCGCGCGGACGTTCGGCGACGTGCTCGGCGTGCCATTGGCCAAGGCTGTACGCAAGGGATTGAGCCATGCACGCGAAACGGCGGCGCATCTCACCGAGGACAGCGCCGACTGGCTGCGCGACGAGGCACGTGTCGCACTGGCGCCGGGCGAGGTCGAGGGTTTCCTCGACGGCGTGGATCACCTGCGCGAACGCAGCGAGCGGCTGGAGTCGCGCGTGAAGCGCCTGGTCCAGCGCCTGCAAGGCAGCGCCGCGTGACGCCGCTGAAGGTGGTGCCGCGACTGCTGCGGGTTGCCTCGGTGTTGCTGGCGTACCGGCTCGACGAGCTGGTCGATGCCACCCATCTTTATCGCCCGTTGAAACTGCTGCGACCGTTGCTGGCGCGACCACGCGCCAACGTCGCGCAACTGCCGCGTGGCGAACGGCTGCGGCTGGCACTGACCGAACTGGGGCCGATCTTCGTCAAGGCCGGCCAGGTGCTGTCGACCCGCCGCGACCTGGTGCCGACCGACATCGCCGACGAACTGTCGCTGCTGCAGGATCAGGTCGCCCCGTTCCCCGGCAGTGAAGCGCGCACGATCATCGAGCGTGAACTGAAATCATCGATAGGCCGTCTATACGGCCAGTTCGACGAAACGCCGCTGGCCTCCGCCTCGATCGCCCAGGTGCACGCTGCCTCGCTGCACGATGGCCGCGAGGTGGTGGTGAAGGTGTTGCGTCCGGGCATCGACGCGCAGATCGCACGCGACGTGCGTCTGTTGCGCTCACTCGGCGAACTGGCTCAGCGCTGGCATCCGAATGCCGACAAGATCCGTCCACTCGACGTCGTCGCCGAAGTCGAGAAGATGCTTGAGAACGAGCTGGACCTGCAGCGCGAAGGCGCCAGCGCCAGTCTGCTCAAGCGCAACTTCGACAGTGGCGTGGATCTGTACGTGCCGGCGGTGCATTGGGAGCTGACCGCCCAGCGCGTGCTGACACTGGAGCGCGTGCACGGCATCAGCAGCGACGACATCGCCGCGATCGACGCCGCCGGTCTCGACCGCAAGGCACTCGCCGCCAAGGGCGTGCGGGTGTTCTACGAGCAGGTATTCCGCGACAACTTCTTCCACGCCGACGCGCACCCCGGCAACATCTGGGTCGATCCCACGCGCACCGGCGAGCCGCGCTTCATCGCGCTGGATTTCGGCATCATGGGTTCGCTGCCGGAAGCCGACCAGTACTGGCTGGCGCAGAACTTCATCGCGCTGTTCGAGCGCGACTATGCGCGCATCGCGCAGCTGCACGTGGCGGCCGGCTGGATGCCCGCCGACGTACGCCTGGACGAACTGGAGGCGGCGGTGCGAACCGTGTGCGAACCGTACTTCACCCGCCCGCTGTCACAGATTTCGCTGGCCGAGCTGGTGGTGAAATTGTTCCAGACCGCGCGCCGCTTCGAGCTGACCCTGCAGCCGCAGCTGATCCTGCTGCAGAAGACCCTGCTGAACATCGAAGGCGTCGGCCGCATGCTCGATCCGGAGATCGACATCTGGGCGGTAGCGCATCCCGTGCTGAAACGCATTTTGCGCGAGCGCTACAGCCCGCTGCGTACCTTGCGCGACGTGCGCAAGCGGCTGCCCGAATGGCTGCACAACGCACCGCAGTTTCCTGGGCTGGTGCGCGATGCGATGCGCCAGATCGGCCGCGGTGAACAGCGCAGCGTGGCCGACCCGCAAGCCTTGAAACTGGCGCTGGACACCGCCCGTCGTCAGCACAGGCTGCTCGCCTGCAGCCTTCTCGGCAGCTCGCTGCTGATCGTCGCCACGCTGCTGTGGACGCTGGCGCCGCAGCACGGCATCTGGCCGTCGCTTTGCGCCGGCCTCGGCGGCCTGCTGGCGTTCGCGATCGGCTGGCCACGTTTTCGCTGAGACACGCCGAATCCTGTGGGAGCGACTTCAGTCGCGACGCTCTTCATCTGCTACGCGGAAATAGCGGATAGACATCGCGACTGAAGTCGTTCCCACAATCATTCTCACGACCCCATTCCGACCGGAAGCATGCTCGATATTCTCTACCAGGACGACGCACTGATCGCGGTGAACAAACCCGCGAACCTCGCCGTGCATCGCTCGAAGATGGTCGGCAACGCGGATGAATTCCTGATCGACCAGTTGCGCGAGCAGGTTGGCGGCATCGTGTACCTGGCGCATCGGCTCGATCGCGCCACCAGCGGTGTCCTGCTGATCGCGCGCAGCAGTGAGATCGCCGCCGCTCTCGGCGAGCAGTTCATGGGCCGCCATGTGCGCAAGCAGTATCTCGCGGTGGTGCGCGGCTGGCCGGAGCCGGAGGAAGGCCTGATCGACTATGCCCTACCCGGTTCACGCGAGACTGGCCCACGTCGCGAGGCGCGCACGCATTACCGGCGGCTGGCCACGGTCGAGGTCGCGATCGCACTGGGCCGCTACCCGCAGCAACGCTATGCCCTCGTGCAGGCCGAGCCGGAGAGCGGACGCTTCCGGCAGATCCGCAAGCATCTGGCGCATATCCATCACCCGATTATCGGTGATTGCCAGCACGGTCGCGGCGATCACAACCGGCTGTACAAACAGTATTTCGGCTGCCATCGGATGCTGTTGCACGCCTGGCGGCTGCGCTTCGCGCATCCGCTCGATGGCCGGCCATTGCAGATCGAGGCGCCGCTCGATCACGAGTACGCGAATCTGCTCGCACGGTTTGGCTGGCCGTCGCCACCGTTCGACGACGATGCGCCTGCTGCTGCTCGCTCCGGGCCGTCCACAAGCGACCCGGGCGCCGGCTAAACTGCCGCCATGTTGATCGTCAGCAGCTCCATCACCCTGCCCGAGTCCGAACTCGTCGAACGCTTCCTGCGCGCCGACGGTCCGGGCGGCCAGCATGTGAACCGTACCGAGAGCGCGGTGGAGCTCCGTTTCGACGTGATCAACTCGCCGTCGCTGCCGGAGGAAGTCCGCACACGACTGCTGGCACGACGCGACCGCCGACTGACCAGCGATGGCGTGCTGGTGATCCAGGGCCGCCGCTTCCGCGACCAGGCCCGCAACCGCGACGACGTACACGAGCGTCTGGCCGAGATCATCCGCGGCGTGCTGGTGCCACCGAGAAAGCGCGTCGCCACCAAGCCAACCCGTGCCTCGAAAGAGCGCCGCCTGGTCGGCAAGCAACAGCGCGGCAAGATCAAGCAGACCCGTTCGCGCAAGCCGGATCTCGAATGAAGGGACAGATCTTTCGCCCCGCACAACTGCCACCGCAGATGCCGCGACTGCGCGATGGGCTGCGCCGGCGCATCTGTCGGACCATCCTGCGACTGTGTGGCTGGAGCCTGCTCGGTGAATTTCCTGATGTGCCTCGGCTGGTATTGATCGCCGCACCGCATTCGTCATGGTGGGACGGCGCATGGGGTCTGTTGATCAAGGTCGCGATTGGTGCCGACGTGCACTTCATGGCCAAGCAGGAGCTGTTCCGTGGGCCGCTCGGCGGCCTGCTGCGCCGGCTGGGCGGCATGGCGATCGACCGCGGGGCTGCGAAAGGCGTGGTCGATCAGATGATCGACCAGTTCCACCGGCGCGACCGGCTGTGGCTGGGCATTGCGCCGGAAGGCACGCGCAAACCGGTAACACGCTGGAAGAGCGGCTTCTGGCATATCGCCCACGATGCCGGCGTACCAATCTTCCCGGTGGCATTCCACTATCCCGAAAAGGCTATTCAGCTCGGCCCGCTGTTCGACACCACGGCCGACATGGACGCCGACATCGCCCGCCTGCGCGCGTGGTACGCCCCGTTCAAGGGCAAGTACCACGGCGTCTGAACAACGCTGCATCGTTGCTGCTGCATCTGGGCGACGACGGCGTTGCGCTCTGCAGGCCGCATGCAGTCGCCGCCTCGGCACCCGCCTGCGGATCCTACCGACGGTGTGAATCAATGCGGCGGCAGTATTCGTGGTAACCGCCTTCGGCGTCGACACAGCCAAGCACGGCGTAGTGATGCCGACCCGCCGCAGGCACGGCGGTGGCGACCGGGTGGCCATGATCATCACGCGCCGGCTGGCCATCGATGCCGGTTTGCCGTGGCCAGTCGAGCGTGCCACCACCAGCGACGCGGGCCGGAATCGTCCAGTAGTCGCCGTGGGCGTACAGGCCACCGGGTTCGAACGTGATGCTGATGCCGGCCTCCAGTGCGATCGGGCCACCCTCGATGACATCCAGTACGTCGGCGGCCTCGGTGGTGCCGCGCTGATCCCAGCGGCGCAGCAACGGGTGCCGTTGTGGATTCACGTCCGGCAAATACGGCATCCGGCGATCCGGCACGCGCAGCGTGACGCTGCTGTGCGGCGTACCTGTCGTGAGCGCGATCACCTGCAGCAGCGGAAACGTATCGCACTGCGCCAGCGTGCAATCGTCGTCAAGCAATTCGACCCAATCGCCCACCGCAAGATCGAACCGTGCGGCGCCACCCGGACAGGCCAGAATCACGCCCACCCGCATGCGGCCATCCATCGCCGGCGCACCATAACCGACGATCGGGAAAACGGTAGCTCCGTTGTCGCGCGACCACTTGAACGTGGCGCCCTGCGCTCCCTCGCTGGCAACGGGGCCGCCACGGTGGATCTCCACGCGATAGAGCTGATTCTCCGAACCGAGATACCCCGAACCGGCGATGACGGCACGAGAATCCGAGCCGGCGACCGCTGGCAGCGTGGCGCGCAGGTGCGGCAACGCCCAGCTTGCGCGTACATCGAGTACCTGATGCACCAGCGCGGCGGCGGCATCCGGCTGGTCAGTATCGACATGCCCCATGTCCGCCAGCGCGACGTGAAGATTTTTCATATCGATGATTTGCCGATCGACCACGGCAGTGTCGTCACCGGTGCGGCTTGCAGCCAGCAGGCGCGCACGCAGCGCCGTCAAGGTGTCGTCGAGCCACTTCCCTGCGTGGACCGGATCAAACAAGCGCAGTTGCCAGATCACCTGTGCACGGGTGGCGGTATCCGCCCCGCCGAGTGCGACATCGATGATGGCGGGTGCTTCGACCGACGATACGTGACGTTCCCACACATCCAGCCACACCACGAATGGAGCTTGCCGGCTATCGGCACCGGGGGTGCCTTGGTCGGCGCCATCGTCGGGCGTCGGCGAATACGGCTGGCTGGCCAGCGTCGTGTGATCACGGTTGTTTTCGCACAGCATGCCGTCGACGTAGAAGTGCCCGGCCGACAGCGGCCAGTCGCCCGGTTTTTCGGGCAGGGTGGCCATGCCTTGGGGCAACATGCTGAAACCGTCACCGGCGGCCCAGGCTGGACCGGCCAGATCCATCGCCAGCGCCCGCAACAGGTGCAACTGGATCGCTGCCTGTTCGTTCCAGTCCGCCTCCAGCGAAACCCGGCCTTGCTGCTGCAACACCCGACTGTAGTGCCGTGCCGGATCGAACGTGAAACGCGCGAAATCACCTTTCATGACGGCCTCCGGACCTTATTCGTGCAGCAGGTCGGCATTGAGGGGAACGATCTCGGCGTAGACCAGTCGCCCCGTCGCGGCGTGATTCGACGAGATGAATTCGGACTCCTCGATGACCAGGCGGTAGCGACCCGGCTCAGGCACCTGCGCGAAGGTGACCGTGCCAGCCCACAGCGCCACATCGGGATGGGCGGCCGGCATGCCGTCGAATTCCGCATGGACCACGGCGGCGCTGGCGGCCGCATCCTGCCAGCCGAGATCGCTCGCAATGGCCGGGTTGCGTTCCTGCAGACGCACCTGGATCCGGGTCGGGCGCGAAGTGGCTGGCTTGTGATGCCGTATGCCGTGCGTCACGGCGTCAGGCCCGCGCGGCGCCATGCCGGAAACGACGACACGTACCGTGCGCGCATGATGGGGATCGGTAGTGACCAGCGCCGCGCGGGTCGGCGTGAGCTGCGCGAAATCGGCCAGCACCACGCGCGAGATCTTGGCATCCGGCAACGCGTGCGGCTGATAGCGTGCAAGCGCCAGACGCACGAACGGCATGTAGGTATCGCTTGGCAGGTTCAAGGTGAGATCGGCGTACCAGAGTTGCCGCTCCGGGTCGTACGTGGCGGGAAAGCCGACCACGTCGACGCGACCGGTCGCATCGCCCGGTCCCCTCACCTGCTCCTCCAGGGAAACGGCACGGTCGAAACGGTTGTCACCGGCGAAGTCGTCGATGGCGGGCCAACCCGCGAGCGCGCCGGTGTCCCAGATCGGATCCATGCCCCATTGCGTGATGTAGGGCTTGAAGCGGACCCGCATCTGGTCCAGCTCGAGATTGCCGAACGCGCTGTTCCACAGCGTCACGCCCAGCAACTCGTCGTCGCCGGAGGAGTACCACGGCCGCTGCAGGTAGACCCGCAGGCCACCGCCGAAACGCACGCTGCGCTGCAGGTTCGTGTCGCCCTGACGCTGCCAGCCGAACGTGGGCAGCACGAAGGCGATGTCGGGCGCGAGCGGACGGGCGGATGCCGGCACGTCCACGATGACCGGCGCGCTGCGGCGGGTGAAGTCGAGGTCCTGACCCTGCGGGAAATACTCCCGATAGCGCGACGCGGCGACCGCGGTGTAGCTGATGCGATGATGCTTCACGTCGCCGATCTGATGGCGTGGCATGGCATCGCTGAACTGCTCCGCCGGGCGATTCGGGTCACCAGTGAAGTCACCCGCACGCACGAACACCATCTGGTCGTGCTCCGGATCGTAATAGCCGGCCAGACGGCCATCCGCACCGCTAGTGCCGAGATACCCTTCGTCGGTACCCGCCAGCTGGATTTCATCGACGGGCGAGGCATGGTGCGTCATTTTCGGCGCGGAATCGGCGGGATCGTCCAGCGGATCGTCCCAGCTGCAGAGCAGGC
The DNA here is from genome assembly GCA_050737735.1 of Rhodanobacter sp. Lineage (GTDB taxonomy): Bacteria > Pseudomonadota > Gammaproteobacteria > Xanthomonadales > Rhodanobacteraceae > Rhodanobacter. Next base: position 129,665 of record JBOHYM010000051.1, on the reverse strand, counting down.
TCACCTGCTGCGTACTCGCCCCGTGGATCTTCAACGCGCCGTGCAGATAGGCATCCGTGGCACCGGGCATGCGCCACGCGGTGATCGGCGCCAGCTCCGTCGGATCGGCGCGGCTGGCGATCGGCGCGGTCTGCAGTTCCACGGTATAGGGCGACGTCTGATGATTCACCTGCAACGCCGCGAACGCCGGTGTCCCGATCGGTTGTTGCACCGCGTGCACCTGGGTGACGAGATGCGGCGGGGTCAGCATCCAGTGGCCGCCCTCGACCGCGCGCTGCAGTACATGGGCCATGCGATCGACGGCGGTACCCGGATCCAGTGGATCGGGCTGCGGTGAGGTCACGGCAAGCTGCTCGACATATTCGCGCAGCCACTGCCACACCCCCATCTGCTTGAGATCGTCCACACCCACATAGCTGCTTATCGGAATGACCTGCAGCTGCCCCTTGGCCAGGAAGACGGTGAGCACGCGCTCGTCCGGATCCCACGTTGGCAACTGGCTGGACGACGCGGTAGGTTCGGCCAATGCCAGCCGGATGCCGCGCAAGCTGGTCCAGTCGGTCGTGTCGCCGAATGGAATCAGCGTGGCCGACCCGGGACGCGGATTGGGATCGTCGAGCACGGCGTAGGTCACCGGCCCGGCGGCGGCATCGAGCGCGATCCGCGCAACAGAAGCCTGCGGCGCGCCGGGCAGATCGCGGATCGCGACGCCCCGCGAAAACGGATCGGGCAGGTAGGGCAATGGTTCGAGGTGCGCGGCCGTCACGATCGGATAGCTGTCCTCCTTGCCCGCCACCACGATCTCGGCGGCCGGCAGTTCGCCCGCATCGCGGGCACCGATCAGCGCCCAGGTCGCCGCATCGCTCTTCAGCTTGCCCGCTGCGTCGTCGAACATGCCGTGGCGCTCACCGATCTCCACGCCCGTGCGCGGTGGCACCAGGTGGCGCTCAGCGGCGTGCGTATCCGCCGGCTGTCCATCCTTCTCGATCGCATCGTTCCAACTGCGGATCACCATGCGATCCAGCGCCGAACCCGGATCGGTCACCGCGTCCGCATCACGCAGCACGATCAGCGGCGCAGCCACCGGCTCGTAGCGCAGGTAGGCGGACCCTTCCGGATCCTGTGGCAGCGCCCACAACCGGGAAATCGCGTCGCCGAAAGCGTCACCCAGCACGAGGCTGTTGCCGGCGAGGTCGACGGCACGCGCACGGAATCGATAGCGCCGCCCGAACCGGAGTGCCGGCAGCGAGCCCGCTACCGGCTGGTAGTTCACGCTCATCTTGAACGGCGTCACCGGCGCATCGGTCGCGTACTCCGGGTCGTTGTCCTTGGGAATCGCCTTCTGCGGATCGGCGAAGCGACTCAGCGCGCGGCTCGGCCGCGGCGCACCCAGGCTCCATCCGGCCCAGCGCGCGAACGCCTCATGCAGGTACAGGTCCTTGTCGGCGGGCGTGGCGCCGGGGGCCGGCTGGGTGGCGGCCATCTGCACGAAACCTTCTTCGTCTTCGATACGGAACGAGCGATCGCCAATGGTGTATTCGCCGCGGCGCCGATGCAGCGAATGCCACAGTCCGCTGTCCGCATCCCACACATCGAGCCGATAGCCGCGCACCAGATCCTCGGCACCGAACGGCCGTGGCTGCGACGAACCGGCCTCCATCGCCTGGTTGAACGCCTTGGACTGCGCCAGGCTCTCGAACAGCGCCGCGCCGCGCCGGTCGGCGTACAGCGAAAAGCCGCCGGAGCGCAGCGACGGCAGCGTGGCCCCCGGGTCGAACACCTCCGGGTGCGGCGCCGGTTCCGGGCTGACGCCACTGTCCAGATTGCCCGCCGGATCCGGATCACGCAGCGAATCGGCCAGCATGATCGCCTTGTGCATGGCCCCGTCCACATCCACCTGGGCCACGCCGAACGCCTGCGCATCAAGCGCCAGCAAGCCAAGCACGGAGGACCGTGGCGCCGGTACGAACAGGCGCCATGGCCCGAGCACGGCATGCAGGTAGGCGGTATCCAGCGCGGGTATCTGCGTCGGGGTCCGCCAGTCGATGTCGATAGAGCGGATCGAAAGCGTGCCCGGCGCGTTCAGCGGCGTCTCGACAACGAACTGGCGCGGTAGCTGGAAATCGAACACGAGCCCGAGCTTGCGCAGCAGATCCGGGTAGGCGCTCAACGAACTCAGCACCTGATGGAAGTCCAGCACCTTGTCGCTGTCGAGCGCGAGTGGATGCTGGTCGCGATCGGGCGTGGGCATGTGATGGAAAACGGAGAAATCCTGCGCGGCGGCGCGCAGGCGATCCGTATCGCGCGGCCCGGCGATCAGGCCCTCGCGATCCAGCGGGCGCGAGGCATCTGTATTGGACGCCACTGCGAAGCTGTCCGACCGATGACTGGCCCGGTTGACGACACGCCACCGTGATGCCAGGCGACCGTCCCAGTGCACGTCAAGACCATCGACCAGGTTTTGGAGCACGCGACGGTTCGCGCTGCCCTCGCGGTTGCGGGCATCGCCAGGGCGCTCGGGCAACGCCAGCGCAACGCCGGCCTCCTGGTAGATACTCTTCAACGCGCTGAGCGTTTCGCGCACGGAGTAACTGATGATGCCGTGGCCGGTGTAGTCGTCGTAGGCATGCGAGCGGACGAAGGTGTCGTCTTTGAACAACTGCTCCCACAGCCCGGGATCGAGCACGCCGGTATCGATCGGTGCATCGAAGGACTGACCATGGCAGCGCACGGTCAGTCGCGGCGCACGTTTCTGCAATTGCCGGGTCCACCTCAGCCAGTCGGGAAACTGACCCAGACGGTCGCCACCGCGCAGCCGCGGCGCGACCAGCACGGAAACCGGCAGGTCGTCGCCCGTGACCGTTACCCCACGAGGAATGATGGTGAATAGAACGGTCTGATCCACGGCCATGTCCGGCTCCTTTTCAATAGTCGCCATCGCTCTCAGGCAAACGCCAGCGCGTATTCGTTCCAGCTCGCACCGGTGTCGTATGCATCCAGAAATTTCGGGTCGCCGTTCGAGCCGCCGAAGGCCTTCTCCACGGTGAGCTCGACCGATTTGCTAAACATCAGCACCTCGACCTGCACGGTGAGCGTCGCACGACCGTAGGCCTTGCCGCTGCCGCCGTCTGCCTGATAGGCAAAGGTCAGGTTGAACTCGACCGAGATCTTGACCAGGCCAAGGACGCTGAGCGAACCGCCCATGCGCAGGTAGCCGGCCAGCGTGCAGGAGAGTTCGGTTTGTCCTTCCTTGCGCTGCAGCGAAAAATAGATGCCTGCCATGATGTGGACTTCACCGCTGGCCACTCCGATATCGATCGCCGCAGCAGCACCGAACTCAAGCGCCGCCTCCAGTTGCTTGATACCCGCGGTATCGAGCTGCAGGTGGAAGAAACCGCCACCGGCGAAAAACGCGATCGCCAGCTGAAACGGATGGCAGCGCTGCGACACGTTGAAATCGAACACCGGCTTGCCGTCCAGGAATGGCAAGGTGAGTGCCGCGCCGAGCGCCACATCCTTCAAGGCGAACACGCCGATGGCCAGCGGTGGCAACGCCAGCTCGAACCCGGCGCGAATGCCGGTCGGCGACAGGTCGAGGCTCGGACCATCGCCGAACAAGCCGGGCGGGATCGCCTTGCGCAGCTCCTCGACAAACTTCAGGTCACCGGCGAATTCCAGCGGCGTAGCCGGATCGAGGTTTACGGTGACGTCCGCCTTCTGGCCGGGTGTCGAGGTAAACGAGAACAGTGCGAAATTGATGCGGACCGCGTCAAGGACGCTGATCTGGAAGTCATTCATCTTGCCGTTGAAAGTGGCAATGACGTCTCCGCCCGCCGCAGGGTTGTCGAACTGGAGCGGCTTCTGGATCGTGCCGTGAATCTCCAGCCTGGTCGTGCCGCCGTGGTCCTTCTCGAAGGCGGCGATGCCCAAGTCGACATTCTGGATATCGGGCATCCGGTCCAGCGTCACCGTCAGCAACTTGCCGCCGGGGATGTCTTTCGTAGCGGTCTGGATCTTCGGCGCGTTCCTGTCATGCGTGGACGGCGGTTTTCCCACAGGCACTTTCAGAAGTTCGGCGAGATCGAAGCTGCCGAATATCTTGGCCAGGCCGCCCGGGGGGAAGAACCCGGCGGGATCGAACGTGTTCGAGGCTGCCTGGGTGACATCCCCAGCCAGCGAACCCAGCGTCGACGTCAGGCAGGACACGCCCATGTCGGGCGTGGCGAAGCCACCGGCCTTGTCCGAGGAAAACCCGACACCGAGCGTGTCCGCTATCAGTCCAGCGAATGGATTTTGCGACGTGTAACTTGCGGGAATCTGCTTCACTACTTCGGCAAACACACCGGTCTGGTTGGCAGCGTCCTGCATGCCCTTGTCCAGATACCCCTGGAAGTAGCGGATGGTGGTCGGCGCATCGGTGTTCAGCAGCTGCTGGACCGCGGGAATGTTCACCTCCGCCAGCAGCATCCGCGGCGGGTTGCCCGCCGCATCCACCACGAAATTCAGCGTGCGTGCGGCGAGTCGCGTGTTGTCGTTGACCGGCTCCGGCCCGGCCCTGGCCGGCGCAAACGTCAGCGACTGACCGGGAATCCTGACGCTGCGCTGATCCATCATCGCCAGCGCGTTATAGGCGTCGCGAACCAACGCCATATTCGCTGGATCGGCCAAGTCGCTGACCGACACGAACATCATCGGCACCGTGAAGTCCACACTCTCGCCGGCGATGTCGCGGCCCACGCCGTGGAACGGAAACTTCTGGGGTGGTGTACCACTCACCTCCACCCAGAATGATCGATGCGTCGTGCGGTACTTCGAATCGCCCACGTCGAGCCCGTTGTTGATCGGCACGGGTTCGACGATCGAGGGCGTGACCCGTGTGGTCAGGCGTACCCGCTTGAACGGCATCCCGCGCGCGGCATCGGCAAACGCCACCTCGGGCTCGCGCACCACGATGAAATTGCGCTGCACCAAGTGGGCTTCGACGAGTCCGTCATGATCGAGGAACTGCCGTTCGGTCACCTTGATCAACGCGGCCTTGTGCCGGAACGGCCAGAGCTCCCCTTCATAGACGATGCGCACATAGTGGTCACGCCCCTGTGTGGCGACATGCACCCATTCCGACAGGTCGAGTTGTGGCGGCGTCTGCGATGGTTGCACGAGCAAGGCGGTGACGTGCTCGTTCAACAGCGTCATCCGGTTCGACATCGGCATGTTCGGCTGTGCTGCCCGCTGAGTCAGCGGCTGCAATTGCGCGATCAGCGCGGCGAAGTCCCGCGCCTTCGTCGGGGTCGACGCTATCGCGCGCGGTAACGGATCCCACGAACCGCGCGATTTCAGCCACCCACCCAGCGGCGAAAGGAACAGCTGCTCGGCAAAAAACGGCTGCGGCACATACGCCTGTGTCGCGGTGCGCGGGCGTCGCGTGATAAGTACATCGTGCAAACCACTAGCAACCGACACGCTCTCGGTGGCCAGCGCTTGCGGCAAGGCCTGAAAATTCACGGCGCTTGCAAACACCTCGTAGTCGGCCGCGTAGCCATGGAAGGCCGAGGTCAACGCGACGATCTGACTGCGGTCGCGCGGCGACATGGCGACCCGGCCCAGATCGGGATCGCGTTCTGGCGGCGCGAGCGGATCGGCGGCGTTGAAGCCCTCGGTCCAGATCGCGCGCAACGGTACCGGGGCGCTCTGGGTGGGCTCGGATACGCCGCCGGCTGCCTTGGCAAACATCCGCGTATGCCACAGCTCGCATTGGCCCGCATGAAAAAAGGGCTTGACCCGGTGATCCCATGCCACCGCGTCCGGTGGAGAGATCACCAGCCGCCAGGGCAGCTCGATCGCTGTCTCGTTCGACGAGGGCTGTCGGATCGCCGGAGCGGCGGCGATCTGTTCGGGCGTTGGGTTTGGGCCGATCGCGGCGATGGGGTTGACGCTCAGCGCGAGCTGGGACCAGTCGAGCAGCCCTGCGGTCGTGTACGGAATCCGCAAACCGTTCGGCACCCGGAAAACCAGCCGGCTGGGATCGGCGACCTGCGCGACGGTTTTCTGTGCCTCCCCCAGATGGCCCGGAAGTACCGGCGTATCCATCAACTGATCGCTGATCGGGGGCGTCGTCGGCTGATCGGGATCCTGCCGAGCCGGCAGCGGAGCACCCTCCGCAGCAACCATCGCCGCCTCGTAATAGGCGCCTTCGGCGATCGACTGCGGCGGAAACTCCACCACCAGATAAGCCGGTTGTTGCGGGTCGTCGACCACCAGCACGGGAGAGGCCGCGTCCGACGTATCCAGGCGAAGGTTGCTACCATCTACCCGCAGGTTCAGCAGGTCGTCGGGACGGAGGAGCCAGGTAGCGATGCCCATGAGAATTCCCTCATCTGCAAGCGGAATGTGGCGGGGATCGGTGCTCAACACCGCTGCGGGCGGGCATCGAACGCCGCGAGCCGGCGCCGTGGTGTCCGCCGTTGAAGGCTACGCAAATACACACTCCCTCTCGCGCCCCGGCATCCGGCATGGCGGCGGACGCGCGGGTACATCCATCGCCACGCGATCCAAGTCGCCAGCGCGCGCCAACAAATTGAGGCCGTCCAAAATATTGCGCAGCAGGTAGCACGATATTGCGAAGCCGCCGATATGATATTGCGAGGCCGGTGACAGGCGTCTATTGGCATGAAATGGTAGACCGGGGAGTGCCGGAAGCGTCGTTTACTGGCCGTACCTATGTCCGGGTACCGCCGCAGGAGCCGCCACCCGGCGCTTGCCCGATCATCGGCACCGATCGCCAGCGGCCGAAACACCCTAGACCATGCTGGCTAGCTCTTTAGACAGAGACAGGAACTGGGCGTGGAAAACCATCCGGGAATGGCCCACGACAACCCCCGTCAACGCTGCGAATGCCCGGACTCGTCGTAATCGCGATGGGTTAGCAGCCCCGGTCGGATCAGGTCGATGAAGGCACGCGCCTCGGCGCTGAGGAACTTGCCCTTGCGCATCACCACGCCGTAGCTGCGCTGCGGGAAGTACTGCTTCATGTTGCGCACGGCCAGTCGCGCGTGGTCGGCCTCGGTGATGCAGATGCCGGTGACGATCGAGATGCCCATGCCCATCGCCACGTATTCCTTGATCACGTCCCAGCCGCCGACCTCGATCGCAACGTGGTAGGGCACCTGGCGCTGCTGGAATACCAGGTCGACCAGCCGGTAGGTGGACAGCCGTTGCGGCGGCAGGATCAGCCCGTACGGCGACAGGTCCTCCAGCGTGATTTTCTCCTTCGACGCCAGCGGATGGTCCGGCGGCATGATCAGCATCGGGTCGTAGTGATGCACCGGCGCCCAGGCGATGTCGTTCGGCACGTCCAGCATCGAGCCGACCGCGAAGTCGGCATCATCGGCGCGCAGCAGCGCCAGGCCGTCCTTGCCGGTGACGTTGGCCAGCTGCAGTTGCACTGCGGGAAAACGCTCGCGATAGCGGCGCACCAGCTCGGGCAGCAAATACTGGATGGTCGAGGTGCCCGCGGCGATGGTCAGCCGGCCGCCCTGCAACCCCTGCACTCGTGACTGGAAGTCACGGTCCAGCGTCTCCCAGCCCTCGATCAGCGGCCGCGCCAGTTCATACAGCGCCTCGCCGGCATCGGTGAGGTTGATGCGGCGGCGACGGCGCTCGACCAGGCTTACGCCGAGCTCGCGCTCCAGCGCCTGCAACTGCAGGCTGATCGTCGGCTGCGACAGGTACAGCGCCTCGGCCGCGCGGGTCAGCGTGCCCAGCTTCACCACGCTGACGAAAGCGCGCAGCTGCTTGTGGCGGTTGCCCTTGTAGTAGTAGCGACCGCCGGCTTCACCCACCGGCTCGCGCTCCGCAGGCTTTTTTGCTGCGCCGCGGCGCAATTTTTTTGTCTTATTCAGCGCGCTGAATGACTTTTTCATGACGTATTTTCAGTGTTTTACACAACATATTAGCTATGCTCATAATACTGATTGAAACATTCACTTTGTCAAATACACGATACCTGCCCTAGCTTCGAGTCTCCAACGAGAACGGAGCAGGCTCATGGCAGTACCCCGGGAACGACTTGATCTTGGCACCATCGAAATCCATGCCGATGACGCCGGTTACGAAAACATCCTGACCCCCGACGCTCTGGGTTTCCTGGCCCGGCTACATCGCCGCTACGAGGCCCCGCGGCAGCGCCTGCTACAGGCCCGGCGCAAGCGCCAGGCGGAATACGACGCGGGTGCGTTGCCGAACTTCCGTGCCGACACGGCCGTGATCCGCGAATCCGACTGGACCGTGGCACCGATTCCGGCCGCGCTGCAGGATCGTCGCGTCGAGATCACCGGCCCGGTCGAGCGCAAGATGATCATCAACGCGCTGAATTCAGGCGCGAAGGTGTTCATGGCCGACTTCGAGGATTCGTCCGCACCGACTTTCGCCAATCAGATGGATGGCCAGATCAACCTGCGTGACGCCGTCAACGGCACCATCGAATTCCGCTCGCCCGAGGGCAAGAGCTACCGCGTCAACGACAATCCGGCGGTGCTGGTGGTGCGTCCACGCGGCTGGCACCTGATCGACAAGCATGTCAGCGTGGACGGTGAACCGATGGCCGGCGCGCTGGTCGACTTCGGCCTGTTCGTGTTCCACAACGCGCGCGCACTGCATCGCCGCGACCGTGGCCCGTACTTCTACCTGCCCAAGCTCGAGGCAATGGAGGAGGCCGCGCTGTGGGACGAGGTGATGGCCGCGGCGGAGGACGAGCTGCAGCTGCCGGTCGGCACGATGAAGGCCACCGTACTGATCGAGACGCTGCCGGCGGCGTTCCAGATGCACGAGATCCTGCACGCGCTGCGCCGTCGCGTGGTCGGCCTCAATTGCGGCCGCTGGGATTACATCTTTTCCTATCTGAAAACCCTGAGAGGTCATCGTGACCGACTGTTGCCGGAGCGTGCCCAGGTGCTGATGACCGTGCCGTTCCTGAAGGCGTATTCGGAGCTGCTGATCCAGACCTGCCATCGCCGCGGGGCGTTCGCGATGGGCGGCATGGCCGCGCAGATCCCGATCAAGGGCGACGAGGCCGCCAACGAGGCCGCCATGGCCAAGGTGCGCGCCGACAAGCTGCGTGAAGTGCAGGCGGGCCACGACGGCACCTGGGTCGCGCATCCCGCCCTGGTGCCGGTGGCGCAGCAAATCTTCGATGAGTACATGCCGACGCCAAACCAGCTCGACGTGCTGCGCACCGACGTGCAGGTCACCCGCGAGCAGCTGCTGGCCACGCCGAACGGCACGATCAGCCGCGCCGGTTTCGACAACAACGTCGAAGTCTCCCTGCGCTATACCGCCGCCTGGCTGGACGGCCAGGGCTGCGTGCCGATCCATCATCTGATGGAAGACGCCGCCACCGCCGAGATCGCCCGCACGCAGTTGTGGCAGTGGGTGCACCACGGCGAACTGGAGTTCCCCGACCACGCCCCGATCAACCTGGCGCTGTTCGACCATGCCCTCGCCACGCACCGCCACCGCCTGCGCAACAGCGATGCACTCGGCGCCGCGCGCGTCGATGCGGCCGCGGCCCTGCTGTCGACCCTGATCCATGCCGACCAGCTCGGCGACTTCCTCACCCTACCTGCCTACGACCAGCTCGCCTGATCGACCCGATCCCTGTGGGAGCGGCTTCAGCCGCGACGCCTTTGCATTCGCGGCTGAAGCCACTTCCACAAAACCTTCGATTTCACGGAGCTTCCCAATGAAAACCAACCTGCCCACCGCCGAACAGATTTCGCTGGACTGGAAGAACAACGCCCGCTGGGCCGGCATCCAGCGCAATTACAGCGCCGAGGACGTGGTGCGCCTGCGCGGCACGGTGGCGATCGAGCACTCGCTGGCCCGCCGCGGCGCCGAACGACTGTGGAAGTCGCTGCACAAGGAGGATTTCGTCAACGCGCTGGGTGCACTCACCGGCAACCAGGCGATGCAGCAGGTCAAGGCTGGGCTGCAGGCAATCTATCTCAGCGGCTGGCAGGTCGCCGCCGATGCCAACGTCGCCGGCGAAATGTACCCCGACCAATCGCTGTACCCGGCCAACTCGGTACCGCTGGTGGTCAAGAAGATCAACAACACACTGCTGCGCGCCGACCAGCTGCACCACGCCGAGGGTAAGGACGACACCGACTGGCTGGTGCCGATCGTGGCCGATGCCGAGGCCGGTTTCGGCGGCGTGCTGAACGCGTTCGAGCTGATGAAGGCGATGATCGAGGCCGGCGCCGCCGGCGTGCATTTCGAGGACCAGCTGGCCTCGGTGAAGAAGTGCGGCCACATGGGCGGCAAGGTGCTGGTGCCGACGCGCGAGGCGGTGGACAAGTTGAACGCCGCGCGCCTCGCGGCCGACGTCGCCGGCGTGCCGACCCTGCTGGTGGCGCGCACCGATGCTGATGCGGCCGACCTGCTCACCTCCGACATCGACGCGAACGACCAGGAGTTCGTCACCGGCGAGCGCACGGTGGAAGGTTTCTATCGCGTGCGTCCGGGTCTGGATCAGGCGATCAGCCGCGGCCTCGCCTACGCGCCGTACGCCGACCTGATCTGGTGCGAGACCAGCAAGCCGAACCTGGACGACGCGCGCCGCTTCGCGGAGGCGATCCACGCGAAATTCCCCGGCAAGATGCTGGCCTACAACTGCTCGCCCAGCTTCAACTGGAAGAAGAATCTGGACGACGCCACCATCGCCAAGTTCCAAAAGGAACTCGGCGCGATGGGTTACAAGTTCCAGTTCATCACCCTGGCCGGCTTCCACAGCCTCAACTACGGCATGTTCGATCTGGCGCACGGCTACGCGCGGCATCAGATGAGCGCCTTCGTGGAACTGCAGGAAAAGGAATTCGCCGCCGCCGAGCGTGGCTTCACCGCGGTGAAGCATCAGCGCGAGGTGGGCACCGGCTATTTCGACGCGGTGACCCAGGCGATCCAGCAGGGCCAGTCCTCGACCACCGCACTGACTGGCTCCACCGAGGAAGCGCAGTTCGCACCGCGCCGTGCGGCCGGTTGATGCAACACGCGCTGCCCTGTATCCAGGGCAGCGCGCTCAGGCGGAAGTGGATGCGTTCGCATCCGTTTCCGCTTTCGGCGGCGGCACCAGTGCGATCACCAGCCAGCCTGGCTTCGGCTCCAGCTCGCGTTTGGTCGAAGCCACCCGCAGCGCACCCTTCTCCTCCACGCCGAACATCAGCACGGTATTCGAGCCGTATTGCTCGATGAAGTGCGGCCAGTCGAACGTGCTGCTCAACCGGGTCGACTTGATCCGCCAGCCCTGTTCGAGCATCTGGGCGAAGCGGCCATGGGTCATCTCCTCGTCGAACAGCGGCGGCGCCAGCAAACTGCCGGACAAGGCCGCGCGATCGGTGTTTTCCTGTGGGGTCAGGTTGCGCAGCCGGTATACCTTGTCGCGGCCGAACTCCTGCCGGTAATGCACGCAGGCCAGCGAATTGCGTTCGCGGTGGGTGGACACGGCCAGCAGACGGCCGATGCCGGTGAGATCCAGATGGCGTTCTGCATGCGGTGAAGCGGGGTTGCCGAAGAACGTGGCGAGCCCTTCCATACGCGCGCGGCGGATGCCGTCCCAGTCGTCATCGGCCAGCATCACGCGAAAACCCGCTTCGGCCAGCGCCTTGCCGATCGCGCGAGCCACCTCGTCGGAACCGAAGAGCAGCAGGCCGCGCGGCTCCGGCTCGGCCACCTTCAGCCACAACGCCAGCGGCCGCGCGGTGGCGCTCTGCAGCACCACCGTGCCGATGATCAGGATGAAGACCAGTGGCACCAGCGCGCCGGCACCTGCAACCCCCAGCGCATCCAGCCGCAACGCAAACAGCGCTGATACCGACGCCGCCACGATGCCGCGCGGCGCCACCCAGCCGATCAGGGCCCGCTCGCGCCAGCTCAGTCCACTGCCCAGACTCGACAGCAGCACGGTCAACGGCCGCACCACCACCTGCGCAATCACGAACAGCGCGATGCCGGCGCCGAGCATGCCATCCGGCAGCGGCCAGTGCAGTCGCGCCGCCAGCAGGATGAACAGCAGTGACACCAGCACGGTGGTGAGGCTTTCCTTGAAGTCGAGGATGTCATCGATGTGCACCCCGCGCATGTTGCCCAAGGCGATGCCCATGATGGTCACCGCCAGCAGGCCCGACTCATGGGTCAGCACGTTGGAGACGCTGAAAGCGAACAGCACTGCCGCCAGTACGGCATAGTTCTGCAGATACTCGGGAATCAGCTGGCGGCGCAGCAGGAAACCGGCCAGCCATGCGCTCAGTACGCCAGTCACCGCGCCACAGCCGATCGTTGCGATGAAGATGCCGATGGTATGGCCTTCCTGCCGCGACACGATCGCCTCGAAGATCAGCACGGCGAACAACGCGCCGAGCGGATCGATCACGATGCCTTCCCAGCGCAACGTGTTCGCGATACGTGCGTTCGGCCGCAACGTACGCAACATCGGCGCGATCACCGTCGGCCCGGTCACGCAGGCCAGCGCACCGAACAGCAAGGCAATCGACCAGCTCAGTCCGGCCACGAGATGGGCCGCCAGCGCCAGCAGCAGCAACGCGGTCACTGCGCCGTAACTGACCAGCCCGCGCACGACATGGCCGATGCCCGGCAACTCGTGGAAGCGCAGGGTCAGGCTGCCTTCGAACAGGATCAGCGCCACCGCCAGCGAAACGGTTGGGAACAGCAGGCTGCCCAGCAACTTGTCGGGATCGAGCACACCACTGACCGGCCCCAGCAGGATGCCTGCAAGCAGCAGGAACAGGATCGCCGGCAACTTCACCCGCCACGCCAGCCACTGCGCAAGAAAGCCGATCATCAACATGCCGGCAAGCATCAGGCCGAGCTCGATCGTCATCACAGTCCCAGGGCGAACATCAGGCCGCTATCGGAGCATGCGTCATGTGCGCACGTCCAGCGACGGCGACTCAGAGTCGCCGGTACTGCAGCGCTTCGGCCAGGTGCTCTCGCTCCAGCAGGGCCGCACCGCCATCGAGATCGGCGATCGTGCGGGCGACCCGCAACACGCGATGATAGGCGCGGGCGGACAGCCCCAGCCGCTCCAATGCGCTTTCGAACCAGTGCCGTTCGGCCGGACCCAGCGCGCAATCACGCTCCAGTTCGCGCACGCTGATTTCGGCATTCGGCCGGCCGGCCCGCATCAGCGACTGCCGCCGCGCCTTGAGCACCCGCGCACGCACGGTGGCGGAATCCTCGTCGCGCCCGCTGCGCGGAGCACCGAGGTCCGCCAGTGGCACCTGCGGCACTTCCACACACAGATCGATGCGATCGAGCAAGGGCCCGGAAATGCGCGAGCGATAACGCTGGATCTGATCCGGCGTGCACTGACAGCGCTGGCGCGGATCGCCAACGTAGCCGCACGGACAGGGATTCATTGCGGCAACCAGCTGGAACTGCGCGGGAAACGTCGACTGCCGCGCCGCCCGCGAGATCACGATATGGCCGGACTCCATCGGCTCGCGCAGTACCTCCAGCACGTGCCGGCTGAATTCCGGCAACTCATCCAGAAACAGCACGCCGTTGTGCGCCAGCGAGATCTCGCCGGGCCGTGGATATGAGCCACCACCGACCAGCGCCACCGCCGACGCGGTGTGATGCGGTGCCCGGAACGGGCGTCGCCGCCATTGTGCGAGATCCGTATTCTGGCCAGCCACCGACAGCACCGCGCAGGTCTCGAGCGCTTCCGATTCGGACAATGGCGGCAGGATCCCGGGCAGTCGTTCGGCCAGCATGGTCTTGCCGGTACCGGGTGGCCCCATCAGCAACAGATGATGACCACCGACGGCGGTGATCTCCAGCGCGCGCCGTGCCTGCAACTGACCGCGCACATCGCACAGATCCGGGCCACTGTCGGCACCGCCATCACTGGGAATGCCGATCGGTGCGGACAACTCCTGTGCGCCGCGCAGCCAACCGCATACCTCGGCCAACGTGTCGGCCACCCGCACATCCACATCGGGTACCAAGGCTGCCTCGGCTGCATTCTCGCGCGGCACCACCACGCGGCGGCCACGTGCCCGCGCGCGCAGTAACGCCGGCAATATCCCAGAAACGCTGCGCAGCGAACCGGTCAACGCCAGTTCGCCGAGGAATTCACAGTCGTCCAGTTTTTCGCGCGGCACCTGGCCACTCGCGGCGAGTATGCCCAGTGCAATCGACAGGTCGAAACGACCGCCATCCTTGGGCAGCTCGGCCGGCGCCAGATTCACCGTGACCCGGCGGTTGGGATATTCGAAGGCGGTGTTCTGGATCGCCACGCGCACGCGATCACGCGCCTCGCGCACCGCCGCCTCGGGCAGGCCGACGATGTTGGTCGCAGGCAAGCCGCCGGAGAGATGCACCTCGACCATCACCTGTGGCGCAGTGATCCCTTCCTGGGCGCGGCTGAGGGTGACGGCAAGGCTCATGCAGCCGAAGGTCGCTGACGCACGGATGGGTCGCTGCCATGCACGTACATCGAGCGACTCCATCCGCAGTGCTGAAAAAATAACCGCCCCCGATCGTTCTCGGGGTGAGGGTGACGGATCGGGGGCGGCTCCCGGGAGGTTGGTTGTTGCTAGCCCCCGCGGGCAGCCACGGCAGCCTCGAGTTCGGCCACACGTTGCTCCAATTCGTCGACCTTGGCGCGGGTACGCGCCAGCACTTGCGTCTGGACTTCGAATTCTTCGCGGGTGACCAGGTCGAGGCGGCGCAGTCCCTGCGCCAAAACATCCTGGAAGTTGGCTCGCAAATCCTGTTGCGCCTGTGCCAACCCTGGCGGTACCAACGACACAAGGCGCAGGGCAATCTGATCGATATCCTGCCTATCCATCATGGATAGCGCCTCAAGCTCGTCGAAATGAATTCTAGATAAATGGATTGTAAGTGCGCCATCGGGCTGCTCCGTCAAAAACTGTAGGGATTGTCCTACACAGGTCGCCATCAGGCGACAACACCCCGCCATGCGGGCAGAATGCGCTTTTATCGTGTCGATCTCCGTCGATTCAAGGAACCCCCCTATGAAGCTGGTCGTGGCGATCATCAAGCCATTCAAGCTGGACGATGTGCGCGAGGCGCTGGCCGAGGTCGGCGTGCAGGGCGTGACGGTCACCGAGGTCAAAGGCTTCGGCCGCCAGAAAGGTCACACCGAGCTGTACCGCGGCGCCGAGTATGTCGTCGACTTCCTACCCAAGATCAAGCTGGAGGTGGCGATCGCCGACGACCAGCTGGATCGCGTATTGGAAGCGATCCAGCACTCTGCCCGCACCGGCAAGATCGGCGACGGCAAGATCTTCGTCAGCACACTGGAACAGGTGATCCGCATCCGCACCGGCGAGCTGGATCACGACGCGCTGTAATCCCGCCATAGCCCGCGCCGGCACTCGCCGCGCCCGACCTGCACAACGACTTATGCACAACTTGTTGGGTTGACCCTGCTCAGGACACCCGATATGTTGTGTCCGTCGGTGCCCGACCAGATGCGACATCGGTCGGGCTTAAAAGGGAATCCGGTGTGAATCCGGAACTGCCCCGCAGCGGTAAAGCGGAAACGAACGCCCTCACATGCACTGGCCCTCGGCGGCTGGGAAGCGAAGGCAAGTAGGCGGATCGCAAGATCCATGTCCGCAAGTCCGAAGACCTGCCGGCACATCGGGACGAACGTGTCCCGGTGCGTAGTGACGGCTTCCGCGGGGAGGTACGTCGTAGTGCAGAAAGCCGTGTGGCGCCTGCATTGCGAGCCGTTCCCGGAATCCATCGCTTCAGGCCCTGCGCGCGGGAGCGGGTGCGTTGATGTCCATGCCGGGAGCCACGAGCCATGCAACCCCTCGATACCGCTGTTCGCGAGCGCACCGACGCGCGCGTCGATTCCCCCACCGTTTCCGCCGCCGAAGCGGTTGTGCCGCCCTCGCCCGACACCGCCTTCGCCCTGACACCGCCGCACAACCCCGGCCAGATGCGCGTGACCAAGCGCAATGGCGGCCAGGAGATCGTCGACGTCAACAAGATCGTGCGCGCGGTGACCCGCAGCGCCGACGGCCTGCACGGTGTCGATCCGCTACGCGTGGCGCTGAAGACCATCGGTGGCCTGTACGACGGCGCCACCACGCAGGAGCTGGATCAGCTGTCGATCCGCACCGCCGCCGCGCTCACCGCCGAGGAGCCCGAATACGGCCAGCTCGCCGCGCGCCTGCTCGGTGCGTACATCGACAAGGAAGTCAGCGGCCAGGAAATCCAGAGCTTCTCGCAGTCGATCGCGCGCGGCGCGGAACTGGGCATCCTCAATGACCGGCTGCGCGACTTCGTCGCCATCAACGCGCGCAAGTTGAACGACGCGATCGATCTGCTCGCCACGCGCCGCTTCGAGTACTTCGGCCTGCGCACGGTGTATGACCGTTACCTGCTGCGCCATCCACAGAAGCGTTTCGTGCTCGAGACGCCGCAGTACTTCTTCATGCGTATCGCCTGCGCACTGGGCGGCAATGAGATCGGCGAGACGCTGGAGCTGTACCGCCTGCTGTCCTCGCTGGAATACATCGCCAGCTCGCCCACGCTGTTCAACGCCGGCACCGCGCACGAGCAGCTGTCGTCGTGCTTCCTGCTCGACTCGCCGACCGACTCGCTGGAATCGATCTACGACAAGTACGCCGACGTGGCGAAGCTGTCCAAGTTCGCCGGCGGTATTGGCCTGGCCTATTCGCGCGTGCGTTCACGAGGCTCGCTGATCAAGGGCACCAACGGCCATTCCAACGGCCTGGTGCCGTGGCTGAAAACGCTGGACGCCTCGGTCGCCGCGGTGAACCAGGGCGGCAAGCGCAAGGGCGCGGCCTGCGTGTACCTGGAGTCGTGGCATGCCGATATCGAGGAGTTCCTCGAACTGCGCGACAACACCGGCGACGAAGCACGCCGCACGCACAATCTCAACCTCGCCAACTGGATTCCCGACGAATTCATGCGCCGCGTCGAGAACGACGGCGACTGGTCGCTGTTCGACCCGAAGCTGGTACCGCACTTCGTCGACAGCTGGGGCACGACGTTCGAGGCTGCTTACCGCGAAGCCGAGGTGAACGGCCTTGCCGCCAAGACGGTGAAGGCGCGCGATCTCTACGCACGCATGTTGCGCACGCTGGCACAGACCGGCAACGGCTGGATGACGTTCAAGGATCGCAGCAATGCGACCAGCAATCAGACGGCCAAAGCCGAGAACGTGATTCACTTGTCGAATCTCTGCACCGAGATCCTGGAAGTCACCAACGCCGGCGAAACCGCCGTGTGCAACCTCGGCTCGATCAACCTGGCACGCCATGTGGTCGACGGGGCATTCGATTTCGAGAAACTCGCTGCCACCGCCCGCACTGCTGTGCGTCAGCTCGATCGCGTAATCGATCTCAACTTCTATCCGATCGATACCGCCGCCACCGCCAACCGCAAGTGGCGTCCGGTCGGCCTGGGCGTGATGGGCTTGCAGGATGTGTTCTTCAAGCTGCGGCTGCCGTTCGACTCGGCCGAAGCACTGGCGCTGTCCACCCGCATCGCCGAGGAGATCTACTTCAACGCATTGTCGATGTCGAACGAGATCGCCGAACAGGTGGGCGCGCATCCGGGCTTTGACGAGAGCCGTGCCGCCAACGGCGAGCTGCAGTTCGATTACTGGACGAACGCCACGCCGCACGACCGCGCACGCTGGGATGCCCTGCGCGAAAAAATCAAGGCACATGGCCTGCGCAACTCGCTGCTGATCGCGATTGCACCCACCGCCACGATCGCCTCGATCGCCGGTTGCTACGAGTGCATCGAGCCGCAGGTCTCCAACCTGTTCAAGCGCGAGACGCTGTCCGGCGATTTCCTGGTGGTCAACCGCTACCTCGCCGACGAGCTGAAGGCGCTCGGCCTGTGGACGCCGGAAGTGCGTGACGAAATCAAGCTGACCGAAGGTTCGATCCAGAGCATCACGGCGATCCCGGAACGCCTGCGCGCGATCTACCGCACCGTGTGGGAGCTGCCGCAGAAGGCCCTGATCGAGCTGGCTGCTGCACGCGGCGCGTACATCGACCAGAGCCAGTCGCTGAACCTGTTCATGGAGAACCCGAACATCGGCCAGCTCAGCTCCATGTACATGTACGCGTGGAAGGCCGGCATCAAGACCACCTACTACCTGCGTTCGCGCCCGGCTACCAAGATCGCCAAGACCACGGTCACGGCGACAAAGACCACCGCGCCCGCACCGACCGCTGATCAGAATGCGCTCGATCAGGGCATGCTTGATCAAGACCAGGCAACCGCCGCGGTGTTCTGCTCGCTGGAAAACCCCGAGTACTGCGAAGCCTGTCAGTAATCCCAGTCTGCACCGCCCAGCTATGGACAACCCAGCCGCACGGATGCGGCACCCCATTCCACGCGACGATAGACACGGCGCGCACAGGAGCACCTGCATGACTGATACCACCTCGCGCATCCTCGACCCCGGCTTCGAACTCACCTTGCGCCCGATGCGCTATCCCGAGTTCTACGAGATGTATCGCAACGCGATCAAGAACACCTGGACGGTGGACGAGGTGGACTTCGCGCCCGACATCACCGACCTGAAGTCGAAGATGTCAGCGGCCGACCGCCACCTGATCCATCGGCTGGTGGCGTTCTTCGCCACCGGCGACACCATCGTGTCGAACAACCTGGTGTTGAACCTGTACCAGCACATCAACTCGCCCGAAGCGCGCATGTATTTGTCGCGCCAGCTGTACGAGGAAGCGCTGCACGTGCAGTTCTACCTCACCCTGCTCGATACCTATATTCCCGATCCGGCCGAGCGCAACAAGGCGTTCGCCGCGATCGAGAACATCCCCTCGATCCGCGCCAAGGGCGAGTTCTGTTTCAAGTGGATCGACTCGGTGCAGGACCTGAAGCGGCTGGAGTCGCGCGAGCATCGCCGGCAGTTCCTGCTCAACCTGATCTGCTTCGCCGCCTGCATCGAGGGTCTGTTCTTCTACGCCGCGTTTGCCTACGTTTACTTCCTGCGCTCACGCGGCCTGCTGCATGGGCTGGCTTCCGGTACCAACTGGGTGTTCCGCGACGAGAGCGGCCATATGGCGTTCGCGTTCGACGTGGTGCGCACGGTACGCGCGCAGGAGCCGGAGCTGTTCGACGAAGACATGCGCGCACAGGTCGAGCAGATGATGGAGGACGCGATCGCCTGCGAAACCCTGTTCGCCGAAGACGTGCTCTCCGGTGGCGTGGTCGGCCTCTCGGCCAGGGAAATGCGCCAGTACCTCGAGTACTGCGCCGACCAGCGCCTTGTGCAACTCGACCTGCCGAAGAAGTACGGCGCCAAGAACCCGTTCGACTTCATGGATCTGCAGGACGTGCAGGAAGTGACCAACTTCTTCGAGCGCCGCGTATCGGCCTATCAGGTCGGCGTGCAGGGTGACGTGGCATTCGATATGGCGTTCTGAAGAACGTGTTGCGACGTGCCGGGCGGCTTGCTCGGCCCGGCGACCAAATATGCCCATCAACGGGATGCCAGCCGGCCTATTGACTACGCCTGTAGTCATGGCGTAGTTTGACTACAACTGTAGTCACATGAACCTCCGGCCATGCGCAAATCCACCATCGGCGACCAGGAACTGGCGCTGCTGCATCACATCGACGAATGCGGCCATGCCTCGGTAGGTGAAGTGGCGGCCAGCTACGGCGAGCCGCGCGGGCTGGCGCGCTCGACCGTACTGACCATGATGGAACGCCTGCGCAGCAAGGGCTACCTCAAGCGCCGGCAGGTCAAGGGCATGTACCGCTACAGCACCGCCACCGGCCCCGGCGAGGCCATGCGCAGCGCGGTTGGCAGCTTCGTCGAAAAGACGCTGAGCGGTTCAGTCTCGCCCTTTGTGGCGTGGATGTCCGAGCACGCCGAGGTATCCGACACCGAGCTGACGGAGCTCGAGGCACTGGTGACGCAGCTGCAATCCAAGCGCAAGGAGTCGTGAGATGGACGCCATCCAAACCTTGACCGACACCTTGCTCGTCCGCCTCGCATGGACATCCGCGCAAGCCACGTTGCTGATCGGCGCGTTATGGCTGCTGGGTCGCTGGATACCGCGATTGTCGCCGGCGATCCGCTGCATGCTGTGGTGGGTACTCAGCGTCCAATTGATCGTAGGCCTGGTAGCCAGCACACCGGTGGCATTGCCGTTGTTGTCGGCCGTACCGCATACCGGCCCCATGACGGCCAGCTCCATGACAGCCGACTTCATAACGGCAACGGACAGCCATCGGGTCACGCCGATGACGCCATCGACCAAATCCACCGCGCCATCGGAATTTGTCGCCGCGGCCACGCCACCGTCTTCGACGATGGCGACCACACCGGCGACAACGCCCACATCAATGCCGGCGCGCTCGTTCCCCTGGCGCTCGTTCGTGGTGACGTTGTGGCTCGTTGGCCTGCTTGTGCAGCTGCTGCTGGTCGCGCGGCAATGGCTGAAGGCGCGCCATGTGCTGCGCGAGTCCACGCCGCTACACGATGAAGCGCTGCAGGCACAGTGCTCGCAGCAGGCCCGCATGCTCGGCTTGCATCGCTGCCCGCAGTTGCGGGTGTCACATGCGATCGCATCACCGCAGGTGACCGGCCTGTGGCGTGCCGCCATCCTGCTTCCGGCCAACCAGATACTGACACCCGAAGAATCATCGATGGCGCTCGCTCACGAGCTGGCCCATCTGCGCCGCGGCGACCTCTGGCTGGGCTGGGCGCCAGCGATTGCGCAACAGCTGTTCTTTTTCCATCCACTGGTGGCGTGGGCGATGCGCGAGTACGCACTTCATCGCGAAGCTGCCTGTGATGCGCAGGTGCTGCAGCAGCATCGTGCGGCGCCGCAGGACTACGGCCGCATGCTGTTGCGCCTCGGCGTGGCCCATCCCATGCACTCTGGCCTCGCCGGCGCATCGCCAACGTTCCAGAACCTGAAAAGGCGACTGACCATGTTGCAGCAAAGCGTGAACCATTCGCAGTTACGGACGCGTGGCTGGTGGCTCGTCGTGCTGATTGCACTCGTCGGCGCGCTGCCCTACCGCGTGACGGCCACCGCTGCTGCCGCGCAGGCCGTCACCCAGGCGGGTAATCTTCCGGCAATGCCGCCGCTACCACCTGAGCCGCCACTACCGCCGCCGTCAGCACCGCCGGTCATGCCGCCATTGCCGCCAGCACCACCACCTCCGCCGCCCGCACCGCCGGCTCCACCGCACCTCACCACAGGCTTCTCGGCCCACCACATCCAGATCGAGACCCATTCCGATGCCGACGATGGCTTTGCCTTGTTCGATGGCGATTCGGTCACCATCAACGGCACCGAGAATGACCTGGTCACCGCGAAGCGGCTTCAACAAGGCAACGAACCGCTGCTGTGGTTCCGCCGTGGTGATAAGGCCTACCTGATCCGTGACGCGAGCTACATCCAGCGCGCCAGAGCCGCTTACGCGCCGGTCACGGAACTGGCCAGGCAACAAGGCGAGCTTGGCAGCCGGCAGGGGCAACTTGGCGGCAAACAGGGCGCACTCGGCGCACGACAAGGTGAGCTCGGCACAAGGCAGGGGCAGCTAGCCAGCCGGGAGGCCATGCTGACCGCGCAGTCCAGCCAGAGCCAATCCGCCGCGGAGCGGGAAGCGAAGCAGGCCAAGCTTGAAGCCAGCCAGAACGAGCTCGGCCGGCAACAGGACGAACTCGGCAAGCAGCAAGAGATCCTGGGCAAGCAACAGGAAGCACTGGGCGCACAGCAGGAAGCGCTGGGGAAACGCCAGAAGCAGGCCACGGAACAGGCGAATCAACAGCTCAGAAAATTGCTCGACGAGGCGATTGACCACGGCGCTGCGCAAAAGCTCGGTATGAGCCGGATGCCATCACCCGCCGTTGCGCAGGCCACGTCGATGCCGCAGACAGCCAGCGTGCCACCCATACCGGCCACACCGCCAACGGCCAGCACTAGCACTACATCATCCAGCCAGAATCACCACAACGATATCGACATCACCACCGTGGAACCGGGCAGCAAGTACGCCTACGCCCTGTACAACAACGATGCCAAAGGTGAGACGGTAACGATCAACGGCGATCGGGCCGATGTCGCTACAGCCAAGCGATTGCATACGACCGATGCGGCACCGATGTTCTGGTTCCGCCGAGGCGACCAGGCCTACCTTATCCGCGACGCTGCCTACGTCAGCCGCGCCACGGCCGCCTACGCGCCCGTGACCGCGTATTGGCGCGACGCAGGCAAACTCGATGGCGAAAAATGGAAATTGAAGGGTCCACTGGAAGGCTTGCTCGGTTGGCAACGCAGCGTCGCGGATCAGCGTCGTGAACTCCTCGCCGACCAGCAGGCTCCAGCAGCCACCCAACGCATGGCGAGCCTGGATGCACAGCAGCGAGGCATCACTTCGCGCATGGTCGATCTCAACAAACAGCTCGCTGCGCTGGAACCTCAACTGGATGCGATGAAGCAGCGGCAGCAGCGGGTCGTCGATCAGGCCAACCAGCAGGCGTCGCAGCTGATCGACGAAGCACTTCGCAAAGGCGTGGCGCAACAAGTCAGCAATCGTTGAAGACCACTCGCGACGACTGAGCATCACCGAAGCAACCGGCGCCCGTCGCCGACCGTAGAAAGACCCATAGAACCACCTGCCCCGACAGGTGGCACGGACGGCTGCGCTCGCAGATCCCCGTACGGCTTCCAGGAGGTTCCACGATGTTCGGCTACTACCTGACTCTTGCGTTGCTCAGCCTGAAACGCAGCAAGGTGCTTACCGCGTTGATGATACTGGCGATCGGCCTCGGGATCGGCGCCAGCATGACCATGATCACGGTCCTGCACGTGATGTCGGGCGATCCGTTGCCTGGACGCAGCACACAGCTGTACGTGCCGCAGCTCGACGCCCGCCCGCTGGAGCGCAGCAAGACCTCGAAAGACAGTGCACCCAAAGGCAACCTGACCTGGCCGGATGCGATGAACCTGTTGCGTACCCATCGCGCGGATCGGCAAGCGGCGATGGTGGCGGGCTCGGCGCCAATCCAACCCACGCAGGGTTCGTTGCGACCCTTCTTCCAGTCCGGACATTACGTCACCGCAGACTTCTTTTCGATGTTCGGCGCGCCGTTTCGCGCCGGCGGCGGCTGGACCGCGCAGGATGACGAACAGCGCGCACGGGTGGTCGTGCTCAACGCCGAACTCAACCGCAAGCTGTTCGGCGACACGCCGGGCATCGGTCGCACGGTGCGGCTGAAGAACACCGATTTCCGCGTGATCGGCGTGCTGGACGACTGGTATCCACAACCGACCTTCTACGCCCAGGTCAACGACCGCTCCTTCGGCAAGACCGACCAGTTTTTCCTGCCGCTGCAGACGGCCGTGGATCTGAAGTTCGATTTCAGCGGCAATTTCATGTGCTGGGGCAACGGCAACGGTGGTCGCACCAGCGACCACTGCACCTGGCTGCAGTTCTGGGTGCAGCTGGATAGCCAGGCCAAGGCGCAGGACTATCGTCAGTTCCTGGGCGACTACTGGCGCGAGCAACAAACACATGGCCGCTTTCCGCGCCCGGTGGATGCGCAACTCTACGGTCTGATGGACTGGCTCACCCGACAGCAGGTGATTCCCTCCGACCTGCGTTTGCAGTTGTGGCTGGCACTGGGCTTTCTCGGTGTATGCATGGTCAATATCGTCGGCCTGCTGCTGGCGAAATTCCTGCGCCGCAGTGGCGAGGTCAGCGTGCGCCGGGCACTGGGTGCGCAGCGACGCGATATCTTCCTGCAGTTCGGCATCGAGTCGGCCGTGATCGGTCTGGCTGGCGGCATGCTGGGTCTGGCCATCGCCGAGCTCGGCCTGTGGAGCGTGCGTCAGCGCCCGGACGGCTATGCGCAACTGGCACAGATGGATGCGGCCATGCTGTTGGGCACGTTTGCACTGGCGATATGCGCCAGCGTGCTGGCCGGACTGCTGCCGGCCTGGCGTGCCTGCCACATCGCTCCCGCCCTGCAGCTCAAGACGACGTGATGCGCTGTCCCTGCGCGTGAAAGCAGCCATCCATGGCTGCACTCCTCAGGAAAAGCCGCTTCGCCATATACGTACGGAACCTCGACATGCCACTGCGACCACTGCTCTCCAGCCTCACCCGTCACAAGCTCACCGTGCTGCTGCTGGTGCTGCAGGTCAGCCTGACCTGCGCGATCGTCTGCAATGTGGTGTTCATGATCGTCAACCGCACCGCACAGATGCGCCAGCCCAGCGGACTGGTCGAAGACGAGCTGGTGATGATCGAAAGCATCGGCCTGGACGAGAACGAAAACCCGCTGGCCCGGCACGCAGCGGATCTGGCTGCGCTGCGCAATATCTCCGGCGTGACTGCCGCGGCAGCCGTCGATGCGATGCCGTTCAACGGCAACGACTGGAGCAATGGCATCGCCACCGCGCCGAACGTCGATACCGACCTCACCGCCACCGCCTACAACGGCACGCCGGGCGAACTCGCGACACTGGGCCTGCGGCTGGTCGAAGGGCGTGATTTCCTGCCGGACGAATACCTGCCGATGGACAGTGCACACGACTGGGCCGGCATCAACCATGTGCCGTCCACCATCATCACCCGCGCACTCGCCGAACGACTGTTCCCGGGCCAGAGTGCGCTGGGCAAGACCATCTATCCCGGCGACAACCCGGTGCGCATCGTCGGCGTGGTCGACCACTTGCTGCGGCCACATTTGCGCGAGGCCGCCAGCAACGATTACAGCACGCTGTTTCCGATGCTGCCGGACAGCAACGATGTCACCTACGTGTTACGCACGGCACCGCAGGAACGCGAGCGCGCGCTGAAGCAGATGGCCGATGTACTGAACCAGCTCGATGGCAATCGCGTCCTGCGGCAAGCGCAGACATTCACCCAATTGCGTGCTGACTTCTTCCGGCGCAGCCGCACCATGATCGGCCTGTTGCTGGCAGCGGCAGCCGGACTGCTGTTCGTCACTGCGCTGGGCATCGCCGGTCTGGCCAGCTTCTGGGTACAGCAGCGGCGGCGCTCGATCGGCATCCGTCGCGCCCTGGGCGCCACGCGGAATGACGTCCTGTGCTACTTCCAGGCCGAGAATTTCCTGATCGTCAGCGGCGGTATCATGCTGGGCACGCTGCTGGCCTATGCGCTCAACCTATTGCTGATGACGCACTACGAGCTGCCACGGCTGCCGTTTCTGTATCTGCCCACCGGCGCCGTGCTGCTATGGCTGCTCGGCCAGCTCGCCGTGCTCGGTCCGGCGCTGCGCGCCGCGGCCGTATCGCCGGTGGCGGCGACTCGATCGACGTGATCGCAGATTCAACCGTCTGCGCTGAGCTGTTTCAACGCGACGACGACATGCGCCTTGGCCTGCGTCGGCGACCAGGCCGCAATCTGCGCCAGCGAGTAGCTGCGGCGTAAATGGCGTATCAGCTGCAGTCCCAGCCAGTAGCCGGTGCGGTTGGGCAGGTCGCGCTGATACGGCGTGGCGGCGGCGTTGAACCAGCGCCTGAAGGCTTCGGGATGCGCGGGATCGATCGCCTTGTAGCTCGCATCGTCGAGGAAACGTCGGGCGATGGTCGGCAGCCGGCTCGCCGGGATCTCGCCAAGGTCGTCCTGCAGCAGTAGCTCGCCATCGGTATGTCCCGGCGAAAGCTGCGCGCTGACGTAGGTGGCCAGGCCTTCCTCGAACAGCGGCAGGGTGAGGTCCATCCCGGGCATCACGCCGTCATTGCGGATGCCGGCATGTTGGGCGTGGTAGAGGTGGAACAGTTCGTGCGGCACCACGATATCCAGCTTCGCCTGCTCCAGCAGCAGCGAGTCCACGGCGAACGCCAGCACGGGCGTGCCGTCGGACAGCACGCCGCTCTTGGCGTCGAAGTTGGGCGCCAGCACGAGTTCGACCGGCGGATGCACATCGGCATCGGGGAACAGCGTGCGGAAGCGCAACGACTGTGCGGCGATCGCCGATTGCAATGCGCGCGCTTCTTCGGGAATCCGGGCGGCCAGCTCTGGATAGTGCGCGAAGCGCGCCTGCAGCAGTCGCTGCTTGCGCGCCGACCAGTCGGGATGGTGCTGTTTCTCCCACACCACGGAAGCATAGAGATCGCTGCGCGGGGCCTCGATCAACCGATCCCAGAATTGCTCCTGTCGCGCGAACGGCTGGCCGTTCGCGGATTGCCAGAACGCCTCGAAGGACGCGCCGATGGATGGCGGCGCCGATGCGGCACATACCACCGGCAGCGCAGCCACGAGCAGCAGCAGGCTCCATCGCCTTGCTACCGCCCGGGCGAACGGCCTCACATCCAGGGCCACGGCTTCAGCGCGTACTCCTTCGGCGGCGTGTCGCCGGCGAGGTACTGCACAAAGTAGTCCCAGCGCCGACGCGTGGCATACGGCGTGGCGGCGGCGTAGCCGTGGTGCACGTTGGGGATGATCAGCATGTCGAAGTCCTTGTTGGCCTTAATCAGCGCATCAGCCACCAGCATGGTCTCACCCAGCGGCACGTTGTCGTCGATCGTGCCGTGCACCAGCATCAGGCGGCCCTTGAGGTTCTTCGCCATGTCCTGGTTGGCCTGGTTGTCGTAGTTGGTGCTGCCATCCTTGTTCGTCACCAGCAGGCCCTGGTACTTCTCGCCCCAGTCGTTCTCGTAGTTGCGGTTGTCGTGGTTGCCGCTCTCGGCCCAGCCGACCTTGAAGAATTCGGGGTAGCGGAACATCGCGTCGGCAGTGGTGTTGCCGCCACCGGAGTGGCCCCAGATGCCGACACAGTTGATGTCGATCCACGGATAGCGCTGCGCCAGTTCCTTGATGCCGGCCACCTGGTCGGGCAGCGTGTTGTCGCCCATCTCGCCATACCAGGTGTGATGGAAGCTGGCCGAGCGCCACGGCGTACCCATGCCGTCGATCGCCACCACGATGAAGCCCAGTTCGGCCAGCGCCTGGTTGTCGCCTTGTGCCGGCATGAAACTGCGGGTACGCACCGAGCCGGTCTGCGGGCCGGGGTAGACGTAATCGATGACCGGGTACTTCTTGTTGGGATCGAAGTGGCTCGGTTTGAACATCTGGCCGTAGAGATCCGTCTTGCCGTCGCGCGCCTTCACGGTGAACGGAATCGGCGCCACCCAGCCGGCGGCCTTGAGGCGCGAGATGTCGGCCTTGGCGATGGTGGCGATGACGTGGCCGTCGTCGCTGGAACGCAGCACGGTGATCGGCGCCGTGGCGACCGTGGACCAGCTGTCCACGAAGGTCTTGCCGTCGGGCGACATGCTGATGGTGTGGTCGGCGTCCTCCGGCGTGAGCAGCACGGGCTTGCCGCCGTCCACACCGACCTTCCAGAACTGCTTGAAATACGGATCCACGCCCGCCACGCGACCGGTGCCGATGAACCACAGTTCACGCGACTTGCGGTCGAGGTGCAGCACGTCGATGACGTTGCCGACGCCAGTGGTGATGGGGTGCAGTTCCTTGCCGGTATGGGTGTCGTACAGGTAGAGGTTCTGCCAGTCGTTGCGTTCGGATGGCCAAATGGCCTCGTGCGAATCTGGCAGATAGCGCCAGTTGACATGATCCATGCCGCTTTCGTAATAGGTGGCCACCTTTTCGTCGAAGGCGGTGCGCACGGCACCGGTGTCGGCGTTGGCCACGCGATACCACACCTGCTTGCGGTCACGTGAGCTGTTGACCATGGCGAAGGTCTTGCTGTCGGGCGCCCACTTGAGGTCGTCCCAGTGGCCATCGCTGCTGCAGCTGATGTCGTCGCACAGGCTGGACAGGCGCTGCTGTGGCGGCAGTTGCAGGCGCACCGTCTTGCGCGCGGCCACGTCGACCACCACCGGCTCGATCATGAACACTTTCTGGTCGCCGGGCAGCGGGTACTTCCAGGCATCGAGTTCAGGGTGGCCGACCTGGGTGCGCACCGTATACATCTCGCCCACGCCACGCTGGTCCTGCTGGTAGGTGGCGATCTTCTTCGAGTCGGGCGACCAGTTCAGCACGGCGCGGTTGGTGTGGATCCAGCCAGCGTTGTCGGTGGCATAGCCGAAATCCTTCGTGCCATCAGTGGTGAGCTGGGTTTCCTTGCCGGTAGCGACGTCGCGCAGCCACAGGTTCCAGTCGCGGATGAAGGCCTCGGTCTTCTTGTCGGGCGACAGCAGGCCCGGCTCGTCGCCAGTCACCCGCTTGCCGGCTGCGTTGTGCGCCTGCACACCCTTGTCGGCCATGCACACGCCGGCACCCTTCAGGTCGCACAGGTAATGCTTGCCGCCGGAGGTGATGGCGAGGCGGCCATCCGGTTTCACGGCGTAACCGGTGACCGGCAGCTTGTTCGCATCGGCCGGCTTGCCGGTGAGCTTGCCCAGCGCGGCAGCGAGCCTGGCCTGGTCGAACAGCGCCGTGGCTTTGCCGCTGGCTGCGTCCATCTGCATGAAATGGTCGCCATGGCTGTCGTGATCGCGGTACCAGAAATGCGTGTCGTCCAGCCAGTCGACCTTCTGCACCGCATGGTCGACCAGCGGCGCGACGTTGTAGCTCATGAAGCGCTCCGCCTGCGCGTAGTCGTTCGCGCCCAACGTGCGGCCCTGCGCGGCGACGCCGGCCGACAACAACCCCAACACCAGCGCCCCGAACAGGCGCAACTTGCCGACCATCACATGCATGTGTCTCTCCAAGGAATCCGAATGACCTGGCAGCGCCCCGGCATTGCGTCGCTACCCAGCCAGCCGATGCTAACCCGATATCGCGCCGCAGCCCCATGCCAAAGGTTGAGGCCGCCGCACAGTTGCACCGCCTGCGACAAACTACACTGGCGCCCCGCTCCACTCTCCACATCCAGAGACTCCATGACCGCCACGATCGAAGCCCGCTTGCTGGAAATGGTTTTCCCCGATCACACCAACCACCTCGGCACCCTGTTCGGCGGCCAGGCGCTGGCGTGGATGGACAAGGCCGCGTTCATCGTCGCCTCGCGCTATGCGCGGCGCACCGTGGTCACCGCCCGCTCGGAGGAAGTGAACTTCCGCGTGCCGGTGCGCACTGGCCAGCTGGTGGAACTGGTCGCCCGCGTGGTCAAGGTCGGCCGCAGCTCGATGACCGTCGAGGTGGAGATGACTGCCGAGGATCCACTCAGCGGCGACCGCCGCGTGTGCACCACCGGGCGTTTCGTGATGATCGCGCTCGATTCCAACGGTACACCGACAGCGGTGCCGGCGCTCCCGGCGGCGGCGAATTGAAACGCACGACGGCGTGGCGGCCTCTACGCCTGGCCGCGAGTGCAGCGCCCTTGGCATCGAACATCGTTTGGCGCCATCGCGCCCCCGCAGACCAATGGTGTGGTCGAGCGTTTCAACGGCGCATCAGTGACATCCAGGCCACGACATATTTCAATCAGGCGAAGGGCTGGAAGCCACGATCATTCTCTACGCGCAGCTCTACAACGAACGACCACTTGCCGCAGAAGGCCTGGGGCGCAAACGCCGCTTCACGCCATCTGAGAATGGCAATCCAAGCGGCCTGAGCTATGCAATGGAAAATCAAACAATCAGATTCGCGGATTCTGAGGCAAGCAGCGCCTACCCGCGTAGCAGGAAGGCGCCGCTTGGGCGGCCGATAGTTAGCCGTTGCTGCGAACGGTGGCAACCTTGGCCATCATATCCATGATGGAACAGATTGCAGCTGGCTTGCCACCAGCCATATGGTCTCGGGTGAAATCAAAACTCCTGTATCCCGTGCTGGTTTGGATGCGAAGCCGGCAGTCCTTCGCAGCCACCATCTGTTGCAGCACCGAGTAAGGAATAACAATTTCGTTGGAACCGTACAAGCGGTGCGGACCCGTTGCGTCGGGAGCCGTGTTGACCGGCTGGCCGGCTGAGTATTGTGAAACCACACCGTCAATGTTGACAAAAAATGCGCGGATACCCGTGAACGGCACGTTGCCGCTACTGCCAGTCAAAGCCATGGTAAGCGTGACACTATCTGGTGCAGCGCTCGACCAACTGGCACCCAGTGCAGTCGAGTCGGTCCACATTCCGTCCGTATCGGCTATGTTGTTGGGCGAAGCCTCGATGACGGTCGCATTGTCGAAATCTGAGGTGTGTTGTGTAACAACCCCACGCCCAGTCAGTTGATCAAGCGTAGTGCAGCCTGCCATGGCCATCGCAGCAGCGATCACAAACAAGATCTTTCTAGTCATTACCCCTATCTCCATGTGTTGTTGAACTAACGCTCGAGTTGACCGGACGAAGTGGACCGGCAAATTGGACTATGCAAGAGTGCTTCCGGAAGAAATCCGGTTCAACGAGTTGTTCGGGAACAACAGGTTTCTTGTGATGTACGTGGTCACCGGCAAGGGCTGCGCGCTTGCTGACGCAGCAGGATCGCGCCAGCTGGACGCACGACTAAATCATTGTGCCCATGCTATCAACCATGTCGCATCAGACGATGCCGGGGGTTCGTGTAGGATTGATCTGACGCCGTCAAGGGGAGGGTGAAGTATGTCCGCGCCACGCAGAGTGATCGGCAATTACATCTCGCCCTATGTGCGCAAGGTGCTGGTGTGCCTGGAACTGAAGGGTATCGACTACGAGATCGATCCGATCGCGCCGTTCGTCGGCAACGATGAGTTCTCGCAGCTCAGTCCACTGCGGCGCATACCGGTGTTGATCGACGACGGCTTCGTGCTGAACGACTCCTCGGTGATCTGCCAGTATCTGGAGGATCGCCACCCCACGCCCGCACTGTATCCGGCCGATATTGCCGACCGCGCGCAGGCGCGCTGGTTGGAGGAATACGCCGACACGCGACTCGCACACGTGTTGCTCTGGCGTCTGTTCTACCAATTGGCCGTTCGGCGTCACGTCTTCGGCGAAACCACCGATGAGGCGATCGTGCAGCAGGCGCGGGAGGTGGAGATTCCCGACGCGCTGGATTATCTCGAAAGCCAGTTGCCGGATGACGGTTTCCTGTTCGGCCCGCTGTCGATTGCCGACATCAGCATCGCCAGCTTCTTCCGCACGGCGTCCTTCGTCCGCTACACGATCGACGAGACGCACTGGCCGCGCAGCGCCGCACTCGTCGCGCTGGTACAGGCACTACCGGTGTTCCAGAAACTCGCCCGCTTCGAGGATTGCATGCTGCGCCTGCCGCTGGCCGAGCAGCGCGGGGCCTTGCTCAAGACCGGCGCACCGTTGACCAGCGACACCCTCGGCGCCGCCACACCGCGGCATGGCATGTCGCACGACTGATGCCTGCCGCCTTCCTGCCTGCAGGATGGATAGATTCGAGACACACTCCTGTCGCCTCTCACCGGACCACGGTGCCCTCCGGTGTCGGCCGCCTGATCACGATACCGCTCGGCGTTGAACCGACGACCTGCATCGGCAACCCATCCTCGCGCAACCGTGGAAACAGATGCGGATCAACCAGCGCAACAGCGCTCGACGCTGCGGACCAGCGTGCCTCGAACGCGCTGATGGATGGTAGGAAACCGTCAGGACGGGACAGGCTTCCCGGAACAATGTCCGGGGGATCTTCATCGACCACGGTGACCCATCGCTGCAGATAGAAGGACAGGCCGCGCAGATAGGCATGCACCGTGAAAATTTCAGTGTCATCGCGCATCTGCGGAAGCATGAGCCGCGCGACAGGCTTCGCTGAAAGCTCGCTGGCCACCTCACCGACATTCGCGAACAATAACTGCCACACACACAACGTACCCAATCCAAGTAGCAACAGTGCAACCAGGCGTTGCCGCCAGCGAGCGAGCACAACGGTGCTCAACACGCTGACTCCGGCCAATGCACAGAGCCCGAGCGCAAACCAGACAAGCACGGGGTGCAGGTCGGTGTGTCGCGACAGGTGACGGGTATCCGCCGGATACAGCCATGCCACTGCCGCCATGGCGATGGCCATGATCGCAATGGACAGGAAGCGCCAGACAAGCTCGCGATCCGTGAGCATCGACATCCTCCTTGCGACAAGGATGGCCAACCCCGGAAATATCGGAAGGATGTAGAAGGGCAGCTTTGAGCGCGATGCCGAGAAGAACACCAGTACCACGACGATCCAGCACACAAGAAAGCGCTCGGAACGCCCTGCGGCACACAGCTTGCGCCAGCCGGCCGGACTGAAGGGAAGACACGCAACCCACGGGAAGAGTCCAAGCAGCGCAATCCCAAGGAAGAACCACACGGGCTTTGCCCGATCGTCCGCGCCCGTCAGAAAACGCCCGAAATGCTCCCGTATGAAGAAATAGTCGAAAAAGTCGGGGTGCCGCATGCAGATCGCGACAAACCACGGCGCGCTGATCGCGACGACGGCCAGCATTCCCCAGCCGACTGTCATCCGGCGGAGGATGTCCGCCTTTCTTTCCCAGCACATGAATACCAGCAACGCGATGGCCGGCAGTACCAGTCCGATCAGACCCTTTGACAGCAACGCCAGCGCGAGACTTGCCCAACCCAACAGATTCAGACGGACACGGTATGGCTCAGCGCGAGGATCAAACTGCGCGACCATGAACAACGCGATGGCGACGGACAGGAAGGCAGCGACGCTCATGTCCATCGTGCTGATCTGGGCGCCCGCGAAGAACAGCAGCGTGCTGCCGAGCACCGCGGCGGCGATCCATCCGGTACGTTTTCCATACAACCGTTCGGCAGCCCACCCGGAAGCAACGACCGTGAGCAAGCCGGTCAGTGAAACCCACAGGCGAGCAGTCCACTCATGCACGCCGAACAGGGTGTAGAAAAAACCGGTGGCCCAGTAATGGAGCACCGGCTTGTCGAAGAAATTGAAGCCATCGAGCCTTGGCGTAATCCAGTCACCCGTGGCAAACATCTCCCGCGCGACCTCGGCATAACGCCCCTCGTCCGGCTCGCCCAGAGGACGGATACCCAGGCCAGCAAACCAAACGAGAAGCCACACGACCGGCAACGCATTCAGGAGCCATGCGAAAGAAGATCGTCGGGGATTGCCTGCCGCAAGTGGCTCGGCCGCGTGCTCAGGTTCTGACAGGTAGTTCACGCATGCGGTCCCGAACAGATCCTGCTCACTCGCATGCCGGATACGCCGCGGTGTAGTGGCATGTCAGCATGACTAAACCACCTGCACGCCAGAAACCGGATCAGGCGTGGCCTGAATCTTGTTCGGTGTCTGCGTGGCGTTTGCAGTGACATCCGCGTACGGATCCATGAGTTGCCGGAATGCTGCAACCACGTTCCTCGCCACATCGCTGGCTGTACTGCCGTTGGTGGTCATCACATTGTTGCCGAGGCCATAAGGGCCGTAGACGTTGGCGTCGGTGACGGAGAACATGCCCACGGTTGGCACGCACGAAGCCACGGCCAGATGCATGACGCCGCAGTCGGCGCTGATCATCAGGTCGAGACCGGACATCACGGCACCCATGCGCCGGATCTTGCTCGAGTAATAACCCGGCCAGCGGGAATCGAGCATCGATCCGCCATTGGCAGGAATGATCTCGATGATGCCGCAGTGCGGACACGCCTCCTGCAGCGCG
Source organism: Rhodanobacter sp. (assembly GCA_050737735.1). Classification (GTDB taxonomy): domain Bacteria; phylum Pseudomonadota; class Gammaproteobacteria; order Xanthomonadales; family Rhodanobacteraceae; genus Rhodanobacter. The sequence goes on along the minus strand of JBOHYM010000051.1, from coordinate 96,097 downwards.
GTGATGAATTCACTCCACCATGGGCCCGGATAGCGCTTCGCGCCAGTAGCGTTGGCGAAGATGCCGATCACCGGTTCCGCGGCAGACTGCTCCGATGCATCGAGCAACTCACGCACCACGGACCGGCCCTGTGCACGCTCCGCATCACTCAGGCGTATGTCGAGTGAGGGGAAATCCCTGCACCCGTCCTTTTCGGACGACCCGTGCCAGCGAACGAGACTCACCGGACGCTTTGCCATGTGCCGGGGTGCCATCGATTCCGGCGCGACATGAGTAAGGCCATGGGGATTGGGCGCATCGTCGAAACCAAGCTTGTACCTGCCCCGAAAGATTCTCGTCAGAACGCGACTGAAACCCGACCCGATGCACGGATCGATGACCAGGTCATAGCGGTTCCTGCGTATCTTCGATATCAGCGAGAGGAACGCGACAGGATGCTTGAAGCCGCGTGTGGGAAGACAGTAGATGTTCTTGACACTGAAGAACGTGGCAAACACGTCGGAGGCAGCTGGACCCTCCGCGACAATGTCGATCTCCACTCCCTTGTAGAGCCGCTCAAGTTCTTCAATCAGTGGCGTAATCAGAAGAATGTTGCCAAGGCGATGATTCGGTCGGCATACCAGGATGCGATAAATCCCGTCTCTCGGCATAAGGCCAGGGAGGGTGTCTGGGCAAGCTGTGTTCAAGATTCACCTGGTGATGGGCGACGGCCTTGTCATGGAACCGGTCATGCGCCCGGTATCAGCCGGGTCACGTGAGCGGACAAGCGGGGTCGGCCGATCCGTGCCAGCATGGTCATTGTTCCTGCCGCTGCTTAGGTTGCACTTAGGCACCTGTTAGATCCTTGTAATCGCGCCACGGGCGTGGGCTGAAACCCGCTCACGGGTTCCATGGGTTTTTTTACTGACGCTCCACCCTGATACCACCCTGGCCGCCTTCGACTTGGTTGGGCTCGGGTATATTCCCGCCACACCATGACGTGACGAACGTGCGATGCGCCCTTTGCTCCACCGTATCGAAGCCCTGCGAGTTCCCTGGTCGTGGCTGCCGCTCTGGCTGATGGTCGCGACGATTGCCATCTTCCAGCACGGCCCGATGCCGATGTTCTCCACGCGCACCCTGTCGGTGGCCTGGGAGATGTGGCATCGGCACAGCTTCCTGGTCCCCTACCTCAACGGGCGGCCGTACAGCGACAAGTCGCCATTGCTGTTCTGGTTGATCCAGCTGGGCTGGGCCGCAGGCGGTGTGGGCGACCTGTGGCCACGATTGCTCGAGGTGATGCTGGGCGGCGCGCAGCTGGCACTGCTCGCCGTTCTTGGCCGCCGACTGTTTCCCGAACCATCCTGGAGCGCCCGGGCCGCACCATGGATGCTGTTGGCTTTCACCTATGCTTTCCTGTTCGGCCTGCAGATCATGTACGAGGTACTGCTGGCGGACTGCGTACTGGCGGCGTTGCTGACGCTGGTACCGCGCCCGCACCGTGAAACGCCGCGCTTTGCCTGGTTCGCCGTGGCCGTCGGACTGGGTTTGCTGGCCAAGGGACCGGTGATGCTGCTGCACGTCGCGTTTCCATGGCTGCTCGGTCCGCTATGGAATGACTGGGCCCGACGCGAGCGACGTCGCTGGTACCTGCACGGTGCACTCGCCCTGCTTGCCGGATTCGGACTGCTGTGCCTCTGGGCGTTCTCCGCGGCAGCGATGGGCGGCCCGGAGTATCGCGAGCAGCTGCTGTTTCATCAGACGGCCGGGCGGGTGGTCGAGGCGTTCGCGCATGCGAAACCGTTCTGGTGGTATCTGTCCGTACTGCCGGGCCTGCTGTTTCCCTTTGCGCTGTGGCCGCGCCTGTGGGTCGCCGCAAGCATGCTGCGGCGGCCATTCCAGCCCGGCCTGCGCTTTCTGTTCGCGTGGCTGGGGCCGGTGCTGCTGGTCTTCTCGCTCATCAGTGGCAAGCAGTCTTACTACCTGTTGCCGGAATACGGCGGTTTTGCCCTGCTGCTGACAGTGGCGCTCATGCATCTGCGTCAATGCCACGCGCCACTGTCGACCACACCCTGGCTGGGGCCGTGGCCCCTGGCAGTGCTCAGTTTTGGGCTGGCGCTCGGCCTGATTCTGCTGCCGCAACTGGCAAGTGCCGGCATCATCCCTGGCGCGTACCTGGACAGTCTGGCACCCGTCCACATGCGCTACGGGCTGGTCTATCTGGCGCTTGGAATACTGCTATTCGTCCGCGGCAAAGCGGAGTTGCAGCGGATCGCCCTGGCCGGAGTGATCGGGGCTGTCGCGGCGAATGGTCTTTTCAGCATCGCCATGTGGCCTGCGTTCAATCTCACACCTGCCGCAGCATTCCTCGCTCGCGCCGAATCGCATGGCCAGCCGCTTGCCAATCTTGAGTCCTACGAAGGGCAGTTTCACTTCCTCGGGCGCCTGACGAAGCGGATCGAACCACTGCACGACAATCAGGCGCTGCAGGCATGGGCGCAGGCGCACCCTGATGGCCTGATCGTCGACTACCCGCTACGCCTTACTGCTGCCGACCGGCGCGATGCACTCTATGTGCAACCGTTTCGCGGCGTCTGGCTGGCCATCTGGCCCGCACCGATACTGGCCGCAGGCCGTGTCGATCGATGGAGTGCGGTTTCACCGGATTGAATGCGGCAAGTCGGCGCGAGCCTGATGCCAGTTTGCCGTCGGCACTTATCTTGTCCGATGCTGTCAACGCACAATGCCAGGTACGCAATGGGCTACGTGGCCGCATCAACGGGAGAACTGCCCTGAATGTCCTGATCGTCGAGGATTCGGCGCGTCTGCGCGATTCGCTTGCACGCGTTCTCGTTGCTGCGGGATTCAATGTGGAGGTGGCCGCCGATGGCGTGATCGCCTGTCACCTGCTGGATACCTACGACTACGAACTGGTCGTGCTCGATCTGGGGCTGCCGCGCAAGGACGGACTGGCCGTACTGCAGCATGTCCGCGGACGCATCGTGCGCCCTCGCATGCTGGTGCTGTCGGCACGCGATCTGGTGACGGACCGGGTGGGCGCGCTCAACAAGGGCGCGGACGACTACCTCGTCAAACCGTTTGCCTTCGACGAACTGCTCGCCCGCCTGCATGCACTGGCACGACGTCCGCAGGAGGCGCGTACCCTGTGTCTGACATTGGGCCGGCTCAGCCTCAATCCGCAGTCGCGCATCGCTGAAGTGGATGGGACGCCACTGGCGCTGACACCGCGCGAACTCGCCCTGCTCGAACTGCTGATGCGTCATCGCGGGCGCGTGTTCACCCGTGGCGAGATCCTCGACCGGCTGGCGGGCAGTGATTCCTGCGCCTCCGACCGCAGCATCGAGGTGCTCGTGTTCGGCCTGCGGCGCAAGCTGGATCAGGCGGCCCTGAGCAGCCTGGTGGAAACGCGGCGTGGCGCCGGTTACCTGATCTCATGAAGCACACGGCATGGACATCTTCCGTCATGCAGGTCCCTTCATGAAACGCGCCACATCGTTGCGCCTGCGCATCACCGTGTTCCTGGCCACGGCCATCATGCTCACGCTGGGAGCCGCCGTCTGGGTGATCGATGCGCATGTCGACACCGAGGTTTCCCAGCGCGCCGATGCGAATTTGCTGGAACGCGCGCAGGCGCTCTCCGATATCTACCGGGTCGGGCGCGCCAGCGGGATGAGGCCCTTTTCCTCCGGTCAGTTGCCGGAGTTTCTCGCTGATGACGGGCGTGTCTATTTCGTCATCAGCTGTGACGGGCAGGATGTCGCGTCATCCGTGGCCGCCCGCGCACTGCCGTGGCCGGCGGCCGCCGACGGGAAGCCGCATTTCGCGGATCTGTCGGATCGGCAGGGTTCGGTGCTTCGTGGCGTGGTGCTCCCTTTCACACCCAAGTCCGCGCTGAATCGCCATGCCACGGCCGGCGTCGCCGGCGCGACAACGCAAGTCGGTAACCGCCACACGCCCCCGTGCAGTCTTGGCCTGGCGGTCGATCGCAGCGAGGTGGAGGATTTCCAGCGCACGATGGACAACATCTTCATCGGCAGCATCGTGCTGGCGACCATGGTGGTTCTGGTTCTTGTGCCGCTGCTGGTATCCCGTGGCTTGCGCCCGCTGTCGCAGCTGACCGAAGCCATGCAGGGGATCGGGCCGGAGACACCTGAGCGCCGCCTCGCGGGAGCCCATGCCAAGGAACTGGAACCCTTGATGACGCGCTTCAACGAGGTCCTGGCGCGGATGGAGGATGGCCTTGTGCGCGAGCGGCAATTCGCCAGCGGAGTCGCGCACGAGCTGCGTACACCGCTGGCCGAGCTGCGGACCCTGATCGAAGTGGAGCTGCTTTATCCGAGCGGACGCGACCTGCGCGGCCTGCTCGCCGAGATCGGCAGCATTGGCGTCGAGATGGAGCGCATGGTCGGTGCCTTGCTGTTGCTTACACGGATCGAGGCCGGCATCGAGCGGGTACAGACACAATCCGTGGACATCACTGCACTGACCCGAAAATTGCTGGAGCGCTACCAGCGCGAAGCGGATAGTCGGCAACTGGAGATGGACGTCCAGGTTGACCCTGATGTGAGGTGGCGAGGAGATGTCACGCTGCTCGACGTACTGCTCGGCAACCTCCTCGGCAACGCCGTGGCCTACGCGCCCGCCGGCAGCCGCGTGCTGTTGCGCTGCGGGTTGCATGTCTGGTGCATAAGCAATGAGGCGCCCGGCCTGACTGCCGGCGATGTGACGCTGATGGGCCAGCGTTTCTGGCGCAAGGCCAAGGATGCCGGCGTGCACACCGGCCTCGGGCTGGCCCTGGCGGCGGCGGCCGCACGTGCGCAACTGATCCGGCTCGACCTGTCGCTGCGGGAGGAGCAGTTGAGCGTGCGCGTCGAGCCGCAGGGGAATACCGCGCCGACAAACTGTGCCGGACTGGCTGCCGCAGGCGGCAGTCACGGACAAGGCACGCGCCTTACCGGCTAACGTTGATGGCTGGTCAGCTCAACCAGCCAGTCGACGAACACGCGCAGGCGCGCAGGCATCTGGCGCTGTTGCGGATACAGCACGGTCATCGGCAGCGACGGTGGCGGATGCGCCGGCAGGATCTCGCACAGCCGCCCGCTCGCCAACGCCTTCTCGATGCGGTAGCGCGTCATCTGCGCGATGCCCAGGCCGGCTTCGCAACAACCGAGATAGGCATCGCCACCGCTGACCGTGACACGCCCCGGCAGACTCACCTCGCGCCGCCGCCGGCCCACCATGAACTCCAGCGGCTCGGCGCGGTGGGTCGTCGGCGAGGCCCAGTTCACCGCGAGATGGCCCTCCTGCAGCGCGGCCAATGACGCCGGCAAGCCGTGCCGGCGCACGTAGCCGGCACTGGCCACGGTGACCTGCTCCAGCATCGCCACGCGGCGGCCGATCATGCCGGAGTCGCCCAGTTCACCGATGCGCAGCACGCAGTCCACGCCCTCGCGCACCAGGTCGACGAAGCGGTCGCCAGTGCCGATGTCCAGTTCGATCTGCGGGAAACGCGCGAAGAACTCCGGTAGCGCGGGAATCACCCGCAGGCGCGCCAGCGACGCTGGCAGGTCGATGCGCAGGCGGCCCTTCGGTTGCACCACCGCCTCGCGGAAATCCGTCTCGACCTCGTCCACGTCCGCCAACAATCGCAGGCAGTGACCGTAGTAGGTTTCACCATCGCGGGTGGTTCGCACGCGGCGGGTGGTCCGTTGCAGCAATTGCGCGCCGAGCCGCGCCTCCAGTCGCTTGATCGCATGGGTAACGGTGGCGCGCGGCAGGTTCAGGTCGTCCGCGGCAGCGGTGAAGCTGCCCAGTTCGACGATCCGGGTATACAGCCGCATCGCTTCGAGACGGTCCATGGCGATTGTTGTTTCTTGTGGAATGGTGATAACCATTATTGAGCATTTATCCGGCTGCCGGCACGGCGCACCATGCCTGCACCCCACCCACCGGAGCTACCGCCATGCAGACCCGCACACTTGGCAACAACGGTCCGAAAGTTTCCGCCCTCGGTCTCGGCTGCATGGGCATGAGTGCGTTCTACGGTCAGCGCGATGACGCGGAATCGATCGCCACCATCCAGCACGCACTGGATCGTGGCCTGAGCCTGCTGGACACCGCCGACGTCTATGGGCCGCATACCAACGAGGAACTGGTCGGCAAGGCGATCAAGGGCCGGCGCGAGCAGGCTTTCATCGCCACCAAGTTCGGCATCGTGCGCGATCCAGCCGACCCGCAGGCGCGTGCCGCCAACGGCCGGCCGGACTATGTCCGTACCTCCTGTGATGCCAGCCTCAAGCGGCTCGGCATCGACACCATCGATCTTTACTACCAGCACCGCGTCGATCCGAACGTGCCGATCGAGGAAACCATTGGCGCGATGGCCGAACTGGTGCAGGCCGGCAAGGTGCGTTATCTCGGCATGAGCGAAGCCGCCGGGACCACGCTGGAGCGCGCGTACAAGGTGCATCCGATTGCCGCGCTGCAGAGCGAGTTCTCGCTGTGGACCCGCGACCCGCAGGAAAACGGCATGCTCGACGCCTGCCGCAGGCTCGGGGTCAGCCTGGTCGCGTACTCGCCGCTCGGTCGTGGCTTCCTTACCGGTGCATTGCGCGCGCCGGAGGATTTCGACGCTGATGACTATCGCCGCCACAGCCCGCGCTTCATGGGCGACAACTTCGCCCGCAACCTGCAACTGGTCGAACAGGTAAAAGTGCTGGCCGCCGACAAGGGCTGCTCGCCGGCACAGCTGGCACTGGCCTGGGTGCTGGCGCAGGGCAACGACATGCTGGCCATACCGGGCACCAAGAAACGTTCACGACTGGACGAGAATCTCGGCGCACTCGACGTGCAGCTCAGCCGTGCCGAACTTGCCGCGATCGATGCGGTGTTTCCGCCGGACGCGGTCGCTGGTGAACGCTATGCCGGGGCGATGATGCATATGGTCAACGTGTAAATATTCCGTGCGCTCCTACGGATTCGAGGCGTCCGGGGGAAACGGCTAGACTTCACCGCATGAGTACCCCCGAACATTCCCCGCTCGGCAAGAACACCGTCTACGCCGACCGCTACGATCCCGGCTTGCTGTTTGCGATACCGCGCGCCGGCAAGCGCGCAGAAATCGGCGTGGCCGAACCGCTGCCGTTCCACGGCGTGGACATCTGGAACGCCTACGAGCTGTCGTGGCTCGATCCACGCGGCAAACCGGTGGTGGCGCTGGCCGAGTTCCGCGTGCCGGCGGCTTCGCCGAACATCATCGAATCGAAGTCGTTCAAGCTATATCTCAATGGCTTCTCGCAGGAACGCGTCGCTGACGCAGTCACGCTCGCGGCCACGCTGACGCAGGATCTGTCAGCCGCAGCGGGCGCCACCGTCGCCGTGCGTCTGGCTGAAGCAAGCGCCGAAGCTTTTGCCGTGGCCGATCTGGACGGCCATCTGCTCGACAACCAGAACATCGACATCGACCATTACGGGCCGCCGCAGGCAGATTTCCTGCATGCAGATGCCAGCGCCAACCCGATCGAGGAAACCGTGGTCTCACACCTGCTGCGCTCCAACTGCCCGGTCACCGGCCAGCCGGACTGGGGCAGCGTGCAGATCGCCTACCACGGTGTGCCGATCGACCACGCCGGCCTGCTGCGCTACCTGGTCTCGTTCCGCGATCACAACGAATTCCACGAGCAATGCGTGGAACGCATCTTCGTCGACCTGATGCAACACTGCGCCCCGCAACAACTCAGTGTGTACGCGCGCTACACCCGCCGCGGCGGACTCGATATCAATCCATTTCGCAGCGGCACGCCAGCTACGCCCGGCAACCCGCGCACGGTTCGCCAATAGGTCCCCGCGACGGTCGCGCGGCGGCGCGATCGTCCGGTAATCAGCGCTTCATATCGACGGGGCTAGCCTCACTCGACCAAGGCATCCGGACAGTGCTGGAGCCAACGCCGCGTCACCGCCACTGGAGCTTCGCATGACACGTTCCGCACGCTCACTCGCGCTATATAGCGCCTGTCTTGCCGGCCTGCTGCTCGGTGCCTGCAGCAAACACCCACCAGCGACGCCAACCAACCAGCCGGCCACGGCAAAAACCGTAGCGGCAGCGGCCAAACCTGCCCCAGCCACCCTCGCCAAGGCGACCACGGCAGCGACCACGCCGGCCGTCGGCAGCACGACCGCCCATGCCACCGCGCCAGCCACGTCAGCGGCCACACCGGCCGTGGCCGCAACCGCCGGCAGCGTACTCAGCGTGGCCAGCGTGACGCTAGGCAATGCGGTCAACGCCGCGCGTCAGGTGACCCAGGCCAGCAACCGCTTTGCCACCAGCGACAAGACCATCTACGCCAGCGTCGCCACCGTGGGCCGCAGCAGCGGCACCACGCTCAACGCCAAGTGGAGCTATCTGGAAGGCCAGGGTCAGCTGATCAGCAGCATCAGCCAGGCAATCGCCACCGACGGCCCCGCCGTCACCACCTTCATGGTGCAGAACCCGGACCTGTGGCCGGAAGGCAAGTACAAAGTCGAGATCTCGCTCGATGGCAAGTCGGTAGTCACCCAGGATTTCGAGATCGCCAAACACTGATCGGTTCGGCCGACCAGCTCCCGCCTTGCCGATCCACCGCCACGCCCTGGTCGAGCAGTTCGCCGATGCGCTGGGCCACCTAGGGCATCGGCAAGCTTTCCTTACAACGTTCTTTAGTTAACGAAACGGCGTTTACGTTAACTTATGCCGCCGCGCGGTAGGGCGTGATCCTGGTCAGCTGGCCGCCGATTGCATCGCGCGCGCATTCGACGTCGTAGCGCAGCTGCAGGTTGAGCCAGCTCTGTGCATCGTTGCCAAAGTAGCGCGCCAGCCGCAACGCGGTATCGGCGCTGATGCCACGGCGCTCGCGCACGATCTCGTTGATGCGGGCCGGGGTGACGTCGATGGCACGAGCCAGCGCATTGGAGGACAACTCCAGCGGCAGCATGAATTCCTCGCGCAGGATTTCGCCGGGGTGGACAGGAGGCAATTTCTTGGTCATGACTGATCCTCAGTGGTAATCGACAATCTCGACCTGGTCCGGCCCTTCGGCCGTCCATACAAAACAAACGCGAAACTGGTCGTTCACGCGGATGCTGTACTGGCCCTTGCGCTTGCCGGACAAGGCTTCCAGGCGATTGCCCGGCGGCACACGCAGAAAATCGAGCTGGGTGGCCGCGTCGAGCAGCTCCAGCTTGCGCCGGGCCACCGCCTCAATGGCGATGAACCGTTTGACGCGACGACGCCCGAACAGCGCCTGAGTGTCCTTGCATCGAAACGACTGGATCGTCATGGCTTATTGTGTATCGAACAACGATATAGCGCAAGCGTGACTAGACGACGCCACGCGCAACGCCAAACGGAGCTATCTGGAAGGCCCGGGCACGCTGATCAGCAGCATTAGCCAGGCAATCGCCACCGATGGTCCGGCCGTCACCACCTTACATGGTGCAGAACCCGGACCTGTGGCCGGAAGGCAAGTACAAGGTCGAGATCTCGCTCGATGGCAAGTCCGTGGTCACCCTGGACTTTGAGATCGCCAAACACCGAGCCGACCTCGGCTGCGCCGCGATCCCGTCACCAGGTCAACGCCGATCCCTCGCCAATGCCGTCATTGCCCGCGGCGGGCGTTGTATTCGGCAACCACCTCGTCCAGCGAAGGGTTGGCCTTGGCCTTGTTGCGTACAAACACGGGAGGACCGTTCCCTTCCATGACCCGCTTGAACCGCGTCATCACTTCCTGGTCCGAGCCGTCGATATCGAACGAAGCCCCATCCAGCCGAACATGGGGAATGCTCAGCTCTTCCAGCCCTCGCGCCAGGGCCCGCGCCCGCTGAGCGGTTTCAGAGGGACAGTTGGGCGGCGCGAAAATCAGCACGGCATCGGTGCGCGCACCCATCGGGCGTTGCATCGACACGAACCCTGTGCCTTTCCTTGACATCGCGGCCATCGCCCCGCTCTCCGCCTGGGCTGCATGATGCTTCTGCCACCAGTGATAGGCGCCCGCTGCGACAACCAGTACAACCAAGAATTTAAGAAAGTTCATCGCCCGTCCCTGTGGTCACGTACCGCCATTCGCGCTTCCGCCAACATGCCTGTTGTAACAACCACCATGTCAGTCTTGCCGTCACTGGTCAACTTCTCTCATGACTGGCATCGCATCCTTTAGCCAGCAACGATGAAGTGACAAAAATAGGCACTACGTAATAGATCTATTAATTAATGCCATCGCCTCGCGGAAATTACCAATCCCACCGCCAATGACAACCTTGCCGCCATTACGTAACATCACTACTCCCGAAGGGAGTCCCTTATAATAATCAACCTCAACGCTAGCTATATCGCAAAATAGAATCCGCCTCTTCTTAAACCCCTTGATAACCATATGATCACTCTTCACGATTATAGAAAACATGACCATATAAAAGATGGAAAAAATAAGAGGGACTCCACACATGGCAAGGCCAATAATTGTACCAACAGCAACCTTGGACTCAAGACCAATTAAGACTGTAAATCGAGGAAACACTACTACCAAAAGTAGTGCAAACATCATCAACAAGATAATTCGAAGGGGGTAGACAAAAACCCTTCCCGCTTTCATTTGATGGCCATCAAACTTCGAACTCACCACAACTCGCTCCCGCAATCACAATCATTGGTCGCCTTTAGAACCGCCTTAGCAACAACGGTGGCCCCGCCATTTGCGAAGCCCCCACAAGACCCCTCCATCTACCCCTTTCAGAGCAGACTTACCCACTTTTTCAATGTGATTAAGAAAGTACCCCAGTGATCGCGTCGTCGCCTACTAGCGCTGAAGCCCCATCGAACGCTCCGAGCAGCTTAGTTGGCGAAGTGACTGTGCCACCATCTATCACCGAAGCCAATATTCACTTCGCTGAAAGCGACGACATGTACCGCGTCTGGGACGCTGTACAGAACAGTCGCAGAATTGGTGCGCCCGGCGGGATTCGAACCCACGACCCCTGCCTTCGGAGGGCAGTACTCTATCCAGCTGAGCTACGGGCGCATGTATGGCCGCACGGTGGATGGCCAAAGGCCGGCGCCGCGGGGAGCGCAGTATAGCCGAGTTGCTGATGGGGCGTGGATGGACCGCCGCCAAGCTCGTTGCCAGCAGCGGAACGGGCACGTGACACGTGCCGCCGACTGTGGGAGTGACTTCAGTCACGACGCTCCTGTCCCGTAAATTTTGACAAGATCCAGAGCGTCGCGACTGAAGTCGCTCCCACAAAAAGCTGTGCGCACGAGCGCCAGGTCCGGTGCCGTGACCGTGTGGGAGGGGCTTCGCCCGACGACTTCAGTCTGGCTGCGGACCAGAGCGTCGCGACTGAAGTCGCTCCCACAAATTCGAGGGCTGCCTCAGCGTGCCTTGAGCAGGTCGGCCAGGGTGTCGGGCTTGCCGGTGTCGCGCACCAGGTGCGGGTACTTCAGGCCGTCGTGGTAGTCGATGCGCACGGTCTTGTACTCGTCGAAGTTCTTCACCAGCAGTTCGATCGGCTGGCTCTTGTCCTTCGCAGCGGCGGTGACGGCATCCTTGAGACTGTCGGCGTCGTAGTCGTGACCATTGACCGCGATCACGGTCATGCCGGGCGAGATGCCAGCCTTGAATGCCGGGCCATCCCACAGCACGTCGCTGATGCTGCCACCCTTGCCGATCGAGAGGCCGATCGAATAGACGAGATCGGCGAAATGGCGCCGTGCCTCGAACGCTTTCACCGCGTCGGACGGCTTGTCGTTATAGACCAGCGTCCAGCCATGCGATGCGAGGCCGCCGGTCAGCGGGCCGTGACCGTCCAGCCGCGTGCGCAGATACTTCGCCCAGTCGTATGGCGCGATGTCGTTGAGCGTCTTCACCACGTCCTCGAAGGTGTAGGTGTCGACGTCCCACTTGCCGGGATTGACGCCGAAGAACGCCTTGCCGAAATTGTCGATGCTCTTCTTGCCACCGCTGAGCTCACGCAGCTTGCCGTCGACGTCGAGCCAGATCATCTGGCCGGCCGAGTAGTAGTCCTCGCTGCCCTGGTAGTTGCGGTACGGCAGCGGCGAGCGCTCCGCGATGATCGGGTCGTTGGTGGTGTCCTGCACGTTGCGCCAGCTGGCCAGGCCCGGGCGGCCCTTGTCGTAGGTGGCGGCGACCAGGGCGAGCATGTCGCGGGTCTGGTCGGCATCCCACAGGCCCGAGCGCGCTGCCATCACCTGGCCCCAGAACTGGGTCTGGCCCTCGTACACCCACAGCAAGGTGTCGCTCATCGGCACGTTGTAGTTCGGCGTGGCGAGATCCGCGCCACGGCGGTATTTGCCGTCCCACGAGTGGTTGAACTCGTGCGAGAACAGGTCGCGGCTCATCGCGTTCTTCTTCCACTCGGTGAAGAAGTCGGCGCCGGTGCCGTCCTCGCTGGAGCGGTGGTGCTCCAGGCCGTTGCCGCTCATCTTGTCGCTGAGCGAGACCAGGAAGTCGTAATGATCGTAATGGTGCGCGCCGTACATCTTGTACATCTGCTGGACCAGGTTCTGGAACAGCTTGACCTGCTCCGGCTTGATCTCCAGGTACTTCGCGTCGTCGGCGACGATGTCCATGTGCACCGGCGCCTTGGCACCCGGATCGAGGTCAATGCGCTTGAAGTACTTGCCGGCGTAGATCGGCGAATCGACCAGGTCGTCGTAATTGATCGGCTTGAAATGGAGCGTATCGCCATCCTTCGAGGCGACTTCCAGCGCGGTGCCGGCCTGCCAGCCGGCGGGCAGGGTCACGCTGGCCTCGGTATTGATCTGGCGGGCGTAGTAGCCGGCCGGATACACGGTCACTGCGTTCCATTGCAGGTTGAGCATCTCCGGCGTCATCACCACGCGACCCTGGCGCGTATCCTGCGGCGACAGGAACTGGAACGACACCTCCATGCTGCTCGCACCCTGCGGCACGTCGACGTGGAAGGCGTAGACGTTGAGCGGATCGCGCGTCCACGGCAGCACCTGACCGTTCGCCTTCACCACCAGCCCGGCCATCTTGTCGATCGGGCCGGTCGGTGAGTGGTTGCCCGGAAGCCACTGCGGATACAGCAGGGTCAGCGAACCGGCGGTGGCCGGCACGGTCTCGTGCACGCGGAAGATGCGATGGGCCACGTCGGTGGCGTCCACCTTGATCGTCAAGGTGCCCTGATACGGCACATCCTGCGGAGCCGGGACATCCGCCAGCGCGGTGAAACTGGCCAGCCCGAAGGCAGTGGCGGCGAGGGCGGAAGCGAGACGGGTGAGTTTCAAATGCATTCTCCGGCGAAGATGGATTGCTGGTCAGGCCTGTGGTCCAGCGGGCTGTCAGACCCGTCAGATCAAGGAAATCCACACCGTGAAAGCTGCCACGGCATGGATTCAAGGCGTCGATGCTAGACCGGTCCTGCCGCGCTTAACCCATGCCGAAGGTCATGAACGCGTGTCGTCACACCGCTCCACAATCACGCGGGTGCGGCCATGGCATCCATCTTGCTGGATGCGTGATGATGTCCTTACCTTCCGGCCCCCATATCCGCATGTACGCCTTGTCCACCAGCCGGCAGCACGCCGACCACCCCGGCCAGCGCCACGAGTACACCCGCTATCTGGCGCAGCGGATGGCGCCGATGATCCATGCGCTGATGCTGGTGGCCGTGCTGGCCTATCTGGTGGCGGCCGGTGCCAGCGCCGTCTTGCACGCCTCGCCGCTGCCGCTGTGGCTGCGGCTGGCCCCGGTCCTGCCGCTGATGCTGGTGGCTGCAGCGGCCCGACGTGTGCAGCAACCGCGTCTGCTCAGCCTGCTCGCCCTGTTTTGCGTACTGCTGCTGGAAATCGGCGTCAATCTCGACGGCATCGGGCACCTGCAGGCGCATCCCTGGATCATGCCGGGCCTGCTGCTGCCGGTGGCGTCGTCGGTGATCTGGCTGGAAACCTGGGACTTCGGCATCGCGATGGCGCTATGCGCCTTCGGACCGTTGCCGATGCTGCTGTGGCCGCCCTCCAGCAGCGACATCCATGAGGTGCAGTACCTCGTCTACATGGCGATCGCCATTTCGCTGGCGGCGGTGCTGCGCGCGTTCATGGCGCGCACGTTGTTCGAACAGTACCGACTGGAATGCCAGCTGCGCGAGCAGGTCAATACCGACGGCCTGACCGGCCTGATGCTGCGCAACCGCTTCCTCGAACTGGCGCGGCTCGCCCTGTGCGACATCTGCCGCGAGCAGAAGCCGGTGTGCATGCTGTTCCTGGATGCCGACCACTTCAAGCAGCTCAACGACGATCACGGCCACGCCGCGGGCGACGCCGCACTGATTGCGCTGGCCGCGACCCTGCGCGCGCAAACGCGCCAGAGCGACCTGATCAGCCGCATCGGCGGCGAGGAGTTCGCGATGCTGTTGCCCGGACTCAACCTGCAGCAGGCCAGCCAGCGTGCCGAGCAACTGCGCGTGGCCGTGCACGCGATCCAGCGTCCGGACGGCGCGTTGACTGTCAGCATCGGCATCGCCGAATGCAGTCACGCCGACGAGGCGATCGAGAACTTGCTGGCACGCGCCGATCAGGCCATGCGTCAGGCCAAGAACGGCGGCCGCGACCGCATCGTCAGCGCCTGAGCGAACCGGGCCTCACGCTTCGCCCGCATGCGCCAGCTTGCTGTGGCGGATGCCGTAGCCGAAGTAGATCACACAGCCCAGCGCCATCCAGATGACGAAACGTTCGTAGGTGATCCACGGCAGGCCGTAGATCAGCACTGCGGAGAACACGATGCCGAGCGGCGCAGTGAACCACACTGCCGGCGTGCGGAAGTTGCGCTGCAGTTCCGGCCGCCGCGCGCGCAGCAGCATGATCGAACCGCAGATGATGATGAAGGCGCTGAGCGTGCCGATGTTGACCAGCTCGGCCACCTCGCCGATCGGCAGCAGACCGGCGACCAGCGCGGTAAACAGGCCCAGGATGATGGTCGGCCGTGCCGGCGTGCCAAAGCGCGGACTGACTTTCGCGAACCAGCCCGGCAACAGGCCGTCGCGCGCCAAGGCAAACCAGATCCGCGCCGCGCCCAGCATGAAGGCGAACAGCACGCTGGTGACGCCGACCACCGCGGCGACCGCGATGATGATGCTGAGCCAGTGCAGCCCGATCGACTCGAACGCATCGGACACCGAGGCCTCGCCACCGAGCGTGCTGTACGGAACGATGCCGGTCAGCACCAGCGACACCGCGATATACAGCACCATCGCCACCGCCAGCGACAGCAGCACCGCGCGCGGCAGGTCGCGCTGTGGATGCTTCGCCTCTTCCGCGGCGGTGGTCAAGGTGTCGTAACCGAACACCGCGAAGAACACCACGCTGGCACCGGTCAGCACACCCTGCCAGCCGAAATGGCCGAGCCCGGTGGTGGCATCGACCACACGTGCAGGAATGAACGGATGCCAGTTCGCGGTGTTGATGTAGAACACGCCGACCAGCACCACCAGCAGCACGCCGATCACCTTGATTGTCACCACCGCCGTGTTGAAGCGTGCACCCCATTCGGTGCGCACGGTCAGCAAGATCGCCACCGCCACCGATACCGCAGCGGCGATCACGTTGAAGCGATGGCCGTCGCTCGGTGCCGCAATCGCGGTGGCGCCATGCATGCCAAAAACCTGCTGCAGGTAATACTGCATGGTCTGCGCGCTCATGCTCTGCTGCGCCCACTCCGGCAAGTGCACGCCAGCGGAGGTCAGCAGTACCTGCACATAGCCGGACCAGCCGATCGCCACCACCGCGACCACCAGCGCGTATTCCAGCAGCAGATCCCAGCCGATGATCCAGGCGACGAACTCGCCGAGTACGGCGTAACCGTACGTATAAGCGCTGCCGGTGACCGGAATCAGCCCGGCGAACTCGGCGTAACACAGTGCCGCACAGGCACTGCCAAGACCGGCGATGATGAAACTCAACGCGACCGCCGGGCCCGCATTGGTCGCGGCCTGCTGGCCGGCCACCACGAAGATGCCGACCCCGATGATGCCGCCGATGCCGATCGCGGTGAGCTGCCACAGCCCCAGCACGCGCCGGAAGTCACCACGTGATCCGACCTCCGCCTGCAACTGTTCGATGGACTTGTGACGCAGCAACTTGCTCAGAAAGCTCATCGACGGTGACCCTGATCGGCTAGACAAACAGTGGCCGATGATAGCGAATGATCGTCGGAGCGCCATGCGGCAGTGCAGCTCTCCCCTGCGACCGCGGCCATCGAGTTGGCCCCTCCCGCGAAGCGGACTACCATCACCGGTCGGAACCCCTCGCTCCGAGGAAGGCCGGGAGTGTGTGATGTCCAGGCACGACGACATGCAGATCACGGTGACCGAAAACGGCCCCTACCAGGTGACTGGCTCGGTCCCGCTGTCCAGGTTCACCATCGGCACCGATCACCAGGGTGGCTCAGCCGAATGGTTGCCCGGTGCAGCGTTGCCCACGACCGCGACGTATGCGCTGTGCCGCTGCGGGCAGTCCAAACGCAAACCATTCTGCGATGGCAGTCATGCCAAAACGGGATTCGACGGCCGCGAAACCGCCAGCCGCAAACCCTATCTGCAGCAGGCGACCCTGACCGAGGGGCCGGCGTTGTCGCTCACCGATGCCGAACCGTTGTGCGCTTTCGCGCGCTTTTGCGATCCGAATGGCCAGGTGTGGAACCAGGTGCACCGTACCGACGACCCCGCCACCGCCGAACAGTTCGTGCGTCAGGTCAACGACTGTCCGGGTGGGCGTCTGCGCGCGTGGCAGCGCGGTGACAACGAGCCACTGGAAGCTCCGCTATCACCATCACTCGGCCTGATCGAAGATCCGCAACAACAGGTCAGCGGCCCGCTATGGGTGTGCGGGATGATCCGTATCGTGGGCGCCGATGGCCATGCCTACGAAGTACGCAACCGGGTGACTTTGTGTCGATGCGGCGCCTCGCGCAACAAGCCGTTCTGCGATGGTAGCCATGCCGCCGATGAGGTGAAGTTCCGGGACGGTTTGTAGCCGTCGGCTGATCCGCTGCACTCACCCGATCGAGGTCGTTCCGGTGCGCGCCAGGCATTTAGCTCGCAGTGACGTCGCGGCGCATCGCGATGGACCGCTGCGAGCCACCGAGCCACGGCAACGCCAGCGCACTGAGGCCGAATGCCGCGGCAAAAGCCAGCGCCATATGGCCGTCCAGATGGCCGATGCCGAACCAGCGACCGCTGAGCACCGGCACCAGCGCCAGCACCAGCGTGCGCAGACCCTCCACCCACAGCGCCCAGCGCCGCCCTTCCATCAGCGCGCCGAGCAGCCACAGGCTGATCACCAGATAAGCCGCATAAGCCAGCAGGGCCGACAGGCTGGCTGCGCCGGCCATGCCGAGAAACTGCGTGGTCATGCCCAGCAGCAGGGCAAACTGCAGCAGCGCGTAAATCGTCAACGCCTTCGACAGCGGCGGATTGAACCGCTCGGTGATCATTGCGAAAGCGGGCTTCGGGTAGCGCGCTGCCAGTTCGGCCGGCCGCCAGCCCGGCGGCTTCAGCCACAACAGCAGCTTGTCGCGCCAACGCCGTGCGTGCCACGTGTCCACGGCAGTCTTCCAGTACACCTCGGCGTTCGCCCACAGCGGGTTCCAGCTGCGCAGCGGCGAGCGCGTGCCGTACACCGGCGGGTCGTTGTCATCTTCCTCGACGAAACTGCCGAACAAGCGATCCCACACGATCAGGATGCCACCGTAGTTGCGGTCGAGGTAACGGTCGTTCACCGCGTGATGGGCGCGATGGTTGGATGGCGAACAGAACACCCGGTCGAACCAGCCGAGCCGGCCGATCTGCTCGGTGTGTACCCAGAATTGGTACAGCAGATCGATCAGCGCCACGATCACGAAGACCTTGAGCGGCACCCCGAGCAGGGCCAGTGGCAGATAGAACAACCAACCCAGCAGCGCACCACTGCCGGTCTGGCGCAAGGCCGTGGACAGGTTGTAGTGCTCGCTCTGGTGATGCACCACATGCGCGGCCCACAGGATGTTCACCTCGTGCCCGCAGCGGTGCAGCCAGTAGTAGCAGAAGTCGTACAGCAGCAGCGCGCCGACCCAGACCAGCAGGTTGTCGGCCGGCAGCGCAAACAGCGCCAGGTGCTCGACGCACCACGCATAGATGCCGAACGTCAGCAATTTGCTGAACACCCCGACGATCTGCGAGATCACGCCCAGTCCGATGCTGTTGACCGCATCGCTGCTGGCATAGGCGTGGTGGCCGCGCAGCTTCGCCACCAGCAGCTCGATCCCGATCAACAGGAAGAACACCGGCGTGGCCAGGGTGATGATGAGTTCCTGCGTATTCAATGCGTTGCACCCGCCTCGATCACCGTGACGTCGCGCTGCACCGAGCGCGCGATCCACCATAGGGCCAGATAATACGTCGACAGCACCCACAGGCTCGATAACGGGATCGCGGCATGAAAGCGGTTCCACGCCAGCAGGCTGTCGCTGAGCATGAACAGCATGGCGCCCACGGCGGCTCGCCGAGCGCTGGCCGCCTGCGCATCGCCACGCTGGGTGAACATCTGCGCACGCGCCAATGCCTGCCCGCCCATGCCGGCCAGCACCATGACATAGACGATCACCGGCAGCCGCAGCAATGCACCGATCGAATCCCATAGCAGCCACAGGTTGACCGCGCCGTAGCCCAGACTGGCGAGCAGCCACAGCGGCCGTGCGGCGAAACGGCTGTCGCCGAGCAATGCGGCAAGAAAGCACAGATGGCCGCACAGGAACGCCACCAGCCCCGGCACGAACAGATCAGCCCCGATCAGGTCCGGCGGCAGCATCAGCAGCACGTCGCCGAGCAGCGAGCAGGCGATCCCGGTAGAAATCCAGTGCCGGTAACGCGCCGACAACGCCGGCCGTGCACGCCATGCCAGCAGGAAGATCAACGCGGTGGCCAGCGGCTTGCAGATCCAGTGCAGCCAGTGCCAGGGCAAGCCCGACTCACCTGCCGCCAGCAGCGCCCCGATGATGGCCGCGATAGCGGTGATCAGCGTGATCCATGCATGCCCGTGCCATGGTGGCGTTGCCGCGAGTTGCGAAGTGCTGACCGACATGCATGATACCGGGGGATGACTACCATTCGATCATAGCGGGGAACCGCTGTTCGAGCGGCGCCCTTCAGCGCTGGTCCAGCGCCTTGCGGCCGATCGCCGGGTCATCGGTGAAGAAGGCATCGATGCCGGCATCGAGGTAGGCACGGATCTCGGCGATCAGGCCGTCTTCGTTGAATGTCTTCGGGTCGCTGCCGCGCCAGAAATCCTTCGCCAGGAACTGGTTCTCCGGGCGGAAGGTATACGGATGCAGCTCCAGTCCCGCAGCGTGCGCATCGTGTACCAGCGCGGTCGGCTGGCCCAGGTGGCCATCGGCAGTGAGCGGAATGATCGCGTTGAGGTTCGGGCCGATCGCATCGGCGTACGTGGCGATCTCGCGCAAGCCGGCCGGCGTCATCATCTCGCCGTAGCGGAGCTTGCCGCCAGCAGTCGCCACGTCATAAGGCTGCTGGCCGGCCTCGTCGATCAGCTGCAGCAGACGGATGTTCGGATGATCCTTGCCCAGCCTGCCGCGCAGATACTTGAGGTTGGCGATCTCGAACGACTGGATTTCCACCGGCGCTGTGCACGTGTAACTGTGCGCGGCGAGTGTAGCCAGCAGCTTGTCCTCCATCGGCAGACCAAGCTGCTGGAAATAGCTGCCGTGCTTGATCTCCGGAATGATGCCGACCGGATGCCCGGCCACCGCCGATTCGGCGGCAACGAAGTCGATGATCTCGTCCAGCGTGGGGATCTGGAATTCGCCGTCGTACTGCGTGCTGCGCAACTGCGGCAACCGTTCACGCGCGCGCAGCGTCTTCAGCTCAGCGAGGGTGAAATCCTCGGTGAACCAGCCAGTCACGGCATGGCCATCGATCGTCTTCGTTGTCTTGCGCGCAGCGAATTCCGGGTGACTGGCGACGTCGGTGGTACCGCCGATCTCGTTCTCGTGACGGGCCACCAGCACACCATCCCGGGTCATCACCAGATCCGGCTCGACGAAGTCGGCACCGTCGGCGATCGCCTTGCCGTAGGAGGCCAACGTGTGCTCCGGTCGCCACATCGGCGCGCCGCGATGGCCGATCACCAGCACTTTCGTAGCGAGCGGCTTTTCGTGAAGGGGTATGGTGACGGACATGACCTGCACTCCAGCGCAGCAATGGCTATCCAGCATAAGAGAAACATCGCTGCGCACGGTCATCGTCCGTCTGACCTATATGCGACAATAAGCCTTCACGCAAGCCATCCGCATACCCCCATGACCGTTCCAAAAGACGCATTTCGACGTTTTCAGGAAGAACTCGCCGCACTCGATGGCAAGCACGAGCCGTCGTCATCGAAGACATCCAGTCTCACCCGGCTCGACCATGCCAAGTCCGATTTCCTCGCACTGCGCAGACGCTACGGCCTGACCGTCGCCGACGTCGTCGCCTTCTTCCCCGAGGAAGAGGGCATCGCCTATCTGCAGCAGCTCATCATCGCGAACGAAGCCAAGCCAGCGCGGGCGAAGAAGCGATAGGGAATCTCAAGGGCCTGCAAAAGAACCCCGCAAAGACTCCATCTGCGCGTGAAGCGCGTAAAATCGACTGCGGAGCCCACCTCGCAGGGATGCCCTTCCTCGTAGCTGGAGGTATCCCCATGATCCGCCTAGTCCTGACCGCTTTGCTCGTGACCCTGGCATTCGACGCACAGGCCTTACCCGACACCTGCCGCATCACCGGCACCGCTTATGACTACAGCGGACGCCCGCTGCCCGCCGCCGTGATTCGCCTGACTGACCAGCAAACGCAGCTGGTCGTTTATCGCGCAACTGATGCGAATGCCGCGTTCGCCTTCGCCGATCTGCCGGTGGACGCCAACGGGCAACGTTACCGGCTTGATGTGCTGAGTGCCCCCGCCGAAGTCACCGGCTCCCACATCCCGACACGCTCGATACTTGGCATCGCGCCTGCCTTCGCGTGCAGCGCGGGTCAGAGTGTGCGCGCGGATGTAAGGGTCGCAGTGCTCTGACGGGAGAGCCTGGTTCTAGCGTGAGGTCCGCACGGCGCAACCCGCCCCGTACAGGTCGCGATACACCTGGCTCACCCGCTCTTCCAGTTCGCCGCCTTGACGGGACTTGCTGAAGGCCTCGTTGAGCTGCTTTTCGGCGAGGTGCAGGTTGCGCAGGAAGCGCCGGGTGTCGCTCGACAGGCCAAGCTCGGCCATCTGCTGTTCCAGGCCGGCTTCCTCGTCCGCCGTCCGTGTCGGCTGATTTCTCGATGTGGTGTCGGTGAGCATGGGCGCGTCGGAGGTAATGTCGTTCATGATCTTTAGCAAGCAAGACACCTGCCAGTGCCGGTCTGACCTCGGTCAGACCGTTGGCCGCCCGGCCATTGTTTCCGCATGCCGCGCAAATGTGCACGCCAGCAGGGATGGCACGCAGCACGTGCATCAGGCGAAACAGTCATCGCGTGATCTTGCGCGTCGGGTCACTCCCGGATGACGACGAAAACTGCCGCTGCCTGACACTCTGGGTCAGGAAGGGCACACGCGTACGCCGGATTTCCGGGGCAGCCGGACTGCCCTCACTGATAGACGTGCAGGCGTCCGAACGTCCATGCATGGTAGGACTCGATCAGGCCAGGCATGCGGCAGTCGTCGTACAGCCCGTTGCAGCGCGCGCGCAACACCGTCTCCGCGGAGAAGTACGGATCCTTCGGCAGGCCGGCGGCCTGCAGCACCATGCTGGGCAGGAACGCGATGTCGAGCATCGGGTAGCTCGGCAGGGGCGGCCCGGCGTAGTTGCTCTTGATCATGTAGTAGGTGAGGTAATCGCGATACGGCTGCAGCGGCACAGGCGTGCTGCGCTGCAGGCCACGGATCAGCCCGTCGAACGACGGCTGGTGGTCACCGAAGTGCACCAGCAAAGTCGGCTGCGGGCGGTCGAGGAAGTCGTGTTCCAGCGCGGTCATCGCCACGTCGGAGTCGTGCAGGCGCGACAGGTAGGTATCGAAGTTGAGTGCCGGCGTGGGCTTCAGGCCATGCAGCAGGTTGCGAAACGGTACCGGCAAGGTCGACATTGGATCGTCGTGTGGCCCGTGCTGGTTGATCGTCAGGATCATCACGAACACCGGCTGGCCCGGCTTCTTCACCTTGTCGTAGATGCGCTTGGCCGCATCGAACATCTGCTTGTCGGTCTCCTCCCACTCGTCCAGGCCGAGCTCGTTGACGTCGTACAGATGATCGAAGCCATAGGCCGTGTACGCGTTGCGGCCGTTGATGAAGGCCCCGTCGGTCGGGTAGATCGCAATGGTGAGATAGCCGAGCCGGCGCAGCTGCAGCGCCAGCGCATCGTGCACATGCGGCGCCAGCACGAACGGCGCGTACATGCCGCCGGGACCGAAGATGTCCTGCGGCATCCCGGTCAGCGTGGCGAACTCGCTGACCCAGGTGCCGCCGCCAAAGGTGTGCGTGCGCAGCACACCGGTGCCACGGGTACGCGCATCGGTCTGGAACATCGCCAGATGGCATTGCGGCACCGTGCAGACGGTGTAGCTGGATGGATCGAACGTGCTTTCCTCCAGCACCTGCACGATGTCGGGGTACGGCGGCGCGGTACCCGGCTCGCCCTGCGCGGTCGATCCCCACTGTTGCTCGGCGACAGCGTCGCTCGCCATCGCCGGCATCGTCACGGCGGAGTCGCGGAAGTTGATGAAGAAATTGGTCAGCTGCGCATCGTCCGACAGCTTCTCCCACACATTGCGCGAATGCACCCGCGCGAACGGTCCGCTCGGCAGCATGCACAGCCAGAACGCGAACACGCCAAGTGCGATGCCAGCGGCGCGCACGGCCAGCGCCGGCCA
Source organism: Rhodanobacter sp. (assembly GCA_050737735.1). Taxonomy (GTDB): domain Bacteria; phylum Pseudomonadota; class Gammaproteobacteria; order Xanthomonadales; family Rhodanobacteraceae; genus Rhodanobacter. The sequence goes on along the minus strand of JBOHYM010000051.1, from coordinate 73,153 downwards.
GCGCCGCAGCCCGGCCAGCATGCGCCAGTCCCAGCGCCACACCAAGTACAGCAGCGGTGGCACCACCACGCAGATGCCGATGCCCAGCGCGTACAGATGCGGGTAATGCCGCAACGTATCCACCAGACTGGTGCTGGCGTAATAGATGAAGTCCGACGGCATCAGTTGCGATTCGAGATAGCGCTGCTTCAATTCGGAAATGAAGCGCAACGCGACGAACAGCCCGCCACCGACCACCAGCGCCGTGGCAAAGCGGGCGAACACGAACAGCAGCACGACGGCTGTGCACAGCATCAGTCCAGCGATGAAGCCCTGCTGCAGCGGTTCGGGCTCTTGCAGTGCGGTGATGGCGATGCACCCGGCAAAGAAGACCAGCGCGCACAGCGACACCACACGGACCCGCGAAAGGTGCAACGAGATTCGACGCATGAAAGGAAAGTCCCCCTGTAAGGACTCGGTGTTGCCAGTGCGTCATCTTACGGACTTGCAACGGCAACAGGCAGGTTCGCCAGCCACGCCGTTCCACCGGCGTTGGGGATCGCTCCACCAGGCGATGACCGTAGGGCGGGCACTGCCCGCCGGCTCTTGCGCCGCGCAGCCTGGAGCATGCCCGGTCATGAAAAGCCGGCGGACAGCGTCCGCCCCACGAACCGCCGCCAGCCCCGGAAGCATACGCAGGATCGCCGCCACAGTCATGACGGCAGACACCATCCCTGCTAATTTCCCCGGTCTGAGTCTGTACATATCCACGGAACCGCCATGTCGCCACGCCTCCTTTCACTCGCCACCATCGCCGCTGCCCTGCTCGCCGGTTGTGCCAGTCATGCCTTCAAACCGACCGCACTGCAGGACGGCTCCCGCGCGAATGTGGCGATCCTGGAGACCACCGACATCCATGCCAACGTGCTGAGCTACGACTACTACAAGCTCAAGCCGGACGACTCGCTGGGCTACGAGCGCACCGCCACGTTGATCCGCCGCGCCCGCGCGGAGTTTCCCAACACCTTCCTGTTCGACAGCGGCGACACCATCCAGGGCAGCGTGCTGGCCGATTATCAGGCGCTGGTGAAGCCGATCGGCTGTGACCAGGAGCTGGCGATCTACAAGGCGATGGATGCGATCGGCTACGACGGCGGCACCGCCGGCAACCACGAATTCAATTACGGCCTCGGCTTCCTGTCGCAAGTCACCGGCACGCCGATGAATGTCGACGGCGGCCATGCCGATCGCTGTGCCGGCCCGCATTTCCCGCTGGTGTTGTCCAACGTGTACAGCGCGCGCGACGGCCAGCCGATCTTCAAGCCGTGGGCGGTGGTGACGAAGACCATCGAGGCCTATACGGCCGACGGCAGCAAGGTCAGCGTGCCACTGAAGATCGGCATCATCGGCTTCACCCCGCCGCCGATCATGGACTGGGACAAGCAGAACCTCGCTGGCAAGGTCACCGTCAGCGGCGTGGTCGAGGCAGCCGAGAAGTACCTGCCCGAGCTTGAGGCGCAGCATCCCGACCTGGTCGTGGCGATCCTGCACGGTGGCCTCGACACCGCGCCGTACACCGCGCAGATGGAAAACGGCGGCTGGTACCTGGCCGGCGTGAAGGGCATCGACGTGCTGCTGCTCGGCCACTCGCATACCGAGTTTCCCGGACCGCATTACGCCGGCATGAAGGACGTCGACGCCCGACTTGGTTTCGTCCGTAATGTGCCGGCGGTGATGGGCGGCTTCTTCGGCAAGGATCTGGGTGTGATCCAGCTGGTGCTGAATCGCCAGCAAGGCCGCTGGGTGGTCGACCCCGACAATACGCATAGCGAAGTACGCCCGATCTGCAGCAAGTCAGGCAGCCCGAACAAGTCGGGCTCGCAAGCTGTCGAGTGCGTGCCGGCTGATCCCGAGATCGCGCCCTTGGTGCAGCAGGCGCACGAGGCGGCGATTGCCTACGTCAACACGCCGATCGGCGAAAGCACGCTGCGCATGAGCAGCTACTTCGCCGACGAGGGCAACATGACCGCGCTGGCCGCGGTCAATGCCGCGCAGGCGGACTATGTGCGCACCGAGCTGCCGCGGTCGCATCCGGAGTTGGCGAACGTACCCGTGCTCTCCGCCGCTGCCGCCTTCCGCACCGGCTTCGGCGGCCCGGACGACTACACCGACGTGGCGCCCGGCCCGCTCACCCTGCGCAACGCCGCCGACCTGTACTTCTATCCGAACACCCTGGCAGCGGTGAAGATCGACGGCACCGGCCTCAAGGCGTGGCTGGAGAAATCCGCCGAGCGCTTCCAGCGCATCGATCCGGGCATGACCGGCGAACAGTCACTGATCAACGACCACTACCCCGGCTTCAACTTCGACCAGATCCAGGGCGGCATCCACTATGTCATCGACGTGTCGAAGCCGGTCGGTCAGCGCATCACCTCGCTAAACTGGCACGGCAAGCCGGTCACACCGGGCGAGCCGTTCATCGTCGTCACCAACAACTACCGCGCCAGCGGTGGCGGCAACTTCCCCGGCCTCGACGGCAGCAACATCGTGCTGTCCGCGCCGGATGGTACCCGCGAGATTCTGGCCCGGTGGCTGCAGCGCCATCGGCAGATCAGCGCCAGCGATCTCGAACCGACCTCATGGCGCTTCGCGCCGTTGAAGACACATAGCGCGGTGACCTTCAAGGGTGCGGCAGGCAAACAAGACCTGGCGCAGCAGGCCGGGCTGCAGAACATCCAGCAGACCGAGGATCACGGCGACGGCACGGCGACGTATGCGATCGACCTGTCGCACTGAGCTCACCCATGCATGAGCGGCCATACTCATTTCGTGGCCGCCAGGCATTCCCGGGAGGGAGCCTCGAAAAGCCTCCCCATACTGTCATTTTCGCCCAAGCGGAAACCCATACATAAGTCTGGAAATTCAGACATCACCCTCTTCGCCCCATCTCCTGCGACGTATCCTCCCGAGAAGTCTCCATGAAATGCCATCCCTGGCGACACGCCGTCGCCGCTGCCGTCCTGCTCATCGCCACCCAGGCAGCGCTTGCGCAGACGCCGAAAACCGTGCTGCTGCAGGACCTCACCTGGACCGAGATACGCGACCAGGTCCAGGCAGGCAAAACCACCATCATCATTCCCATCGGCGGGACCGAGCAGAGCGGTCCCGGCATCGCGGTGGGCAAGCACAACGTGCGCGCACAATGGCTGTCACAGAAGATTGCGCAAGAACTTGGCAACGCACTCGTCGCGCCGGTGGTCGCCTACGTGCCGGAAGGCGGCTATGCGCCGCCGACGTCGCACATGCGTTTCCCCGGCACCATCACGATTCCCGACGACGTGTTCGAAAAGATGCTGGAATCCGCCGCCAACAGTTTTGCCGTGCATGGCTTCACCAACATCGTGTTTCTGGGTGACCACGGCGGTTACCAGAGGGACCTCAAGCTGGTGGTGGTCCATCTCAACAAGAGCTGGGCGGGTTCAAAGACCCGCGCCTTCGTGCCACCGGAATACTACGACGCCAGCTCGGACGGCTACGCGCAGATCCTGCGCCAGCACGGCTTCCGCAACGAAGAGATCGGCACGCACGCCGGACTCGCCGATACCTCCCTGCAACTGGCCGTGGCGCCGCAGATGGTTCGGCTGGACCGGCTGCAGAAGGGTCCGAAACTCGGCCCCGCCGACGGCGTCTACGGCGGCGACCCGCGTCGCTCGAGCGCGGCGCTGGGCCAGCTCGGCATCGACGCCATCGTTGCGCGCACGGTCGATGCCATCCGCAAGGACACGGCGGCGCACTGACGCGGCTTCGTTAATCGGGCTTGATCTACACTAGAACGTCATCCGATCAGAGGTTGTTGTCCATGTTTCCCAATCGTTCGTTGCGGCACGCCTTCCTCGCCGGTGCCGTGCTGGCAGGTTTGTGCCTCGCTGGCATCGCCTCGGCCGCACCGCTGGTGGTCACCGTGCCCGGCATGCCGCCGGTGGTCAACGCCCGCAACATGTACAGCGAGGCCGGCTTCAACCATTTCAGCCCGGTGGTGGCCGGCGCCCTGCAACGGATCTACGTGCCCAACCTGCGCTCGGACGATGTCTACGTCATCGATCCGGCGACATTCAAGGTGGTCGACAAATTCAAGGTCGGGCGGAGCCCGCAGCACGTCGTTCCCTCGTGGGACCTGAAGACGCTGTGGGTCACCAACAATGCCGAGGGCCGCACCGACGGCAGCCTCACGCCGATCGACCCGAAGACCGGCAAGCCCGGCACCGCGATCCCGGTGGAGGACCCCTACAACATGTACTTCACGCCGAACGGCAAGGAAGCCATCGTGGTGGTGGAGGCCAAAGCGCGCCTGGATTTCCGCGATGCGCACAGCATGGCGCTGAAGTCGTCGCTGCCGGTGCCCGATTGCAAGGGCATCAACCACGCCGACTTCTCGATCGACGGCACCTACGCGATCTTCACCTGTGAATTCGACGGCACGATTGCCAAGATCGACATGGTCCATCGCAAGGTCGTGGGCTACATCCAGCTCAAGAAGCGCGGCATGCCGCAGGACATCCGCGTCTCGCCCGATGGCAAGGTGTTCTATGTCGCCGACATGATGGCCGACGGTGTCTACCTGATCGACGGCGACAACTTCACCCGGATCGGCTTCATCCCGACCGGCATCGGCACGCATGGCATGTACCCGAGCCGCGACGGTACGAAACTCTACGTCGCCAACCGCGGCTCCAACAAGGTGCACGGTCCGCGCCACGGGCCGGGCAGCGTGTCGGTGATCGATTTCGCCACGCGCAAGGTCGTCGCGAACTGGCCGATTCCCGGTGGCGGCAGCCCGGACATGGGCAATGTCAGCGCCGATGGCAAGTGGTTGTGGCTGTCCGGGCGCTTCGACGACGTCGTCTATGCGTTCAACACCACCACCGGCGCGGTCAAATCCATCAAGGTGGGCATGGAGCCGCACGGGCTGGCGGTGTGGCCGCAACCCGGTCGCTATTCGCTGGGTCATACCGGCATCATGCGCTGACCGGCAACTCGCGCAGCAGCGTTTCGGGCGCATCCACATGCGGGATGACATGAGCAGCGATCCACCCAGCGATGCGAAGATCCTCGATTCATGGCGAACGAATGCCATGCCGTGGACCGTCGCTGTGCGCAAGCAGCAGATCGAGAGCCGTCGGCTGGTCACCGATCAGGCGATCGTCGATGCCGTGCTCGGGCGTTCGCCGCATTCGGTACTGGATATCGGCTGCGGCGAAGGCTGGCTGGCCCGCGCACTGGCTTCTCACGGGATCAGTGTGATCGGGATCGACGCCATTCCCGCCTTGGTCGAACAGGCACGGCAGGCAGGTGGTGGCGACTTCCGCGCGATGTCGTATGAAGACGTCGCTGCGGGCAAGTTCAATGAAGCGGTCGATGTCGTTGTCTGCAATTTCGCGCTGCTTGGCAACGAGTCTGTAGCCGGTCTGCTTGGTGCTGTTCGTTCACTGCTCAAGCCGCACGGTAGCCTGCTGATCCAGACCCTGCATCCGCTCGTCGCCTGCGGCGAGCATCCCTATCAGGATGGCTGGCAACACGGTTCGTGGACGGGTTTCAGCGCCGACTTCAGTGATCCGGCGCCGTGGTATTTCCGCACGCTGGAGAGCTGGATCAAGTTGCTCGCGGACAATGGACTGCGACTGCTGGAGATGCGCGAGCCGCTGCATCCGCAGACACAGAAGCCGGTGTCGGTGATCTTCATGGCGCAGGCACGGCCTTGATCGCAGCCGCCGTGCATATAGCCAAAAGTTGCAAATGAATCTGTTGACCGCACTGCAACAGTCGCTCTAAGGTCGGAGCCATGTCGCCGCTTTCCATGCCAGCACGCATGCATCCTGCCCCGGTTTCCGCCGGGCATGTGCCGTTGCCGGCCGGCGTCAACGCCTGCTCCATCGCCACCACGATTACGACCACCACCACGACTCCGTCGGGGTGGGTGTCCGTGCGCGAATAGGTTCTTCACTACGCAACGGCCCCGCCCTCGACAGAGGCGGGCCGGTGCACTCCCAGCACAAGCCGATCCGCCAGCGAGCACGGGCCTCTACCGGAGGTTATCGTGAATATCTGTGCGTCTGAACTTGCTGAACACCCGCTACGACTTGTGCTGCCCTTGCCAGCATCGCCGACGACCCATCGACGGCGCGTACTGGCCGTCGGTGTGATCGGTCCCGGCCGGGTCGGCAGCGCCCTGCTGAAACAGTTGCGGGCCGCACAACCGCGGCTCGCGCGCGACCACGGGCTGGAGCTGAAGCTGTGTGGCGTGGTGGCCAGCAAGCGCATGTGGCTGGACTGTGACGATGCCGAACTCAACGGCCGCCACGGCGGCGCCCAGATCTGGCGGCCGAATGATCTGGACGCGTTTGCCGAACACGTGCGCGGCAACGATGGCCGGCACGCGTTGTTGATCGACTGCAGCGCGAACGATGACGTGGCCGCGCACTATTCCCGCTGGCTGACCGCCGGCCTGCATGTGGTGACGCCCAACAAGCTGGCCGGCAGTGGACCGTTATCGCGCTGGCAGGCCATCCGCGCAGCCTGCGCCAGCGGCGCGCGCTTCCGCTATGAGGCCACGGTATGTGCCGGCCTGCCGGTGGTGCAGACCTTGCGCGACCTGCTCGACACCGGCGACGAACTGCTGGCGGTGGAGGGCATGTTCTCCGGTACCCTGGCCTGGCTGTGCAACCGTCACGATGGCCGGCAGCCGTTCTCGGCACTGGTACGCGAGGCGCACGCGCTGGGCTATACCGAGCCCGATCCGCGCGACGATCTGTCCGGCCTCGACGTGGCACGCAAGCTGGTGATCCTGGCGCGCGAGGCGGGCTGGCCGCTGTCGCTGGAAGAGGTGGCGGTGGAAAGCCTGGTGTCGCCCGCGCTGGCCGCCCTGCCGCTCGATGCCTGCATGCAGCGGCTGGACCTGCTGGATGCGCCGATGTCCGCGCGGCTGGCCGAGGCGCAAGCGCTGGGCGGCGTGCTGCGCCATGTCGCCAGCCTCGACCGCCACGGCCGTGCCCGCGTGAAGCTGGTGGTCCTGCCCGCGAAGCATCCGTTCGCGCATTCACGACTGACCGACAACGTGGTGCAGTTCAGCAGCCGCCGTTACTGCGACAATCCGTTACTCGTGCAAGGCCCCGGCGCCGGTCCCGAGGTGACCGCCGCCGGGGTGTTCAGCGATCTGCTGCGTATCGCCGAATCGCTGGAGGTGCGCGCATGAACTCCTCATTGCTGGAACCCGTCATGGCTTCACCGCGTCGCGTCAAACCCCCACAAGTCGCCTGCGCCTTCGCGCCCGCCAGTGTCGGCAACGTGGGTGTCGGCTTCGACCTGCTCGGCCACAGCGTGGCCGGCGCCGGCGATCGTGCCGAGGTGCGGCGCATCGACGAACCGGTGGTGCGCATCGCGGCGATTCGCGGCTGCGTCACCGAACTGCCGACCGACCCGCGCCAGAACACGGCCGGTACCGCCCTGCTCTCGTTGCGCAAGGCGCTCGGCCTGCAGCACGGTTTCGAACTGGTGCTGCACAAGGGCATCGCGCTGGGTTCGGGCATGGGCGGCTCGGCCGCGTCCTGCGTGGCCGCGCTGGTGGCCGCCAACGCCTTGCTGGCACAACCGCTGCCACGCGAAGCGCTATACGGTTTCGCACTGGACGGCGAGGCCGTCGCCAGCGGCAGCCGGCACGGCGACAACCTCGGCTCGATGCTGCTTGGCGGCTTGGTGCTGGCGACCCACGAACGGCTACTGCGCATCGAGGTGCCGGCCGCATGGCACTGCGCGCTGGTGCATCCACATGTGGTGCTGGAAACACGCAAGGCCCGCGCCGCGCTGGCCGGCCACTACGCACTGGGTGAATTCGTCGCGCAAAGCTCGAACCTCGCCCTGGTGCTGGCCGGCTGCTATCGCAGCGACGCAGCGCTGGTGCGCGAAGGCCTGCAGGACGTGCTGGTGGAACCCCGCCGCGCACCGCTGATCCCGAACTTCGCGCGGGTGAAGCAGGCCGCACTCGACCACCACGCGCTCGGCGCCAGCATTTCCGGCGCCGGCCCCAGCGTGTTCGGCTGGTACGACAACCGTGGCGATGCCGAAGCAGCCACCGTGGCGATGCAAGGCGCGTTCGCCGAAGCCGGCCTGGACAGTGATGCGTGGGTATCACCGATCGATGGCCCGGCCGCCGCACTGATCACCTCGCTCGACGCGGAGCTGCAGCCATGACCTCAGACGTAGGGCGGGCACTGCCCGCCGGCCCCTGCCTTTGGGTTGCAGCAAGAGCGGCGGGCAGTGCCCGCCCTACGAAGCCTGCAGCTTCGCATGGGGTCGACACGTGAACCCGACCGAATCGTTGCGCTACCAAAGTACCCGCAACGCCGGCCCCACCGTGCCGATCAGCCAGGCGATCGCTGCCGGGCTGGCGCCCGATGGCGGCCTGTACGTGCCCGAGGCGCTACCCACCATCGACCCGGCCGCCTTCGATCCAGACGGCACCCTGGCCGACACCGCCACCACCTTGCTGGCACCGTTTTTCGCCGGCGATGCACTGGCTGACCAGCTGCCGGCGATCTGCGCCGAAGCCTTCACGTTCGACGCACCGCTGCGCCCGCTACCCGCGCATCCGGCCACGCTGATGCTGGAGCTGTTCCACGGGCCGACCTCGGCGTTCAAGGATTTCGGCGCGCGTTTCCTCGCCGCCTGTTTGCATCGGCTGCCGCGCGCGGATGCACGGCCGTTGACGATCCTCGTCGCCACTTCCGGCGATACCGGCGCGGCGGTGGCTGCCGCCTTCCATCGCCAGCCCGGCGTACCGGCTTCCCATGTGCGTGTAGTGATCCTGTATCCCGATGGGCTGGTTTCGCCGCGGCAGGCCCACCAGCTCGGCTGCTTCGGCAACAACGTCAGCGCGCTGCGCGTGGCCGGCCGTTTCGACGACTGCCAGCGTATGGTCAAGGCCGCGCTCAACGACGCTGCATTGCAGGCACAGGTTCCGCTGTCCTCGGCCAACAGCATCAGCCTCGGCCGCCTGCTGCCGCAGATGAGCTACTACGCGCATGCCGCACTCGACTGGTGGCGCCAGCACGGCACGCCACTGAACTTCATCGTGCCCACCGGCAATCTCGGCAATGCACTGGCCTGCCTGTGGGTGCGCGAGCTGGGCCTGCCGGTCGGTACCGTGCAGTTGGCTTGCAACGCCAACGCCACCCTGCCCGACTATTTCGCCGGCGCCGATTACGCGCCGCGCGAAGCCGTCGCCACGCTGGCCAACGCCATGGACGTGGGCACACCGAGCAATTTCGAGCGCCTGCGCTGGACGTTTCCCGACGAAGATCGCCTGCGCAGCTTGCTGCGGGCCGAGAGCGTCGATGACGCAGCGATCCGCCAGACCATCACTCGTCATGCGCGCGAACATGGCGAAATATTCTGCCCGCACACCGCCACCGCGATGCACCGTCTCGATCGCCTGCGCGACGAAGGTGACCGTTCCCCGTGGGCGGTGGTTGCCACCGCCCATCCGGCCAAGTTCGAGGGCGTGGTGGAACCGCTGATCGGCTACACCATCACGGTACCCGCTGCACTGGCAGCCTTGCTGCAACGAGACTCCAGCGCACAACCGCTGGCGGCCGAAAATACCGCCCTGAACCGGTGGCTTTGTGGGGAGGTCACCACCTGAGTACCTGGGCAGGAGCGAAACCCTCTGTCGGCACGAACAAAATCATTGCCAGACGACGGATAGTTTCATATGCATCCATTTGGACGGATAGCCGTCCAAACCCGAATTCACGGCTTAGAAGCGATCGTCATAAACAAAATGCTTGACAGGCCGTACGGGCATCCCTTACGTTCGATCACATGTCGCAGCGCAGCAGCCATTGCCGCACCACCGAAACCAGCCGTCTCCTGACGGTGGCCGGTCTGCTGCAGCTTCGCGGCACGCTCCTTCTTGCCCTTGTACTCGTACTCCTTATTACCAACGGAGGTGCGGGCTGAGGGCATGTATCCAGGTAACTAAGCAGTAACCTGAAGATTCCCAAAGAACCCCGCACCGGCAACGGCGCGGGGTTTTTTGTTGCCCTCGGCTCGCATCAGCGGAGCCAGCGATGAACCCCGAATCAGACGTAACAGCATCAGTCATCGGCAGCGCTCCTGCTGCCGCCGATCGCATACGCATCTTCGACACCACCTTGCGTGATGGCGAGCAGGCGCCCGGCTTCTCGATGGATCGGCGTACGAAATTGCGCATTGCACAAGCGCTCGAGTCGCTCGGTGTCGATGTGCTCGAGGCAGGTTTCCCGCAGGCCTCACCGGATGATTTCGCCGCGGTGGCCGAAATTGCACGCACGCTGAAGACCACCACCGTGTGCGCACTGGCGCGCTGCCAGACCGGCGACATCGAGAGCGCCGCACGCGCCTTGGAGCAGGCCCGGCACGCGCGCATCCATGTATTCCTGTCGACCAGTCCACTTCACCGCGAGCACAAGCTGGGCATGAGCAAGGCACAGGTGGTCGACGCCGCAGTGGCCGCGGTGGAGCGTGCCCGCGAGCTGTGCCACGAGGTGGAGTTCTCGGCCGAGGATGCGCTGCGCACCGAGCCCGAATTCCTCGTCGAGGTGTTCAGCGCAGCGGTGGCCGCCGGCGCCACCACGCTGAATGCGCCGGACACGGTTGGCTACACCACGCCGGCCGAGATCGTCGAGCTGTTCACCTACCTGCGCCGGCATGTACGCGGTGCGGACCAGGTGATCTTCTCCAGCCATTGCCACGACGACCTCGGCATGGCGGTGGCCAACAGCCTGGCCGCGGTGAGTGCCGGTGCGCGCCAGGTGGAATGCACCATCAACGGCATCGGCGAACGCGCCGGCAATGCGGCGCTGGAAGAGATCGTGATGGCGCTGAAGGTGCGCGCACCGCACTTCGGCGTGGACACCCGCATCGACACGCGCCGGCTGTATCCCACCTCGCGCCTGCTGAGCCAGCTGACCGGGCAGGCGGTGGCGCGCAACAAGGCGATCGTCGGCGACAACGCGTTTGCGCACGAATCGGGCATCCACCAGCACGGCATGCTGAAGCATCGCGGCACTTACGAAATCATGCGCCCGCAGGACGTCGGCATCGCCGAGACGCGACTGGTACTTGGCAAGCACTCCGGCCGCGCCGCCTTGCGCCAGCGCCTGGAAACACTCGGCCACACGCCGGATGACGCGGCGCTGGATGTGATCTTCGCGCGCTTCAAGACGCTGGCCGACAAGAAGCGCGAGGTGCACGACGAGGATCTGGAGGCGATCGCGCTGGGCCTGGATCCGGATGCCGCCGGTCCGTGGCGGCTGGTGCAGCTCAATACCAGCACGCATCTGGGCGGCAGCGCCTCGGCCTCGGTGAAGCTGCGCCACGACGACGGCCGCGAAGCCGGCGAAGCGGCGATCGGCGACGGCCCGGTCGATGCCGTGCTGCGTGCGATCGAGCGCGCCACCGGCAGCGAGCTGCAGCTGACCGACTTCCAGGTACGCGCGGTCAGCGAAGGTGGCGACGCGCAGGGCCAGGCCCAGCTCACCGCCCGCCACGCCGAACGTGAGTGGAGCGGCCACGGCGTCAGCACCGACATCGTCGAGGCCACCGCGCAGGCCGCGCTGGCCATCGTCAACCGTATCGAACGACAGGCGCCGGCCGTGCCGCCGGCCGTCGTCGCCAGCCTGCAATCGAGGGATCACCGATGAGCAACACGCCCTTCCTCTGGCACAACGGCCGCATCAAGCCCTGGGCCGACGCCAGCGTCCACGTCAGCACGCACGCCCTGCACTACGGCTCCTCGGTGTTCGAGGGCGAACGCGTCTACGCCACGCCGCGAGGTCCCGCGTATTTCCGGCTGGCCGAGCACACCCGCCGGCTGTTCGAATCCGCCGCGATCTACGAGATCGAGATCGGCTACAGCGAGGACGATATCAACGCCGCCTGCATCGAGCTGATCCGCGCCAATGCCATGCGCTCGGCCTATGTGCGGCCGATCGTGTTCCGTGGCGCCGGCGGCCTGGGCGTGCTGCCGAAGAATGGCGCGCCGGTCGAGGTGGCGATCATGGCGCTGGACTGGGGCGCGTATCTGGGCGATGCGGTGGAGAAAGGCGCCGACGTGTGCGTGTCCTCCTGGCACCGCCCCGCACCGAACACCTTGCCGAGCTGGGCCAAGGCAGGCGGCAACTATCTCAACAGCCAGCTGATCGGACTGGAAGCTCGCCGTGGCGGTTACGACGAGGGCATCGCGCTGGGCCACAACGGCCTGCTCAGCGAAGGCGCCGGCGAAAATCTGTTCCTGGTCAAGCGCGGCAAGCTGCTCACGCCGCCGTCGAGTGCAGGCATCCTCGCTGGCATCACCCGCGACAGCGTCCTCACGCTGGCTGCCGATCTCGGCATCACGGTGGAAGAACGCGACCTGCCGCGCGAAGCGCTGTACACCGCCGACGAAGTGTTCATGACCGGCACCGCTGCCGAGATCACACCGGTGCGTTCGGTCGATCGCAAGATCGTTGGTGCAGGCACGCCAGGTCCGATCACGAAGCAACTGCAGCAGGCGTTCTTCGGCCTGTTCGACGGCCGCGCCGAAGATCGCTGGGGCTGGCTGAGTTTTATTAGTGCGGCCGTCCCTGACTGCGAAGATCAAAACCCGGCCATCCATGGCCAGACTCCTCATCAACAGCCCGCCACCATGGAGGTCACGGCATGAGTCCGCGCACCCTGTTCGAGAAAGTATGGGACGCGCACGTCGTCGCGCCCGAGACCACCGATACACCGGCCGTACTCTACGTCGACCTGCACCTGGTGCACGAAGTCACCTCGCCGCAGGCGTTCACCGAGCTGCGCGAGCGCGGCCTGCAACTGCGCCGACCCGACCGCATGCTGGCCACGCTGGATCATTCCACGCCGACCCTGCCGACAAATGCCGACGGCAGCCGTCCTTACGCGAATGCCGAGGCGCAGGCACAGGTGGCCCAGCTGGAAACGAACTGCCGCGAGTTCGGTGTCGAACTGCACGGCTGGGACAGCGCCGATCGCGGCATCGTGCACGTGATCGGCCCTGAACTGGGGGCGACCCAGCCGGGCATGACGATCGTCTGCGGCGACAGCCACACCTCGACGCATGGCGCATTTGGTGCGCTCGCGTTCGGCATCGGCACCACCGAGGTCGGCCACGTGATGGCGACGCAGTGTCTGCTGCAACGCAAGCCGAAGACCATGGCGATCCATGTGGATGGACAGCTGCCGCCGGGTATCGGCGCGAAGGATCTGATCCTGCACATCATCGGCACGATCGGCGTCGATGGGGGCACCGGCTACGTGCTCGAGTATCGCGGTGCGGCGATCGAGGCGATGTCGATGGACGAGCGCATGACCGTCTGCAACATGTCGATCGAGGCCGGCGCACGCGCAGGTCTGATCGCGCCGGACGAAACCACGTTCGCGTGGCTGAAAGGCCGTCCGCGCGTACCGCAGGGCGCCACGTGGGATGCTGCGGTGAAACGCTGGCGCGCACTGCGCAGCGACGACGGTGCAGCCTACGACCACGAAGTGCGCATCGACGCCAGCCAGGTCAAACCCACCGTCACCTACGGCACCCATCCAGGCATGGCGATCGCGATGGACGCACCGGTACCGGCGGCCACCAATGCGCAGGAACGTCGCGCGCTCGACTACATGAAGAGCGAAGCCGGCAAGCCGATGCAGGGCACGCCGGTCGACGTGGTGTTCGTCGGCAGCTGCACCAACTCGCGCCTGTCCGACCTGCGCGAAGCGGCGCGCGTGCTGCATGGCCGGCGTATCGCCGAGGGCGTGCGCATGCTGGTGGTCCCCGGTTCCGAAGCGGTGCGCCGCGACGCCGAGCGCGAAGGCCTGCATCAGGTGTTCACCGCGGCCGGCGCCGAGTGGCGCGTGCCGGGTTGCTCGATGTGCATCGCGATGAACGGCGACCTGGCCCAGCCGGGGCAACTGGTGGTGAGTACCTCCAATCGCAACTTCGAAGGCCGCCAAGGCAAGGGCGCACGCACCGTGCTGGCCAGCCCGGCCACCGCCGCCGCTTCCGCCTTGGCAGGCGTGATCGCCGATCCGCGCGAATACCTGACGCAGGAGCAAGCCGCATGAAGCCCGTGACCCGCATCCACTCGCGCACCGCCGTGCTGGCCGACGAGAACATCGACACCGACCGCATCATCCCCGCACGCTTCCTCACCACCACCACCCGCGAGGGGTTGGGCAAGCTGTGCTTCCACGACTGGCGCTACCAGGCCGACGGCAGCGACAACCCGGCCTTCCCGTTGAACCAGCCGCAGGCGCAGGGCTGTTCGATCGTCGTCGCCGGGCGCAACTTCGGCTGCGGCTCCTCGCGCGAACACGCGCCGTGGGCGTTGCTCGACTACGGCGTGCAGGCGGTGCTGTGCAGCGAGATCGCGGACATCTTCCGCGGCAATGCGCTGAAGAACGGGCTGCTGGCGATCGTGATCGACGAGCTGGAACACCGCTGGCTGCTCAAGCATCCGGGCATCGAGCTGGTGATCGACGTACGCGAGCAGTTCATTGCGCTGCCCGACGGCGGGCGCATCCCGTTCCGGCTGGAGCCGTTCGCGCGTCACTGCCTGCTCAACGGCGTCGATCAGCTCGGCTACCTGCTGCAACACAGCGATGCCATCACCCAATACGAGCAAGCCCAGGAGGCTGCATGAAAGCACGCATCGTCACCCTGCCCGGCGATGGCGTCGGTCCCGAGGTCACCGCCGCCGCGGTGGCCGTATTGAAGACCGTGGCCGCCCGCTACGAGCACGTGTTCACGTTCGACGAGCAACTGATCGGCGGCGCCGCGATCGACGCCACCGGCGAACCGTTGCCGGCAGCGTCACTGGCCGCTTGCCAGCACGCCGATGCGGTGCTGCTCGGCGCCGTCGGCGGGCCGAAGTGGTCCGATCCGAACGCGCCGGTCCGCCCCGAACAGGGCCTGCTGGCCCTGCGCGCCGCGCTGGGTGTCTATGCGAACCTGCGCCCGTTGCAGGTGCATCCGGCGCTGGCCGATCTGTCGCCGCTGAAGAACGAGAAGCTGCAGAACGTCGACGTGCTGTTCGTACGCGAACTCACCGGCGGCGCGTACTTCGGCGCGAAGACCCGCACCAGCGACACCGCCACCGACGAGTGCAAGTACACCGTCGCCGAGATCGAGCGCGTGGTGCGTCGCGCGTTCGAGCTGGCGCGTGGCCGTCGCCATCACGTCACCTCGGTCGACAAGGCGAACGTGTTGGAAACCTCGCGCCTGTGGCGCAGCACGGTGCAGCGCATCGCCGCCGACTATCCCGACGTGAAGGTCGAGCACCAGCTGGTCGACTCGATGGCGATGCTGTTGCTGACCCAGCCGAACCGCTACGACGTGGTGGTCACCGAGAACCTGTTCGGCGACATCCTCACCGACGAGGCCGCCGCGCTGGCCGGCTCGCTCGGCCTGCTGCCCTCGGCCTCGCTGGGTGAGGGCAAGGCCGGCCTATACGAACCGATCCACGGCTCGGCACCGGACATCGCCGGCCAGGGCGTGGCGAATCCGGTCGGTGCGATCCTTTCCGTGGCGCTGCTGTTGCGTCATTCGCTGGGCCTGGCAGCCGAGGCCGCCGCGGTCGAGGCAGCCGTCGACGCCGTGCTGCGCGACGGTCCGCACAGCCGCGACATCGGCGGCCATGCCGGTACGAATGAAGTGCGCGATGCCGTGCTGGCTGCGATCGAGGATCACGCCGACAACGCCGCCGCATTTTTCAACGGGGCACGCGCATGCGGCTGATGCAGAGCCCCGTTCTCCACCCATGCTTTCCCGACGGACGCAGGGACGCGTCCGTATTTTCTGCCGCCCCTTGCGTGTTCACGGCAGCGGATGCCCTCCGTGCGTTCCCAAGGCGCACGTCCCCGTCCGCGACGCCAACCTCCTTTGCACGCAAGGGGCGCTTTTTCTTGTCAATCCAACGGAACACCCATGCGCAGTGATCTGATCAAGAGCGGTCCCGACCGCGCCCCCTCCCGCGCGATGCTGCGCGCCACCGGACTCGACGACGAGGCGATCGCCAAACCGCTCGTGGCGGTCGTGCACACTTGGTCGAACGTGAGCCCGTGCAACCTCAACCTGCGCGAACTGGCTGTCGAAGCCGCCGCCGGCATCCGTGCCGCCGGTGGCACGCCGATCGAGTTCAACACCATCGCCGTCACCGACGGCATCGCGATGGGCACGCCCGGCATGCGCGCGTCGCTGATCAGCCGTGAAGTCATCACCGACTCGATCGAGCTGGCGGTGGACGGCCACTGCCTCGATGCGATGGTGGTGTTGTGTGGCTGCGACAAGACGATTCCCGCCGCCGCGATGGCACTGGCACGGCTGAACATCCCCGGCGTGGCGCTGTACGGCGGCAGCATCGCGCACGGCACGCATGACAATCACCCGATCACCATTCAGCAGGTGTTCGAGGCGGTCGGCGCGCACGGCGCCGGCAAGATCGACGACGCGGAACTGAGCGCGGTCGAGCGCGATGCCTGCCCCGGTGCCGGCGCCTGCGGCGGCCAGTTCACCGCCAACACGATGGCGATGGTGCTGACCACGCTGGGGCTGTCGCCGATGGGCTACAACGATATCCCCGCCACACATCCGGCCAAGGGTGCCGCAGCCTATCGTTGCGGCGAGCTGGTGATGGAATGCCTGAAGGCCGAACGCACGCCACGCGAGATGCTGACACGCACCTCGTTCCGCAACGCCGCCCGCATGGTTGCCGCCACCGCCGGCTCTACCAATGCGGTACTGCACCTGCTGGCAATCGCACGCGAAGCCGGCGTCGAGTGGACGCTGGAGGATTTCGAACCGGCCTCGGTGCACACGCCGGTGATCGCCGACCTGCTGCCGGGCGGCCGCTACACCGCGGTCGAGCTGTTCGGCGCCGGCGGCAGCGCCCGCGTGGCGCAGGAACTGATCGCCGCCGGCATGCTGGAGGACGCGCCCACCGTCACCGGCCGCAGCCTGTTCACCGAAGCCGCCGCCGCGCCGCGCGCCGAGACGCAGGACGTGGTGCATCCCGTCACGCAGCCGCTGAAGCCGCGCGGTGGCTATTCGATCCTCTACGGCAACCTCGCGCCGGAGGGCTGCATCCTGAAGATCCCCGGCAAGAGCGGCCACTTCGAAGGCAGCGCGCGCGTCTTCGAGAGCGAGGAGGAAGCGTTCGCCGCCGTGCAGGGGGATCGCATCCATGCCGGCGACGTCATCGTGATCCGCAACGAAGGGCCCGCCGGTGGTCCGGGCATGCGCGAGATGCTCGGCGTCACCGCCGCGCTGGTCGGCCGCGGCCTCGGCAACGACGTGGCGCTGATCACCGACGGACGTTTCTCCGGCGCCACCCACGGTTTCATGGTCGGCCACATCGCACCGGAAGCGGTGCGCGGCGGCCCGATCGCGCTGCTGCGTGAGGGCGACCGCGTGGTGATCGATGCCGAACACCGCGAGCTGCGCACCAGTGCCGATCTCGCCAGTCGCCGCGCCGGCTGGCAGCCACCCCAACCGAAAGTCACCCACGGCGCGCTGGCCAAGTACGCGCGCCTGGTCGGCTCCGCCTCCGACGGCGCCACCACCCATCCGCAGACCACCGTTGCCACACCCAGGCACACCCACACCGAAATCACTGAAACCACCGCAGGAGTTGCCGCATGAGTACCGCCCCCACCAACACACTCGCCACATCCCGCATCGCCGTGCTCGGCTACGGCAGCCAAGGCCGCGCGCATGCGCTGAACCTGCGCGACTCCGGCCTCGACGTCGTGGTCGGCCTGCGCCCGAATGGTCCGACCTGGCACAAGGCAAAGGCCGACGGCTTCAAGGTCGCCGAACCGGCTGAGGCCGTGAAGGACGCCGACCTGGTCGCTGTGCTCACGCCAGACATGGTGCAGCCGACGCTGTACAAGGAAGCGATCGAACCGAACATCAAGCCCGGCGCCGCGCTGCTGTTCGCGCACGGCTTCAACGTGCATTTCAAGCAGATTGAACCGCGTGCGGATATCGACGTGATCCTGGTTGCGCCGAAGGGCCCGGGCGCGCTGGTGCGCAGCGAGTACGAGCGCGGTCGCGGCGTGCCGTGCATCTGGGCGGTGCACCAGGACGTCAGCGGCCATGCCGAGGCGAAGACCAGGGGCTACGCCGACGGCATCGGCGGCGGCCGCGCGATGATCATCAAGACCGATTTCAAGGAAGAGACCGAGACCGACCTGTTCGGCGAGCAGGCCGTGCTGTGCGGCGGCGCCAGCGAACTGGTGATCAAGGGTTTCGAGACCTTGGTGGAAGCCGGCTATCAGCCGGAAATCGCCTACTACGAGGTGATGCACGAGCTGAAGCTGATCGTCGACCTGTTCTACGAGGGCGGCCTGAAGAAGATGCTGGAGTTCGTCTCCGAGACCGCGCAGTACGGCGATTACGTCAGCGGTCCGCGCGTGGTCGACGCCGGCACCAAGGCGCGCATGAAGGAAGTCCTCACCGACATCCAGGACGGCACCTTCGCGCGCAACTGGACGGCCGAATACCAGGCCGGCCTGCCGAACTACAAACGCCTGAAGCAGGCCGATCTCGATCATCCGATCGAAGTGGTCGGCGCCAAGCTGCGCGCGCAGATGCCGTGGCTGCAACCGGTCGCCGCCAAGACCGAAGCCGCGCCGCTGAAGAAGGTCGGCTGAGAACTGCTTTGCTCCTCCCCCTGCAATGCAGGAGGAGGTCGGGAGGGGGCAGGCTTTTGATTTCAGGATCAGAAGCACCCCTCCCCAGCCCTCCCCTACTGCGCAGGGGAGGGAGCACACCATCGTCATCCACAGCACCGAACAACGAGAGAGGTTTGTCATGAAACGTTTCCATATCGCCCTGGCCGTCGCCGACCTGGAGGCCTCGATCGCCGATTACAGCGCTCGCCTTAGCCAGCCGCCACAGGTGGTGGTCGCGGGCACGTACGCGATGTGGCGCACCGATCTGCTCAACTTCTCGATCAACCGGCAGCCCGAACGTGCCGGTCAGCTGCGCCACGTGGGCTTCGAGGACGACGAGGCCCGCGGGTTCACCCGTGATGCCGACATCAACGGCATCGCATGGGAGAACTTCTCGGCCCTCGCGCAGGATCTGCGCATCGTGTCGACCTACGGCGTGCCGGCACGCTCGGCCACCGAAGACGAGTTGATCCGCAACTAGACGCTTCCAGCGTCGGCCCGGCGCGACTCCGCTCGCCACGTCCGCCGCTCGAATCTCCGTCAAGCCGCCGGCAGCTCCGGCGTATCCAGGAAACCATCGTGACGACGCAATTGCTGACAGCCGACACCGCACCTCCGATCACCGCCAGCCGTCATCCGCTTGCCGGCCACGCGATGAGCGGTGCCGACGTGATCGTGCAGGTCTTCGCCGACCAGGGCGTCGAGGTGATGTTCGGTTATTCCGGCGGCGCGATCCTGCCGGTGTACGACGCCGTGTTCCGCTACAACACCCTGCATCCACGCGAGGACGGCAGCGAGCCGATGCCAATGATCGTGCCCGCCAATGAACAGGGCGCGGGTTTCATGGCGGCCGGTTATGCGCGCGCTTCCGGCAAGGTCGGCGTGGCGGTGGTCACCTCCGGACCCGGTGCGACGAACATGGTCACGCCGGTGCGCGACTCGATGGCCGATTCGATCCCGCTGGTGGTGATCTGCGGCCAGGTGAGCACCGCGGCGATCGGCAGCGACGCGTTCCAGGAGGCACCGATCAGCAACATCATGGGGGCCTGCGCCAAGCATGTGTTCCTGGTCACCGATGCCGCGCAGCTGGAGGCGACGCTGCGCACCGCGTTTACCCTCGCCCGCAGCGGCCGACCCGGGCCGGTGGTGGTGGACGTGCCGAAGGACGTGCAGAACGCCGCGCTGGACTTTCATGGTGTCGGCGAGCTGGCGCTGGCCGGCTATCGCTCCCGCTTGCGCGCGGTGGAACAGTCGGCGTTGAGCGATGCCGACTGCGCCGCGTTCTTTGCCGCACTGATGCAGGCGAAGCGGCCCTTGATCTATGCCGGTGGTGGCGTGATCGCAGCGGGTGCGTCGGCGGCACTGCGCCTGTTCGTCGATACCTTCGGGTTGCCGGTGACCACCACCCTGATGGGCTTGGGCGCGTTCGATACCACCGACCCGCTGGCACTGCACATGCTCGGCATGCACGGCACGGCGTATGCGAACTATGCGGTGGAGGATTGTGACTTCGTGCTGGCCTTGGGCGCGCGCTTCGACGACCGCGTCGCCGGCGTACCGGACAAGTTCGCACCGCACGCAAAATTCATCGCGCAGATCGACATCGACCCGGCCGAGATCGGCAAGGTGAAATCCGTGCACTGGCATCACGTCGGCCCGCTGGTACGTGCACTGGAACGACTGACTGCCTATGGCCGCGCGCATGGACTGCAGCCGTCGCTTGACGCCTGGCAGGCGCAGGTGGCCGAGCTGAAGCGCGTGCACGCGATGAACTACGACCGCGCCAGTGCGCTGGTGCAGCCCTATGCCGTGCTGGAAGCAATCAACCGGCACACGCAGGGCCGCGCCATCATCAGCACCGGCGTCGGTCAGCATCAGATGTGGGCGGCGCAGTACTTCGACTTCTGCGCACCGCGGCACTGGCTCACCTCCGGTTCGATGGGCACGATGGGTTTCGGCCTGCCGGCAGCGGTCGGCGCGCAGTTCGCGCATCGCGACAAGCTGGTCATCGACATCGACGGCGACGCAAGCATCCGCATGAATCTCGGTGAGCTGGAAACCGTCACCACCTACAACCTGCCGATCAAGGTCGTGGTGCTCAACAACGTCGGCGACGGCATGGTGAGGCAGTGGCAGAAGCTGTACTTCAAGGGCCGCTTCGCCGCCTCCGACAAGAGCCTGCACAAGAAGGATTTCGTGCTCGCTGCGCAGGCCGACGGCTTCGCCTGGGTGCAGCGGCTGGAATGCAAGGAGGAGCTGGAGTCGACGATCGCTGCGTTCCTCGCGTTCGATGGCCCGGCCTTCCTCGAAGTGATGATCGACCCGGATGCCGGCGTGTATCCGATGGTCGGGCCTGGTGCCAGTTACGCGCAGATGATCACCGGGGATTTCATTGCTACGCGCCAGGCACCCGCCGTGCACGAAGCCCAGCCGTCACACATGTTTTGACCAAAGTTTTTTTGACCGTCATTCCGGCGCAGGCCGGGATGACGAGCCTGAAAGGAGAACCGCCATGAACCACACTCTGTCCATCCTGTTGCAGAACGAAGCCGGCGCGCTGGTGCGCGTCGCCGGGCTGTTCGCCGCACGCGGCTACAACATCGACACGCTGACCGTGGCCGCCACGCATGATCCCGCCGTCTCGCGGTTGACCCTAAGCCTGCAATGCGACGACGCCGGCCTCAGCCAGATCCTGCAGCAGACGCGCAAGCTGGTCGACGTGCTGCAGGTGGCACATCCGGCGACCGCACTCGCCGCATGAATGCAGTCGTCGCGCCAGCTGTCGATGCCGATGCCGTAGCAACCGGTGACCTGCTGGCGCAGATCCGCGCCGCGCGCGTCTACGACGTGGCGCACGAGTCGTCGCTGGAACCGGCGCCGCTGCTCAGCGAACGACTGGGCCAGCCGGTGCTGCTCAAGCGCGAGGATCAGCAACCGGTGTTCTCGTTCAAGCTGCGCGGCGCCTACAACCGCATGGTGCAGCTGGACGCGGCGCAACGCGCACGCGGGGTGGTCGCCGCCTCGGCCGGCAACCATGCGCAGGGCGTCGCGCTGGCCGCAGCGAAGCTGGGCATCCGCGCCACCATCGTGATGCCGGTGACCGCGCCGCAAGTGAAGATCGACGCGGTGCGCCGCTTTGGCGGCGCGCTGGTCGAGGTGGTGCTGGCCGGCGATTCGTACAGCGAGGCACATGCCGCCGCCGCACAGCTGCAGGCCGGCTGCGGCGCGGTGTTCGTGCATCCGTTCGATGACCCCGCGGTAATCGCCGGCCAGGGCACGATCGCACTGGAAATCCTGCGCCAGCATCCGGGGCCGCTGCAGGCGGTATTCGTGCCGGTGGGCGGCGGCGGCCTGCTGGCCGGTGTCGCCGCCTGCATCAAGGCATTGCGACCCGGGGTGCAAGTCATTGGCGTGCAGGCCAGCGATTCGGATGCGATGGCGCGTTCACTGGAAACCGGCGAACGCGTCGCACTGGACGAAGTCGGTCTATTCGCCGATGGCACCGCGGTGAAGCAGGTCGGCGCGCTGACTTTCGCGCTGTGCCGGCAGCATGTCGACGCGATGCTGCGCGTGGATACCGACGCGATCTGCGCCGCCATCCGCGACATCCACCAGGAAACCCGCAGCGTGCCGGAACCGTCCGGCGCGCTGGCGCTGGCCGGGCTGAAGCAATACGTCGCCACACACGGTGCCGGCAACGGCGCACTGGTCGCGATCGTCTCCGGCGCCAACATGAATTTCGACCGCCTGCGCTTTGTCGCCGAACGCGCCGAGGTCGGCGAGCAGCGCGAAGCCGTGTTCGCCGTGACGATCCCGGAGGAGCGCGGCAGCTTCCGCCGTTTCTGCGCCACCCTGGGCCAGCACGGCATCACCGAGTTCAACTACCGCATCGGCGACGCCAGCTCCGCACACATCTTCGTCGGCGTGCAGATCAGCCACCGCAACGAACGCGAGGCACTGGTCGCCGCGTTCCATGCCCAGCAGTTCAGCGTGCTCGACCTCACCGACGACGAACTGGCCAAGCTGCACCTGCGCCACATGATCGGCGGGCGTTCGCCACTGGCCAGCGACGAGAAGCTGTACCGCTTCGAATTCCCCGAACGTCCCGGCGCGCTGACCCGCTTCCTCGGCCACATGCACCCGGACTGGAACGTCAGCCTGTTCCACTATCGCAACCACGGCGCCGACTACGGCCGCATCCTGGTCGGCATCCAGGTGCCCGCGCACGAGCAGATCGCCTTTGGCCGCTTCCTCGACACGCTGGGTTACCCACACTGCGACGAAAGCGACAGCCCGGCGTATCGGCTGCTGCTGCGCACATAAACCGGTGGCCGGATGACGCTGACCACGCGCAAACCATTACCTATTTTTTGGAGCAAGACAGACCTGCCTACCTACCGTTTCCGAACCAGCACCCACGGCCACAACATCACCGGTGCCGGCGAAGGTAGCGTCGATTTCACCATGGCCGATATCGACCGTTTCTCGCGTTGCGTGCCGTCACGCGCTCCGAGAGCACAACGGCCTGAACCAGCCTGTAGGCAGCGGAATGGCGGCTATCGCGCACAAACTGATCGTGGTCTTGAATGCCAGCATGCGCGATGCGCGGAAAGAGACCGCGCGACCAATATGATCAGACAGTTGCTCTTACGGAGATGTTAGGCAATGAACCGGTGAACTTAGAGCACTTGCTCATGTGCACGAGTCTATGTCCACTGTTGTGGAGGTCGTGCCGTCTTTGAACTTATAGATGTAACGAACATGCCCGCCGCGCTCAATGAAATACTCTGACTGGGACGAACGTGGACATATGCCGCTCTTTGCTGAATTGTAAAGAACTTTCAGCATCTGATCGTTGCTCATGCCTGCGGAGGCAAGTGTTTGATTTAGAAACTCGCGTGTGTAGTTGAGCTTTGCTGTCAAGCTAACTGTAGAAAGCTCAGCGAACGCGGTTTGGAGACTTAAATTGCTATTGAGCTGTATTGGTAGAGCACTTGCCGTCTCGTCTGCGAACTGGCGCGCAATCTTGCAGACGTCGACGTTCTTCGGCTTGCACACGTCCTCCGCCGATACACCTAGAGCCGCAGACCAGAGTGCAACGATGCACGACAGGTACTGCCAGCTACTTAAATTTGCAAACCTCATGAAATGTTCCCTCGATTGCCTAACTCAAATTAGGCAGGTGCTTGCTTAGGTGGACGCCTGCACTTTCTTCTTGAGACGACTCTGACGCCAGAAATAGAAGGCCGAAACGATGGCAGCAGAAGCGATGCCGCCTGCCAGTAGCGAAGGGCCGCTGACGTGAGGCACCAACATGGCAAAGAGGCCGACGGTAGCGCCAACGCCGACAGCCAGAGAACCGGGATAGTTGGGTACGAACCAAGCTGAAAGAACACAGATAACCCAGCGGACCGGATCGATAAACGATGCGAGAAGAATGAACAAGAACGCTTCCATGGCTTTCCCCTGACTGCCTAACGCTGGAGTTAAGCGGCGCCGAAGGCGTTCGCCTTGAACAAACTGTTAGACAGATAATTCGCTGCCACAATGCTTGCACTTGATTGCGGCTGCGAGAACTTCCTCCGCGCAGTACCGACACTTTTTTGTTTCTCTTGGCGACGCACTAGCCGCAGGGTCGTCTACAGCCATGCGTGCAGCAGCTGCTGGTTCTGGCTTCTTGAGCGCCCAGACCTCGGCAACCACCCAACCAATAAGCGACCAGCCAAGGAGGACATTGATGAGCGCGATGGCTGGGAGGTTGGGGTGCTGTCTGAGCAGCGCCTCGAAGGTTGGAAGCAAGTACAAGAGAGGAGCAACGATAAAGAACGAAAACGCGATAAACGTGCCAAAGGCGTTTAGCCCACTTGGAGGAATTTGGCCCATCGACCAGCTGTAGAAGACCAGAAATATCAGGACGATCAACCGAACTGCAAACATCACTAACTCCCCTTCAACTTACGACACCCCGAGAAAATTCCGTTTCGTCTAACGCTGGAGTTACTAAGGCGAAACTTTGTATCCGAACGTTTGACCCACAGAAACCGAGTAGAGACCTGCATTCTGAAGCGTTTGAACGTACGGCTACTTTGTTTAGTCTTAGTAAGCGGCGGTGCAGCCGTCCGCCTTGAACGAAATGTTAGACCGCGTAGCACGCGACCTAATTGTTACGGCACCTGCCCCGCTGCCTTATCGGTGTAGCGAATTGCCTCTCCCTCAACAGTGATGTGACGATCGTTCAGAGCACGGTCGCTGCGAACGATGACGGCATCTGCTCCGAGCTTAGCCCCTGCGGCTTGGAGTTCGGGAACTGCATCAGAGACAGATGGATCGGTCCAGCCAGGCTTGTAGCGCTTGGCCGAGACAATACCTACAGACTTGTAGGTGCGCTGAGGAGGGGAGAACAGCACCTCTACTTCATTCGCGTTGGTCGGCGCTATCAGCGTCCCTGCTGGTAAGTTGCTGTGAACCTGATATCCACTGCAGCCAAGCAGAGCGATAGAGAACAGGCAGAGCGAAGCAAACGCATATATACGATTCACAATAATCCCCTTGTTGGTAGTTCAGCGCTCTAACTCAATGCAGATTTCACAACGCCGTGTAATCCCGCAGCCTGGTCCGTGGGATTACTCCCACCGTCTGTTCGCGTTATCACAAAATCAGCCCCTTGCATCCCCTGATGCAGGCTCGCCCTACCGTCTAATTACGCAAGGCCCTAGCTGTCGCAAGATCTTACAGCATCGCTGATATGGGTGACATTCTTCCGGCCTCCGCGACACTGGCGACGAGGCCATGGACAAGGCCGCGAGAGGCGATCCCGCATATCGCACGCAACTCCCATGAAAAATCGGGAGCCGATCGACTGACACTGGACTGACTACCCCGCAAGGGGCACGCCACCACGCCACTCTTCAAGGTGCGTCACCATCCTGCTCGCCCCTGCACGCTAGACTTCGCCGATGGCTCCCACACCGCGCAAGCGCCAACGGCGCAATTCACCTACTCAGGCAACGAAGTCTTCGGCATCGACGCGCCAGACGAAAGCGGCTGCCGCCGTACAGCCTGCCGTTGCAAAACCGGCCGACAGCTCGACCCGCGCCACGCGGGTGCTGAACTGGCTGCTGCAGAAGCTGCCGGCACCTCAGCGCGAAAAGGCGCTGGACTATCTGGTGCTGACCCGGATGGATCGGCCGATCGGCGCGCTGCTGCTGCTGTGGCCGACCTGGTGGGCGCTGTGGCTGGCTGCTGGCGATTTCCCGCCGTGGAAGCCGCTGATCATCTTCACCCTCGGCGTGTTCGCGATGCGCGCGGCCGGCTGCGCGATCAACGACTTTGCCGACCGCAAGCTGGACCCGCAGGTCGAGCGCACCGCGGGGCGACCGATCGCCTCGGGCCGGGTCACGCCGCGCGAGGCACTGATCTTGTTCGCCGCGCTGCTGCTGTTCGCCTTCGTGCTGGTGCTGTTCACCAACAAGCTGACGATCGAACTGTCGTTCGCCGGCGCCGCGCTGGCGGCGATCTACCCGTTCACCAAGCGCTACACCTATATGCCACAGGTGGTGCTCGGTGCTGCGTTCGGCTGGTCGATCCCGATGGCGTTCGCCGCGGTGACGAACACTGTGCCGCCGGTAGGCTGGCTGCTGTTTATCGGCAACATCATCTGGTCGGTGGTCTACGACACCGAGTACGCGATGGTCGACCGCGACGACGATCTCAAGGCCGGGGCGAAATCCACCGCGATCCTGTTCGGCGACGCCGACCTGCCGATCCTCGGCGTGCTGATGGGCACCTTCGTGCTGGCGATGCTGTTCGTCGGCCAGCGTGCCGCACTGGGCTGGCCGTACTGGCTGGGTCTCGCCACCGCCACCGGCCTGTTCGGCTACCAGCTGTGGCTGATCCGCGGCCGCGCACGCAGCGCCTGCCTCGCCGCGTTCCGCCACAACAACTGGCTGGGACTGGCCGTATGGATCGGCATCGTGCTTGCGCTGGCGGTGAAGTGAAATCTGCTAGCCGCGCGGTGATGGCGCGCGCGCCAGCGCCCAGACATCCACCCGCTGCACACCGGCCCGCTTGAGCACACGCGCGCACTCGGCAACGGTGGCGCCGGTAGTCATCACGTCGTCGAGGATCGCCACGTGGGCCGGCAGCGCGATAGCGTCACGCAGCTTGAATGCACCACGCACGTTGCGGCGCCGACCCACGGCATCCAGTTCGGTCTGCGCGTTGGTGGCGCGCTGACGCTGCAGCACATCGTGGCGCAGCGGAATATTCCATGCCTTCGCCAGTGGTCTGGCCAGCTCCAGCGCCTGGTTGTAGCCGCGCTGACGCAGCCGCTGGCGGTGCAGTGGCACCGGCAGCAGCAGTTGCGGTCGCTCGATCGAGCACGGTTCGCGCTGCCACAGTGTCGACAACACGCGGCCAGCCGCCAGATCGGTACCGAACTTGTAGCGTGATTCCAGCCGATCCAGCGGCCAGCCGTAACGAAACGGAGCCCACGCCGCATTCCACGGCGGCGCGCGGCGCTGGCATTCGCCGCATAGCGCTGCCGGTGTCGCCAACGGCAATGCGCAGCGGGCGCAACATTTGCGGTTGCGTGGCAGCTCGGCCGCGCACGCGGCGCACAGGTCGCTGCCAAGGTCCCCGGCAGCGTCACACAACAGGCAGCGCCACGGCAGCACGAATCGTTGCAGCCGTCGCCATGATGTCATCAGCGCGTCCATGCGCATGCCCCTCTTAGTAGTCACTGGACCTTCATTACGCGATGTTAGCGGCTGGACTGCAATCTTGTTCTCGTCAACCATTCAAATGCGTATCGAGTTGACACGCCCCAGAGCGACTTCCACACTCTCCCGCCTCATGCACGGGAGTTGCTGTTCCATGGTCGACCTTGCCATCCGCCACGACTGGACTCGCGCCGAAGTTGGCGCCCTGTTCGCGCTACCGTTCAACGAGCTGCTGCATCGCGCGCACTCGGTACACCGCGAGCACCACGATCCGAACGCCGTGCAGGTATCCACCCTGCTATCGATCAAGACCGGCGGCTGCCCTGAAGACTGTGCCTACTGCCCGCAGGCGGCGCGCTATGACACCGACGTACAGGCACAGAAACTGATGAGCGTCGAAGCGGTGCTGGAACGCGCACAAGCAGCCAAGGATGCCGGCGCCAGCCGTTTCTGTATGGGTGCAGCCTGGCGCGGCCCGAAAGACCGCGATGTGCTCAAGGTCGCCGAGATCGTGCGCGCGGTAAAGGGCCTTGGCCTGGAAACCTGCGCCACGCTGGGCATGTTGAGCGGATCGCAAGCCGACACCTTGAAGGCCGCCGGCCTCGACTACTACAACCATAACCTCGACACCGCGCCGGAGTTCTACGGCGAGGTGATCCACACCCGCCAGTACCAGGATCGACTCGACACGCTGGAGCATGTTCGCCATGCAGGCATGAAGACTTGCTGCGGCGGCATCGTCGGCATGGGCGAATCGCGCGACCAGCGCGCCGGTCTGCTGCAGACGCTGGCCAACCTGCCTGAGCATCCGCAGTCAGTGCCGATCAACCAGCTGGTACAGGTGGAAGGCACGCCGCTGGCCGGCACCGCGGCACTGGACCCGTTCGAGTTCGTGCGCACGATCGCGGTTGCGCGCCTGCTGATGCCCGCCTCGATGGTGCGGCTGTCGGCGGGTCGTCAGCAGATGGATGACGCGGTGCAGGCGCTGTGCTTCTTCGCCGGCGCCAACTCGATCTTCTACGGCGAGAAGCTGCTGACCACCGGCAACCCGGATGTGGAGCACGACCGCGCGTTATTCCGGCGGCTCGACCTGCACCCGCTGGAGATCATCGAGGAAGCCGGCACGGTGCACGCCGACATCCTCGAGACGGACACGGCAAACTGCGGACAGGGCTGTGACTGCAGCGTTGCGGCCTGACCTGCTTGGCCGGCTGGCCATCCAGACGGCAGAACGCGAACGCGCACAATTGTTGCGTCGACTGCGCACCATCGAGCACGCCGACGGCCCGTGGCTGGAAAGCGGCGGCCAGCGCCTGCTGTCGTTCTGCAGCAACGACTACCTCGGCCTGGCGCAGCATCCGCAGCTGATCGCCGCATTCAAACGCGTGGCCGATGACGAGGGCGTGGGCAGCACCTCGGCGCACCTGATCTGCGGCCACCGCGTCGAACATGCCGCGCTGGAAGAGGCACTGGCCGCATGGACCGGCCGCGAGCGTGCGCTGTTGTTCTCCACCGGCTACATGGCCAATCTCGGCGTGCTGCAGGCATTGCTGGCCCGCGGCGATGTGTGCGCGCAGGACAAGCTCAACCATGCCTGCCTGCTCGATGGCGCACAGCTATCCGGTGCCGAACTGAAACGCTATCCACATGCCGATGTGGCCGCCGCTTCCCGTCAACTGGCGTCGCGCTGCGAGGCTGCCGCCCTGCTGGCCACCGATGGCGTGTTCAGCATGGACGGTGATGTCGCGCCGTTGCGTGAACTGGCCACCTTGTGTGCCCGTGAACACGCCACCTTGATGGTCGACGATGCACATGGCCTGGGCGTGCTCGGTGAGGATGGTTCTGGCAGCGTGCGCGCCGCCGGGCTCGGCCAGCGCGAAGTGCCGGTGCTGATGGCCACGCTGGGCAAGGCACTCGGTTGCGCCGGGGCCTTCGTCGCCGGACCCGCGGGGCTGATTGAAGGACTGGTGCAGTTCGCCCGCCCCTACATCTACACCACCGCGATGCCACCGGCGCTGGCCGCAGCCGCACTCGCCGCGGTGCGACTGGCGCAGACCGAGGCATGGCGGCGGGAGAAACTCGCCGCACTGATCGAGCGCTTTCGCCGTGGCGCCGCCGAACTCGGCTTGCCGCTGGCGACCTCGTCCAGCGCGATCCAGCCGTTGCTGCTGGGCGGCGCCGACGCCGCGCTGGCCGCCGCGCTGGCACTCGAACGGCAGGGTTTGCTGGTCAGCGCGATCCGTCCACCAACCGTGCCGCAGGGCCACGCGCGGCTGCGCATCACGTTGTCCGCGGCCCATGGCGAGGATCACGTCGACCGGTTGCTGGTGGCGCTGGAAACCCTGCGATTACCAGCCAGCGCAGCCGCCTCCGGCTGAGGCATGCGGTTGAAAACTGGCCCCTTGCCGCCGCCGCGTATAATTGCCCGCTTGCTTTGCCGATACCCCCGCATGTCGATCGTCAACATCTCCGCCTACAAATTCATCAGCCTGGACGAGCTGCCCACGCTGCGTGAACGGCTGCTCGAACGCTGCGAAGCACTGGCCTTGAAGGGCACCATCCTGCTGGCGCCGGAAGGCATCAACCTGTTCCTTGCCGGCAGCCGCGCGCAGATTGACGGTTTCATGGTCAGCCTGCATGAAGATCCGCGCTTCGCCGATGTCGAGCCGAAAGAGTCAGTGTCCGACAACGTGCCGTTCGGCCGCATGCGGGTGCGGCTGAAGCAGGAAATCATCACCATGAGGCTGCCAACGGTCCGCCCCGAAGGTGGTCGCGCACCGGCGGTGGACGCAGCCACGCTGCAGCGCTGGCTGGATCAGGGCCATGACGACGAGGGTCGTGAAGTCGTGCTGCTGGACACCCGCAACGACTACGAGGTCGATGTCGGCAAGTTCCCGCAGGCGGTGGACTACCGCATCGCCAGCTTCACCGAGTTTCCCGCGGCGATCGCCGCCGACCGCACTCGTTACGAAGGCAAGACCGTGGTGTCGTACTGCACCGGCGGCATCCGCTGCGAGAAGGCCGCGCTGCATATGCAGGACCTCGGGCTGCCGCACGTCTACCAGCTCGAAGGCGGCATCCTGAAATATCTGGAGCAGACTGACGGCATGCACTGGCAAGGCGACTGCTTCGTGTTCGACGGACGCGTTGCAGTGGATAGCGCACTGGCGCCCGCCGACGTGCCGATGCCTGCACCTCGTGCCAAGGACAAGGACAGCGACGCGTGAGCCTGTATATGGAAACCCACGGCCACGGTCCGGTACCGCTGGTCATGCTGCACGGCTGGGCCATGCACGGCGGCGTGCTGGCGCCACTGGTCGAGGCGCTGGACGACCAGTGCACGATGTACGTGGTCGACCTGCCCGGTCATGGCTATTCGCGCGATTGCGGGCTGCCGCTGGAGCCAAGTGCCTGCGCCGCCGCGATTGCCGTGATCACGCCGCCGGCGATCTGGCTGGGCTGGTCGCTGGGCGGGCTGATTGCGCTGACGGCAGCTCTGGACATGCCGCAGCAGGTACGCGGCCTCGCGATGCTGTGCGCCACGCCGAAGTTCGTGCGCGATGCCGGCTGGCCGCATGGCAACGATGCGTCGATGGTGCAGCAACTGGCCACCGACCTGGAAACCGATTACCACGCCACCATCGAGCGCTTCCTCGCGCTGGAAGCGATGGGCAGTGCCGATCCGCGCGCCGAATTGCGCCAGCTGCGCACCCTGGTGTTTGCCCGCGGCGAACCCGATCGACGCGTGCTGCAGGAAGGCATTTGCATCCTTGATACCGCCGACCGTCGCGCCGCGTTGCCCGATCTGGCCGTACCGAGTGCCTGGATCGCCGGCCGTCGCGACCGGCTGGTACCGCCGCAGGCGATGCAGTGGTCGGCGAGCCAGTGCGCCGGCAGCTATGACGAGATCTCGCACGCCGGCCACGCACCGTTCTTCGGCCATGCCGACGAAGTGGCGCAGGCGCTGCGTCCGCTGCTGACAACTACCGCACGATGAGCCTGACTTGATGGATACGTTCCACCTCGACAAACGCCAGGTACGCCGCCACTTCGGCCGTGCCGCCACCAGCTACGAACAGCACGACGTGCTGCAGCGTGAGGTGCAGGCGGCGCTGGTGGAGCGCCTGGACTTCTATACGCAAACACCGCAACGCGTGATCGATGTCGGCGCCGGCACTGGCCGCGGCAGCGCATTGCTGAAGCAGCGCTATGCCAAGGCCGAGGTGATTGCGGTGGATCTCGCGCTGCCAATGCTGCGCGCGGCCAAGCAGCATGCGAGCTGGCTCAAGCCATTCCAACGTGTCTGTGCGGAAGCCACTGCGCTGCCACTGCCCGACCACAGCGTCGACGTGCTGCATTCCAACCTGTGCTTCCAGTGGATCGACGACCTGCCCGCGCTGTTCGGTGAATGCGTGCGCGTGCTGAAACCTGGTGGCCTGCTGGCGTTCTCCACCTTCGGCCCCGATACCTTGAAGGAACTGCGCGCCGCCTGGGCCGAGGCCGACCAGCAGCCGCACGTCAGCCGCTTCCTCGACATGCACGATGTCGGCGATGCGATGCTGGCCTCCGGCCTGCGCGATCCGGTATTGGACGTGTTCCGCTACACGCTGACCTACAGCGAGCCACGCAAGCTGCTCGAAGAACTGCAAGGCCTCGGCGCCACCAACGCCGACCACGCCCGCGTGCGCGGGCTCACCGGCAAATCCCGCTACCAGCGCATGCTGGCCGCCTACGAGGCCATGCGCACGGACGACTGCATCCCGGCGACGTGGGAAGTGGTGACCGCGCATGCGTGGGGCCCGCCCGTCGGCCAGCCGCGACGCGGCAGCGATGGCGGCGAGATCGCCAGCTTCTCGATCGACAGCCTGCGTGGATCGCGCCGTCAACCCTGAAGTAGGTTGGGGTGAGCAACACGAACCCCAACGTGGCGGCCCGGTGGTCGTTGGGGTTCGCTGCACTCACCCCAACCTACGCGCACGATCAGTTGAGCAGCGGCTCGGCCACCGGGCGGTGCACGCTCAACGCCGTACCGGCCGCCGCCACGATGATTGCCGCGATCGCCAGCCATTGCAGCAGGCTCAGGTGCTCGTCGAGCAGGGCCACCCCGGCCATCGCCGCAATGGCCGGCTCCAGGCTCAGCAAGGTGCCGAACGTGCGCGTCGGCAAGCGGGTCAGCGCCATCATCTCCAGTGAATAGGGCAACGCGGAACTGAGCACGGCCACGCCCAGTGCCAGCGGCAGCAAGGCCGGCGCGAACAGCGCACTGCCGGCATGCACGACTCCGACCGGAACCGCCAGCAGCGCCGCGATCGATGTGCCCCAGGTCACCGCGTCACCGCCGTGCGTCGCGCCAGCCTTCTGGCCCAGCACGATGTACAACGCCCAACCCACGCCCGCGGCCAGCGCGTACATCACGCCCACCGGATCAAGCGCCTGCTGCTTTCCGCGCAACGGCAGCAACAGGACCAGACCGGCCACCACCAGCGCGATCCACGCGAAATCCAGCAGCCGGCGCGAGCCGAACAGCGCGAGTGCCAGCGGCCCGGTGAACTCGAGCGCCACCGCGATGCCCAGCGGAATCGTCCGCAACGACATGTAGAACACCAGGTTCATCGCCCCGATCGAGAGGCCATAACCCCATAGCGCGCGGGTGTCGCGCCCGCGGCGCGGCGAACGCCACGGCCGCCGCACCAGCAGCAGGATCAGCGCACCCAGACCCAGCCGGCAGGCCGTGGCACCCTGCGCGCCGATCAGCGGAAACAGCTGCTTGGCCAGCGCAGCACCACACTGGTACGACACCATGCTGATCAGCAGCATGCCAATCGCGAACAGCAGCGGAGCGTAATGGGAACGTGGGGACACGGGCGAAGCCGGCATGGGGAAACTATGGCCATGATGCCTGCGGCCACGCGCAAAACCCACCCGGACCATCGTCGCTGCTGACAGATGCTGGCAGCAGAAATCAGGCGGGCGGAACGTTCCTGCTCAACAGATTGCCGGCGCACTTCTTGTTCCGGAAGTCGTAGGTTGGGGTGCGCAAAGCGAACCCCAACGTAGTGGCTGGATGGTCGTTGGGGTTCGTTGCACTCACCCCAACCTACGCTCTACGCACTTCGGCAGGCCGTGTCTTATTGCCACCAGGACTACTGAACGTGGCGAAACGAGGTTTTCGAGGTGACCAGATTAGTGGCTTCTGCCGCACTCCCGGTGACAATTGCCGAGTCCGGCAACCATCTTATCGAGCGCGCCCTTTTCAACAGGATTCCATCGGCGAAACGGACAGCATTTGGGTAAGTCGACCATTCCAGCTTTGCATGGGAGTTGTCGTTGCCTACTTCGACACCTGTATCCGAAAGCGATACTGCCACTTCGGACCCGAAGCCCGGCCTGCTTCTGAATTTCATCATGAGACCTTGCTTGGTCGCCCAGACTCCAATAGCGATCACCAAACCCAAGATCACAAGAAACGACACAGCCCGTGCAACTATGGAAGTATCGGTTCCCCAAGCAAAAGCAGACGCACACACCAGGCCAATAATGCCGAACTGGATAGGCAGCCTGAGCAACCATGGCCCCTGGCGGTATTGTCGATCGATCAAGGCTTTGAAATATTCGACATCACATCGATACTGATATCTGACCTGCATGTGCCTCCTCCTTGGTGCCCCGCCAGGATCGCGGAGCGCGTCGATCGATTGAATCCGCAGTCGAAAGCAAATAGCAAATTAGCGCCTTCCAGCACACGCCTTGTGCCGGAAGCACCCCACCAGATGATCATTGATCATCCCCGTCGCCTGCAGCAGCGAATAGCAGATGGTGGTGCCGACAAAGCGGAAGCCGCGCTTCTTCAACTCCTTGCTCATGCGGTCGGACAGCGGCGTGCTGGCGGGTACGTCGCCTTTCCCGTGCCAGTGGTTGACCAGCGGCTTGCCGTCGACGAAGGACCACAGATAGGCGTCCAGACTGCCGAACTCCTTGATCACGTCCAGTGCGACGATCGCGTTGTCGCGCGTGGCCGTCACCTTGAGGCGGTTGCGGATGATGCCGGGGTCGAGTAGCAGTTTCTCCAGTTCGCGATCCTTCATCGCGGCGACGCGGGCGATTTCGAAGTGATGGAAGGCTTTGCGGTAGTTCTCGCGCTTGGCCAACACGGTGCGCCAGGACAGGCCAGCCTGCGCGCCTTCGAGGCATAAAAATTCGAACAAGGCACGGTCGTCGTGCAACGGCACGCCCCACTCGGTGTCGTGGTAGTCGCACATCAGTGGATCGCTGCCGGTGGCCCAGTGACAGCGCGTCAGGTTGGATGACTTGGTCATGGGGCGTCTCGCGCAAAGTGGGCTGATTGCTATGTGCCGCACACCCTAGCCGACACCGTTAGACTTGTCGCTCCTTTCCGCCAGTTTCGTCATGACTCCTTCTTCGTCACCCCAGCGCGGCGCCGTGCTCGCACTGCTCGCCACCATCCTGCTCTGGGCCTATAGCTGGATCGTGATGAAACAGGTGCTGGCGCATGCCGGACCGTTCGACTTCGCCGCGTTGCGTTATCTCCTGGGTGCGGCGGTGCTGTTCGCGGCGCTGCTGATCTCGCGGCAATCGCTGCGCCCGCCGCCGTTGCTGCCGACGATCCTGATCGGCCTGTGCCAGACCGCCGCATTCCAGGGGCTGGAGCAATGGGCCTTGCTCGACGGCGGCGCCGGCCATGTGGCGCTGCTGGCGTACACGATGCCGTTCTGGGCGGTGCTGCTGGCGTGGCTGCTGCTCGGCGAGCGGCCCGGTCGGCGCCACTGGCTGGGGCTGGGACTGGCCGCGCTCGGACTGCTGTGCATCATCGAGCCGTGGCATGGCATGGGCAGTGTGCGGAGCACTACGCTGGCGATTGCCGGTGGCGTGGCCTGGGCCGCCGGCACGGTGCTGACCAAGCGGTTGTTTCGCCAGCACGCGCCCTCCGTACTCAGCCTCACCGCATGGCAGATGCTGGCTGGCGGCGTGGCGCTCGGCATCGTCACGCTGACGGTGCCGCAACGCGCGATCGACTGGGACTGGGCGTTCATCGGCGGCCTTGCCTATAGCGTGGTATTTGCTTCCGCGGTGGCATGGTGGCTGTGGTCGATCGTGCTGCAGCGCCTGCCCACGACGGTCGCCAGCCTGTGCAGCCTCGCCGTGCCGATCGTCAGCGTGCTGCTGGCGTGGATGATCCTGCACGAGCAGCCGTCGTCGATGGAGATACTCGGCATGGCGCTGGTGTTGCTGGGGCTGGTGGCGGTCAGCGGGGTGGGCGCACGGCGCGGCTGAGAGGTTGTGACATTCAACCTCTCCGTCCGGCCACGGATGGCCGGTCGCGGATCAGGCATGCAAGTGCCTGATCCGCGTGAGCGAGCCCGGGCGTGTACCGGACTCGCGATAAAAGAAAACCACAGGAAATGGTTTTCTTCACAAGCTCTGAGGCGCCGTTCATCACCGCGGCAGGGTGTCGACGGTATCATTACGCTCCCGCCGCCCCCACCGATACGCCGATGCTTTCGCTGCCCCAACTGTGGTCCTACCTCGTCGACTGGCTGAGCATCCATGCTGTGGCGCCGACGCTGGAGCTGCTGCATCTGGGCAAGTTGTCAGGCGACCCGCGCGACATCGCGGCCTCACTGCTGATCGCGGCACTGCAGATCAGCATCATCGGCTTCATCTTCCGCCCGCTGGAAACCTGGTTCCCGGCCGAAAAGTGGAGCGACCGCAAGCTCACCCTGGTCGACCGCAACTACACGTTGCTGATGCTGCTGGGCATCTTCCCACTGTTCACCTATCTGATCCTGATGCCGTTCAGCCACCTGTTCGGCGGCGCCGACACGGCCACCTCCAGCACCGGCTCGCCGCTGGCGCTCACTTACTGGATGCCGTGGTTCAACGACCACCCCTACCTGCTGTTCGCGGTCTACTACGTGATCTACGACTTCGTGTACTACTGGATGCACCGCACCCAGCACGCGATCCCGTGGTGGTGGGCACTGCACAGCATGCATCACAGCACGCGCCAGATGAGTTGCTGGACCAACGACCGCGGCAGTCTCGTTGACGGCTTCATCCAGTCGATGATCCTGGCCGTGGTGGGCTTGGTGATCGGCGTGGACCCGGACGAGTTCGCGTGGCTGATGCTGCTCGGCGAGCTGGTGCAGAACTTCTCGCATACGAACACGCGGGTCGGCTTCGGCCGGCTGTTCGAGCGGGTGTTCGTCGATCCGAAATTCCACCGGCTGCACCACATGCTGGTCGACCCGGAACGGCCAACCTTGCACAACTGCAATTACGGCCAGGTGTTCTCGGTCTGGGACGTGCTGTTCGGCACCGCGCTGTACGGCATGGCGCCGCGCCCGACCGGCGTGGGCGATCCGATGGTCGATGCCGACAACGACTACGGTCTGGTCGGCCTGCACTGGGCGGCGCTGAAGCGCTTCTGGGGCGCGGTGCGCCGGCCGGCCGGCTGGAAGCCGGGCGAAGTGGCCTTCGGCAAGGACTACCGGCCGATCCCGGTCAGCCAGCTGGACCTGCATGCGTTCGACCACGGGGCGCATGCGCAAGCCCCCGTCGCACCCGCCATGGGCAACAGCAACGCGCCCGCGGAAATCGCGCTGAACTGACTCCACGCCCTACCAGGGCGTGACACCCAAGCCTGCAATGATTTGGCGCTGGCGATGCCCGCCATGCGCTGTGTGTCGGCATGGATGCCATGCAACTTCGTAGGGCGGGCACTGCCCGCCGCTCCTCTTCACTACGAACCGAAAGCCGGTGGGCAGTGCCCGCCCTACCAGGGCAGCGACTGCAAATCCACGTTGCCGCCGGTCAGCACCACGCCGACCTTGCGACCGGCAAAGCGCTCGCGCTGCTTGAGGATCGCCGCCAGCACGGTGGCACTGGATACCTCCACCACCTGCTTCAGCTCTGCCCACAGCAGCTGCATCGCCGCGATGGTTTCCGCATCGCTGACGGTGATCACCTCGACCCGGTGCGTGCGCAACGCCGCGAGATTCTGCTCGCCGACCAAGGCGCGCAGGCCGTCGCACAAGGTATCCGGCACCACCGTGGTGATGCGGCTGCCGTAAGCCAGCGACTGCGCGGCATCGTCGGCGCCCAGCGGCTCGGCGCCGAACAGGGCCAGCGTCGGGTGGATCGCATGCGCGGCGATCGCCGCGCCGCTGGCCAGACCACCGCCACCCACCGGCGTGATCAGAGCATCCAGTCCGGGCGCCTGCTGCAGCAACTCCAGCACGAGGGTGCCCTGTCCGGCCATCACCTGGGTGTCGGCATACGGATGCACCATCACCGCGCCGGTGGCGCGTTGTACCTCGGCCGATTTCTCCTCGCGCGCCGCATGTGTGGGTGCGCAGCGATGCAGGATCGCGCCGGCACGCTCGATCGCCTCGAGCTTGGCGCGCACCGCACCTTCCGGCACCACCACGTGCGCGGTGATGCCACGGGTCGCCGCGGCCAGCGCCAGTGCGTTGCCGTGGTTGCCGGAGGAGTGCGTGACCACACCGTGCGCGGCCTGGGCGTCACTCAGTGCCCATACCGCATTGCAGGCGCCGCGGAACTTGAATGCGCCGCCACGCTGCAGATTCTCGCATTTGAAGTACAGTTCTGCACCGCTCAAGACATCCAGTGCCTCACTGCGCAACACTGGGGTGACCCGTGCGTGCGGTGCGATGCGCGCGGCGGCATCGCGGATCTGCGCGATGTCCGGCAACGCTCCGACTATCGTGTTCATGGCAACTCCACCTCCACGCCGCAACGAAAACTGCGCTCGGCACCGGGCAGCAAGCGGATCGCCTCGGCGCATTCGGGCCGGTTGAATGCATCGGCCATGCACTCCATCGGCTCCAGCGCGATCGCGCGGCGTGCATCGCGGCTCACCGTGTCGGCGGTGAACGCGTGCATCACGCCGCGTTCCTGCCACACCGCGAGGCTCAGTCCGCTGGACGGATCACGCAGATGGGTACGGATGCGGCCATCAACGTCGGCATCCAGATCGGTGTATTCCTGATCGAGGATGCTGTCGCCGATCAGTTGCGGTTCGCGGAAATCCAGCGCCGGTGCATCGTCCAGTGCCACAAAGGCTGCTGCACCGGACAGCGCGATCAGGTCGGCATCGGTGCGGATCAGCGTCTGTGCGGGGATCTGCAACTGCCAGCCATCGACCGTGCTGTCGGCCAGCCGGAAATACGGATGCCAGCCGAAGAAACACGGCGCCACGCTGCTGCCGACATTGCGCATCCGCGCCTCCAGCGTGAGGCCGTCGGCATCCAGCGTGAAGGCCACGGTCAGATCGATCGCGTGCGGATAGCCCGGCTGCGGACGGATTGCCGTGGTGGCCAGCGTCACCTGCGCGGTGTGCTCGTCCGCCTCCAGTGTCGTGATCTCGAACGCCGCGTCGCGCACAAAGCCATGCCGGCTGGCACGCGCGGCAGCGACCACGCCGGGCTGCAGATCCTGCGGCTGGCCGTCGAAGGTATAGCGCGCATCGGCAATCCGGCCGGCGAACGGCACCATGATCGCGAAACGCGAACCCGGCCGGCTGGCCACTTCGGCGGCGTCACGGTAGCCATCAGCAAGATCGTGCATGGCTCCGTCCACGGCCACCTCGAAACTGAGCAGGGCCGCGCCATGACAGGCGATGCGCAAGCGCCGGCTGCCGCCGGGACTGGTCAGCACCACGATCGGCTGCTCGCCCAGCCGGGCACGCTCGGCGGCGTATCGTGCGGCATTCGATGGCGTCATGGGATTCTCCTGCCTTTAAAGCGACCCATGTTAGCCTGATCATTCTCCAGCCCGCTGTTGTCCGCATGAACGCACTTTCCGAGCAAGCCCCCGCGCTGATCCGCCTCGACGATTACCGCCCCCCTGCCTGGCGGGTCGAGACGATCGAGCTTGATTTCGACCTCGGCATCGACGCCAGCGAAGTGGTCGCATGTCTGCTGCTGCGCCGCGATCCCGCGCAGACGGCACCATTGCGGCTGGATGGTGAGGACCTGCAGCTGCTGTCGATCGCACTCGATGGCCACGCCCTGCCCGCCAGCGCGTACCGCTACATTGGTAACGTGCTGGAAGTCGACGGCGCCCAGGACGGCAGCGTGCTGGAAACTCGCGTGCGGCTGCGTCCGGCGGCGAACACCACGCTGGAGGGCCTGTACCTGTCCGGCTCGCGCGAGGCCGGCTTCCTGCTGACCCAGTGCGAGGCCGAGGGCTTCCGCCACATCACCTTCTTCCCCGACCGGCCCGACGTGCAGTCGCGCTACACGGTCACCCTGCGCGCCGACCGCGCGCGCTTTCCGGTGTTGCTGGCCGGCGGCAATCCCGATGGCGCCGGTGAACTGGAGGGCGGCCGGCACTGGGCGCGCTTCGTCGATCCACACCCGAAGCCCAGCTACCTGTTCGCGCTGGTGGCCGGTCGGCTGGAAAAGATCGAACGCGATTACGTCACCGCCGATGGCCGCGCGGTGCAGCTGAAAATCTGGGCCGAGGCCGACGCGATCGACCGCTGCGATTACGCGATGGACGCGCTGGAACGCGCGATGCGCTGGGACGAGCAGACCTACGGCCGGAACTACGACCTGGACGTGTTCCACGTCGTCGCCACGCATGACTTCAACATGGGCGCGATGGAGAACAAGGGTCTCAACATCTTCAACGCCAAGTACCTGCTGGCTGATCCGGACTCGACCACTGACGACGAATACCGCCATGTCGAGGCGGTGGTCGCGCACGAGTACTTCCACAACTGGAGCGGCAACCGCGTCACTTGCCGCGACTGGTTCCAGCTGTCGCTGAAGGAAGGGTTGACGGTGTTCCGCGAGCAGAGCTTCTCCGCCGACATGAACTCGGCGCCGCTGAAGCGCATCGAGGACGTCGCCCTGTTGCGTCGTGCGCAGTTCCCCGAGGATGCCGGCCCGCTGGCGCATCCGGTGCGCCCGGCGCAGTACAGCGAGATCAACAATTTCTACACCGCCACGGTGTACGAGAAAGGCTCCGAGCTGGTGCGCATGCTGGCCGGACGGCTGGGCACGGACGGCTTCCGCCGCGGCATGGACCTTTACTTCGAACGCAACGATGGCCGCGCCGCCACGTTGGAGGATTTCCTGGCTGCGCTGAGCAAGGCCAACGAAACTGAGCTGGCTCCGTACCTGGCCTGGTACGGCCAGGCCGGCACGCCCCGTCTGAAGGCGCACGGCCACTACGATGCCGCCAGTCGCAAATACACCCTGACCCTGGCCCAGCAGATCCAGGCCGGCGCGAATCATCAGCCCGGCGCGCCGCTGCCGATTCCGGTCAAGCTGGCCCTGTTCACGCGCAACGGCGACATGCTGCCGCTTCAGCTGGATGGCCAGACGGCCAGACCGGAAACCGAATGCATCGTGGTGCTGACGCAGGCCGAACAGCGCTTCGTCTTCAACAACGTCGTCACCGCACCGGTGCCCTCACTGCTGCGCGGATTCTCCGCGCCGGTGATTCTCGACTGCGACTACACGCCGGACGAACTGGCGCTGCTGCTGCGCCACGACATCGACGGTTTCAATCGCTGGGAAGCCGGCCAGCAGCTTGCCATCCACGCTTACGAAAACCTGCGCGACGGCGACGCCGATGATGCCCTGCAGGCGTGGTGCGAAGCGCTGGCGCAGCTGTTCAACGATGACAGCATCGATGACGCCCTGCTGGCCGACCTGCTGACCCCGCCAGGCGAGATCGAGCTGGCCGAGCGCGAGACGGCGATCGATCCCCAGCATATTCATGACCTGCGTGAGCGCCTGCAGCAACGGCTGGCTGAACGACTGGGGGCGGCGGCATTGCGCCAGCGGTTCCAGATGCTGGACACGCATGCCAACGTCGAGCTCGATGCGCTCAGCCAGGCGCGGCGGCGCCTCAAACGACGCGCGCTGGAGTTACTGAATCTGGCGGATGGCAGCAGCGCCCGCGTACTGGCGGCCGTGCAATATCGCAGTGCGCCCGGCATGACGGACCGGCTCGCGGCGCTCACCGTACTGGTA
The DNA here is from genome assembly GCA_050737735.1 of Rhodanobacter sp. Lineage (GTDB taxonomy): Bacteria > Pseudomonadota > Gammaproteobacteria > Xanthomonadales > Rhodanobacteraceae > Rhodanobacter. The sequence goes on along the minus strand of JBOHYM010000051.1, from coordinate 31,671 downwards.
CACGGCCAAGCTGGGCAGGCCGCGGCGGCGCTGACGGATTATCGCGAACGCCATGTCGACAACGCGCTGGCGCTGGACAAATGGTTTGCGGTACAGGCGCAGTTGCCGGGTGATGCCGCACTGGAACGCGTGCTGCTGCTGGAGCAGGACCCGGCCTTTACCCTGAAGAACCCGAACCGGGTGCAGGCGCTGCTCGGCGCCTACGTGCGCGGCAACCCCAGCGGTTTCCACCGCGCCGATGGCGCCGGTTACCGCCTGCTTGCCGAGCGGCTGCTCACGCTCGATGCACTCAACCCGCAGCTCGCGGCACGACTGGCCACGGCATTCAACGGCTGGCAGCGGCTGGAACCGCAACGTCGTGAAGCGGCGCGTGTGGCGATTGCCGGGCTGGCCGCAGACAGCGGGCTTTCGCGCAACCTGACGGAAATCATCGGCAACGTGCTCGGTCACTGAATAGCGACGGGCAGTTTGGCGTCGGCGCCGTTGTGCCTCCCCCGATGTGCGTGGTCTGTTCGCCACGCACAGGCACGACACGGCTCAGACGGCCAGATGATCCAATGCTTCAAGCAGGCTCTGCATGCGCGATTCCAGCCCCGACTGCTGCTCATCCTCGTCCAGATCTTCCATCGCCATCTCGACCTCGCCAATCTCGACCAGCAGATCGTGGTGCGGATAGACCGGCGCGAAGTTGAAGTTCATGTCCATGTCCATGCTGTGTCCCCTTCGTATGGGTATGTGTTGGTGAGCGTGAAGATGCATCGCCCGTGCCAATGTGTGACGTTCATCACAATCGATTTGCAGCTCAAATCGCGCGACTGACGCTGCGCGTCATCTGCTGCCGTGGCCCGGCACAAAATCCCCTTTCAGTCACCCTTTGTTCACGCTTACTCGGTGAATATCGGCTCGTACTTCGCGACAGCGTTCGCTGTCTGCGCCAGCAGACTTCCGGTTTCTGGCGCTCGGCAATACGGTCATCCTGGATTCCCCCTGTTCCTGAGACCGCCGAGCGCCAGATCTATCAGCACAAGGCCCCGCGGCCATCACAGCCGCGGGGCCTTGTCTTTTGGGCTCCGGAAGACCTGCTGACCACATAAAAGGCGACGGCACCCCGAGGGGTGCCGTCTTGCTTCCTTTCCTGGTACGCGATCGAACCCCTGTCCGTTCGATCTCGGCGCGCGTGCTCGCGCAGCGTCTGCCCGTGAAAGTGCAGATGGTTTGAAGCAGGAAACATGCCAGCTACGGCTGATCAGCCGGCAAAGTCTTGATAGCGTTACCATGGCGCCCCGTTTTGTCACTTTTTGCACGCCCTAGGTCAGTTCCATGCATCATCCGACCCACTACGACGTCATCGTGATCGGCGGCGGCCACGCCGGCACCGAGGCCGCGCTGGCTGCCGCCCGCACGGGTGCGCGCACGCTGCTGCTCAGCCACAACATCGAGACGATCGGCCAGATGAGCTGCAACCCGGCGATCGGCGGCATCGGCAAGGGTCACCTCGTCAAGGAAATCGACGCGCTTGGCGGTGCCATGGCGCAAGCGGCGGATCGCGCCGGTATCCAGTGGCGCACCCTGAATGCGTCGAAAGGGCCGGCCGTGCGCGCCACCCGTTGCCAGGCCGACCGTGCGCTGTACAAGGCGGCGATCCGGCGCATCGTGGAAACCCAGCCGAATCTGGAGCTGTTCCAGCAGGCGGTGGACGATCTGATCATCGAGCACGGTCGCGTCACCGGCGTGGTGACCCAGATAGGGCTGTCATTCAGCGCGACCACAGTGGTGCTCACCGCTGGCACCTTCCTCGCCGGCAAGATCCATATCGGCCCGGCGCAATACGCCGGCGGCCGTGCCGGCGATCCACCGGCCAGCACGCTGGCGCAAAAACTGCGCGAACTGCCGGTGGCAGCCGACCGCCTGAAGACCGGCACGCCGCCACGCATCGACCTGCGCAGTATCGACTTCAGCGAGCTGGAGGAGCAGCGCGGCGACGATCCGGCGCCGGTGTTTTCCTATCTCGGCTTGCGCACCGAGCATCCGCGCCAGGTCAGCTGCTGGATCACCCATACCAGCGAGCACACCCACGAACTGATCCGCGGCGCCCTCGATCGTTCGCCGCTGTACACCGGCCAGATCGAGGGCATCGGCCCGCGCTACTGCCCCTCGATCGAGGACAAGGTGGTGCGCTTCGCCGAGAAGAGCTCGCACCAGATCTTCATCGAACCGGAAGGACTGGACACGTTCGAGATCTATCCGAACGGTATTTCCACCTCGCTGCCCTACGACGTGCAGCTGGCACTGGTGCAGTCGATCAAGGGCTTCGAGCACGCCCACATTACTCGCCCGGGCTATGCGATCGAGTACGACTATTTCGATCCGCGCGGGCTCAATCCGTGGCTGGAGACAAAGGCGATTCCCGGCCTGTACTTCGCCGGCCAGATCAACGGCACCACCGGTTACGAGGAAGCCGCGGCGCAGGGCCTGATCGCCGGCCTCAACGCCGCACTCGCCGTGCAGGGCAAGGCACCGTGGCATCCGCGTCGTGACGAGGCGTATATCGGCGTGCTGATCGACGACCTCACCAGCAACGGCACGATCGAGCCGTACCGCATGTTCACGTCGCGCGCCGAATACCGGCTGCACCTGCGCGAAGACAACGCTGACCTGCGCCTCAGCGAAACCGGCCATGCGCTGGGCGTGGTGCCGCAGGCGCGCTTCGATGCGCTGTGCACGAAGCGCGAGGCGGTCGAGCGTGAGACGCAACGCCTGGGCGCGTTGTGGGCCGCACCGAACAATACGCTCGGCGCTGCCATAGAGCGCCAGCTCGGCATCGCGGTGAGCCGCGAAACGAATGCACTGGACCTGTTGCGCCGGCCGGAGCTGGACTACGCGAAACTCACCAGCGTGGCCGAACTCGGCCCCGCGGTGGAACGCGATGACGTCGCCGCCCAGGTCGAGGTACAGACCAAGTACTCGGGTTATCTGGAACGCCAGCGCGAGGAAATCGAGCGCCAGCGCCGGCACGAGCACACCGCGATTCCTGCCAGTTTCGACTACGACAAGGTACGTGGGCTGTCGGCCGAGGTGTTGCTGAAACTCAAGCGCACGCAGCCGGCCACACTCGGCCAGGCCGCCCGCGTCAGCGGCGTCACACCTGCCGCGATCTCGCTGCTGCTGGTGCACCTGAAACGCCACGCCGCCTGAACCGACCCGCATGCCCTGCCAGCTGGACTTGTGGCATGCAGCATCCGGCAGCACTCATGGCATCATGCCCACTTTGACCAGCATGGGGAGTGTGCACGATGGAAATCTGGATCGGTCGGGACGGCGAACGGCATGGCCCATACAAGGAAGACGACATACGTCAGTGGCTGCGCAGCGGCCAGGTCAGCCGTGACGACCTGGCCTGGTATGAAGGTCTCGCCGACTGGCAACCGCTGTCCGTGCTGTTTCCCGATGAAGTGCGCAATGCGCCGCCGACAGCCGATAATTCCCATGCGGCACCCACCGCGCCGTTGCAGGCGTTGCCGCAGACCACCGCTGCCGCGCTTGAGGACTATGCCGGTTTCTGGAAGCGGTTCGGCGCGTGGCTGATCGACTATGTGATCCTGCTCATCCCGACGGTGCTGATCTTCATGAGCACGGGTGCCATGGATGCGTTTATGCAGTACTGGGTGCAAGTGAAGAGTGGTACCAGTCCCGAGGTAGCCGCAGTGGCACTGAAGAGCACTATGCTCGTTCCCGGCATCATTGTCGGCGTCATGGGTTTCGTTTACTACATCCTGTTCGAAGGCTCGAAATGGCAGGCTACCCCCGGCAAGCTGGCGCTGGGCATTCGCGTAACGGACAGTGATGGCGGTGCCATCGGGATGCGCCGAAGCGTCGTCAGAAACGCGGTGCGCCTAATCAACATCATCCAGATTCCCTTCATTGGGCTCATTCCCTTCGTCTCATACATCGTCACGGCGTGGACACCACACAAGCAGGGGTTGCACGACATGCTTGCAAAGGCGCTCGTACTCAATGGCCGCGCCAGCGAGTTCAAGTCGACGCCGACAGCGTCCAACAGCAACAACTCGTTCAGCGCCTGATCCCGCGTTTCCCTGCACGGCGCCGCGGCTCAGTCGCGGCGCCGTGCTTGTTTATGCACCCGCGCTGCCGGCATGGCCGGGCCGCTTGGTATCATCAACAGCTTGATCTCTTTATCCGGCGCATCACGCCGTTGCCAGGAACCGACTGCCACCCATGCTCAGCATCGAACAACGCATTGCCAACGACATCGCCGCCAAGCCTGATCAGGTGCGCGCGGCCGTGGATCTTCTCGACGGTGGCGCCACCGTGCCGTTCATCGCGCGCTACCGCAAGGAAGTCACCGGCGGCTTGGATGACACTCAGCTGCGCCTGCTGGAAGAACGCCTGTCCTACCTGCGCGAACTGGAGGACCGCCGCAGCGCGATCCTCGCCAGCATCGAGGAGCAGGGCAAGCTGACCGATGCACTGAAAGGTGACCTGCTCGCCGCCGATACCAAGGCGCGACTGGAGGATCTGTACCTGCCGTACAAGCCCAAACGCCGCACCAAGGCACAGATTGCCCGCGAAGCCGGGTTGGAGCCACTGGCGCTGGGCCTGCGCGAGGATCCCACATTGGTGCCCGAAGCATTTGCCGAGTCGTTCATCGACACCGAGAAAGGCGTGGCCGATGTGCGTGCTGCGCTCGACGGCGCACGCGCGATCCTGATGGAGTCGATCGCCGAAGATGCCCATCTGGTTGGCGAGCTGCGCGACTGGTTGTGGGCACAGGGCCAGATCCGCGCCAAGGTGGTCGAGGGTAAGCAGAACGAGGGCGCGAAGTTCCGCGACTACTTCGACCACATCGAACCGATCGGCAAGATTCCCTCGCACCGGCTACTGGCGCTGATGCGCGCGCGCAACGAGGGCGTGATCGAACTCGAACTCAGCCCCGCCGCCGACAGCGAACAAGGTCACGCCGAAGGCGAAGGCAGAGTCGCTGCGCATGCCAACATCCATAACCGCGGACGCGCCGCCGATGCATGGCTGCGCGAAACCGTGCGCCTGACCTGGCGGGTGAAGCTGCATCTGCACCTCACCCTCGACCTGTTCGGTCGTGTGCGCGAGGGCGCCGAAGACGAGGCGATTCGTGTGTTCGGTGACAACCTGAAGGATCTGATGCTGGCCGCGCCGGCCGGCGCGAGCACCGTGATGGGCCTCGACCCGGGCATCCGCACCGGCGTCAAGGTCGCGGTGGTCGATGCCACCGGCAAGCTGCTCGCCACAGATGTCATTTATCCGCACGAACCCCGCAAGCAATGGAATGAGTCGCTCGTGCAATTGGCGAAACTCTGCAATCAGCACGGCGTGAATCTGATCGCGATCGGCAACGGCACCGCCTCGCGCGAAACCGACAAGCTGGCCGGCGAGCTGATCAAGAAGCTGCCAGACACAAAGATGTCCAAGATCGTGGTGAGTGAAGCCGGCGCCTCGGTATATTCCGCCTCCGAGATCGCGGCCAAGGAATTTCCCGAACTCGATGTGACCCTGCGCGGCGCCGTCTCGATCGCCCGACGCCTGCAGGACCCGCTGGCCGAACTGGTGAAGATCGAGCCCAAGGCGATTGGTGTCGGCCAGTACCAGCACGACGTGAACCAGATCAAGCTGGCCCGCGCGCTGGATGCGCGCGTCGAGGACTGCGTCAACGCGGTCGGCGTGGACGTGAACACGGCTTCCGCCGCGCTGTTGTCGCGTGTGGCCGGCCTGTCCGCGTCGGTGGCCGAGAACGTGGTGAAGCACCGCGATGCGACTGGCCCGTTCGCCAATCGCAAGGCGCTGCTGAAGGTGCCGCGCCTGGGCGACAAGGCCTTCGAGCAATGCGCCGGTTTCCTGCGCGTAGCGAACGGCGACAACCCGCTTGACGCCAGTTCGGTGCACCCCGAGGCCTATCCCGTGGTCGAGCGGATCATTGCCCAGTGTGGCCGCGAGGTGCGCAACATCATCGGTGACCTCAGCTTCCTGCGCAGCCTGAAGCCGGAGCAGTTCACCGACGCAAAGTTCGGCGTGCCGACCGTGCGCGACATCCTGAAGGAACTGGAGAAACCCGGCCGCGATCCGCGCCCCGAATTCGTCGCACCGAGCTTTGCCGAGGGCATCGAGGACGTAAAGGACCTGCGCCCCGGCATGATTCTCGAAGGTCGCGTCACCAACGTCGCCGCGTTCGGTGCGTTCGTCGACATCGGCGTACATCAGGACGGTCTGGTGCACATCTCGGCGTTGTCACACACCTTCGTCAAGGATCCGCGTGACGCGGTGAAGGCCGGCGACATCGTCAAGGTCAAGGTGATGGAAGTCGACCTGCCACGCCAGCGCATCGGCCTCAGCATGCGATTGGACGACGAACCCGGACAGGCGCGCGGTGGACGCCCAGCCGGCACTACCGATAGCTCCGGTGGCCAACGCGCGGCACGCGGCGGCGTGCGCCCCGGCAGTAGCGCGCCGAAGACTGCAACAGCCCCGGCCAACAGCGCGTTTGCCGATGCACTGTCACGCGCCAAAAACCGCTGACGTAGTCACCAAGGCAACCTTCGCACGTCCGGCATTTCATGGCTGCAGCGCAGCATGCGCTTACGTATGGAATGCTTCACGATATGCCTTGGCTAACTTCTCGTTAACGAACACAGGAGTGTCACCATGTTCCATCCGCGCAAGATCGTCAGCGCCCTGGCACTGGCATTGGCTTGTGCCGGCGTCTCGCACGCCAGCACAAGCCCGTTCGACAATGTGGTGGTGTTCGGCGACAGCCTGAGCGATGCCGGCCAGATCTTCTCCACCTCGCTCAACGAATACTCCAGGTTCACCACCAATCCCGGCGAGGTCACTGTGCAACTCGTGGCCGGCAAGTACGGCTTCAACCTGCAGCCATCACGTGCAGGTGGCAGTGACTACGCCTACGGTGGTTCCGGTGTGGTGACCGACGACAACGGCCCGGATCCGACCATCCCGACCATCACCCAGCAGGTCACCGGCTATCTCGCCAATGGTGCCAAGGCCGATCCGCACAGCCTGTACATGGTCTGGGGCGGCGCGAACGACATCTTCTACCACTCCACCCAGTACGGCGTCGGTACCATCTTTCCCGGTGCCGGCGAGACGGCGGCGCAGGCGACCGCCAACATCAATGCAGCCGCGACCCAGGAACTGGTGCTGATCAACCAGCTCAAGCAGGCCGGCGCGCATTATGTGGTCGTGTTCAATCTTCCCAATATCGGCGCTACCCCCGACGCACATGCGAACGAGGCGCTGGTGCCCAGCATCGGCAGCTTCCTCACCAGCGTGTCGCAGTCCTACAACCAGACACTCAACGCCGGACTGGGCTCGAACACGCTCGCGGTGAATACCTACGCCTTGTTCGAACAGGTGGTGGCCGATCCGGCCAAGTATGGCTTCACCAACATCAGCACGCCGGCCTGCACCACCGCCAGCTCGCATGACTGCAATGGCAGCACCCTGGTCGCAGCCGGCGCGGATCAGACCTACCTGTTTGCCGACGGTGTGCATCCGACTACCGCCGCGCACGCGATGCTGGCGCAGGTGGTGCTGTCCGAACTGGCGGCTCCCGGACAGATCTCGCTGCTCGGCGAGGCACCGCTGACCTCCGCCACGGAACAGACCGGCATCCTGCGCGACCAGATGATGAAGGACAGCCTGGGCGCCACCCAGCGCGCCTTCGTCAACATCGATTACGCCCAGCAGCGCTTCGACGGCAGCGGCAGCTCGCCGCAGACCAGCAGCAACAACCTGAACCTCACGCTCGGCGGCGACATGCAGTTCGGCGACCACCTGTCAGGCGGCATCGCCCTCGGCGTGGCGCACAACAATGCCGGCGTGTCCGGCGGTGGCGGTTACACGCTGAAGGACTACTCCGGGCTGGCTTATCTCACCTATCACGCCGGCGGCGGCTATGTCGGCGGTTATGCCAGCTATGGCGAATCCAGCTTCGATGACATCAACCGCAACTTCCAGGTGGGTGCCGCCAACGTCCGTGAAACCGGCAGCACTGACGGTTCGCATCGCGGCGTCGGCCTGACCGGTGGCTGGTGGTTCGATGTCGGCAGTCTCAAGACCGGCCCGTTCGCAAACCTGGAGTGGCAGGACATCGACGTCGACAGCTATCACGAGGATGGCAGTGACGCGACCGCCATGTGGTTTGGCAGCCAGCACCGGCCGGCCCTGATCTCCACCCTGGGCTGGCGCCTGCAGGGTCAGTGGCAGGTCAACAACCTGGTCATGACGCCGTATGCCGAGCTGGCCTGGAACCGCGACAGCAAGGCCAACCCGCGCGACATCGAAACCGGTCTGAACACCATGAACGGCTCGTTCGCCCTGGCCGGTTTCGTGCCGGACAAGACCTGGGGTACCGCCAGCGTCGGCCTGTCGGCCCAGCTCACCTCCAACGTGACCAGCTGGATCGGCTATAGCGGCCACTTCAGCGACGACAGCCAGAAGTACAACAGCGTCAACATGGGCTTCAAGATCGGCTTCTGAGCCCTTCTGCCCGGCAGCACAGCAAAAAGGCCGTCCGCTTGCGCGGACGGCCTTTTGCTATCCGGACGTCCGGACGGCTGGCTTACTTGTTCTTGCCGCCGGTGGCCAGGTTGAGGATGTCCAGCGCCTGCTTGTGCAGCTTCGCCGCCGCATCGTCATCCAGCGTCTGCACGTCGCTGCCCACCTGGTGCTGCTTCAGCACCAGGGTGCCGTCGTCGCTCCAGCCGGCGCGATCGATCGAGCTCGGCTTCGCACCGCTGCTGGCCATGGTCTGCTGCACGATCGCCCACACCGTGCCGTCCTTGTAGGCGTAATCGGTGCTGGTGAAGCCCTTGTCGCCGTAGTCGACCAGTTCGCGGATGAACTGGATCTGGCCTGCCTGGCGGAACACCTGCCAGCCACGCGAGGCATTCGGCTCGAGCTTGGTGCCGTGGCTGACCTTCATGCCACCCAGCTGCTTCTGGTCGTCGGTGAACGCGGCCAGCACCTTCTCGCCCGGCGTCTGTTCGGCCACCAGCTCGATCGCCACGCCGTCATTCTTCTGGCCCTTGGCCAGCACCGGCGCCTGGATCTTCATCACGTAATGACGCTCGCCGTCGGTCAGGTTGGCCTGCACCACATACAGGTCGCCCTGCTTCACCTCGGCCGGATTGAAGGTCAGCTGGAACGGCTGCGGGAACGTGCCGGCCGGCGAGGTCTTGCTCGCCAGCGGAGCGGAACCCGCCGCTCCGGCCGACACGTCGACCAGGTTGATCACCAGCTGGGCCGTCGCCGACGGCGGGGTGGCGGCGCCACGCACCGAAATCGTGCCGCTCACCTGATTGGCGACGCTGGCCGCCGCTGTCGTGTCCGCAGAGGCGGAGGGAGCCGCGCCAGTGTCCGTCGATTGCGACGGGGAAGAAGCATTATTGCAACCGGCCAAGGCCAGCGCTGCGACCGACATCAGCGACAAAACCGTCTTGCGCATGGGAAAACCTCATCAACGTGAAAGCAAGCACGAAAGCTGTGAGGCGCCTGTGCGCCGCGGCTCTACGCGGGGGAAGTTCCTAGCATAGCCCAAAAAGGCCGGCACGGAAAAGTCAATCCATCCAATGACCTACCATGCGCAAGCGTACGCAAGTTTTTGCACGGCCGTGTCGATCCAGGTCAGCACGGTTCACCCCGCGGGTCGTATCAACTGCGCCGCAGGGCCCGGTAGGCGATGTCACGCCGGCAGAAGGCGCCGTCGTAGCGGATCTGCCCGGCTGCGGCATAGGCCCGCTCGCGGGCAGCCGCGATGTCACGCCCCAGCGCGCACACGGTCAACACACGTCCACCGGCGGTGACGGCCCGGTGCTGGCCATCGAGCCGGGTACCGGCGTGAAAGACCTTGGTGTCGCCGTCGATGACTGCATCGAGCCCCTCGATCACGTCGCCGCTGCGTACCTTGCCGGGATAACCGCCGGCGGCCATCACCACGCCGATCGCCGGGCGCGCATCCCAGCGCGCGGTGGTGTCTTTCAACCGGCCATTCAGCGCGGCGTCGATCAGTTCGACCAGGTCGGATTTCAGCCGCAGCATGATTGGCTGCGTTTCCGGATCGCCGAAGCGCACGTTGAACTCGATCACCTTCGGATTGCCGGCCTTGTCGATCATCAGCCCCGCGTACAGGAAGCCGATGAACGGCGCGCCCTCGGCGGCCATGCCGTGCAGGGTCGGCTCGATCACTTCGCGCAGAATGCGCTGCTCGACTTCCGACGTGACCACCGGCGCCGGCGAGTACGCGCCCATGCCGCCGGTATTCGGACCGAGATCGCCCTCGTCGCGCCGCTTGTGATCCTGGCTGGAGGCCATCGGCAGCGCATGGCTGCCATCGCTCATCACGATGTAGCTGGCCTCCTCGCCGTCGAGAAATTCCTCGATCACCACCCGCGCCGAGGCATCGCCGAAGCTGTGCGCACCGAGCATGTCGTGCAGCGCCAGCTCCGCATCGGCCAGGGTCAGCGCGACCACCACGCCCTTGCCGGCAGCAAGACCGTCCGCCTTGATCACGATCGGCGCGCCGTGTTGACGCACATAGGCCAGTGCCGGATTCAACTCGGTGAACACCGCATAGCGCGCGGTAGGAATGTTGTGGCGCTGCAGAAAATCCTTGGCGAACGCCTTGGAACCCTCCAGCTGCGCGGCAATTGCGCGCGGGCCAAAGATGCGCAGGCCGGCAGCACGAAAGCGGTCGACCACGCCGGCTACCAGCGGCACTTCGGGGCCGACCACGGTCAGCCCGATCTTCTCGCGTTTCGCCAGTTGCAGCAGGCCGTCGAGATCGTCCATCGCGACCTCGGCATTGCGCACGCCGTGCTCATGCGCGGTGCCGGCATTGCCGGGCGCCACGATCACCTCGTCGACCTGCGACGACTGCCTGAGCTTCCACGCCAATGCGTGTTCACGCCCGCCGCTGCCGATCACCAGAACCTTCATGCCTGCACTACTCCGAGAACTACCCATGCGCCACGCAGCGCAAGCGCGCATTGTAGCGGCAGCGATGGATCACCCGCGTAACGCGTCGGCCTTCAGTCGTGATGCTGCAATAGTTCCAGCAGCGCCGCACGCGGCAACTTGCCGGTTTCGTTGCGGGGCAGTGCAGCCACCAGGCGCAACGGGCGCGGCAGGAACACTGGGTCGATCGCGCGACGCAGTGCATCCAGGATGACGTGCTCGTCGAGCCCCGGCGCCACCACCAGCGCGGCGATCCGGTGCACGCCGAGTGCATCGCCACCGTCGAGCTGGAACACCACGCCATCCTGCACTCCGGGTATCGCCAGCAGGCGACGACTGAGGTCGCCCAGCGAAGCCCGTTTGCCGGCGATCTCCAGCATGTCGGCATGGCGGCCACGCAGGCGGAAGCGACGCCCACCGTCGGACAGGCTGACGATATCGGCCAGGGTAATCGGCGCCGCCAGCTGCGGCGCCTCGACCGCGGTGCCGTCCGGCTGCGGATGCAGGGTGACGTCGTCGTACAGCAGCCAGTTCTCGTCCGCGGTGGGACGGCGACTGGCAAATACGCAGGTCTCGGTGGAACCGAATACTTCCAGCAGCGGCGCGCCAAAGCATCGCTCGGCGGCCTGTGCCAGCTCGACCGGCAACGGTGCGGTGGCGGAGACCATCGCGGCAATCGGTGGCAGTGCAATGCCCGACTCGACCAGCGCCCGCAGATGCACCGGTGTGGTCACCAGTACCCGCGGCGGCGGTACCGCGGCAAGTGCGGCGCCCACGTCGGCCGGAAAGAACGGTCGCCCCGCATGGATGCCAACCTCGCCCAGCAGCGGCAACAGCACCGACATCTCCATCCCGTACATGTGCTGCGGCGGCACCGTGGCGACCACGGTGAAATGCGAACCCACGGTCGCCTGCAGCATCGCCAGGTTGCCGGCATTACTGGCATGGAAGCTGCGCCAGGTCTTCCGGTTCGCGCTGGGCGTGCCGGTGGAGCCGGAGGTGTAGCCGATCGCCACCACCTGGTCGGCTGGAATCAACGGCCAGACCGCATCCGTTGCGGCCGGCTCCATGGTCTCCAGCGGCGGCAACCGGTGATAGCCGCGCGGTGCCGGCTCCAGCGCCTGTTCGCCCAGCGCATAGCAGCCCGAGTGCATCGCCATTACGTCGTCCACCGCCTGTGGTGCACGCGACGAAGGCAGCAGGTTGGTCTGACCGCGCAGCACGACCGCGCAGAACGCTACCAGGAAGGCGTAACGGTCCTCACACAGATTCACGGCAGCGCTGGCGGCGGGCAGGCCCGCGGCCACGACATGCACATGCGCGAGAAACTGCGCGGCACTCACCGCGTGGCCATTCCGCCATGCCAGCACCCGCGCGGAATCGGTCGCGCTCAGCAACGGCAACCGCGCCGGCGCCTCATGCTGATAAGTGTCATAAACGATGGCCACTCACTGTCTCCCTGACTATCCGTTGCATTGCGTCGGGGTACAGCATCGCGCCGGCTGATGAACGCCGACATGAATGGCGAAAGCTGTCATCCTGCGGCGGTTCAGCTATCGCATGGCGACATTCGATCCGGCACGTTCCCCTGGACGCTCAGGGACGAATGATAGCGCCCGACAGCGCATCGCGTATCACCGTGGGACTGGCCTGACCGCCCAGCGGCGCATCCAGCACCCCATCCAGCGCGTCGCCGAAATAGTCCATCACGGTCTGCGCCGAGCGCGCCGGCGGCTGGCCATGCGGATTCGCGCTGGTCGACACCAGGGCACCGCCGAAGGCACGGCACAACGCAGCTGCCGGCTCGTGCGCGGTGACCCGCAGTGCAATGCCGGCATGTGCACCGGCAATCCATGCCGGCACCTCCGTCGAACGGGGAAACACCCAGGTATGTGGCCCCGGCCAGCTGGCCCGTACTTGCTGCATGACTGCGGCCGGCACCGCAGCCCGTTCGATATAGCGCTCAACCTGGGCAAGGTCGGCGGCGATCAGCAGCACGCCCTGCGTCGGCGGACGCTGCTTCAGGGCGAACAGCCGCTCGAAGGCCTCGCGATCATGCGGATCGCAACCGAGGCCGAACACCGCCTCGGTCGGATAAGCCAGCACACCGCCCCTGCGCAGCAACCGGGCGGCATCATCGAGGTCGGCACGGCCGAAACGGCGCCGCACTCAGGCCTCGGCTTTCCCGACAGCCGCCTTCTTGGCAGCGACCTTCTTCGTCGCCGTCTTCTTGGAGGCCGTCTTCTTCGTCGCTGACTTTTTGGGGGCAGCCTTCTTGGCGGCAGCTTTCTTTGCCGCTGGCGCAACCTTCTTCACCGCGGCTTTTTTGGTGGCCGTCTTCTTGCCGAAGCGCCCCTTGCGCACCGGTGCGGCCGCGAGCAGTTCGAGGCACTGCTTCTCGGTCAGCTCCTTCGGCTCCTGCTCCTTCGGAATGCGCGCGTTCTTCTCGCCATCGGTGATGTACGCGCCGTAGCGGCCGTTCAGCACCTGCACGCCGTTGCCGAAATCGAGGATCAGCCGGTTGGCCAGCATCTCCAGTTTTTCCTGCACGATCTGCAGCGCGCGCGGCAGCTCGATCGTGTACGGATCGTCCTCGGCCTTGAGCGAGGCATAGGTGCTGCCCTGCTTCACGAACGGGCCGAAGCGGCCGACACCCACCATCACCTCGTCGCCGTTCTCGGCAACGCCGAGCTGACGCGGCAGCTTGAACAGCTCCAGCGCCTCGGGCAGGGTGATCGTATGCATGCTCTGGCCCGGGCGCAGCGAGGCAAAGGTCGGCTTGTCCTCATCGTCCTTGGTACCGATCGCGGCATACGGCCCGAAACGACCCAGCCGCACCGATACCGGCTTGCCGGTTTTCGGATCATTGCCGAGCTCGCGCGCACCGGTGGCCTCGTTGCGATCGACCGACTCGGTCTTCTCGTCCACCTGCTGCTTGAACGGCAGCCAGAAGCGCTCCATCAGTGGCACCCACGCCTCCTCGCCGCGACTGACCGCATCGAGCTCGTCTTCCATCTTCGCGGTGAAGTCGTAGTCGACATAGCGGGTGAAATGCGCGGTGAGGAACTTGCTGACCGCGCGGCCGACATCACTGGGCTTGAAGCGGCGGCTGTCGAGAAACACGTATTCGCGATTCTGCAGTACTTGGATGATGCTGGCGTAAGTCGATGGACGACCGATGCCATGCTCTTCCAGCGCCTTGACCAGACTGGCTTCGGAGTAGCGCGGCGGTGGCTCGGTGAAATGCTGGTCGGCGGCAATCTCGTGTAGTGGCACCTGTTCACCCACCGCCAATCGCGGCAGGCGACGGCCCTCGTCGTCGTCCTCGGCACTCTTCTGATCGCGACCTTCCTCGTAGACGGCAAGGAAGCCCGGATCGATCACGGTGGTGCCACTGGCGCGGAACGAGGCATCGCCGCCGGCAACATCACGCAAGGCAAACTCCACCGAGACGGTGTTCAGCGTGGCGTGGATCATCTGACAGGCGACCGTGCGCTTCCAGATCAACTCGTACAACTTGCGCTGGTCGTCGTTGAGAAAGGCAGCGACCGCTTTCGGCGTATACATCGCCGAGGTCGGGCGAATCGCCTCATGCGCCTCCTGCGCGTTCTTCGACTTGGTCCTGTAGACCTGCGGCGCATCCGGCAGCGCATGACCACCGAAGTCACGCGCGATCAGCTGGCGCAACTCGGCCAACGCATCGTCGCCGAGCATGGTGGAGTCGGTACGCATGTAGGTGATCAGGCCGACGTTGCCCTCGGCGCCCAGCGCCACGCCTTCGTATAGGCCCTGCGCCACCTTCATCGTGCGACTGGTGGTGAAACCGAGCTTGCGCGCGGCTTCCTGCTGCAATGTGGAGGTGGTGAACGGTGCCGCGGGGCGACGCTTGCGCTCTTTCGAGCCGACGTCGCTGACGCTGAGGTTGCCGCAGGCCGCCTGTTTCAATGCGCTGCGTGCAGCCAGCGCATCAGCCTCGTTGGTGAGGTCGAACTGCTCGAACTTCTTGCCGTTGAGCTTGCTCAGACGCGCCGTGAAATCACCTTCGGCGTGTTTCAGCTGTGCCTCGATCGACCAGTATTCGCGTGCATTGAACGCCTCGATCTCTTCCTCGCGCTCGACGATCATGCGCAATGCCGGCGACTGCACGCGGCCGGCGGACAGCCCGCGCTGCACCTTGCGCCACAGCACCGGCGAGAGGTTGAAGCCGACCAGGTAGTCCAGTGCACGGCGCGCCTGCTGCGCGTCGACCAGATCGTGCGACAGCTGGCGCGGCGCCGCCACCGCGGCCTTGATCGCCTTCGGCGTGATTTCGGAGAACACCACCCGATGCAGCTGCTTGCCGTTGGTGAGTCCGCGCTCCTTCAGGATCTCGCTGATGTGCCAGCTGATCGCCTCGCCTTCGCGATCCAAGTCGGTCGCGAGATAGATGTCGTCGGCCAGCTTCGCCGCCTTGGCAATCGCATCGACGTGCTTCTCGTTGCGCTCGATGATTTCGTAGGCCATGGTGAAACCGTGCTCGGTGTCGACCGCGCCCTCCTTCGGCTTCAGGTCGCGCACGTGACCGTAGGAGGCGAGGACGTGAAAGTCCTTGCCGAGGTATTTGTTGATCGTCTTGGCTTTGGCCGGTGATTCGACGATGAGCAGGTTTTTTGCCATGAAGCGGGATTTCCAGAAGCGAACCACCGGCACTTGCGGCACCGGACATATATATAGTTGAAACCATGCCGTGCCAGCGGCTGTCAAGCCCACGTCATCCGGCAACCCGCCCCGGCCAACGTGGACAAGCGTGGTCAATCACGCAAAGACCCCTCCGGCAACCGCTGGTAGCGATTGCCCGGCAGACTCTCGACCGCGCCTTCCAGCTCCAGCATCAAGAGCATCGAGGACAACACCGCAGCAGACTGCCCAGTGCGCTGGACAAGTTCGTCCAACGTCGTCGAATCGTGACCAAGTTCAGTCAATAGCTGCCGATATTCAGGATCGGCAAGCTGCCGGAAAGGTCCGCCAGGATCATGCGCTGCAGGCTTCCCTGCCAACTGTTCCGTTTCCCCTTCCGTGGTTTCCGCGGCGAGCCGCAGAGCCAGTTCGCCGCCAAGCATGCGCGCTGCCGGCGCCAATGTCTCGATAATCTCGGCAGCACTCTCCACCAGTCGCGCACCTTCGCGTATCAGGCGATGGCAGCCACGGGCGAGCGGATTATGGATGGAACCGGGCAGCGCGAATACTTCGCGGCCCTGCTCGGCAGCCAGCCGCGCGGTGATCAGCGAGCCCGACCGCAGTCCGGCCTCGATCACCAGCGTGCCCAGCGACAGGCCGGCAATGAGTCGGTTGCGCCGCGGAAAATGATCGGCGCGCGCCGGCGTGCCCGGCGGAAACTCGCTGATCAGTGCGCCATGCTCGGCGATGCGCCTGGCCAGCGCATGGTGCTTGCGTGGATACACCCGATCCGGCCCGGTGCCAATCACCGCCAGCGTCGGCGCACCCGCATCCAGCGCCGCCGCATGAGCGGCGCCGTCGACACCATCGGCCATGCCACTGGTGATCACGAAGCCGGCCTGCGTCAGCGCGTTGGCAAATGCGCGGGCGTGCGCCAGCCCGGCCGCACTGGCGCTGCGCGCTCCCACGATGGCGACTTGCGGATGAAGCAGCAAACTGGCATCACCCGCCACGAACAACGCGGCTGGCGGCTGCGGAATGTGCTCCAGCTGCGGCGGGAAATCCACCTCGGTGCAACGCAGCAGCCGATGGCCCGGTGCGGCCAGCCACGCCAGGTCGGCCGCGAGGCACGCCTCGTCGGGTTGCGTCAGCCATACCTGCGCCGGGCCGCCAAGCGATCCGGCATGGCGCCGCAACTGCGCCAGCACGGCCTCGATGTCACCACTGGCCGCCGTCAACCGCTCGCGCAGGCCACCGGGGCCCAACCCCGGTGTCCGCAAGGCGATCAGCCACGCGCGCAGTTCATCCATGACGTCCATGCATTGCAGTTTAAGGAGCTGGCGCAAACAGAAACGGCGCGGTGGTGGCCGCGCCGTGCTGTAGGAAAGGGCCGATACCGGCCCGGATCAAGTGGTCCGAATCAGTCCGGCGCGCGCAGGCGTCCGCCGATATGCACCGGGCGCAGGCCATCCATGATCAAGCCGTAGCTGACCCGGTCGAACGTGCGGAACACCATCACATGGGCGACATACTCGTCCGGCAGCTTGACCGTCTTGCCGATACCCCGGTTCCAGCTGTTGCTGGCGACGTCGTCGTGAATGGTTTCGCCGGGCTCGTAGATGGAGAACGTTTGGCCGTTGTCGACCCCGTCCCTGGCACCGACCGACAACAGGATCACCTGGCGCGAACCGGCCGCATCCATCGCATCGGCAAACCCGATCACCTTGGCATTGGCCGGCACCGATTTCGGTGCGTGCGGGTAGAAGTACGGGTCGTACGGCGTGTCGTCGACCGGCATGATGCGGTCGCCACTGCGGATTTCCATGGTCGAATCGAGCAGCAGCAGGGTCGACGGATCGCCCATACGCAGGGTCTCGGCCGTGCCGATCACGCTGACTTCGACGCCGAGATCGGCGCCACGACCACCATGATGCCCGTCACCGACCTCGACACCAAGATTGGCGTTGCCACCGTAATGCCCGTAGTTCTCGGTATCCTCGCGCCAGGGGGCATTCACCATCGACGCATCGCTGTCCAGCGCATGGCCGACCAGATCGGCCTTGCCCGGGTCGTTCTGGTTGAAGCCGCGGAACACATGGGTCGGCCGCACGATCGCCCAGCGCTGACCCGGTGCACCCTGCAGGCCGCGCACATAGATGTTCTGACCCACCGTGCCGCGCAAGCGCGCCTCCTCGAGGCCGACCACATACGGTGCCGAGCTGACGGCATTGGAATCCATCACCCGCATGTCCTTGAGGAACATCTTCAGCTCGGACAGCGGAATCGCCGGTACGGCATCACCTTCGCGATGCACGCTCGGCTGCAGCCCCAGGCGCGGCCCGTTGATGAAGGACAGGTTGAGTATGTCACCTGGATAGATCAGATGCGGATTGCGCACCTGCGGATTGGCCTGCCAGATTTCTGGCCACAGCCATGGCTTGGACAGGAATTTGGCGGAGATGGCCCACAAGGTGTCGCCTCGACGTACGGTATAGCTGTCGGGGTGATCGGCGCGCAGTTGCGCGCCCGCCGCGTACACGGCCACAGTGACCAGCATGCCGGCCAGCAAGACGATTAGCTTTCTGAACATTGGTGGGAATCCCCCTTCCCCAGAGCTCGGCCGAGTGTAACCGAATGGTTAAAGTGCGCAACAGGTTTCAGTTGGCAAAAATCGTCTGCGCTCGGATGTTTGCCGAAGTACAATAAGGCACATTCTAGATCGCGCCGGGGATGGCTTTTACCAAACCGCCCGCACTTTCGGCGCCGAGGCGTTGCCATGTCCGTACTTTCCATTATTGAATTTCCCGACCCCCGACTGCGTACCCGCGCCGTGCCGGTGCAGGTGTTCGACGCCAGGTTGAAACAGTTTGTCGCCGACCTGTTCGAAACCATGTACGACGCCAACGGCGTCGGGCTGGCGGCCACCCAGGTCGATGTGCACCAGCGCGTGCTGGTGGCCGACATGAGCGACGACCGCAAGCATCCGCTGGCGCTGATCAATGCGCAGATTCTCGAAAAGGACGGCTCGCAGGTTTATCAGGAAGGCTGCCTGTCGTTTCCCGGCCTGTACGCCGATGTCACCCGTGCGCTGAGCATGAAGGTGAAGGCGCAGGACGTCGACGGCAAGGAAATCATCGTCGAGGCCGAAGGCCCGCTGGCTGTTTGCATCCAGCATGAACTTGACCACCTGGACGGCAAGGTATTCGTCGACTACCTGTCGCCACTGAAGCGCGCCCTGTTGCTGAAGCGGCTGGACAAGCAACGCAAGCAGGCGGCGAGTGCTTGAATAGCCCAGGCTTGCGGCTGGTCTTCGCCGGCACCCCGGAATTTTCCGTCCCCTGTCTCGAAGCCTGCCGCGCCAGTGGCGCCGAGGTGGTGGTCGTCTATACCCAACCCGACCGCCCCGCCGGACGCGGCCGCAAGCTCACCCCGAGTCCGGTGAAACAGGCCGCGCTGGCCGCCGGCCTCGCGGTCGAGCAGCCCGAATCGCTGAAGTCCACCGAAGCGCAACAAACGCTGGCGGCGTACCGACCCGACCTGCTGGTGGTGGTCGCCTACGGCCTGATCCTGCCGCGCAAGGTGCTGACGATCCCGCGTCTGGGCTGCTGGAACGTGCACGCTAGCCTGCTGCCGCGCTGGCGCGGCGCGGCGCCGATCCAGCGTGCGATTCTTGCCGGCGATACGGAAAGCGGCGTCGACCTGATGCAGATGGAGGCTGGCCTGGACACCGGCCCGATGCTGCTGGAACGGCGTACCCCGATTGACCGCACGGACACTGGCGGCACGCTGCACGATCGCTTGTCCGCGCTGGGCGCCGACGTACTGATCGAAGGCCTGCGCCGCACGCTGGCCGGCGAGACCCTGGTTGCCACGCCGCAGCCCGATGAAGGCGTCCTCTACGCGCACAAGCTGGACAAGGCCGAAGCGAAACTCGACTTCAACCGCCCGGCGCTCGAACTGGAACGCCAGGTGCGTGCGTTCGATCCGTGGCCGGTGGCCGAGGGCGAGATCGCCGGCGAGTCATTGCGCATCTGGGCCGCACAGGCGATCGAGCTCGATCACCATGCCGCACCAGGCAGCGTGCTCGTCGCCGGCCGTGACGGCATTGCCCTGGCCTGCGGCCACGGCGCACTGCGCATCACTGCCCTGCAACGCGCCGGCGGCAAACGCATCAGCGCGGTCGACTACCTCAACGCGCGCCCCGAACTGCGCCAGCTCCGATGAAATCCCGCCGATGAAAACCGATACCCGCGCACTGGCCGCCAGGGGACTGGCCGAAGTCGCCCTGCGCGGCGCCTCGCTGCGCGACGTGATGGTACGTCACGCGCCACGCCTGGCCGACCCGCGCGATCGCGCGTTGCTGATGGCCCTGCTGAGCGAAGGTGCGCGCTGGTGGTTGCGCTTCGATGCAGCGATCGATGGCTTGCTGGAAAAGCCGCTGCGGCACAAGGATCCGACCATCCATGCCCTGCTGGTGCTGGGTCTGGTCCAGCTGGAAATTCTCGAACTGCAGGACTATGCGGCGGTAGCGGCCACGGTCGAAGCCACCCGCGCCCTGCAGCGGCCGCAACTGGCCGGACTGGTCAATGCCGTATTGCGCCGCTGGCAACGCGAACGCGAAGGCCTGCTTGCCAAACTCGACGCGAAGCCACAGACCCGCCACGCGCATCCGGCATGGCTGGCCACGGCGCTGCAACGCGATTGGCCCGAGCAAGCCGACGCGGTGATGACAGCCGACAACCGCGAGCCGCCGCTGATGCTGCGCGTCAATCGCCAGCGCAGCACACGAGAAGGCTTGATCGAGCAGTTGCAGGCTGCCAGTCACAAGGCCGAGGCGCATCCCTGGCTGAGCGATGCCCTGGTGCTGCCGCACAGCACCGATGTCACCCGCCTGCCCGGCTTCGAAGATGGCCTGTTTGCCGTGCAGGACGGCGCCGCGCAGATAGCCGCCGATCTGGCCGACCTCAAGGATGGCCTGCGCGTACTCGACGCCTGCGCCGCGCCCGGCGGCAAGGCCTGCCACTTGCTTGAACGCGCGCAGATCGACCTGACCGCACTGGAGTTCGACCCCAAACGGGCCGAGCGCATCCGACAGAACCTGATGCGGTTGCGGCTGAATGCCAAGTTGGTGATTGGCGACGCCGGCGCGCCGAAGGGCTGGTGGAAAGGCCAGCTGTTCGATCGCATCCTGATCGACGCACCCTGCTCGGCCACCGGCGTATTGCGCCGGCGACCCGATGTCCGCCTGCACCGGCGCGAAAGCGATATCGCCGCCATGCAGGCGCAGCAGCGCCGGATCCTGTCAGCACTGTGGCCGCTGCTGGCACCGGGCGGTCGACTGCTCTACATCACCTGTTCGGTGCTGCGTACGGAGAACGAGGTGATCGTCAGTGAGCTGTTGAACACCCAGTCCGATGCGCAGGCCGTGGCATTCACCTTGCCTACGGGCCACGCTGCCTCGGTGGGCTGGCAGATCCTGCCCGGTGACGGCGATCTCGACGGCATGTATTACGCAGTGCTGCAAAAGCACTCCTGAGCCCATGCCCAGCCGGTCACGGGGAAGCGCCGCGTCCGCGTGGATCTCACTGACCGCCGGGCTATGCTTGGCATCATCGATCGCCCGCTGACAGAAACCGCCGACCCGTGAAACCTTGCATACCCCTGTCCCGTGCACGCCCGTTGTGGCTGCACAGCGCCCGCCGGGAAGTGTTCCTGTTCGGCCTGTTCGCACTGTTGCTGCTCGGCCTCGGCCTCGGCCTGCGCGACCCGTGGCCATCCGACGAGCCGCGCTTCGCGCTGGTCGCACAGTGGATGGTCGAGCACGGCCAGTGGCTGTTCCCGCATCGCGGCCATGAGCTGTACCCGGACAAGCCACCGGTATTCATGTGGCTGCAGGCGCTCAGCTACTTACTTGTGCACAACTGGCGGGTAGCGTTTCTACTGCCGTCACTGGCCGCCGCGCTGGGTGCACTGGCGCTGACCTACGACCTCACTCGTCGGTTGTGGAATCACCGCAGTGCCCTGCTGGCCGTGGCCGCCCTGCTGGTGACGATCCACTTCAGCTACCAGATGCGCAATGCGCAGATCGACCCGCTGCTGCTGGGTTGGATCACCCTGGCCAATTACGGCCTGCTGCGCCATCTGCTGCTGGGGCCGTCATGGCGCTGGTTTGCGGTGGGCTGTTTTTTCGCGGGCGTTGGCGTGGTGACCAAGGGTGTCGGGGTGCTGGCCTTGCTGCTGCTGGTCCCCTATCTGGTTGCGCGCCGTGGTCATTGGCGTCAATTGGCGCTGCCGCATGGCGGCTGGCGTTGGGCTGGGGGCCTGGCGCTGTTCTTCGTACCGATCCTGGCGTGGTTGTTGCCGATGCTGCTGGTCGCGCGCGCCGACGGCGATCCGCAGCATGCCGAATATGTGCAGAACATCCTGTTCGGGCAGACCGTGCATCGCTACGCCGCGCCCAGCGGACACATCCATTCGCCGTTCTACTTCCTCGGCATCATCGTGGTCGACTGGCTGCCGCTGTCGCTGCTGCTGCCGTGGGCGCTGCCGGCCTGGTGGCGTCGGCTGAAGCGGCGCGACGCACGCTTCCTGCTGCCGCTGGGCTGGATCGTGCTGGTGCTGTTGTTCTTTTCGTTCAGTCCCGGCAAGCGCGATGTCTACATCCTGCCGGCTCTGCCGATGACCGTGCTGGCGCTGGCGCCCCTGTTGCCTGGCCTGTTGCGCCGGCGCGGGGTGCGTCTGGCGGTGCTCGCGCTGACCTTGCTGCTGGCGACGGGACTGACCATCGCTGCCGTGCTGGCGATTCATGGGCATCCGGCCTGGGCCGCCAGGATCGAGCTGAGTCTGGATCCGCAGATCTGGTGGCTGCTGCTGGGCATCGGTCTGGCCGGCCTGCTGATTGCCGCATTCACGCGACTGCGTCGCGCACCCCTGGGCTGGCTGCTGTTCGCCTTCGTCCTGTGGGGAACCTACGGCCTGTGGGGCTACCCGATGCTCAACGGTGACCGCTCGGCACGCGACGTGATGCTGCATGCACGCGCCATCGCCGGACCCGACGCCACCATCGGCCTGCTCGCCTGGAAGGAACAGAACCTGTTGATGGCACAGGGGCCGGTCGCCGAATTCGGCTTCCTGAAACCATGGCCACAGCAATATGCCGATGCGATCGGCTGGCTCCAGCAAGATCCTGCGCATCGCTGGATCTTCAGCCTGGACGACGCCATGGGCACCTGCGTGGATCGCCACCACGCCATCCATGTCGGCCATGCCAACCGTCGCGAGTGGTGGATGTTCAAGGCCGATG
Organism: Rhodanobacter sp.; assembly: GCA_050737735.1. Lineage (GTDB taxonomy): Bacteria > Pseudomonadota > Gammaproteobacteria > Xanthomonadales > Rhodanobacteraceae > Rhodanobacter. The sequence goes on along the minus strand of JBOHYM010000051.1, from coordinate 8,690 downwards.
CGGTCGTGCCCGGCTGCGTGCCGGTCACGGGTGACACCCAGGAGGCCGACGACGCGCCTTGAAGTCGTCTCGCGACCTTGATAGATAGCGTTCACGTTGCCCAGCTTAACCTTCCGATACAATGTCAAACACGCACGCCATCGCAAGCCCCGCTGGCCCGGTAGCATTGCCAGAAAGGGAGTTCTCTAGTGGCTCGACAGCTTGATGACGTGCGTACAGATTCGGTTTCATGGCGAATCTGGATGCTCTCCGTACTGGTAGCCGCGCTGCCGGCGTGCATTGCCTTAGCCTCGCGCATCAAGATCCTGCCGATGACCGTGCTGTTCGTGGCCGGCATCGTCCTGCTGGTCACGCGCAAGGACATCCGCCTCAGCTATCGCATTGCATGGCCGGTCGCAGCCGCCTGTGCATTGCGCCTGCTGTACGACATCGGCAACTTCCTGGGGCATCGTCTCGACTGGGTCGCGATTGATCTGCCAGCGCAGACGTTGCTGTTCCTGGCGATCGCGGCCGTATTCGCGATGCCGCTGCGCGAGCGCGTGGTCGCGATCGGTTTCAGCCTGACTACGCTGCTGCTCGGCGCGACCAGCCTGTTCCAGCGCTATGTGCAGGCTGTCGACCGCCCGGCTGGGCTGAATGGCGGCGACTGGGCCGCGGTCGAATTCGCGATGTTCCTGCTCATCCTGGTACTGCTGTCGATGCTGCAGGCACTGCGCCCAACCACGACGCGAGGCGATCGCTGGCTACACATCGTGGCCGTGCTGGTCGGCCTGTATGGGGCAGTGCTGACCCAGAGCCGTGGTCCCCTGCTGGCTTTCGCCCCGGTCTACCTCGGCCTGATGATGTGGTACGGGATGCGCTCACACTTGTGGCGACGCATGCTCGTGCTGTTCGCGGCGACCGTGATCGGGATGCTGGCCGTCACCACCACCCTGCACCGGGAAATGGTCGCTCGACTGGTCGACGTACCGATGGAAATCGCCACCTACGGTCCCGACGACACGTCAGGCGCCGTGCGCGAGCGGCTGGCGATGTGGCACACGGCATGGCAGGCCTTCCGCGAACACCCGCTGGCGGGTATCGGCCTGGATCAGTTCGGCGTCTATGTGCAAGCCGAAGTGGCTGCCGGCCGAGCCAGCCCATCCATTGCCAAATACGTGCATCCGCACAGCGAATACCTCGAATCGCTCGTCGCCGGTGGCGGCCCTGCCTTGATCGTGCTGCTGCTGTTCCTGGGCACTCCGCTGGTCTATTTCGCCCGGCATGCCAACCATCCACAGGAACCCGTCGCCGCTGCTGCCGTCGCCGGGTTGATGGTGATTGCCATGTACGCTTTATGTGCGTTCAGCGACAATGTGTTTTATCGGGCCATGCCGCAGTCGCTGTATCTGTTCCTCGTGTTGGGGCTGGCCGTCGGCATCGGCCGGCAGCTGCGTTACACGTCATCCTGCTGACCTTAAGAACATCCATGGCCCGTATCAATCTGCTTGCGTGGGACAACCAGCGCGGACTCAGCCACGATATCCGTCTGCTGTCCACGACGCTTGTGGCGCTCGGCCACCAGGTGCACGTGACCCGCCTCGGTCCGCATCGCCGGGATGGCCGCTGGAAAAGCGCGTGGCTGTACTTGCGCATGCTGTGGCAACGACTGCGCAGCGGCGGCCGGCAGATGACACTGTACGACGTGAATATCGCACTGGAACACGTACGTCCCTGTTACTTCAAGCTGGCCCGCCTGAACCTGCTGGTACCGAATCCGGAATGGCTGTCACCACGCAGCCAAAGCTACCTGGCACGCTTCGACGCGATCCTGTGCAAAACCCGCTACGCCGTCGACCTGTTCAACGCACACGGCTGCCGCGCCATCCATATCGGCTTCCGCAGCACCGACTGCCTGGAGGAAAGCGTCCCTCGGCAAGCCGCCTTCCTGCACCTGGCCGGAGCCAGCCGGATGAAGGGGACACAACGCCTGCTCGCCCTGTGGCAGCGCCACCCGGAATGGCCAAAACTGCTGCTGCTGCAATCGCCAAGGACAGCCATTCCCGCGACCAGTCCGAGTCCGGCCAATATCGAACACCGAGTGGGCTATCTCAACGACATCCGTGAGATCCGGCAGCTGCAGAACTCGCACCGGTTCCATCTGTGCCTATCGGAAACCGAAGGTTGGGGTCACTACATCGTCGAGGCGATGAGTTGCAAGGCGGTGGTGATCACCTGCGATGCGCCACCGATGAACGAACTGGTCAACACCGAGCGGGGCATGCTGGTGAAGACGGCCGATGCCCGTCCGTTCAACATGACGACCCTGCATCGGTTCGATGATGCGGCGCTGGAGGCCACCATCGAGCGCCTGATGCAGATGCCGGAATCCGAAGCCGCGGCGCTGGGCGAGCAGGCGCGTACCTGGTTCTCATCGAATGAAACGGCCTTCGCCGCCCGACTGGATGCCGCGCTGCGTCAGCTGCTCTGAACTGCAGCGCGCTCCTGCAGCACGACACGAAGATCGGCAGGCGCCGTCGCAAACTCGACCAGGTGCTGATCGATACCGAAATCGCAACGGATCAGTCGGCGCGCCCGCGTATCGTCCACGATGCGGTCATTGGGATTGTCGACGACGTGCTTGCGGCTTGGATGGTAAAGATGCGTCGCCAGCGCGCTGAAGCGGATCTCACGCCGGAGCAGGCCAGCGTGGAAGGCGCGTGCCGCCAGTTCGGTATCCTCGCGACCCCAGCCGATCATCGCCTCGTTGAAACCGTTGACGCGCAGCAGGTCGTCGCGCCAGAACGCCATGTTGCAGCTCTTGATGCCGCGGCGTTTGGTACCTGGCCGCGCATACCAGTGCGCCAGTGGCGGCATCCGCAGCGTATGCCGCCGCCGTTCGATACCGCGGCTGAAAAAGCCCGGCATGATCAGGCCGCGCTCCAGCATGTGCCGGGTCAGGTCGGCATCGGTCAGCACGCGCGAGCCCTGCGCGAAACAGCCATGACGCGCGAACGTGCGGTGGTCGGCAATGAAGTGGCGCTCGGCCACCATGTCGCCATCAAGCAGGATGATGTAATCGCCCTGCGCGGCGGCGATCGCGCGATTGCGTGCCCGGCTCATGCGCGCGCCATCGTCCGGCTGCCACAAATGCACCAGGCGGACCGGATAATCCTGCGCCATGCGCTGCAGCAGTTCGCGCGTAGCCGGTTGCGAGCCGTCGTCGGTAACGATCACCTCGAAGGGTGGCTCGCGCTGCACCGCCAGTGCGCGCAGCACCAGTTCCAGTGCCGCCGGCCAGTTGTAGGTGATCACGGCGACACTAATGCGCATCGAGGGAACGCGATCAGGCACAGCCACGGTATCAGCCACGCAGCCTCCAGCCGCGCCGAAGAATGGTCATGGCACGCTCCCATTTCCGCCACGGCAATACCTGTCGCATCATTACCAGCCTGGCATAGCGCTTGGTCTCGCTCCATGGCGGCCGCGGCTTGGTCATGTACTCCAGCTTGGTGAATTCGATGCACTCCGGACCCATGCCGATTCTTGCGGCGTAATGCCGGATCAGCGCGCTGGAGGTCATCTTGTTGATGTATTCGATCCGTGCCGACTGGTTCGACCACCAGCCGTTCTTGCCATGAATGCGATAGCGCACACATCCCGTCGGCAGGTAGTACTTGTGCGCACCGAGCACGCTGCAGCCGAATACCAGGCAGTTGTCGGCCGACAGTCGCCAGGTGCGCCGGAACGACTCGGGAAGATCCAGCGCCTGCCGCGCCCATGACGCACGCATCGACAGCGCAGACGTGGGAGCGCCGTACCACTGCGTGAGCACGTAGGTGCTGATCGCGGTATAGCCAAGGTCGACCGCCCGGTCGTGAAACCGCATCACCCGATCCTGCTGGTCGAACAGCTGCAGGTCGGAAAACACGAAATCGATGTCGGGCCGTGCGTCGTACAGCTCACCGAGACGGGCCAGATAGTCCGATCCCCAGCAATCGTCGGAATCAAGAAAGCACACGACCTCCGCATGCGCTGCATTGACGCCACGCTGGAACGCGCTGAGCTGGCCGCCATTGACGCCGCTGATCAGGGTGACTCGGTCGTCCGCACCGTAGCGTTCGCGCAGCAAGGCATCCGATCCGTCGGTGGAACCGTCGTCGACCACGATGACCTGAGCCGCCTTGCGGCTCTGCGCCAGCGCGCTTTCCACGGCTTCCAGCACGAAATCGCGATAGTTGTAGCTGGTGATGACCACGGCGAACGTCGTCGCCTGCCGACCCGCACCCTGGCCCTGGCTCACGGTCACCGGATCGATTACGGCCTCTTTCGACAAGGGCGGCTCCATCGGGACATCTTCGCTCACGTTGTCGCTCATTCGTGTACATCCCGGAGATCACTGCCACATGATGTGACAACGTGCTCATTGCACTAGTTGCCGGCCTCCCATGCCAGTTCTGCATCATATCGAAGCAAAGCTTACATCCACTGCCGGAATGTTCCCCATCCTGCCATTCACTGGCCGACCGCGTGACCGGGCAGCGGGAGGTATCGGCTAGAATCCGCCGCATGTCCACCTTCCCGCTGACCCTCGTCGTCATCACCCACAACGAAGCCGACAACATCGCGCGCTGCCTCGACAGCGTGCCGTTCGCAGCCGAGAAACTGGTGGTCGACAGCGGCAGCGATGACGACACGGTGGCGATTGCGCAGGCACACGGCGCCCGCGTGGTGCAGCAGGACTGGCTTGGCTTCGGCCCGCAGCGCAATTTCGCCACGACCCAGTGCAGCCACGCATGGATTCTTGCGCTGGATGCGGACGAATACCTCACGCCGGAACTGGCCGTCGAACTGCAGCAACGCCTGCCTGAGCTGATGGCTGGCAGCGTACCGGCTGCATACCTGCGCCGCAGCACGATCTACATGGGCCGGCCGATGCGCTGGTACCGCCCGGCGGTCGGTGAACGGATGGCGCGCCTGTATCACCGCGACCGCGCCCGCTGGAGCGATGCACGGGTGCATGAATCGCTGCGCTTCGAGGGTTCCGCACCCACGCTGCAGGCGTCATTCAACCACGTCAACAACCCGACCCTGCCGCACAAGCAGCTGAAGGTGCTGCGCTACGCCGAGCTGAAATGCCGCGACTGGCTGGGCAAGGGCAAGCCGGTGCGGATGTGGCAGGCGCCGTTCGTGTTTGCGCTGGCCTTCCTCAAGGACTACCTGTTCCGGCTCGCCTTCATGGATGGATGGCGCGGCTTCATGATCGCGCAGACCGCGGCCAGCTACGCGCTGTACAAGCGCATGCGCTATTACGAAATGGTCAACAACCCGGAGTCGGTGGCGCGCGCAGCGCACATCCTCACTCACCACGGCATCGATCGCTGATGAGCAGCCAGAAACCCGCTCCAATCAAGCCTGCTTCAATCAAACATTACCTGCTGTACGGCTCGGAGCGCTACGCACTGGCGATCCTGCGCCCGCTGCAGGACGCGATTCGCGCCCGTGGCGATGAGGCGGCATGGTTCTTCGATGGCCCCGGCGCGGAGGATCTGTTCGAAGGCGAGCGCCTGCTCACCGTCGCCGAGGTACGCGCCTGGAAGCCGATCGCGGTGATCACCTCCAGCAACGCGGTGCCACATTTCTTTCCCGGCGTGAAGGTCGAGACCTTCCACGGCTTCGACGCGGGCAAGCCGCGGCACATCTACGTACGCGGCTTCTTCGACCTGTACTGCACCACCGGCCCACGCGACACCGCCAAGTTCACCGAAATCGCCGATCGCGTCGGCCATTTCTCCGTGATCGAGACCGGTTTTCCCAAGCTCGACCCCTTCATGCAGGAAATCAGCGGCCCGCTGCCGCCCGTGCGCCAGCCACCGGTGATCCTGTATCACTCCACCTTCTCGCCATCGTGGAGCGCTGCCGAGACGCTGTACGAGGAAGTGAAGCGGCTGTCGCGCGACGGCCGCTGGCGCTGGATCGTCACCTTCCATCCGAAGATGAACCCGGAGACGACGGCGAAGTTCAAGGCGTTGCAGAACGAGTACCTCTCGTTCGCCGAGAACGACAACATCCTCGAACTGTTTCCGCAGGTGGACATGATGTGCTCGGACACCTCGTCCGCACTCAGCGAGTTCCTGCTCACCGGCAAGCCGGTGGTGACCTACAGGAACCGCCGGCCCGGTCCGCAGTTGATCGACATCGATGAGCCTGCACAGTTCGAGCCGGCGATCGAGCGCGCACTGGCGCGACCGTCGGAACTGCTGCAGGCGATCCGCGAGTTTGCCGACGCGATCCATCCCTACCGCGATGGCCGGTCGAGCGAACGCGTGCTCGATGCGATCGATACCTTCATCGCCGCCGGTGCGAAAAACCGCAAACGCAAGCCGCTGAACCTGTGGCGCAAGCTGAAGATCCGCCGCCGCATCGGCTATTGGGGACCGGCCTGAGCAGGTCAGGTGTCGGCTCCATCGCCTTGCCCATACGTCGCGCAAGCTAGAATCACCCCCAATCCGCCAAGAGCCCGCCCCGTGTCAGTCAGCGCCTATAGCCGTTCCGAACACCTGCGGGCCGCCTGGCCATGGCTGCCGCTGTGGATGCTGGTGGCCCTGCTGGCGATCTTCTCGCACGGCCCGATGCCGCTGTACTCCACCCGCACGCTGGCGGTGGCATGGGAGATGTGGAACCACGGTCACTGGCTGGTACCACATATCAACGGCCAACCCTATAGCGAGAAGGCGCCGCTGCTGTTCTGGCTGATCCATGCCGGCTGGTTCGTATTCGGCGTCAGCGACATCTGGCCGCGCGTGCTCGAGGTGCTGATCGGCGGCACGCAACTGGTGCTGGTCTCGATGCTGGCGCGCCGGTTGTTTCCAGACCGGCCGTGGATGGCCAAGGCAGCGCCGTGGATGCTGCTGGCGCTGGCCTACGCGTTCCTGTTCGGCCTGCAGATCATGTACGACGTGCTGCTGGCGGTATGGACGCTGGCCGCCCTGCTGTGCCTGACGCCGAAGATGCACCGGGCCGAACCGCGTTGGCTGCTGTTTGGCCTGTGCATCGGCCTGGGCCTGCTGACCAAGGGTCCGGTGATGCTGCTGCACATCGTGTTCCCGTGGCTGCTCGGGCCACTGTGGAACGACTGGGCACGCCAGCATCGCGCGCGCTGGTACGGCGGCGGTGTGCTGTCCATCCTGCTCGGCGGCGCGATGCTGCTGGTATGGGCGCTGCCGGCCGGATTTTCGGGTGGCGAGGCCTACCGGGAGCGGCTGTTCTTCACCCAGACCGCCGGCCGCGTGGTCGACAAGCTGTCCGCAGGCAAGAATCTGCAGAACCATGCCGAGCCGTTCTGGTTCTACCTGAAATGGTTGCCGTTGCTGCTGTTTCCGTTCAGCGGCTGGCCACGGGTGTGGGTGGCCCTGGCCAGTCTGCGCCGACCGCTGGAGCCGGGCCTGCGTTTTGCCCTGTGCTGGCTGCTGCCCAGCTTCATCGTGTTCTCGCTGATCAGTGGCAAACAGCTGTATTACCCGCTGCCTGAATTCGGCGGCATCGTCCTGCTGCTGGCCGGTGCGATTGCGGTATTGCGCGAGCAGCGCCCGGCACTCGCCGGCAATGGCTGGTTCGGCACCTGGCCGCTGGGCGTGGGCGGTATCGTGTTCGGGCTGCTGCTGCTGGCGTTGCCGATGCTGGTGGCCGGCAACCATCTGCATGGCGAATGGCCGGATGCCGCCGCACCGTACAGCCGCTACTTCAGCGTGGTATTTCTGCTGCTCGGCGGCCTGCTGCTGCTGCGCGGCCGAGGTGAACTGCGCCGACTTGCCGTGGCCGGACTGGTCGGCGCACTCACCCTCAATACTCTGTTCACCTTGACCCTGTGGCCGCGCTACGACCTGCGCCCGACCGCCCAGCTGCTCGGCAACGCCGGGCAGGCGCAGCATCCGATCGGCTACCTGGGGAACTACGAGGGTGAGTTCCATTTCGACGCGCGACTGACCCAGCCGGTCACCGAGCTGTTCGGGGATCAGGCCCTGCAGGATTTCGCCCGCGCCCATCCGGACGGGCTGGTCGTGGTGCACCCGGGGAAACTCGACGCCAACGACCTGCGCTACGCCCTGCTGGTACAACCGTTCCGCTCATCGTGGCTGGTGGTCTGGCCGGCCGCCTCATTGGCCGACCTGCGCTCCGGCGTTGCCCCGCCGGAACCGGCCCAGCCGACCCAGGTTTATCCAGCCGATAGCCGGCGCTACCGCACCCAGCCATGAATGCGGTACTGATCGCCAGCCTGCGCCAGCAATGCGACGGCCCGCGCGATGGCGCGCTGCTGCGCTTCTCGCTGGGCAACGCCTTGCTGGGCGATGGCCAGACCGATGCCGCCATCGCCGAATTGCAGCGCGCGCGCGCCTTCGACCCGACTTACTCGGCGGCGTGGAAGCTGCTCGGCAAGGCCCATCTGGAAGCGAACCAGCCGCAGGCCGCCGCCACGGCCTGGCGCAGCGGCATTGCCGCCGCCGCGCAACGCGGCGACAAGCAGGCCGAAAAGGAAATGACCGTGTTCCTGCGCCGGCTGGAAAAATCGCAGCCATAGCGAAAACCTGTGGGAGATTCTATGTTCGCATGCAAGTCTTTTGATGGATTTTCGGTTGGTAGTCCGAACCGCTCTTGAGGAGGGCGAAGGCGATACGGGCGAGTTTGCGACCGAGTGCGACGAGGGTCTGTGT